>CANRNT010000059.1 GCA_947631995.1 uncultured Clostridia bacterium | reverse complement strand
CGCAAGAACGGAAAGATAGATTAAAAACATAGGTTTCGCGCTCCAACAAGATAGGTAAGTAGTGCAGAGTGTTTCTTCGACAAATTCCGTTTTGTGTTTATTATACCATAACTTTTTCTTTTGTACAGACCCACTTTACAAAGTACGCATATTTGTGCTACAATATAAGCATGGTGATATTTGCATGAAAAAAATCGAAAACATATACATCGGCAACGTAATTATAAAAAAGACTGCCGCGCTTGCACCTATGGCGTCGGTGGCGGACACGGTGTACAGAACGCTTTGCAAGGAGTACGGCGCGAGCTATCTGGTAAGCGAGATGGTATCTGCAAAGGGTATGTGCTACGGTGACAGAAAGACCGATGAGCTTTGCACTATAACGCACTCCGAGCGCCCTATGGCGATACAGCTTTTCGGCGAAGAACCCGAATTTATCGGCAGGGCGGTGCAGCTGCTGGGGAAATTTTCGCCCGACATTATAGACATAAACATGGGCTGCCCAGTGCCTAAGGTGGTAAACAACGGCGGCGGCAGCGCGCTTATGAAAACGCCCGAGACCGCCTTCGCAATTGCAAAAGCGGCTGTGGAAAACGCCTCTTGTCCCGTTACGGCAAAAATTCGCGCAGGCTGGGACGAGGAAAGCATAAACGCCGTATATATAGCTCAGGGTCTTGAAGCGGCAGGCGTAAAGGCTGTTGCGGTGCACGGCAGAACGCGAAAGCAGTTTTACAGCGGCGAGGCTGACTGGAGCATTATAAAGCAAGTCAAGGAAAGCGTTAAGATACCCGTTATAGGCAACGGCGACGTTAAAACCGCGCTTGACTGCGAAAGAATGTACAGCGAAACGGGCTGCGACCTTGTTATGATAGGCAGGGCTTCTTACGGCAGACCGTGGGTGTTTGAGCAGGTGGAGCATTATTTTGAAACGGGTGAAATTTTGCCCGAGCCGCCGCTTGAAGAGCGCATGAGGGTCATGCTCAGGCACGCGAAAATGCTGTGCGACACCCTCGGCGAGGAGCACGGTATGCGAGAGGCGAGAAAGCACGTTATATGGTATGTAAAGGGGCTGCCCGACAGCGCTAAGATACGTGCCGCCTGCTCTTATCTTGACGAATACGCAAAGCTGGAGCAGATAGCGGCAGATGTAATAAAAAGGGGAGAAAGACGGTAAAAATGGAAAGCGAAAAGGCAAAGCTCTATATAGTCGGCACGCCGATAGGCAACCTTGGCGACATCACATACCGCGCGGTGAAAACGCTGAAAGCGGTCGATTTTGTGTGCGCCGAGGACACGAGAGTTACGGCGAAGCTTTTAAATTTTCTGGAGATAAAAAAGCCGCTGGTCAGCCACCACGAGCACAACAAAAAGCCGAGCTGCGAGGCGGTGGCGAACAGGATACTTTCGGGCGAGAGCTGTGCGCTTGTCACCGACGCGGGTATGCCGTGCATATCAGACCCCGGCGAAGAAATGGTAAAATACTGTGCGGATATGGGCATTGAAGTTGTGGTAGTGCCCGGCCCGAGCGCGGCTATCTCTGCGCTTGCGATAAGCGGACTTGATACATCGCGATTTTCGTTTCAGGGGTTTTTGTCGATGAACAGACCCTCGCGGTTTGAACAGCTCGAAAATGCCGCGAACATACCCGACACGCTTATTTTTTACGAAGCTCCGCACAAGCTGAGGGCGACGCTTGACGATATGCTGAAAATATTCGGCGACAGGAAAATTTCACTTTGCCGCGAGCTTACGAAAATTCACGAGCAGGTGATAAGAACTACGATAGCGCAGGCGGTCGAGCGTTACGAAAATGAACTGCCGAAGGGCGAGTATGTTCTCATAATAGAGGGCTGCAAAAACGAGGCGGTCACGGAAACGCTTGAAGATGCCATAGCTCAGGCGAAAGCGCTTGCGGCAAAGGGTATGAAAAAAGCCGACGCGGCAAAGCATATTGCGAAGATAAGCGGATTTTCCAAAAGCGAGATATATTCCGCCCTGCTGGAGAATAGCGATGAGTGAGTTTGTGATACGAAAAATGACAGCCGCCGATATTCGGCAGGTTGCAGCCATAGAAAAAGAGCTTTTCACACAGCCTTGGAGCGAGCAGGCTTTTGCGGACGAGCTTAATAACAGCACGGCTTCGATAGTCGTTGCGCAGGCAGGCGAAGAGGTAGTCGGCTTTGCGGATATGCGAGAGATAGCGGGGGAGTGCTATATAAACAACGTCGGCGTAAGGGCAACGCAGCGCAGAAAAGGCATAGGCAGGGCGCTTATGCAGGCTCTTGAAAACAGCGCGACCGACAAAGCGGAGTTTATAACTCTCGAGGTGCGGCAGAGCAACGAAGCGGCGATAAGGCTGTACAAAAGTATGGGATATATAAAGGTCGGCACGCGAAAGGGATTTTACGAACAGCCTAAGGAGGACGCTGACCTTATGACTAAGATACTTAAAAACGAGCAGTAACGGAAGTGGTAAAATGAAGATACTTGCAATTGAAAGCTCCTGCGACGAGACCGCGTGCGCGGTGGTAGAGGACGGTACAAGGGTACTGTCGAACGTCGTGGCAACGCAGATAGATGAACACAGGCTGTATGGAGGAGTTGTGCCCGAGATAGCCTCGCGCAGGCACAGCGAAAATATTTATGCCGTTGCAAGTCAGGCGCTGACGGACGCAGACTGCGCTCTTGCGGATATAGACGCTATCGCTGTGACCTATGCGCCGGGGCTTATAGGCGCACTGCTTGTAGGCATAAGCTTTGCTAAGGGGCTTGCTATGGCGGCAGGAAAGCCGCTTATACCTGTACACCACATAGCAGGACACATAGCGGCAAATTATATCTCTCACCCCGATCTGAAGCCGCCCTACCTTTGTCTTGTGATAAGCGGAGGACACAGCCATATAATTGAGGTAAAGGACTATACAAAATACAGGGTCATAGGCAGGACGCGCGACGACGCGGCAGGCGAAGCTTTTGACAAGGCGGCGCGAATGATAGGCTTTGAGTACCCCGGAGGCAAGCATATAGACGAAGCCGCCAAAAAGGGCGACCCAAACGCCTACAAGCTGCCTCATCCAAGGGTTGAGGGCAGTAAGTATGATTTCTCGTTCTCGGGACTGAAAACAGCGGTAGTGAACCTTGTTCACAACGCACAGCAGCGCGGCGAAGCGGACAGTATCTCACCTTGCGATGTGGCTGCCTCGTTTCAGAAAACGGTGTGCGAGATACTCGTGCAAAAAACTATGCTGGCCGCCGATGATATGGGCTTTAAGACACTTTCGGTATGCGGAGGAGTTTCGGCGAACAGCGGCGTAAGGGCGGCTATGGAAAAGGTTTGCGGCGAGCGCGGGATAAAGCTGTATCTTCCCGAGCTGAAATACTGCGGCGACAATGCCGCTATGATAGGCTGTCAGGCTTACTATGACTATCTTGCAGGAAAAAGAGCGGACGAGAGCTTAAACGGCATAGCTACGCTTTCGCTTGACAGGATATGCGGGGAGTAATAAAATGGACAACAAATCTTTATTAGACAAGCTGGAAAAACAGCTTCTGGACAAGCAGGAGTTTGTATCTTTGATATCGTCGTATACCGAAAGTGACGCGGAGTATGCAGCGCAAAAAGCGCGCGGCATAGCTCAGAGCATTTACGGAAATTCGGTGTATATACGCGGACTTATCGAGGTTTCAAACTACTGCAAAAATGACTGCTACTACTGCGGTATACGCCGCTCGAACAGAGCCTGCGAGCGCTACAGGCTTACTAAAGAGGATATTTTAGAGTGCTGTGAGCACGGATATGAGCTGGGTCTGCATACGTTTGTTTTGCAGGGCGGGGAAGACCTTCACTACACCTGCGGCGAGATATGCGACATTATAAGGAGCATAAAAAAACGCTTTCCCGACTGCTGTGTTACGCTGTCGATAGGCGAGAAAAGCTATGAGGAATACAAGGCGTACCGCGAGGCGGGGGCGGACAGGTATCTTTTGCGGCACGAAACTGCAAACGAGTGGCACTATTCAAAGCTTCACCCCGAAAGTATGAGCCTTAAAAACCGTATGAACTGCCTGTTACAGCTGAAAGAGCTCGGCTACCAGACGGGTGCGGGAATGATGGTAGGCACGCCTTTTCAGACGGCTGAGCATTTGGCGGAAGATATGCTCTATTTAGGCACGCTTCAGCCGCATATGGTGGGAATAGGCCCGTTCATACCGCACAAGGACACGCCGTTTGCAAAGGAGAAAAGCGGCGACGTTGACCTGACGGTGTTTTTGCTTTCTCTGACAAGAATTATGCTGCCGCACGCTCTTATACCTGCCACAACGGCTTTGGGTACGGCAAGCGGCACGGGAAGAGAGCGCGGTATACTTGCGGGAGCAAACGTCATAATGCCAAACCTGTCGCCGATGTCGGTAAGGAAAAAATATATGCTGTACGACGGCAAAATTTCTACAGGCAGCGAGAGCGCCGACGCGCTTAAAGACTTAGCTGAGCGTATGGAAAGCATAGGATACCGCATAGATCTCTCGCGCGGAGACCATAAATAAAAAAATAAAAACGACCGCCCTGCACAAAATGAACCGCACCAATTTGTGCGAACAGCACAAAAGACCCCTATGGAAAAATAAATTAAGAAACGAACTGACTTCG
>CANRNT010000058.1 GCA_947631995.1 uncultured Clostridia bacterium | reverse complement strand
GGTGACACATTCTTCGGCAGCCTTGTTGTGAACGACCTTGAAAATTTCAAAACAGAATCTGACGCTATTATTGCAAACAGGTATGACTGCTGCCTTGATGATGTGCACGAGAAAGTTTATACGAGGGATATTTTTAAGAGGGATTGAGAATTGTATAAAGCGTAAATAATTGCACGGCACTAACATCATCGGCATAGATTTGCTTTACATATTACTACAATATCAGAAATCTAAAAAGATAGACTTATTTATTCAGAGATTCCTTAGCATTTGATTATTATACCAATTAAGAGACGCTCACGTTTATTTCGCAGCTTTTCTTATATTATTAATGCTTTTGTTAAAATACAACAATCGAAAACATGTATCTTATGCACTACTGTGATTGTTGCGGAGGGAGAAATAATGAAAATTGCAATCATTTCAGAATTTCAAAAGCAAACTGTGAATTATGGTAATAATCTACAGGCATTTGCGTTAAATCACTATTTGCATATGAAGTATCCATATATAGAGGTTGACACGTTGTGGTTTCAAAATTCTTCAAAAAAACATATAACATCTTTTTTAGGCTTCTTATGCAGTAAAACGATTTCTTGTATAAGAAATGTCATAAGTTCAGGACATTTGAGAAATAAAAGTGGTTGTATAAATTTACAATTAGTTAAATCACGGTTAAAGGCTTTTGAAAAATTTCAAAAGAATATAACTATGTGTGAAAACGGCATGACTTGGAAGCAACTCGTAAACTCAAATTATGATATTTATATCGTGGGTTCAGATGTCGTATGGGCACAAGGTCATTATTATGTAAACAAAATCAAATTTTTAAAATTTACGACAAATAAAAAATCTAAAAAGATAGCTTATGCAGCTTCTTTTGGTCGTAATTGGATACCAAAAGAAAATGTCAATTATATCAAGAAATGCTTGAAAGATTTCGATATGATTACGCTCAGGGAAGCATCAGCCGTACAAATGTTGAAATCATATGGAATTAATAATGCTTATCATGTTTTGGATCCAACACTTTTGATATCTAAGGATGAATGGGCAAAATTAGAAAATAAACCCTCTGATATTGTAGATGCTCCATTTGTTTTCGTATATCTCCTTGGTGAAGATAAAACACAAAGAGAGAGTATAACCGCTTGGGGCAGGCAAAACAATTTGCAGATTATAACTATTCCGTATGCTAACGGTTTGAAAAAAGAATACGATTTATCTTTTGGCGATATAAAACTCAACGATTGCAGCCCCGAAGAATGGATATGGCTGATACACCACGCTGATTATGTCATAACTGACAGCTTTCACGGCATAGTTTTTTCCACTATATTTGAAAAACGCTTTTTTGCTGTAACCAGAGATTATACTATCGATATAAATGTAAGACTGACTGATTTTTTGGAAACCATTAAGCAGAAGGACAAAATGATATCAAACTGTGAGTTTAAGTCCGTCGAAGAATACAAATGGGATTATGAAAAAATTTATCGAATAATCTCGGAAAAGAGAAGAATATCTGAAAATTTTTTAAAAAAAGCAGTGGCACTTGACACTAAAAAAATATAATAACACTTTTAAATTCTTACTATTTTTCAGAATAAAAATTAAGTATGGAATTATTTTTGATGATTCTTTTGAAAGTATTCAACAATATAAACTATAATAAATTGAATCGCTTTCAATTAGTTGTGGATGATTTACTTATCGTCAATTTAGTTAATAGCGATGAACAATAATCAGAATGAAATAAATAAAAAAGAATGTGAGGAAAATCAATGGACACATATTATTCCAAAGAAGTAAATGTGCAGATACTTGTTTCGCTTATGAAATCACACGGAATAAGAAAAGTAATTGCCAGTCCGGGAACAACAAATATAAACTTTGTCGCAAGCGTTCAACAGGACCCGTATTTTGAGCTTTATTCTTCCGTTGATGAACGCTCTGCTGCATATATTGCCTGCGGTCTGGCTGCTGAAAGCGGTGAGCCTGTTGCATTAAGCTGTACCGGAGCCACCGCATCGCGAAACTATATTCCCGGCCTGACAGAGGCATATTACAGAAAATTGCCTGTACTTGCTGTCACCGCTACCCAGCACCCCGGAAGAATAGGTCAGAATATAGCTCAGGTCATAGACCGAAGAGCAATACTTAATGATATAGTAAATCTGAGCATACAAGCCCCGATAGTACATACCGAGGAAGACAAATGGTCGCTTAATGTTCAGATAAACAGAGCCTTATCTGAGCTCCGCAGGCACGGAGGAGGACCTGTTCATATCAACCTTGAAACTTCATATAATAAAGATTTCACATTGAAAGAACTTCCGCAAGCAAGAGTTATAAAACGAGTGTGCTATGGCGATAAACTGCCCAAACTACCAAACGGCAAAATAGCAATCTTTGTTGGAAATCATAGAAAATGGTCAGAAGAACTGACGAAAGCCGTAGATGAATTCTGTGGGAAATATAACAGCGTAGTATTGTGTGATCACACAAGCAACTATCGTGGAAAATATCGTGTTCTTGTAAATCTGATCACTGACCAGAAACAATATACATCGCCGTGCATATCGCCTGAGTTACTTATCGATATAGGAAATGTTTCAGGGGCTTATATGTCATTGAAGCCTGAGCAAGTATGGAGAGTAAATCCTGACGGTGAAATTCGTGACACATTCAGAAAGCTTACAAAGGTTTTTGAAATGAAAGAGCTTACTTTCTTTGAAGCATATAATGCTCAAGGCTCCGCACAAGAAAAACGCCGTGAATACTATGATGAATTTGTAGCAGAACAAGTAAAAATTGCTGAAAAGATCCCCGAGCTTCCGTTTTCAAATCCGTGGATCGCACAGTATACTGCAAACCGTTTACCTGATAATTCTATTTTATATCTTGGAATACTCAACACGCTTCGTTCGTGGAATTACTTTGAAACTCCCGAAAGCGTGACCTGTTACTCAAACACAGGCGGATTTGGGATCGACGGAGGGGTGTCTGCACTTGTCGGAATGTCGCTGTCAAATAGAGAAAAACTATGCTTCGGCGTGGTGGGAGATCTGGGATTTTTCTATGATCTGAACGCTCTCGGAAACCGTCACATTGGAAATAATGTGCGTATTATGCTTATTAACAACGGACGCGGAGCTGAATTCAGACTTTATAGTCATCCGGCATCAAGGTTTGGTAAAGATGCAGATGCTTATATGGCAGCCGCGGGGCATTATGGAGCGCAATCGCGTAAGCTTGTAAAACACTATGCAGAAGATTTAGGATATGAATATCTGAGTGCGTCAAGTAAAGAAGAATATTTGTCAGCGGTCGATAGGTTCCTTACTCCGAAATTAACAAACAAGCCAATGGTGTTTGAAGTATTCACAGATCATCAGTGTGAGAGCGATGCTCTGAAAATCATAAAAAATCTTGAAATTTCGGTGACAGGTTCGGCAAAGCAGTTTGCAAAAAAAATTCTCGGTGAAAAAGGAGTACAAGCTGTCAAGAAAATTCTTAACAAGTGATGAAAAATGTTTAAAAAACTAATAAGCAAATACAATTCGGTCCCTGTTCAGGTCAAGGCTTCCTTTTGGTTCTTGATCTGTGCCTTTATGCAGCGCGGCATCTCGTTTATTACCACCCCTATTTTTACGCGACTGCTCAACACGACCGAATACGGTCAATTCAACATATTTAATTCGTGGCTAGGCATTTTAACGGTCATTGTATCATTAAATCTTTGTGCAGGGGTGTATGCAAGAGGTGTAGTCAAATTCAGCGATGACCGAAAGGCCTTCACGTCATCAATGCAGGGATTGTCTTTGACATTAACTCTCGTTTGGACTGTAATATATTTCGTTTTTCACACTTTCTGGAACAGCGTTTTTTCACTGACCACGTTCCAGATGCTGTGTATGTTTGTAATGATTTTATACGCAAATATATTCGGCTTTTGGTCGATGAGCCAAAGAGTGGATTTTAAGTACCAAAGCTTGGTTGTTGTCACGCTTGTGATGTCCTTGGCAAAGCCTGTTCTAGGGATAATTTTAGTTAAAGTGGCAACAGACAAAGTCAGCGCAAGAATATTCGGGCTTGCAGTAATTGAAGCAATTATATGCATTGTTCTCTTTATGCTTCAGGCTATACGCGGTAAAAAGTTTTTCTCGGCTTTTTATTGGAAGCACGCTCTGAAATTCAATATACCCCTTATACCTCATTACCTTTCTATGACTGTTTTAAACAGCGCAGACAGGATAATGATCGGTAAGATGGTGAACGAATCATCAGCAGGAATATACGGTCTTGCATATTCAATTTCGCAAATCATGACTTTGTTTAATACGGCATTACTTCAAACTGTTGAGCCTTGGCTTTATAAGCGAATAAACGACAAAAAAATCAAGGGCATATCAAAAGTAGCATACCCTGCTTTTATTGGCATAGCCGTTGTAAATCTTCTGCTTATTGCGCTCGCACCTGAGGCAGTAAAAATATTCGCACCGCCGGAATATTACGATGCCATTTGGGTGATACCGCCCGTTGCAATGAGTGTATACTTTATGTTTTCATATACATTCTTTGCGGTTTTTGAATTCTATTACGAAAAAACAAAGCTCATAGCTGCTGCTACAAGCGCAGGAGCAGTATTAAATATAGCGCTGAATTATATATTTATAAGAATATTCGGCTACTATGCAGCAGGTTATACAACGCTTGTTTGCTACATGGTCTATGCAGCATTCCATATGTATTTTATGCGTAAGATCTGCCGTGAGAGGCTGAATAATGAGCAGCCGTACAGCCTGAAAATATATGGTGGAATTACAGCTGTGTTTTTCTTGTTTGGCTTTGCATTTATGGCAAGCTACAATCATATTATCATACGATATTCTATGCTCGGAATCATGCTTATGGTAATAGTTATATTTCATAAGAAGATACTAAGTGTTATTAAGAATATACTCGATCTCAAAAAGAACTGATGAAAGGAAAAAATTATGTTTAAAACGGCAAAGAAAATTATCAGAAATATGATAATGATTTTCAAAGAAGAAAAGAAAATTCCCATTCCCAATCCTATCAACGCTTCAAAACTTCTTAAAGGTAAAGTTGCGCTGATTACGGGCGGAAGCAGCGGAATAGGGTTTGCCATAGCTGAAAGCTTTCTTAAAAGTGGTGCTAAAGTGATAATCGCAGGAACAAACGAAGAAAAACTTCGCTCATGCTGTGAAAAACTCGCCGGGGGGGTAAATCTCTCATACATAGTTATTAACGTTAAGGACGTAAAAACAATGTCTGAGAAGATCAAAACCGCCGCTGCGATGTTTCCTGAACAAAGGATAGATATTCTTGTAAATTCCGCAGGAGTAGTCAGCAAGTCCGACTTTTTGGATATGTCGGAGCAAGAGTATGACAACATAATGGATATCAACGCAAAAGGCACGTTTTTTATGTCTCAGGCAGTTGCAAAATACATGATAGAAAACCGAATCAAGGGACATATTCTGAACGTGACCTCATCTTCGGCGCTTCGCCCTGCGTGGACACCTTATCAAATGTCAAAATGGGCAGTCAGAGGTTTTACTCTTGGCGCAGCGGACAAGCTTTTGCCCTATGGTATCGTAGTCAATGCGATAGCTCCTGGGCCGACTGCTACACCTATGCTTGGCAAGAATGACGGAGACAGTATATATAACGCGTACTGTCCGGCAAAACGCTTTGCAATGCCATCTGAAATTGCCTCGCTTGCAACGTTTATGGTCAGCGATATGGGCAACATGATTGTAGGAGACACGTTCTATATGACAGGAGGCAGCGGAACAATTACGCTTCACGGATAAACGTATGCGGTTTTCTTTCATGACAAAGAAAGGAAACCGATATGAAAATACTTGTCTTAGGCGGAACGGGCGCAATGGGCGTCGATTTGGTGAAAATTCTTGCGAAGCACGGTGAAGATGTCACAGTCACCAGCCGCTCTGAAAGAAAGTCAGAGTTTGACAATGTGAAGTATATCAAATGCGACGCGCATGATACTGCTTTTCTAAAATCTGTTCTGATTGAAAAATACGATTCGATAGTGGATTTTATGGTCTACAATACAAAAGAATTCAAGGCAAGGCGCGATCTGCTTCTTGGCTCGACAAATCAGTATGTTTTTCTGAGCTCAAGCCGCGTTTATGCCGACTCTGAAACACCTATCACCGAGGATTCTCCGCGGCTTTTAGATATGACATCAGACAGCGAATATCTCAAAACAGATGAGTATGCCCTCACAAAAGCTCGGCAGGAAAATATGCTGCGCAGATCCGGCAAAACCAACTGGACAATAATCCGTCCGTACATAACCTATAGTGATCAGCGTTTGCAATTGGGCGTATACGAAAAGGAATTATGGCTCTATCGCGCTTTACACGACAAAACAATCGTATTTCCAAAAGCGATCGCGGAAAAGTATACGACCATGACACTCGGCGCGGATGTAGCTATGGGGATATCAAAGCTGATCGGCAACGATAAAGCCATGGGTGAGGCTTTTCACATAACGACCGATAAGTCAATCAAGTGGGAAGATATTCTCTCAATATATAAGAGAGTTTTTAACGAAGTGACAGGAAAGAAGCTCAAAATAAAATATGCAGATGATCCGAAACCGATTTATGAGGCTATGGGCAATAAATATCAGGTGATCTATGACAGGCTTTTTGACCGCAGATTTGATAATACAAAATTTTTGCAAGCGGTGGGCGAATTTGAATTTGTATTGCCTGAAACAGGTTTGGAAAAGTGCTTGCGAGAATTTCTTGAAAAGCCTGCATTCAGAACTACCGCAACGTTTGCTTTAATGGATAAGCTTACGGGAGAAAGAACAAGGCTGTCTGAAATATCCGGTGTGAAGAAAAAATGCAAATATCTTGTGATCAGGTATTTGCCAATGAAAGTTATATTGTTTATCAAAGCCTGTAAAAGGAAAATGATCAAATCAGGGTGGATTTAATGCTCAAAAACCGTGATTGAATTGTTCTTAGTGATAGATTAAATGTTGTGCAGAAAATTTTCACCATTTGAAAAATCCAAGCAATAACAAATCGCTAGATTTGTGCGTATAAAATCATTTCCAGCTAGATTTGCCGTTTGCTTTATTTATACTGCTTAACTTCGACCCCTTGACAATCGCTCTTTAAAATGTTAAAATAAGATTGAAAAACCAAGACTAAAGCATGTAACGATAAAAATCATTTCAAAGGAGGGCTTGCAATGGATGTAACAACAGGCAACAGCGATTTCCTCACATTCCAACGCCAAACCCTCAACAAATCCCCGCAGGACATTCGTGCGTACTGGACACCCGAACGAAAGAAATCGGCTATCCCCGCACATAGAACACATTCAGGCATAATGGGAACAAGCGCAGCGGACACGCTTGAAATGACACCACCTGACGCTGCCAACGCTGCTCCCACGACCGACCCCAAGCAGGCAGATATGAGCAAAATGCCATTTATCACGGGCGGAAAACTGTTCTTCACCCTTGACGGCGTGGATTACGTCGCAAGTGGAAATATCTTTATGAAAAACAATCTGCTGCTTACCGCGGCGCATTGTGTGCAAGACGACAACACAGGTCACCTCGCAGAAAATTTTGTGTTTGAGCGGTGCTATACGGGCGAGCTGTCCACAGAGGATTTCACGTTCCGTACTGTTGCGCTTAAAGAAAACTGGTACACCGAAAAGGACAACAAGTGGGACTATGCAATCGCCATTCTGAACAGAGATTCCACCGTCGAAAAGCCTCTGCAATACCGTAAAGAAAACCTTGTCGGCAAAACTGTGACGGCATTTGGCTACCCCACAGATATATTTGACGGCGCGCAGATGATGTACATAACCGGCACGGTCAGCGAGAGAGCCGATTCGTGGATGATACGCGGCGGCAAGCTTTCTAACGGCGCTTCGGGCGGCGCATGGGTATTAGAGGACGGCGAAACGGTCGTCGGACTTAATTCTTTTGCCGGAACTACCGCGAAAGGCGGAGCATACATAGGCTCTCCGAAATTCGATGCAGAATTTGACAAGCTGTATAATTACGTTTTGACACTACTGTAACGAAGGAGGAGATCAGATGAACAATATTCCAAACGGCGGAAAGTTTATGCCTATGCAGCTCAGCAACATTGACAATTCGCCTCATGACATTCGTGAATACTGGACACCGCAGCGTAAGAAAGCAGCAATTCCCGTCATAGGCGGCTCACCCATTTCACAGGTAATGCCTAGCGCAGACAACGCTCCTCCGCCACCGCCACCTACAGACCCGAAAGAAGCTAACCTTGCAGAAATGCCGTTCACCACGGGCGGTAAGCTGTTCTACTCTATGAACGGCAAGGATTTCGTAGCGAGCGGCAACATTTTTATGAAGAATAATATGCTTCTGACCGCTGCCCACTGCATACAAGACAAAGATTCAGGCAGTATCGGAGAGAATTATGTCTTTGAGCTTGACTATACCGGAGAATTATCGTCCGAAGACTTCACGTTCAAGACCGTGGCGCTCCGTGAGAATTGGTATCAGACAAAGAACGAAAAGTACGACTATGCTATTGCAATTCTGGACAAGCCTTCAAAAGTCGCTGCACCATTGCGTTATACGACAGATACGCAGATCCGTGATAAACAGATAACCTCAATGGGCTACCCGACCGCATACTTTGACGGCGCGCAGATGATGTTCGTCAAAGGGCTTGTCGTTCCGATCTATGGGCATTGGGCGATGTTCGGCAGTAAGATGGGCGCAGGCGCTTCGGGCGGCGCGTGGGTGCTTGACGACAACATAACAGCTGTCGGTCTGAACGCCTATGTTTCAGTATCGGGCAAGGAGATCCTCTATTCCGGCTCGCCGCTGTTTGACGCTGAATTTGACAGCCTGTATCAATACGCGCTGACACTTATGTGATAGGAGGCAGAATATGAATACATTACGTTACTTGAAACTTCAAAACGACGGCGCGTTTGTCGCGCAGATCGTAATAGAATACCGCGAACGCCATACCGACGGACAGGGTAACATCAGCTTTGCAGGAGAATGGAAAAGCTGGTATACCGCCGGATACCGAGATATTTTGCAGTATGCCGAACGCTCGGTAGATCTGGCAAAGGACTCCAACATTCCAAACGGCTCGCAGGTGCGTTTGCACGTTTACGTTGCCGCAGGGTACAGCAACCCGTCCGTACAGCAGTACATATTTGATAAGGACAGCGGCGCACAGGCGGTGTACGAGATCAGCGGCACGACGCTGAACAACTATCTGAAGCTTGTTTCTTACGGTTGATGTGCAGGAATAGCAATTGCCACCGCGGCCGTATCACTTAAAAGAGCAAATAAAAGAAAGCCTTTATCCGTAAAAAATAAAAATGCGGATAAGGCTTTTTTGTGCTTGCAATTTTCCGTAATATGTTGTACAATATAATCAGTAAAAAACACTTATTACAAGGCTTGACGGGTGATACTATGTCAGAAAACGATTTACTGAATATATACAAAAGCGAAGACAAGGTCTGGAGCAAGATAGCTGAAATGCAAAGTGAGGTCTTCAAGACCTCGGGCAGGAACGGCAAAGGCGGAGTGGAGTTTACATATCGTATCAAAAAGGATAAAAACGGCTCTTGGTGCGGCGAAATGTTTGTCAGCACAAAGGAGAAGTCGATAACACGGTCAACGGTCATGCAGGCATACAGAAAGGCCGTCGAGCTGAACGGTGTTGTCACAGGGCCTAAAAAGCTCGGGACGTTCGGCGCAAGTTATCTGTACAGCATTTTTATACGGCTCGGGATAATCAAACAGGAGGGATAAATTATGTGGAAGGTCGGCAATACAGAAATAACGTCCGAAATGGCGCAAGCGGTACACGACAGGAGCAACGATGAGTGGAGCATAGGCTCGCTGGTCGCCATGCTTATCTGTGATTTCGGGGTGAGCGAGGAGGACGCCGAAAAGGTAGTTGAAGCGGTGCTTGATCTCAACGAATAAACACTTGAAAATATCGTAACAAAACAAAGCCCGACGGTCTGAAGATGAAATGCTCCCCATTTGTTAGACAATATGGTATAATAGAAATATACCCGAAAGAAGTCTAATGAAAGGGGAGCAT
>CANRNT010000057.1 GCA_947631995.1 uncultured Clostridia bacterium | reverse complement strand
ACGACCAAGATTGCTCTTAGTCGCTTTGCATAAATTTATTTTTATATTTTTGTCTAACTTTTTGGGGTCAGATCAAAGGCTCGGGTCACTTTTTATCCGACTGCTTTTCGTCAGAAAGCTCAAGAATGTAGTCAGTCGTAACGCGGTGGATCTTGGCAAGACCTATAAGTATCTCGGTAGGTATGTCGAGGTCTCCGCGTTCGTAGTTGCTGTATACGCGCTGACTGCAATTCAAAATTTTAGCTATCTGCGCCTGTGTCATGTCCGCGTCCTCGCGCAGACTTCTTATACGTTTGTACATGGGCATTTCTCCGATTATCAAGAATACACAAATATTATTATGGCTTTTTGTTTATTATAATATTTTTGAACGTGACCCCTTGACTTTTAGCGGGAAATCCGCTAAAATAGAAACATAATAAATAAAAAGCGAGGTATTCAAATGAAAAAAGGTGCAAAAATAGCCCTCGGCGTCGTAGGAGGACTGGTCATAATAGGCGCAGTTGCAAGTACAGGCGGAAATGGCGATAAGGACAACAGCAGTATCGCGGACAGTTCTTCAGCAATTGTTTCTTCGTCTTTGGCAGATGTTTCACAGAATGAAAACGCTTCTCAGGCAGCCGATACTTCCGAAAACTCGGAAAACGGCGAAGCCAAGGAAGCTTATGAAGTTACATATACAAATGCCATTCTGCATGAAGACAGCTTAGGCGAAGTGTGGGTGTCAGCGATTGCAGAGGTAACAAATACAGGCGACTGTGACCTTTATATGTCATCGGGAAATTTTGATTTTGAGTATGAGGACGGCTCTCTAGCCGCTTCAGAGTCGCTTGTGTCGGTGTTCCCACAGGTAATTTCTTCAGGAGAAAAAGCGTATTATTATGTTGATACTATTATAGATGTAAATGCGGATTCAAATCTGAATATCGTTCCCCATGTCAATGCCGAAAAAGCAACTATTGATAAAATTACGCTGCCGATTTCCGATGAAACGCTTAAAACCAGAGATCTTACCAATGAAATTTATCTGTCGGGCAGAGTAGAGAACAACACCGGTGAAGACCTTAGTATGGTATATATTTCTTCTGTTTTGTATGATAGTGACGGAAAGCCGCTTGCGGTGCTGTATACTATTCTTACAGATGATTTAAAAGCCGGCGATAAAATGGGCTTTGAGGCAACCGGGCTCTCACTGCCTGACAATATAACCCCCGATGTCGTAGCAGAATTTAAAACAACTGCATATCCTTTTGAGTATCAGTTCTAAAAAATACCGACCGTTTTTAAAGCGGTCGGCTTTTTATTTGTATATGGCGTGAAATGTGTGTAACTGGCGGTAAAATATTTTTGACACAGAATGAAATCTGTACCGAGAAATGATATAATATTAGTGAATAGTGAAAAGTGAATAGTGAATAACGAATAGTACAGAAACGCCCTCTTTACGGACTGCTATTATCTATAAACTATTCATTGCTTCTAAAAATTCTTCGGCACTTGCCCGAAGGGCAACGTGTTAATTGTCCTCAGGCAGTTGGTAAGCAAGGGAAGAATTATGGTTTTATTTTTAGAAAGTCTGAAAACTTTCTAAAAATAAAATTGCCGACCCGTTGTCGGCAAAATAATTCTTCTGCACTTCGGCAAAGCCGAAGTGTGGCACCCCCTGCGAGAATCGAACTCACAACTAACCCTTAGGAGGGGTTTATTATATCCATTTAACTAAGGGGGCGGACAACATAAAGTATTATACCATACCTTGTAAAAAAAATCAAGTATAAAATAAAAATAAACGAATAGGGCAGGAGAGACGTGCTCCTGCCCCGTAAAGTGTTGTTATGATTATTCGATAGACAAAAACTCTTCGGGAACGTGCTTCAGTACATCGTCTATGTACTCCATAGACAGCGGCTCGTATCCGTGCGACTGCGCAAGCTCCTCGGTGTATTCCGCATATGGTATTATCTGAACATTGCTGTAATTCTCGCCGTAATGACTGATGATAGGTATTATCTTCGGGTCTTTTATCGTGATCTCACGCGTTTCAGGATCCATTTCTATGTACAGATCACCAATACCGCCTATCCATGCCAGCTTGTTGCTCATTCCCGAAACGAAATTGCCAAGACAGTAGTATACAAACGCTTTGCTGCCGTCTGGCTTTTCGTACCAGTTGCACTCCTGAATAGTGTGCGGCTGCGTGCCAATGATAATGTCCGCGCCCCATTGCGTAAACAGAGCTGTGCAGTACTGCTGATCTTCGTTCAGCTCGCTCTGTACCTCAACTCCAAAATGCGGCGATACCACAACAACATCGGCTAACTCGTCAGCTTTTCTTATCTGCTGTTCAATGGTGTCAAGCTCGTTGAGATATACCAAACGCGTGCCAAGCTCGCCCGTGTGTTCTATGCCGTTGGTGTGCTGCATATAACCCAAGAACGCAAACTTTATCCCGTTTACCTCCATAATGCGAATGTTCTCCATGTCAGCGGTGTCTCTGTAAGCGCCGTATCTTATTACTTCGGGGTGACGCGTGTCCCAGTAGTTCAAAGTCGAAACAAGTCCCTCTTCGCCCATGTCAAGAATGTGATTGTTCGCCATTGAGATAACGTTGAAGCCTATCTCGTCCACAACGTAATCGCCCACAGCCCCGGGCGAGCAAAATCCCGGGTAGGACGACGGCTCAAATTCGTCTGTGACTATGGTTTCCTGATTGAGTACCGCAATGTCAGCGTCCTCAAAATATTTCAGAGCCTTTTCGTATACAAAGGAAAAATCATACCCGTTGCCGCCTGCGCGCTCCCTCGCCTGATCGTAAATGTAGTTGTGTATAAGATTGTCGCCCGCGCAAACAAAGTGTACCGAATAACTCGGCTCGGCGTTTTCATCGGAAGATTGATCGCTGACGTCCGGGTCTGCGGCGGAAAGATAGGTGTTTTCTTCCTGCGACTGTACAGATGTGTCAGACTGAAGCTCGGATAAAGTCTTGTGCTCAATGCTGTTTCCGCATGAGCACATTATCGAAAAACTCATTACCGCGCAGATAAGCACAGCAGACCTTAATATTTTTAGTTTCTTATTTTTCATCGTTATCACGCTCCTTTTACATTTTAACATATTTTCCACCAGATTTCAACATATTTTTTCTTTTATACAAAAGTGTTCCTAAGATAAATCAGAATTTTGTTTACTATATCTGCTCTGCTATTGGGGGAGACCCTTTTGGAAAAGGGTCTTCCCCCAAGCCCCCTCACTAAAACTCATATATTTTTTGGCGAGGGGTAATTGTTCTCTTTAGAATATGCAGAATATATAAATTTATCGCTGTTTTATGAAAGGGATTACCCCTCGCCAAAAAACAATATAAAAGTCTTTGGAAAGGGGTATGGGGAAAAGCCTTTCTTC
>CANRNT010000056.1 GCA_947631995.1 uncultured Clostridia bacterium | reverse complement strand
GCCAAAGTCGCCGCCGTGCCGAACACCATATCAAGCGCCATAGGGCTGAATATGTTCGCTATAAAACACCCGACCGTCAGCGCCGCGCAGTACCTCTTTTTGTAAAAGCACAACATCATCAGCGCCTCCGCTACCCTGAACTGTATGTTCCCGTATGATAAGCTGCTCAAAGCTACCGTCAATGCCGCGTATGCCGCCGCCACTAACCCCGCCGCAGCTATCGCCTTTGTGTCTATCTTCATTTTTAATTCCTCCTGCTTTTGATATTTCAGACCGCAGTTTTGCTTGCTGTCATTACGTTGCTTTTGGGGGAGACCCTTTTGGAAAAGGGTCGTCCCCCAAGCCCCCTCACTAAAACTTCCATATTTTTTGCGAGGGGTAATTATCATTGAAAAAAGAAAGTAAAAGCTTGTCTTTTTGCGCTTTTTCTAAAAACGAATTACCCCTCGCAAAAAACAATATTAAAGTCTTTGGAAAGGGGTATGGGGAAAAGCCTTTCTTCAGAAAGGTTTTCCCCAGAGGCAGTATAGTAACAGCAGGCAGACCGTGATCTGCAAATTACAAAACAGAAAGGCAACAAAAAGGTGCGGCTGTGGGGAACAGACGCACCTTGTAAAAACATAGTAATTGCCGTTCCTGTTTTTATTAACGAGTGGTTTCCCGGAATACACTCGGTGAAAAGGCTTGAATTACGCCTTGTTTACGCTGCCGAACAGCTCCATTTTCTCCTTGACCTTAGCCTTGATAGCCTCAAAGCCGGGAGCGAGGAGTTTTCTCGGGTCAAAGCCCTTGCCCTGAAGATCCTTGCCTGCCTCGATGTAAGCTCTTGTAGCTTCCTGGAAAACGAGCTGGCACTCGGTGTTTACGTTTATCTTTGCAACGCCGAGGGAGATAGCTTTCTTTATCATGTCGTCGGGGATACCTGTGCCGCCGTGCAGAACCAGGGGCATATCGCCGACCTTTTCCTTGACAGCCGCAAGTGTTTCAAACGACAGACCTGCCCAGTTTTCGGGATATTTGCCGTGAATATTGCCGATGCCTGCCGCAAGCATGGTTACGCCGAGGTCAGCAATAGCCTTGCATTCGTCGGGGTCAGCGCATTCGCCCATGCCAACAACGCCGTCCTCTTCGCCGCCGATAGCGCCGACTTCAGCCTCGAGCGAGATGCCCAGAACGTCGCAGGTGTTTACCAGAGCGGTGGTTTTGGCGATGTTTTCTTCAATGGGGTAGTGAGAGCCGTCAAACATTATCGACGAGAAACCTGCGTTGATACAAGCTTTAGCGCCCTCAAATGTGCCGTGGTCAAGGTGCAGAGCTACGGGAACAGTGATGTTCAACTCGTTTATCATGCCCTTTACCATGCCAACAACAGTTGTGTATCCGCACATATACTTTCCCGCACCTTCTGAAACACCGAGAATAACGGGGGAATTGCACTCCTGAGCCGTGAGGAGTATAGCCTTTGTCCATTCAAGATTGTTGATGTTGAACTGACCTACGGCATACTTGCCCTCTCTTGCCTTGTTGAGCATATCCTTTGCAGAAACTAACATAAATAAAACCTCCTGATGTCTTATAAAAGTTCATAGGTATATTATAACTTATTTTTTCAAAAAAAGCAATGCTTTCCGAACATTTTTTTGAATTGTGACAAACGTATAAGCGCGGCAGAAAAAATTTGTGAAGATTTGTTATATTTTTTATTAAAAAAACTATTGAAATCTGCTACAATATATGTTACAATTTTATTATGATATCAGGTAAATCAAATTTTGGAGGAATTAAATATGTATGACAAGTATTATCGTCCGTCAAAAAGATTTTCGGCGGTCGGACTTATTATTCTGGTTGTCTGCTACATAGTGCTGGGAACGGCTCTTGCATGGGTGTACCTGTGGATAAACAGAAAATGTACCATAGTTATACTCAATGTTTTTGCGGCGCTGGGCTACGGCGCGCTCATGGGCTTTGTCGGCAAGATGATAGTCAAGAAAGCAAAGCTTCGCAACCCGCTCGTGGTTCTCATAGGTCTGCTAATAGGCATATTGGGCATGACGTATCTGAAATGGGCAATGTACGACTACTATGACTATAAGATGATAGCCGATCAGTACGATGAATATACAGACAGCGATATAAAGTCTGATATGAGATCGGAAAAGGCGTATACGCTTTTTGAGATGGATTATGATTTTGAGGAAGACGCGGATTATACTTTCGACGATAACTGGGATATACTCCAGAATAACGCGTATGACTATATGAATTTGCTTTGTCTGGCAGGCAATACAACTCTGGAAGAGCAGTTCAGCGAATCGCAGATAGATGAGATGAAAGACTGCACGGTCTATGAATGGTACTATTATGACGTGCTTCTCGGAGATACTAAGGAAGAATGTAAAAAGAACCTCGAGAAAGCCAAGGAGCTCGACGGTGTTGATTATATCGAGTATATGGGGCTTGACATGGACGACTTTATCGCAGAATATTACGGATCGTACACCGTGCCTTCATTTATGGAAGTCATTGCGCACCCCGGCGATCTGTGGGCGGATATCAAGCAGATAAACGAAGAGGGAAGATGGTCGTATTCTTCGTCGCCATCTTCGTACTCTTCAACAACTTCAAACAGCGAGCCTGTAAAGGGCGTTATGCTGTGGATAGTATGGATAGCCGAGCTGTTTATAATAAACTCATTCGCGCTCGCTATTGCATATACGCAGTCTAAGGAGATATTTATAGAGCAGGATAACGACTGGGCGCAGACCTACGACAACAACAGGCTCACATTCAACCCGATGAACGGCAATCAGCTCAAAACAATGCTTGAAATGTCGGGCGATAGTGTGACCAGCCTTGTGCCTGTCGCGGCTACGAGCCTCGGCGGCAGACCGTATCTGAAGCTTACCTTCTCGCACGCAAGAGATTTCTCCGAAGTATATCTCAATGCATACAGCATGACATACAACCACAAGAACAGAAACTATGTGTCGTCCAAGATATTCAAGGGCATGAAGATAACACCCAAGCAGGCAGGTATACTGATGTCGATGTTCAATATACCGCCTCAGGGCAAAATAGCTTCCGACCCCGAGTTTGTCGAGTGGCAGAGAAGCGGCGGAGCTTACGGCGGCGGTGTTCAGCAGACAAGCGCTGCACCCCAGCAGACTGCTGCTCCCATGGATGAAGCCGTAGAGACCTGCGGCAGCTGCGGAGTTCAGATACCCGCGGGCAAGAAGTTCTGCCCCAACTGCGGCGCACCCGTTGAAAGACCTGCAACTTCCGAGCTTGACGGCGCCCTTGACAAGCACTCGTTTGAGGCATGGAAGAATGCAAGAAACGGCGGCAATAGCAGCAGCGACGAAATGGACAGCATTTCTACCGACGATATAGATACAACAAATCTTTGATAAACACAAGTGGCGGCGCGTTTTGTGCCGTCACTTTTAGCAGATATTTTTGACAGGAGGTAAACTTATGGATAACAACGTAAAATCTATCATCAAAAAACGCTTGGAGCGCACCGCAGAGGCTCTTCGTAAAAACAATATGGCAGCGTATGTCTGCGATACAAAAGAGGACGCCTTGAAGCTTGTCGAACAGCTCATGCCGCAAGGCTCGTCGGTCGGCTGCGGCGGAACTATGAGTATGCAGGAGTGCGGCGTTACAGAGCTTGTAAAGTCGGGCAAGTATAACTTTATTGACCGCACAAAGTGGGAGAATACCGATGAGTGCTATAAAGAAATGTACGGCGCTGACTTTTTCATTTCCTCGTCTAATGCCGTTACCGAGAGCGGACTGCTCTATAACGTTGACGGCAACTCCAACCGCGTTTCAATGATAGCATACGGCCCTAAGAAAGTCATAATGCTGGTAGGCTATAATAAAATAGTGCACAGCCTTGACGACGCCGTAAGACGCGTTAAAGAAATTGCCGCACCTGCAAACTGCGTAAGGCTGGGCTGTAATACATACTGTGCCGAAAAAGGGGAGTGTATGGGGATCGACGGCTGTATGACTGACGGCTGCAAGGGCGATACCATATGCTGCAACTTCCTCATCTCCGCCAAACAGCGGCACAAAGACCGCATTAATGTGATACTCGTCGCCGAGGAACTGGGATATTGACTTTTGCATATCACATATAAAAAGAGCCGCTCAACACGGCTCTTTTTTGTGTGCTGCAGTTACTGCTCCGTTATCTCCGTAACTGTTCCCAAGAAAATAGGCAGGCGGTTTTCGGTGTCTATTATCGCAAATACGAACGGTCTGTCAAGCGTTATGTTTACCGTCTCTCCCGGCATTACTGCGGCTTCGTTGTCCATTATTACCCCCGTTACCGCCGCGGCTTTTGTGCCGTTTTCGTCTACCTCGATGTGCGTTTTGTGTATTATATCGGATATCTTCAGCTCCGTGTCAGACATCAGGCTGAAGTCCGCACCGTCGGTAAACGCCGAATACATTCCCATAGCTTTCATCGTTTCAACCAGCGAAGTCGCATAGTCAAACTTGAATTTCGGTAGCTTTGCGTATACGGTCACATCTCTTTCTACTGGTGTCAGAGCGGCTTTAAGGCTCTGACCGTTGAGCATAGAAACATAATTTTCAATACCAACGTCCTCGTTGGGCAAAAGCGCCGCAAACGCGTAATTTCCGCCTTCGTAATACTTTATAAAGCCCTTTGCAAAACCGTCGTCAAGATATATATCTTCCTCCGAGTCCATAAACTCTGCGTCTTTTTTGTTGCCATTAATGTCGGTGAACGGCAAAGTCTGCATATCGTATTCTGAGTAAGGCTGCGCCCACTTCGCGTCAAAGCATACGGCGTTTATCAGAAACATCATGTTATCGTCGGAAATTTTGTCTATCAGCCTGTCTATCATACCGTCGGTGCTGTCGCTTACCCAGTTGTTTATGTCTGTTACCGTGCTTTCGTCAAACGGCGCTTTGTAAAGTTTTGCACCAAAGTAATCTGCATTTTTCTGTATAAATTCGTCCTTTACAGAAAAACCTTCCTTATCTCTGTACCATATTGAATTAGCAATAGAAAGCGTAGAATTTTCGCTGTTTTTAAGACCCATTACATAACCCAGCAAATACCTGTTCAGATCATCTATACTTTCAACACCCGTCGGTATCATGCTTTCATCAGCATTGCTAGGCAAGTTCCAAACCTCGCCTGCACCCTTGCCGAGAGCGGCAAGCATTTCGTCCAGCGTATCACCGTCCGCGCCGTTGGCTGTCATGGTCAGAGCCAGCATGGCCGAGGTAGGGGAGACCAACGTGCTTTTCTGTCCGTCCATACAGTTTTTCAGCATACCTGCCGCAAACGCGTACTGCGAGTATAAAAACGCTTCGTCAGCCTCTTTCGGCTCTGCCTCGCCTGTTGTTGCAGGTGATAAAGCCTTTATCTCCTGCGCACCGATTAAATTTTTCTCCTGCTTGCCGCCCGATATTTCGGGTACAGTCGCTATAACAGGCTTTGTTCCCGTAACGTCCGAGGGCTCTCCGGGCACCTCAACATCTCCGCACGCTGTCATATTCAGCGCCATAGCGCACGCGATAACCGCCGCACTCACCATTCTTTTTGCACGATATTTCATTTCGTTTACCTCTTTTCTTAGTCAAAATACTCATCAAGAAACTGCCTGAGCTCTGTGTCTTTCTCGCTTGTGAGCGTGTATGCTGTGCCGCTTGTGTTGTCGGTAAAAACGCCGTTTTCAAGCGAGTAGGTATGCCCGTCAAGCTCTATCTCGTAACTCTCGCTGACATTGTCGGAGGGCGGCTGAACGTTTGGGACGTTCTGCTCACCCGTGCCGTTGTTTTCGCTGTAACCCGTAATATCTGCAACAGCTTCCTGCAAAGCCGCTATCTCTTCTTCGTCCGTTACAAGGGCAGCCATAGCCACCTCGCCGCCCGTTTTTGATACCCTCGCGGTGTACTGTGCTTCATCGTCCACGGGGCTTTCAGCAGGCAGTTTTGAAGTCATTATCTCTGTTGCTATCTCTGTTACAATAGCTTCATTTTCATCAAGTCCGCCATTTGCAGCCGCACCGTTATTTGCAGCTCCACCGGCGTCGCCGTCTGCCCTTTGCAAGCCGCCGAACAAGCCGCTGTTTGCCATAAACACCGCCGAAAATACGCACACTAGCGCAAAGCCCGTCGCTGCCGTTACGGCAATCTTTTTCCGCCTGCGAATGTATCTCTCACCGCGCTGTAATACCTCTTGGGTAAACTGCTCGTCAGTTCTCATATTATTCATAAAAGTGCCTCGCTTCCTAAAATACCTCGAAGTTCTTTCTTTGCGCGATACAGCAGATTATCTACCTGCTTACGGTTCTTCTTCATGACCTGCGCCGCTTCGTCATAGCTCATGTCCTCAAAGTACACCAGATAAACCGCGGTGCGCATTTCCTCCGAAAGCTTTGCTATCGCACGGTGTACGGCGCGTTTTTGCTCGTCTGCAAGTATGTCGTCCTCAAAGCCGCCGCCCTCGATTTCCGATAGCTCCTCTTCGCGCAGGCGTTTTTTGTGCCTCAGCCAGTCAATACTGCGGCTGCGCGCTATCATGTATAAATACGTTTTCAGCGGCGTTTTGAAGTTGTACCGCCTTTTGTGTATGATAAGCTGCATAAAAACGTCTATCGCAATGTCCTCCGCCGCGTATGGGTCGTGAACAAAGCTCTCTATGAAGAACGTAAGTCCTGTTCTGTAAAGCTTTACTATATCGCCGAAAGCCTCTTTTTCTCCGTCAAGGTAACGGCGGTAGCTACTTTCACCGTTGCCCATGCTGCCAACTCCTTTCCGTCAGACCCTTTTAGCCTGTTCACTTATTATACGTCCGCAAAATCATATTTCCTTATTTATAATAAAAATTTTTTCGCAAACGTTTACAGCCCTTGCAATATATCAAAAGGTGTATTATAATGATTGTAATAAATCAAATTTTGGAGGGATAATATATGAAACATCTGAAATACAGTATACTTTCCGTGCTCGCTGCCGCCGCGATGATGTTCTCATGCGTTTCGTGCGGAAACAGCAGTTCTTCTCAGGCAGCGCAGTCCGCGGCGGATAATTCCGTGACAGAGAGCGCGGTATCGGATAATGATAAGTCCGGGAGCGGTGTGGGTTTTCATGTTGACGGCACAAAGCTGCTCGACGCCAACGGCAACGAGTTTGTATTTCGCGGTATAAATCACGCCCATACATGGTTCAAGGATATGGACGACGAAGCGCTTGAAGCTATCGCTGCAACGGGTGCGAACAGCGTCCGCCTTGTTCTTGCCAACGGCGGTCAATGGGAAAAGGACAGCAAGGAAAACATAGAAGCTCTCATAGCTAAATGTAAAGAGCTTAAAATGGTGGCGATACTTGAAGTCCACGACGCTACGGGAAAAGACGATACGCAGTTGTTCAACTCTATCGTAGATTACTGGCTCGAAATGAAAGATACCCTCATCGGCAACGAGGACTATGTAATACTCAATATCGCCAACGAGTGGATAGGAAGCTGGAAGTCAGGCACATGGGCAAAGGGCTATACCGAAGCTATACCAAAGCTGCGTGAGGCAGGTATTAAGAACCTTATAATGGTGGACTCCGCAGGCTGGGGACAGTATGCTAAGTCTATCAAGGATAAGGGCATGGAGGTCTTTAACAGCGACCCGCTCAAGAATACTATGTTCTCCGTGCATATGTACGGAAGCGCGGGCGGCAATGCCAAGCAGATAGAACAAAACCTCACCTATGCCACATCGCAGAATTTGTGCGTGTGTGTCGGCGAGTTCGGTTATAACCATTCGGACGGCGACGTAGATGAGGATTTTATAATGAAGTACTGCACCGAGAATAACATCGGCTACCTCGGCTGGAGCTGGAAAGGCAACAGCGGCGGAGTCGAGTATCTCGATATAGCCAAAGAGTGGGACGGCTCTGTGCTTTCTTCCGACTGGGGCGAAAAGCTCGTCAATGGCGAGAACGGCATAAAAGCTACCTCGAAAATATGCAGTGTTTTTGAATGATATACAATTAACGGCATAAAAACAGCACCGCTGAGATCTCGGCGGTGCTGATCTTTTTTAAAGCTTATGATACTTATTACACTTATGACAGCGAGTGCTTTACTCTGTCCTGTACCTCTGCGTACTTTGCATTGTTGAAGCGATCGAGAGTGCCAACAAGGTAGCCTGTGATCCTCCTGATCCTGTCAAAGTGGGGCTGACAGTAGCGGTATGTTATGTCAACATAATCGCCGTCGATCTTGATATCCATAGCGTTTACCTCTCCGTTAGGATATTTCTCCTCCGCTCTTGCAATATAAGCGTTGATCTCGTTTTTTGAAAGCTCTCCGCCGGTAACATTAACTCTTATCATCTTGCTCGTCCTTTCTTTTAATGTATTTTGTATGTAAGTTGTTCGGCATACAAATTGTGTTTACGCTTATAGTATACCACAACATATTGTACTTGTCAATAGGATATGAAAAATTTTTTATAAAAAATTTTTATCCTGCTCTGAGCCTTAAAGATCTCTTTCGCGCTGTCAAAAAACGATAGCTTTCGCGCGTTGGCAGAGGTATAATCTTTTTAGCTTGACAAATCCGATATTCTGGGTTATAATTATATTGATATTCGGGTCCGTGGCTTTTTTGATATGACTGCCCATATTTAATAATCGACTATGTTATTGAGCAGCCGTTTTGAACTTGTATCATTGTATCGGATAAAAATCAATATTTAGAAAGGAGTTATTTCTCAGCAAGGGAGATAGCCTGTTTTCTGCGTGTATAAAGCGCGCGGAGATAGGCGTTTCTTTGCATGAAAAATTCGTAATGAAGATCAGAAACAGAAATAGTGATGGAAAGGCTTTTCGTTCGGAGCTTGACGGTCTTACAAATCTGATAACCGTCGAGCTTCCCGAAATGAGACCAAAGACAGCAAAGGTAAGACAGACGGAAGACAAACAGCACGGAAAAAAACATAAGGAAGCGCAGGTGCGGTCATCGGATACGCACACCGCCAAGAAAAAACATCAGGCTGAAAAAGCTAACAGCGCTAACGGTAAGAAAAAAGATTCTCAGGAAAAAAGAAAAACACCGGTCAGGATAATCCCTCTGGGCGGACTTAACGAGATAGGCAAAAACTTTACCTGTATCGAGTGCGCCAACGATATTATAATAGTGGACTGCGGAATGGCTTTCCCGGATACGGAGCTGCCCGGAGTTGACAGCGTTATACCCGACTTTACCTATGTGGAGAAGAACGCAGACAGGGTCAGGGGAATGGTGATAACGCACGGTCATGAGGACCATATCGGCGGCATACCGTATTTTCTGAAAAAGATAAACGTGCCTATATATGCCACACGGCTGACTATCGGGTTGATAGAGGGCAAGCTGAAAGAGCATAACCTGCTTGGAAACGCAAAGCTCAATGTCGTTGTTCCCCGTCAGACGGTGAAGCTTGGCTGTATGGCGGTAGAGTTCATAAGGGTGAACCATTCCATACCCGACGCCTGCGGTATGGCTATCCATACGCCTGCGGGAGTTATCGTCCATACGGGCGACTTCAAGGTGGACTATACCCCCATTGAGGGCGGCATAATCGACCTCGCGAGATTTGCGGAGCTTGGAAATAAGGGCGTGCTTGCCCTTATGGCTGACTCCACAAACGCCGAGCGTCCGGGATATACAATGACCGAGCGCAAGGTAGGCGAGAGCTTTTCAAAGCTCTTCAATCAGGCGGAGGGCAAAAGGATAATCATCGCAACGTTCGCTTCCAATATCCACCGTATACAGCAGATAATCGACAATGCCGTAAAAACAGGAAGAAAGGTCGCCGTGTCGGGCAGAAGCATGGTCAACGTTATCGGTAAGGGCATAGAGCTGGGCTATCTTAAAGTGCCAGACGATATATTGGTCGATATCGAGATAATAAATCGCTATCCTCCCGAAAAACTTGTCATCGTAACAACGGGCAGCCAGGGCGAGCCTATGAGCGCGCTTACCCGAATATCAAACGGTATGCACAAGCAAGTGTCCGTCACTCCGCAGGACTTTATCATAATTTCCGCTACCCCTATCCCGGGCAACGAGAAATTTGTGACCAAGGTCGTCAACGAGCTTATGAAAAGCGGAGCGGAAGTGGTTTACGAGGCAATGTACGAGGTCCACGTTTCGGGACACGCCTGTCAGGAGGAGCTGAAGCTTATACTTTCACTCGTCAAGCCTAAGTATTTCATACCCGTGCACGGTGAATATAAACATCTTAAAAAGCATAAAAATCTCGCTCTGTCGCTAGGCATACCCGAGGACAAGATAATCATAGCCGATATCGGAAACGTTATAGAGTCCGACGGCGTTGAAATGAAAATAACCGGCAATGTTCCGTCGGGACGTGTTCTCGTGGACGGTCTGGGAGTCGGAGACGTAGGCGCGATAGTTTTGCGCGACAGAAAACATCTTTCCGAGGACGGACTTATCATCGCCGTTGTCACCATTGACAGCACAACGGGTCAGATACTTGCGGGTCCGGATATAGTATCCAGAGGATTTGTGTATGTGCGCGAGAGCGAGGAGCTTATAGATGAGGCTCGCAAGCTGCTGTATGATACCCTCCAAGGCTGTATCGACCACCATACGAGAGAGTGGAACGTTATGAAAAATAAGATGAAAGACGAGCTTTCCGAATTTATATACCAGAAAACAAAGCGCAGTCCTATGATACTTCCTATCATATCCGAAGTATAAATGTCAGACCCCGATACCGTAAAAGGTTTCGGGGTCTTGTTGTATTATCGGGCAAAAAAACAGCCGCCCGAAAGCGGCTATATAAGCGAAATAAGCGAAAAAAGATCCGCCTTGCCGATAGCTCAGTATATAAAACCCGCAATAGCAGGGTGGATACGCCCTCCTTTATGTTTCGTTGCTCCCAACGTCCGTTGCTGTCACGGCATAAAGCGGTGACGACGGGAGGTCTGCGATCCGCACAAAGAGCAGGACTTCCTTTTATATAGTGTTGGATTATATTGTTCTGAGTACTCGCACAAGGCAGAAGTTTATCTTGATATTATTTTAACACATTTCCATTAAAAATGCAATAGGTAATTATAAGATAAACGGTCGAGGAAATTATTCCTCGGCGTTGTCCTCATCGTCAAACTCGAATATCTCGTTTATGCGGCGAAGAAATTCCGCGCCTATGGTCTCATATTCATCGTCGTCCTCGATAGATACCATTATCTCCTCATCGTTTTCAATGACCGCTTTGAGTATAACTATCTCTCCGTCATGCTCCAGATCCTCGGGATAGGGAGTGAGAGCATAGTAAGTTTCGCCCTTGTATTCCATTGCGTCGAGCATTTCAAAGGTCTGCTCATTGCCCTCATCGTCCACCAATGTGTAAAGATCGGGCGTGTATTCATTTTCGTTATCTATAATGTTCTCAACATTGTCCGCCATATGAAAATACCTCCATATAAAAATAGTCAAGCTGTTTTATCAGCTCAACAATACTATTATAATACATTTTTAAATGAAAGTCAAGACTGTAATTGTAAAAGAAATATTAAATAAATTATTTTGAAAAAAGTTGAAAAAAACTATTGACATCTCACAAAAAGTGTGGTATTATAATATCAAGGAAAAGGAAAAAGCATAAAGCTTGAAGCCGAGTACCTTACCGTAAGCAGGCGATGAGCACTATCAAAGCTCCATAACATACAGCATTTTTACCAAGGCGCGTTTGATACATGGCACAGCTTAAATCACGAAAGAAAGGTGGGGAGTCCGATGGACAGTGAAAGCATAGCTCGATACCATAACGGGCTCTGCATCGTCAGATAAGAGGAACGTCGGTATTTGCACTCATAGAAGTGGCAGCGGTTCAAACTAAAAAGTTATCACAGGACGATAGAGGGTCTGTTCAGGAAGATATCAGGAATACAGTCCATGCAAACAAGGTATCGAAATTTTACAATTGAATACGATAGATAGCATATATCCTTTAACTTATCCCGAAAGAAGTGGGCTGAAATGATTTTGAGAAAGACGGTATATTATATCAAAGAATGATAGACAGGGAGTGAGTCCGATGTACTAAGCAGCTTTCCCAAAAGGCAAAATAAATTTGATAGGTGAGTCCGATGAGATAAGTAGTTGTTTCGTATGAAACATTCAAATAAGAAATCAAGCAGGGGAGTGAGTCCACCTAACAGTTTGGCTTTTACCCGACAGAAATTTATTTGAAAAGGTGAGTCCGATGACTTGACGTTGAACGCGTCGCAGCAGCGGCGTACAGATCTCTTAAACAAAGTGTGAAAGGGTGCATTGTCATGAGGAATTTTAAAGCGGCAACGCATTTCAGTTTAAATATCATTTAAAGTTTAGGGAGTGAGTCCACCGGTTACTTTAGCTTAATAAACGGATATATAGAGAGCGGATAGTGATTATCCGCTCTTCTTTTTTCGTGCCTCCGAAGTCGGCACTTCACGGGAACACCCCGAACGGGTTTTCCCGTGAACCTATTCCTGCATCGGCTCCGTTACCCTCACGCTAAAAAATCTCATTGTAGTGAGATTTTTTTAGCTGCGCCGATAGCGGTGTAAAATTCGAGAAATAAATTCCCGAATTTTACTTATATTTTAAAACTTTTTCAGCCTTTGGAGAGCAGACGAAAAAATATCCGATTTCTTTTCTTCATTGAGCGGACATTTATTTTTTAGCGTAGTAACGAAAAAAAGCTTGCTTATTGCCGAAAAATATGTTATACTATTAAAATGGATATATTCTGTATCGGCTATATGTATGAGAGGAGGAAAGCGGCTTGCATAATAAATGTAATGCTGCGAACAACTAATGGGAACCAGTCAGGTCTGTATACTTATCACTATCATAGTCTACCTTGTGGGTATGGTGCTGATAGGTGTGTTTTTTTCAAAACGCAATAAAGACGTCGGAGATTATTACTTAGGAGGCAGAAAGCTCGGACCGTTGGTCTCGGCTATGAGCGCGGAAGCGTCCGATATGAGCAGCTATCTGCTTATGGGTCTGCCCGGACTTGCCTATCTTACGGGTCTTGCCGAAGCAGGCTGGACCATAATCGGTCTGGCAATAGGTACTTATCTTAACTGGCTTATTGTCGCAAAAAGGCTCAGGGTGTATTCGCAAAAAACAGGTTCTATAACGATACCCGATTTCTTTTCCGACCGTTTCCGCGATAAATCTGGACTTATAATGGGTGTGTCGGCAGTCATAATCATCGTGTTCTTCGTGCCGTATACCGCGTCGGGATTTTCCGCCTGCGGAAAGCTTTTTAAAACGCTGTTTGGCGCAAATTATCACGTTGCAATGATAATCTCCGCGATAGTTATAATATCGTATACCATGCTCGGCGGATTTTCAGCCGCCAGCTTTACCGACCTTATACAGAGCATTGTTATGACGATAGCGCTTGTTATCATCGTGATTTTCGGTATTGAGACAGCAGGCGGACTTTCAAATGTCGTTGACAACGCAAAGTCGGTCGGCGGATACTTCTCGCTCACCAGCATATTTGACCCCGAAACAGGCGGCTCAAATAAGTATTCGTTTCTGCAGATAGCTTCAACGCTCGCTTGGGGTCTCGGATATTTCGGTATGCCGCATATCCTGCTGAGATTTATGGCAGTAAAAGATAAAGAAAAGATAAAGCTCTCAAGACGTATCGCTTCAATATGGGTGGTAATAGCTATGTCGGTAGCGATATTTATCGGCTTTATCGGCAGTACGCTCTCTTCAAGCGGCGTTATTGAAAAACTCACTACCAGCGCCGATTCTGAGACCGTTATCATGAAGATAGCGACCGTCCTCAGCGATAAGGGTGTAATATTCGCGCTTGCGGCAGGACTTATCTTCGCAGGAATACTTGCCTGTACGATGTCAACGGCTGACTCGCAGCTTCTTGCAGCGTCGTCCAGTATGTCAGAGAATATCATTAAGGGCGTTTTCAAGGTAAAGATAAGCGAAAAAATGTCTATGATAACCGCAAGAATAGTGCTTGTGGCGATAGCGTTGATAGGCATAGTGCTCGCTTGGGACCCAAACAGCTCTGTGTTCAGGATAGTATCGTTCGCATGGGCAGGCTTCGGAGCAACGTTCGGACCGCTTATGCTGTGTGCGCTGTTCTGGAAGAGGACTAACAAATGGGGCGCTATCTGCGGACTTGTTACCGGCGGAGTTATGGTGTTCGTATGGAAATTCGTGATAAGCAAGCTCGGCGGAGTGTTCGCGATATATGAGCTTCTGCCCGCGTTCATAATGGCTTTGATAGTTATCATCGTTGTGTCGCTAGCTACCTCAGCTCCCGAGCAGGAGATAGTCGATGAGTTCGACGCGGTAGGCGAGGAAATGAAGGCTTGATAAAATTATTAAAAGGTCGCAGTAATGGCGGCCTTTTTTTGTTTGTAAACTTTTTGTTAAGCACTTGACAAAGCATATTAAAAGGTATACAATTTACATAATATTGCAGAAGTCGGAAAGGGGATACACAATGTCGAATGCAGTTTCTCTTAAGGAAGTGTATAAGGACTATTTCAAAGTCGGCACGGCGGTCAATAACCGCTGTCTTGACAGGGATAAGGATATCATATTGAAGCATTTCAATACGGTCACCTGCGAGTATGAAATGAAGCTTGCTGGTCTGCGCAGACCTGACCTTACCTTTGATTTTGCAAACGCAGATAAGATCTATAACTTCGCCAATGAAAACGGCATAGAAGTCCGCGGACATAATTTGGTGTGGCACCAGGGAATATATACCGAAGTCCTTGAAAGCATGACCAAGCAGCAGCTCATCGAGCTGATGACCGAGCATATGAGAACGGTAGGGGAGAGGTACAAAAAAGTCGTCTGCTGGGACGTAGTAAATGAAGCTATATCAGATGACTGGAACGGATTTTTGCGCGATACCGTGTGGCGCAGAAAGCTCGGCGACGATTACTATATGACTGTGTTCAGGCTAGCGCGAGAGATCATTCCAGATAAAACGCTTGTTTATAATGACTTCAACGAGTATGAAGAACCAAAGAGAAACAATATAATAAAGCTCGTGAAGCAGTTGAAAACGGAGGGCCTTATCGACGCGGTTGGTATGCAATGCCATATAAATATACTGTATTGTACTGCTGACGATATAAAGCGTTCGTTCGAGGAATTTTCAAAGCTGGGACTGCCTATCCATGTTACAGAGATAGACATCGGGCTGCCCGAAATGAACGACCCTGCGCCGCTTTCAAGCATGACGCAAGAACAGAGAGAGCAGCAGGCAAGTCTCTATGAAGCGCTTTTTGCGACCATGAGAGAATACAGCAGCATAATTGACAGCGCGACCGTGTGGGGCGTGAGAGACAGCCAGAGCTGGCTGAATAATTTCAGATTTGAGAGGGAATGTACCGCCCTTTTGTTTGATAAGGACGGACAGCCGACCGAGGCTTTTTATAGGATAACGCAGTTTTGACATCTTGATAAGGGCAACAAAAAAACGCAGCATTTGCTGCGTTTTTTTATTATGCGATCTTATTCGCCGTCATCGTCTTTTTTGTGCTTAACAGCAGTTATTACCATAGCAGAACCGATAAGAGCTACCGCCAGAGCAGCAGGAACAGCTTCGCCTGTTATAGGATTCTTCTTGTTGCCTGCGCTGCCGCCGTCAATGCCGTTGTTCTGACTGTTGTTTCCGCCGCCATTAGCTACGCCGTTGTTGTCGGAAGAAGTATCGCTGTCGTTCTTGCTGTTTTCAGCGCCGTCTCCGCCAACTCCGCCGTTATCGGAAGAACCGTCATTGTCATCACCGTTGCCGCCAACTCCGCCATTATCGGAAGAACCGTCATTGTCATCACCGCTGCCGCCAACATCGCTATCGGAGGAGTTGTCGTCGCCGCTACCGCCAACATTGCTGTCGGAGGAGTTGTCGTCGCCGCTGCCGCCAACATCGCCGCCGGTGCTTTCGTTGTCGCCAGTGCTTTCATTGTCGCCAGTGCTTTCATTGTCGCCGGTACTCTCGTTGTCGCCAGTGCTTTCATTGTCGCCGGTACTCTCGTTGTCGCCGGTGCTTTCATTGTCGCCGGTACTCTCGTTGTCGCCGGTGCTTTCGTTGTCGCCGGTGCTTTCATTGTCGCCGGTGCTTTCATCGCTGTCAGAGGAGTCTTCGTCATCGGGGTCGGGAGTATTAGAGACGAATGAAGGCAAAGCGCCTATAAAGTCACATCTGTGAGACTCCGCGTGTGTTTCTATTTTGTTTGCTATAACGTTACCGTTCATACCACCTTGGGCATTTATGTTTGCTTCGGGAGCCAAAATACTGCCGTATTCGGAATCGTTTATATTAAGTGTTCCGGAATACATTTTATTTTCAGCGTTGCTGTTATAAATGTTCCAAAGAATTATTGTTCCTTCAAGAGCATTAGCTTCTTTATTGCTTACGTCGCTTAAAGGATCAGTTCCATCATAACGTTTTACATTAACTTTGGAGTTTAATGTTATAGCATCATTGCTTTCCATATTAAGGTTAATTATAAGCGTTTGAGTTCCTTTGTACTTGACACCCTCAATTTTATCATTGCCAACAGAGTATGTTTCCTTTTCGCCCTGTACATTTTCAATATTGAAAGCGTGCTCATAATCGTTTAATTCTTTTGCGGTAATATTTAGAACGTTGATGCCATCCTGCAAGGTAATACTTGCTGTTTTATCGTCGCTTTCTCTTATAGCAGGCGTTAATATATTTACATCAGCATTTTCTTCTGTAATTTCTGAAAGGTTATAAGACATAGTCTTGTAAAAATCAAGATATTTGCCTTTAAAGTCCAGATAATCAGAATAAATATATCCGATCTTAGCTTCAAATTTGTGCGCCGAACCGCTTGCTCCAACTTTAAGTCTTGGGTCTTCACCCGAAATAGTTCCGTCATCTGCTACTTCTACTTTTTGGCTATCCGTTATCGAGAGTTCGTCCGGACCATACAAATTTGTATTTTCAGGGAAAAACAGATAGTCAACCTTGCAATCGGCATCAAGCGTAAGTGTATCTGTAGCTAAACTTACTTCCTTTCTAAAATTGTAAGGATATGTTCCGAAAGGCTCATCCTCTTTTGAAGTTTCACCACCTGCACCACTGCCAAGCGAACCGCTCGACGTTCCGCTTGCTTGTGATTTTGCATTGACAATGGGCGCGCCAAAGTTGCCGTTACAGTGTGCCTGAAGATCAATGGTGTCAAATGCAAACAGGTGAAAATCATTAGCCACACCAAGCGCACGATTTGTGAACAGTCCGAGATCAGAAGTTTCAAATGTTCCTTTTTGAACAGGTACGCTGTCAATCTCAGCAGGCCTGTCATCTGCAAACGACATAAAAGTCAGCGTCGAGGCAGCCACAGCAATAGCCGTGAATGCCGCCAGAATTCTTTTATTCATAATACCATCCTTTCCAGTTAAAAGTTTAAAACAAATAATTCGATACAATATACATTATATATATTATAAAGGAAAAAAGATAAAAAGTCAAGCGTAATATCTTATTCATATTTAACAAAATTTTGACCGATTTTTTATGTAAATTTTAAATAATCATATTTTTTACCTATTTTGTGCCCGCACTCATATGCCGCCAATGCCACCACTTTCTCAACTGCCGATAAGTAAGATTATCCGAAGCAGAGAGAGAAAAAAGGGATAAAAAGGAAAAGACAGAGGAACAAAAGAGGTGAAGAGCAGATGAGCGAAAAGGAGCGCAAGAGCAGGCAGGTGCGGTTTGACGAGATAAAGCACACAATGCAAAAGCTTGAGGGACTTATAGAGGTGGTAGCTCTGACGCTGGTCTATTATTTCATATGGAGAAACTGCTACGACATACCGAGCATGCACAGGTATGCAGGCAACGGTAAGTATCTTCTCATGGCGGTATACGGGATACTTACGATAGTTCTGTTTACATATTGCGAGGGCTTTAAGTACGGTTTTCTGAAGCTTTCGGACGTGAGCATATCGCAATGGATATCCTTGCTCATAGTCAACACGGTAACATATTTTCAGTTGTGCCTTATAGCCAACCGAATGATAACGGTGCTGCCTATGCTTCTTCTTACAGGTATAGACATAGTGATATCATTTGCGCTGTCGTATGTCTTTACAGCGATATATCACAGGCTGTACATACCAAAGCGAATGGTAATGGTATACGGTACTGAAAACTCATTGTCGCTGAAGATGAAAATGGAATCGCGCAATGACAAGTACAGGATAATGCAGACCATATCGTGCAGCGAATACAGCTATGACGAGATAATAAGCGAGATAGCTCGTTATGATGCGGTAGTAATAAACGATGTTGACGCCAAGATACGCAACGACCTGCTGAAATACTGTTACAGCCATTCTATAAGGACATATCTTGTACCTAAGCTGAGCGACATAATCTATTCGGGCGGAGACGACATAACGCTGTTTGATACGCCTCTGAAGCTGGTAAAAGGCAGAGGCCTGACACCTGCGCAGAGGTTCACAAAGAGAGCGTTTGACCTTATTTTATGTACGATAGCTATAATCCCTGTTCTGATAGCGACGCTTTTCATTTCAATAGCGATAAAGATAGAGGACGGCGGAGCAATATTCTACAAACAAAAGAGAGTAACGCGAGGCGGCAAGACGTTTGAAATACTGAAATTCCGTTCGATGATAGAAAATGCAGAAAGCGACGGCAAGCCGCACCCTGCAACGGAGAATGACAACAGGATAACAAAAGTAGGTAAAGTTATCCGTGCTATGAGGCTTGACGAGCTGCCGCAGATATTCAACATCATCAAGGGAGATATGTCGATAGTAGGGCCGAGGCCCGAAAGAGTTGAACATTGCGAGCAGTATAGTGAAAAGATACCTGAGTTTGAGTTTCGCAACAAGGTCAAGGGCGGGCTTACGGGTTATGCGCAGATATATGGGAAGTACAACACCTCCGCGCTGGACAAGCTGCGTCTTGACCTGATGTACATTGAGAATTACTCTCTCATACTGGACATTAAACTCATTCTCATGACTATTCGCATTATGTTCAAAAAGGAAAGCACTCAGGGGTTTGCTGTGAATACTGAGGCGAGTCCTGAAATAACTGATACACACCTTGATTACGCCGAGAGGTAAAAATGAAAAAAGTATTGATCTTAGTTAACAGAGACTTTGTACTATACAATTTCAGAATTGAGCTTGTAGAGCGTCTGCTAAAAGAAAAGTACAAAGTATATATATGTTTGCCATACGGTGATAAGGTTAACGAAATGATAAAAATGGGTTGCAAATATATTCCTGTCGATATAGAAGGGCGAGGTAAAGACCCTATTAAAGACATTAAACTGATATACAACTATAAAAAGATATTTAAAAAACTCCGACCGGATATTATCCTTATGTACACAACAAAAGTGTGCATATACGGCGGCATTATTGCCGGTCTTATGAATATACCATACATAGAAAATATATCAGGACTTGGAACAGCAGTAGAGCAAGATACGCCTTTTCAATGGTTTATGCTGAAACTTTACAGTTTAGCTGTCAGAAAAGCTGATTGTGTTTTCTTTCAAAATAGGGAAAATATGAATTTTTTTGAAAAGCACAAAATCAAGTGCAGAAACAGAAAGCTGATCCCGGGTTCCGGAGTTAACCTTGAAAGATGGTATCCCATGCCTTACCCTGATGAAAAGAACGGCATTCATTTTCTGTTTATTGCAAGAGTAATCAAAGAAAAAGGCATTGAAGAATACCTTGCTTGTGCCAAATATATACGAAAAAAGTATCCCGATACCGTATTCCATGTTCTCGGACCGTGCGATGGTGATTACAAAGAAATACTGGAGAAATATCAGAGAGAAGGAATAATTCAATATCACGGAATGATACAGGATACACGAGAATTTATGAAATTTTCACATTGTACCATTCACCCGTCATTTTATCCGGAAGGGATATCAAATGTACTGCTTGAAAGCGCCGCTTGTTGCCGTCCGGTTATCACTACGGACAGAAGTGGTTGTATAGATACTGTTGATGATGAAATTTCCGGATTTGTTTTTCCTCAGCGTGATACAACGGCATTGATCAACAAAGTAGAAAAGTTTCTTGCTCTTACAAATGAGGAAAAGCGGAAAATGGGTTTGAATGGAAGGAATAAAGTAAAAAAAGAGTTTGATAGAAGTATCGTTGTAAAAGAATATATGATGTCAATTACAGCTATTGAAAGTGAGTAATAAGATGAAAGAGATTAGAATTCTACATATGATTGGCTGCTTAGAAATAGGCGGTTCTCAATCAATGATAATGAATATATATAGAAATATTGACAGAAGAATGATTCAATTTGATTTTGTAATAGATAAAGATGTTAAATCACCATTGTATAAAGAAATCACTCAACTTGGCGGAAAAATTTATAAAATGCCTAAATTTAATGGCATTAACATTATAGAAGTGCAAAGTTCATGGAAAAAGTTTTTTGAAAACCATTCTGAATATAAAATATTACACTCTCATGTTAGAAGCTATGCATCTATCTATCTTCCAATAGCAAAAAAAATCGGTGTGAAAACCATTATTCATAGTCACAGCACGTCAAACGGAACGGGTCTAGCTTCTTTGGTAAAAAAGATTATACAATTTCCTTTGCGGTATCAAGCGGACTATTTATTTGCTTGCTCTAAAGAAGCAGGCGAATGGCTATTTGGCAAAAAAGCAGTCAAAAATGATAATTTCAAGGTTATATATAATGGGATAGATTGTGAAAGATTTCGTTTCAACAAAGAAAACAGAATGTTTATAAGAAAAAAATATGGAATAGAAAACAATTTTGTTATAGGTCATATAGGTAGGCATACTCTCCCCAAAAACCCAATTTTTCTACTCAAATTGTTTGCGGAGATATATAAAGCAGAGCCAAACGCTCGGCTTTTACAGGTCGGCCAAGGCGAACTTACAGAGCAAATGAAGGAAAAATGTGACAAGCTTGGAATAGCAGATAAAGTTATATTTACAGGTCCTAGAGATGATATTCCAGATTTTCTTTCGGCAATGGACGTATTTGTTTTTCCGTCACTTTGGGAAGGTTTAGGCATAGTTGCAATAGAGGCTCAGGCTTCAGGTCTGCAAACGATATGCTCTGATGTGATCCCGAAGGAAGCGTGTATCACAGACCTTTTTCATGCGCTGTCACTAAACTTGCCGCTTGATAAATGGGTGAGATATATTCTACAATTTGCCGATGGCTATGAAAGAAAAGATATGCATGCTCGCATAACTGAGATGGGATATGATATACATCAAACTGTTCAGTGGCTTGAGGAGTTTTATAATATAATTGTGCGGTAAGTGAACTAAGATAACAAGACTTTGTGTAAGTTTGTTTGATATACGTGCAACTTCAATTCTATTGAATAAGCTCAAAAAGATTATATAATACGCATATAAGAAAAGAGAATTATGAATAAAAAAGGTATCAGAAAGAACTATATTTGTATTTCTGTTGTGGATAATGTTTTTGTTACAAGGACTTATATTTGGCCTGATAAATTAGACAAACACAGATGCAGCAGAATATTTGTCTTTAGCAGTTAATAATTATAACGAGTATGTTTGTTCTGTTTGCAGTTTTTAAAAACATAGATGCGACTTGGGGCAAAATATTTGCTGTTACAGGATATATGCTTATGGTCGTATTGATGTACTACGATCGAAATATATCATCACGAGATAGCACGGATCCTGATGGTTTTCACTATACTGCACTGGAAGCCGCTATGCGGCAATGCCCTGTAGTGGCGGCATATGTGACTTCCATTCCGGAAGTATTGGGTAGTAATGCAATATATGTTGATCCATACTCGGTTGAATCAATTGTTTATGGAATTAAAAAGATGCTAATCCCCAAAACTAGAGAATGTTATAAACAAAAGATAGAACAGTCTATTCCTTATATTAAAGAGAGAATAAATGAAAGCAATAAGGGACTTTTTGAGTTTATCTTTACTTGAAAATCAAATAAAATATGTCTTTGAAATATTATCTTTAATTCCATTTTTCTGATTAAACAATACCCAAATGTAAATAATGCAAGGAGCGAAGTATAAATGAATATTTTAATATTAACTGATAAATACTTCCCTACTCCCTTAGCAAATTCAATATGTGCACAAAATATAGCAGATGCATTTATAAACAGTGGACACAATGTCGATATTCTTGCTTATAGGGACAGCGGAATTATTGGAAAAAAATCATATAACGGATGCAATGTAACTTACATAACCCCAGATTTAAGAACGCGGCTGTTTTATTACTCAAAGAATTTTCCTAATGGTCGTTTTTCAAAAATTGCAGAAAGTGTTGCAAAACTGTTTAATAGAGCAAAAAAGTTTATTATGTTGCCGCTTTTTCCAATGTATTCATTCTATTTTCCTTTAAGAATTTATCAACGAATAATAAAAATGCATATTAAAAGAAAATATGATCTTATTGTAAGTGTGTTTACACCCTTTGATTCGGCAGTAGCAGGGTATTGGTTTAAGAAAAGGTATCCAAAAATAAAATGGTGTCTTTATTCTTTAGACACTTTTATAAATCAGCGATATAGTTTTTTAAATAAAAAAGGTAACACTAACAACTATTGGTTACCAAAATTTCTTGATAAATGTGACTTGTTCATTTATATGCGCTCTCGTAAGAAAGAATATGCTGATTCATATTTTGACAAATGGCGATACAAAATTAAGTGCTCTGATATACCACTTATGATAAATGATCCGATAGAGATGCCGCCAGCTTGTTTAAATGAGGTTGAGCAGTGGGTGTATGCAGGATCATTAGGCCCACCTCATTATATTACCGATGATCTAATAGAGATTTTCATGGGATTAAAAGATGGTAAAAAACGCGAGTTGCATTTTTATAGTTATGGAGATTCTTGTGAAAAACTTAAGACCATCAAAGCAAGTGCGCAAAGTAAGGTAATTTGTCACCCTTATATTGCCCACGACAAACTTATGATAATTTACAAAAATGCCGATGTACTGGTAAGTATGAAATATAGTGATCAAATTTCAGCTAAAATATTTGAGTATATGACATATGGCAAAAAAATTGTACATATTTCAGGGTGTAATAGTGATCCAGATGTTCATTATTTACTCAAATATGCAAAAGGAATTGTTTTAGAGCCATATAAATATTCGAAAGATAAATGTATTAAAATATTGCTCGGTAAATTATATAATTTTGCTGAGAAAGAAACTGATTTATCTTATTTTAAAATGAATAGACCAGAGTACACGGCAGATGTGATTTTAAATTGTTCAAAATAAGTTAAAGAAGGTATAGAGTTGGCAACATTTAATATAGACACTGGCGGCTCAAATAACATCAACAAACATGGCAATAATCTATTTAGTTTTTTCATCGTTTTATATCCGATTTTAAATAGATACAAAACGTTAATTTCATTTTTTACACTTTCAGAAACAATTTTGTTTCTTTTTTGGGTCATTCGCTTATTGCAAGTTAGTAGAAGAATTAAAGTTATTATACCTGTTATTCCATTTACAATATATTTGCTAATTCGTGCAGCAATGTCATATTGCGGAGTTGATAATTATGAAATTGTTGACGCAGTGGGCTCAACACTAAGGGTATTTTACATATATGCATCTTTCATGTTTTTAGTCCCTGCATTTTTCAATATAGATAAAGCTATCATGTATTTAAGAATAATAAGTTGGATAATTGGAATTTATGCTATATTACAGATTATAATGGCTCAAAATGGAATATTCTTAAGCTCCTATTTGCCTTTCCTTGCACCTTACGATGGTGGTGAATTAGATCTAGTCAATTCGGAAAAATATTTTTATTACGGATTTCAATTTAGACCAACTTCTTTTCTAAATGAACCAGCAGCACTATGTGTGTATTTAATTCTTCCTATGATAGTTTCATTGTTTAAACCAGGTTCTAAAACTCGCTCTGATATATTTAGCGTTATACTATATTCAGTAGTTTGTATTATTAGTCTGTCATCTACTGGAATTATGATGGTAACTTTGATATGGATTATATATTTGATTTATTATTTAAGAAGTAATACAATTGGAGCAATTGTATTATCAGTTGCTCTTTTAAGTGCCTTTATATTTTTTTTAAATTCAGATTTATATAAATATTTTTTGAATAGAACATTTCATGGAAATATAGCTAATGGGCTTGCTTACTCCACACGTTTTAATTCGGTCAATAATATGTGGGAAAATAGTAACTCCATAAAAGGGATTCTATTTGGCGGTGGTTTGGTCGGACTTAATTCATATTTACCTGGTTTGCAGCGAATTTATTCGTGCCTTGGCTTAATAGCAGTAGTACTATTACTTGCTTTTTTGATAAGGGAGTTCATCCATGTAGATATAACAAAGCGTCTTATCATTGTAATTTATATTATTCTTAATATTGGAACTGAAATTGCACTTGGTTGCTTTGCATTATACTATATGGCCTTTTTCGTTAATTCAAATTTTGAGGTAGAAGATAATGATTATAAAAAATTACTTAAAGAACCCAATATGGGGAGTTTCAACAGTATGCAGAAAATTTCACAATAGATTTCGTGGCCTTTTGTGTCAATTTAAATATCACTCTGGTCATAAATTGTTGATAGGTAAAGGAGTAATATTAGAATCAGAAAATATAGTTTTTGGGCACAATATCACAATATTACCTAATGTTCATATATTCGGAGCTGGTAAATTAGTGATAGGTAGTAATATTGTTATAGGAGATGGAACTGTAATTTGTAGTGCTAACAAAATTTACATTGGTAATGATACGATGATAGCTGCGCAATGTTATATTACAGATTGTAATCATGGAACTCATCAGGGCAAAATAATGCGTCTTCAATCTATGCGAATTAAGAATACAAGCATTGGTGAAAACTGTTGGATAGGTGCTGGCTGTAAAGTGCTTGCAGGTGCGATTGTTCATAATGGTACTGTTCTTTCAGCTGGAACAATTGTTACTTCAGAAATAGAACCTGAAAGTTTTATTGTGAACCATAGAGAGTTTACAAGAAAAGAGAGAGTGTAATGAAAAAGAAAAATATAATTCAATTGCTGAACATTTCAATTTGGAAGACACTAAGATTCAATCTACATTATTTTGGACTAAATGGGGGGGTAAGATTACCTGTCTTTGTTTATCGTAATTTCAAACTTGATATTCTAAAAGGCAATATTCAAATAAAATCACCACTAAAAACTGGAATGATACATATTGGTTACTCAAGAGCAGGTATTGTTGATACAAAATACCAACGCGGAATATTGCAAATGAAAGGAAGAATGATTTTTTATGGAAAAGCAAGTTTCTCAGCTGGTGTAAAAATCGGAGTAACGGAAAATGCAACTGTTATTTTTGGTGACAACTTTAGCTGTAATGCGAATACTGATATTATATGTAATAAAGAAATAATCTTTGGAAATGATGTGATTTTATCATGGGAAGATTTGATTATGGACTGTGATTGGCATACAATTATTTCTGACGGTTTAGAATGTGATATATCTTCTCCGATTATATTGGGTGATCATGTTTGGGTTGGATGTAAAACTGTTATTTTAAAAGGTGCCAATATCCCTGAAAATTCTGTAATTGCCGCTCATAGTACTATTACTAAGAATTTCAGTAATACTACAAATATTTTGTTGGGAGGAACAAATAAGGTATTAAGAAAAAACGTATATTGGCATCGTTGAATATGAAGGAAACAATTAAAGATATTCAAACACTTTTTAATGAAATAGTATATTAGCTTATACGTTTACACATTAAATATTTGGCAGGCATATATATGCTAGTATATTATCACCGTAAGCTACTACAATATTGACAAAATATTCTGTTTGCCTAAATCTAATATAGTAAAATAATTTTTCTTATTTTTGTAAAATCAAATAATTCAATTCTATCAAATAATGTGTCATGTTTGCACATGAAAACATTCCAAAGTTTTTTAGTATGAAATTCCCATCTTATGTCCTATAAATTATCGACTTGTTAGGAGAATGTATATATAGCAAGTATATAAAAATAAATTATCTTGATTATCTATTTTAATTTACAAAAAGATGATAGTACCATAATCAAAGAAAAACTTAAATTAATTATCAATGTTTAAATATAAAATGTTACTATTTGCTTACTTTTCGTCTGGATATAATATATATTATACAATTAACACGCTACATTAGCATTAATTTTGAATTGATTAATGAAGTTCAATATAGCCTACAATAAAGCCATTACTTTTGAACAGTATTTATATCATATAGCTTATACTATTGAATATAACATACCTTTTAGCAATGTTTGTATTTACATTTTTTGTGTGTTTGTGATTTATGATGAATTATTATTTTGCTTGTAAAATTATGAAAGGTACGAAATATTGCATTTGTAGCTTGTAATATATTACATTATTAAATAACCACGATGGCGTATAACTATATGATAACCATTCTGAATTTAGTAATTGTTTCTAAAAGTATTTTAAAGTTAAATGTTAAGGAGAAATAATTATGAATAGTTATAATAACAGTATCTTAATGATCACCGGAGGGACAGGCTCATTCGGCAATACCGTGCTGAAGCACTTTCTTACATCAGATATAGGCGAAATCAGAATATTCAGCCGTGATGAGAAAAAGCAGGACGATATGCGGCACGAATTGCAGTCAAAGTATCCGGAATATGCAAAGAAAGTGCGGTTCTACATAGGTGATGTCCGTGACATTCAGACCGTTCGCGATGCAATGCACGGCGTTGATTACATATTCCATGCGGCAGCGTTGAAGCAAGTACCGAGCTGCGAATTCTTCCCTATGCAGGCGGTAAAAACGAATGTAATAGGCACGGATAATGTTCTTCACGCGGCAATTGAAGAGGGCGTTAAACGTGTGGTATGCCTTTCAACGGATAAAGCCGCTTACCCTATAAACGCTATGGGTATTTCCAAGGCAATGATGGAGCGTATCATCTATGCAAATGCCCGTGTTGCAGCAGAACGAGGAAACACGGTTATATGCTGTACACGCTACGGAAACGTAATGTGCAGCCGCGGCAGCGTTATTCCACTGTTTATTGACCAAATCAAATCGGGCAATCCGATCACTATCACCGACCCGAATATGACACGTTTCTTGATGAACCTTGACGAAGCTGTTGACCTTGTTCAGTTTGCATTTGAACACGCCAATCCCGGCGATCTGTTCATTCAGAAAGCGGATGCTTCTACGATAGGTGACCTTGCAAAGGCAGTTCAGCAGCTTTTCGGTGATACAGGTACAAACATAATCGGAACGCGCCATGGAGAAAAACTCTATGAAACGCTTATGACGAGAGAAGAACGCCTGCGCAGCGAGGATATGGGTAAGTATTTTCGTATTGCAGCGGACAGCCGTGATCTGAACTATGATAAATTCTTGGTAAAAGGTGAAGTGCATACTATGGCTGATGAGGCGTATACAAGCCAAAATACAAATATCCTTGATGTTCAAGGAACGGTTGAAAAATTGCTGACATCTGACTATGTCAGAGAGCAGCTTGCCGACATGGGAGCAGATGTATGAATATCCTTGTCACAGGCGCAAAAGGCTTTGCGGGACGAAATCTTGTAGAAAATCTGAAAAATATCCGTGACGGCAAAAACAGAACCAGAAATATACATATCGATGATGTATATGAGTATGACATTGATACAGATAGATCGCTTTTAGAAGAATATTGCGCAAAAGCCGACTTTGTCTTTCATTTTGCAGGTGTGAACCGCCCGAAAGATAATGCTGAATTTATGCAGGGTAATTTCGGATTTTCCGAAACACTTTTGCATACTTTGAAAAAATGCGAAAATACTTGTCCCGTGGTGCTGTCATCTTCCGTACAAGCAACTTTGATAGGACGATATGACGGCGAATACGGCAGGAGCAAGCTGGCAGGAGAAAATCTATTCTTCGATTATGCAAAAGAAACAGGTGCAAAAGTTCTTGTCTACCGTTTTCCGAATTTGTTCGGCAAATGGTGCAGACCTAATTACAACAGCGCTGTTGCAACGTTTTGTTATAATTATGCGAATGATCTGCCTATACAGGTCAATGACAGAAATACGAAATTGGAACTTCTGTATATTGACGACCTTATGGAAGAAATGTTTGACGCCTTGGAAGAAAAAGAGCATTACTGCGAGTATGTTGGGCTGATACCTATACCGCAAGATAACGGCAGCTATTGTTTTGTTCCGACAACGCACAAGGTTACTTTAGGTAAAATAGTGGATCTGCTTGAACAATTCAAAGCTCAGCCGCAAAGTCTGGTAATGCCTGAGATCCCGAATAACAGCTTTGCAAAGAAGCTCTATTCCACATATCTTTCATATTTGCCGAGAGAGAAGATGTCATTTTCGCTGAAGATGAATTGTGACGAGCGCGGCAGCTTTACGGAGCTTTTAAAAACTAAAAAATGCGGACAATTCAGCGTAAACATCAGCAAACCGGGCATTACAAAAGGTCAGCACTGGCACAATTCAAAGTGGGAATTTTTCATTGTTGTGTCGGGACACGGCCTTATACAGGAGCGAAAGATAGGCACAGATGAAGTGATAGAATTTGAGGTATCGGGTGACAAGATCGAGGCGGTACATATGCTGCCGGGGTATACACATAACATCATAAATTTATCCGAAAAAGATAATTTGATCACGCTGATGTGGGCAAATGAACAGTTTGATAAAGATCGCCCCGATACTTTTTCAGAAACTGTATAAAAATACGAAAAATGCGGGTAATGAATATGTGTAATATCAAAAACGGACACGAAGTTAAGACACTTTTTCTCACCGGCACATCCGGCTTCATCGGCTACTATCTCTGTAAGCGATTGCTTGCAGAAGATCCTGATATAACGATCATAGGCATAGACAACATGAACGATTACTATGATGTGCGCTTGAAAGAATATCGCCTGTCAGAGTTGCAGAAATACAGTAATTTCACGTTCATCAAAGGAGATATTTCAGATAAGCAGCTCATCATGTCATTGTTTGAAAAGTATCACTTTGATACGGTCGTCAACCTCGCCGCGCAGGCAGGAGTGCGCTATTCTATTGAAAATCCCGATGCCTACATAAATTCAAATATCATCGGTTTCTACAATATCCTCGAAGCCTGCCGCCATTTCCCCGTAAAACATCTTGTATATGCTTCATCTTCATCTGTTTACGGCGGCAACAAAAAAGTGCCGTTCAGCACAGAAGATAAGGTGGACAACCCTGTTTCGCTGTATGCAGCTACCAAGAAAAGCAACGAGCTTATGGCGCATTGCTATAGTAAGCTGTACAATATCCCTACCACGGGACTTAGATTTTTCACGGTCTACGGCCCCGCAGGACGACCCGATATGGCGTATTTCGGTTTTACGGACAAGCTTGTCAGGGGTGAAACGATAAAGATATTTAATTACGGCAACTGCAAGCGTGATTTTACCTATGTAGACGATATTGTTGAAGGAATTATCCGTGTTATGCAAAAGCCTCCGGAAAAGAAAAACGGAGAGGACGGTCTGCCTGTACCGCCGTACGCCCTTTACAATATAGGCGGAGGAACACCCGAAAACCTGATGGATTTTGTAAACATTCTTTCTGAAGAACTTATTCGTGCAAAGGTTCTGCCAGATGATTTTGACATAAAGCAGCATATGGAACTTGTTTCCATGCAGCCTGGAGATGTACCCATAACTTATGCAGACTCATCGGCATTAGAGCGTGATCTTGGGTTTACTCCGAAAATAAAGCTGCGCGAGGGACTAAGAAAGTTTGCTCAGTGGTACAAAGAATATTATAAAACATAAACAAAAGAAAGAGGAAGTAAAATGAAGATAGCAGTCGCAGGCACAGGCTATGTAGGATTGTCGATAGCAACGCTTCTGGCACAGCACAACGAAGTTATCGCGGTGGATATAATCCCCGAAAAAGTTGAGCTTATCAATCAAAGAAAATCTCCCATTCAGGACGAGTACATAGAAAAATATCTGGCAGAGAAAAAGCTTGATCTGACTGCAACGCTTGATGCGGAATCCGCGTACAAGGACGCAGAATTTGTTGTAATTGCCGCACCGACAAACTACGACAGCAAGAAAAACTTCTTTGATACAAGCGCTGTTGAAGCCGTTATTTCGCTTGTGATGAAAGTTAATCCCAACGCGATCATGGTCATAAAGTCAACGATCCCCGTAGGATTTACAGAGCAGATAAGAAAGAAAACGGGAAGCAAAAATATTATTTTCAGTCCCGAATTTCTTCGTGAATCAAAAGCATTATATGACAATCTATATCCAAGCAGGATAATTGTGGGAACGGACATAGACGACGAACGCCTTGTAAAGGCTGCGCATCAGTTTGCGAAGCTTTTGCAGGAGGGTGCGATCAAAGAAAATATAGACACGCTTTTTATGGGATTTACTGAAGCGGAAGCAGTAAAGCTGTTTGCTAATACATATCTTGCTCTTCGTGTCAGCTACTTCAACGAGCTTGACACATATGCCGAATTAAAAGGTCTTGACACGCAGCAAATAATAAACGGCGTATGCCTTGACCCAAGGATAGGCAGTCACTATAACAATCCGAGCTTTGGTTACGGCGGATATTGTCTGCCGAAGGACACGAAACAACTGCTTGCAAATTACGAAGATGTTCCCGAAAATCTTATCGAAGCAATTGTGGAAAGCAACAGGACGAGAAAAGATTTTATTGCTGATCGTGTGTTGCAGATTGCAGGCTACTATGATGCAAACTCGCAGTACGATAAGAGCAAAGAAAAGAACATAACCATTGGTGTATACCGCCTTACGATGAAATCCAACAGCGATAATTTCAGACAAAGCAGCATACAGGGTGTTATGAAGCGGATCAAGGCAAAGGGCGCGACAGTCATAATTTATGAGCCTACGCTTAATGACGGTGACACATTCTTCGGCAGCCTTGTTGTGAACGACCTTGAAAATTTCAAAACAGAATCTGACGCTATTATTGCAAATCGCTATGATCCTTGCCTTGATGATGTGGCTGATAAGGTTTATACCAGGGATTTGTTCAGGAGAGATTGACAAATAATTCATATCTCCTTATTTACTATTTTCTTTTCATATTTGGCCCAAGATAAGATATTATTTTCTTGAATGATGAATTGTGGTGAACGTGATCGCTTTGTGTTGATTTTGAAAAGTGAAAAAATGCGTGCAATTTAGTGTGAACATAAACAAGCACTACATTACAAAATGTCAGGACTGGCATAATTTAAAATGATAATTTTTTATTATTGTTTTAAGGTACGTCCTTATACAGGAACGAAATGTCGGCACATATGAATTTATAGGATTTGAGGAGTCTAACAAAAAATTCAGGATATTCATATGTTTCTTAGATGTACACATAACATCATCAATCTTTCTGAAAACGAATATCTAATAACGCTTATGTGGGTAAATGAACAGTTTTAAAAAAATCGTCCCATTACGTTTGTGTAGAAGGTGTGAAAATGATAATCAAAACAGAATACTATGGTGTAGAATTCTAAAATAACGGTAAAATAAAACTTCTTATTATAGTAGAAACTAGACTGGAAATGATACGCTTTTCTTCGTTAATTACAAAGTGCAGAAAATATTTTGACTGCATTCTTGCACACAATTGGCATAATTATTATTCAATTTAAATGGCATATTTTTAAAGTTAATTGGCTCTTGATGCTCCCGAACTGTATCTGGATGTCATAAGTAGATTGTCTGATTACACAGAGATACTAGCATCAGCGATAAGGTATACAATCTTTAAATATTACTATGGCGTTAACAAGATGTTGGTATAGAAAAGGCAAATAATACTTACAACAAATTAATTTTACGGCGGTAAAAATATGAATCGTATACAAAAACAAGTGCTGTTAATTTATAAGTAATATATGTAAAAAGTATCAACAGCAGTATTTTGCTATCAATAGAAGTTATATTGTATAAATATAGTTAGGACTTAAGATACCCTAGACTATTCAACAGTTGCATATGTGCTGGCAATAATAGTCAAAATATAAATCAAAAAGTATAGCTAAGAGAGGTTACAAAAATGTTTATAGTTAAATTTACAGGTGGATTAGGAAATCAAATGTTTGAATATGCGTTATTTAAACAACTTGAAAGACATTATCCAACTAATGTTATTAGAGGATATATTCCAAATCACCCATCCCATAAATATCATTTAACTGATTATTGGTTAGAAGAGGCATTTGATATACATATAAAAGAATGCTCTTGGAAAACTGTAGCAAAGTTATCAGACGTATATCCCGAGACTGGACCTTTACATTCAATTTTGCGCCCATTATCTAAAATCATAAATGGCATTCATGGTCATAAAAGCACATATTTTTATCAGGATGATTTTACATGTTTTTATCCTGAGATTTATAATTTGAATCCTTTAAATAGTTATTACATTGAAGGCGCATGGGCAAATTATGAGTACCTTGTCGGTGTTGAAGATATACTTATGCAGAATTTTAGATTCAGAGAAGGTATGAGCGAAAAGAACTTGGAATATATGAACAAAATCTCAGATAGTAATTCAGTAAGCATTCATGTACGACGGGGTGACTTTGTTAAATATGGGTATGCTTTAACAACAGAAGACTACTATTTTAAGTCTATACAAATTATTAAAGACAAAATAGACGATCCTGTATTCTATATTTTTTCCAATGACCACGACTATTGCAGACATCTGTTTGAAGGCAAAGTTAAGTATGAAATTGTTAAGGGCAATGACGGAAGAAATAGTTTTAGGGATATGCAGCTCATGGGCAACTGCAAACACAATATTATAGCAAATAGTACTTTTTCTTTTTGGGGAGCTTATTTGAATAAAAATCCAGACAAAATAGTAATTGCGCCAAATATTGGAGTTGGCGTAACTGAACATAATATTCCCTTTACTTGTCCCGAATGGATCAAAATAGATGTATAAAGTTGATGTTATATGAATTCCGCGAAAACACTTAAAAACAGCATAATATCGGTATTTGGAGAGATACTGACCCTGCTACTTCAGTTTGTTAACCGCCGTATTTTTGTAACGTTTCTGGACATAGAATACTTGGGTTATCATAGCGTGTTCGGAAACATTTTCTCGATACTTTCGGTCGCAGAGCTGGGCATAGGAGGAATAATATCTTTCCACCTGTACCGTGAAATAGTTACCCATAACAAGCAGGAGATAGGCAAGCTGATGTACCTGTACAAATGGGTGTATCGCATAATAGCAGCTGTCGTTACCGTGCTTGGTCTTGTCGCGTGCATATTTGTTCCGTACATTGTAAAGGACTCCTCGCGCAGTATAGGATATCTTTACATAGTATACTTTTTGCAGCTCGCAAGTATGGTAGCAGGATACTTTTTGTCATACAGAAGAACCATATATGCAGCAGACCAGAAAGAATATGTAACTATTGAAATAGACTTGTTTGCGAATATCATAGTGCAGGTAATTCAGCTCACGCTGCTTGCCATATTTAAAAATTATCTGCTTTATCTTGCTATACAGTTGTCTATAACCTTTTTTGCGAATGTCCTTATAATGCTCAAATCGAATAAGGACTATCCGTATCTCAAAGAAAAGTATACCGTCACCAAAGAAGATATAAACAAGCGAAATATGATACCCGATATTAAGAATTTTCTGGTGCACAATATCTCTTATGCAGTTTACGGTGGTACAGACAATATAGTTATATCAGTACTGTGCGGAATAAAAGATGTCGCATTGTATGGAAATTACATTATTCTTAAGAAGGGTGTTTTAAATGTGCTGTTTTATCGTCTTCTTAATCCCGTGCAGGCGGCTATAGGCAATATCGTGTATGCTGACAGAAAAAAGGAAGACCTATGGAAACAGTTTGAGATGTTCGATGTCTTCAGCTTCTTCTTTGCAAGCTATATAAGCGCAGGTTTCCTGGTGTTCTTCCAGCCTGCTATACAGATATGGTTGGGCAGTACAAAATATCTCCTTCCGTATTCATTTGTTATTGCTTTCTCTCTGACTATTTATTTATTGTCCGTTTGGGAAATCGTTTGTAAATATCGCAGCGTATTCGGTGATTACAAGCAGGACCGCAACTGTATGCTCGTTTCTGCTATACTGAACATCATCGTGTCCGTAGCGCTTGCAAAACCGCTGGGCGTTACCGGCGTACAGATAGGTACATTAGTAGCTTATCTGCCTATAGCATATGGAAGAATACGTTTTGTAGTAAAAGGTTTCTTCGGAAAGTCTATTAAAAAGTATCTCGCAAAACACGCAGGGTTGTTCGCAGTAGTTATATTGGAAGGCACGGCGCTGTATCTTCTGACAAGAAATATGCCTGTAACATTAGTCGGAATACTGCTGAGGTTTTTGCTGTGGGGTACTATCCCGCTGGCAGTTGACCTGCTTATATATTTCAGGAGCCCGCATTTTAAGGATATGTGCGGATACTTCAAAAATCTGCTAAATATCGTAAAGGGCAAAGCAAAACAAAAGAAATGAGGCATTTTCATGAAAAAAGCACTTATCACCGGTATAACCGGGCAGGACGGCAGCTATCTTGCCGAACTGTTACTTGAAAAAGGATACGATGTACACGGCATAACGCGCCGTGCATCAATATCAAACACAGGTCGAATAGACCGCATAAAGGACAAGCTGACACTCCACGACGGCGATTTGTCAGACAGTTCGTCTATCATTCGCATAATCGCCGAGGTGCAGCCCGATGAGATATACAACCTCGCGGCGCAGAGCCATGTTCAGGTGTCGTTTGACGTTCCCGAATACTCCGGCGATGTTGATGCTCTGGGTACTCTGCGTATCCTCGAAGCCGTTCGCATACTCAGTCTTACAAATAAAACGAGAGTCTATCAGGCATCTACTTCCGAGCTTTACGGCAAGGTAGAGGAAATACCGCAGTCGGAAACAACGCCGTTCCACCCATACAGCCCGTATGCTGTCGCAAAGCAGTACGCATTCTGGATAACCAAAGAATACCGCGAGGCATACGGAATGTTCGCCTGCAACGGTATACTGTTCAATCACGAGTCAGAACGCAGAGGTGAGAATTTCGTCACCCGAAAGATAACCATAGCGGCAGGGCGCATAGCTGAGGGCTTGCAAGATCATCTGGAGCTTGGCAATCTCGACAGCCTGCGCGACTGGGGCTATGCAAAAGACTACGTTGAGTGTATGTGGCTGATAATGCAGCAGGACAAGCCCGACGACTTTGTGATAGCGACAGGCGTGCAGCATACCGTGCGTGACTTTACAGAAAAAGCGTTTGAGGCAAACGGCATACATATCCGCTGGGAAGGCAAAGGACTTGACGAAAAGGGTTACGATAAAGCGACAGGCAAAATGCTGGTGTGCGTAAATCCCGCGTGGTTCAGACCTACCGATGTGGACAACCTGCTGGGCGACCCGACAAAGGCTAAAACCGTTCTCGGCTGGGATCCTCAGAAGACAAGCTATGAACAGCTTGTGAATATCATGGCTGAGCATGACAGGAAAGCAGCCAAGAGAGAAAAAGCAATTCTTGATTCAGAAAGGTGAAATATATGGATAAGATCGGTGTTGGATATGCATCGGTTACAGAGATCGAAAAGAAGTATGTAATGGATGCGCTTGACAATCAAAGACTTTCTCAGGGAAAATATGTAGCTAAGTTTGAAAAAATGTTTGCAAATATGCACGGACATAAATATGGAGTTATGTGTAACAGCGGAACAAGTGCTCTTCACCTTGCTATACTGGCGCTTAAAGAAAAGTACAATTGGGAGGACGATGCTGAGATACTTGTACCTGCCATTACTTTTATAGCGACGTCGAACTCTGTGCTCCATGCAGGTCTGAAGCCTGTTTTTGTTGATGTTGACATTAAGTCATATAATATGGATCCCGACGAGATAGAAAAGCACATAACCTCAAAAACAAGGTGTATAATACCTGTTCATTGCTTTGGTATGCCGTGCGAAATGGACAGGATAAGCGAGATCGCAAAAAAGCATGATCTCAGGATCATAGAGGACTGTGCAGAAGCGCATTTTGCCAAAATAAACGGCAGAACTGTTGGTAGCTTCAGCGACATAATGGCGTGCAGCACCTATGTTGCACATACTATTACTACCGGTGTAGGCGGCATAATGTGCACAAGCGACAGCGAACTTGCTGAGATACTCCGCTCGCTGGTGGCACACGGCAGAGCCTGCACCTGCGAGAGATGTATAGCCTCTGACGGAGAGCAGGTATGCCCGAAGCGACTTAAGACCGACATGGACAGGCGGTTTACATTTGTGCGTCTGGGCTACAGTTACCGTGTAGGCGAACTGGAGGGCGCACTGGGACTGGGTCAGCTTGAAAGAGTTGACGAGATAATGGGTGCAAGACACCAAAACGCCGATTATCTTATAAAGGGATTGGAGCCGCTGGAAAAGTACATACAGCTTCCCAGACACCCCGAATACATTGAGCATACATACATGATGTTCCCGATACTTGTAAAGCCTGAAAGTCCAAAAACAAAAAATGAGATAGTCAAGTATCTTGAATCTGCAAATATAGAGACAAGACCTATGCTTACGCTGCTGAATCAGCCTATCTACAAAGAGATATTCGGTGACATTGAAAAGAACTACCCGAATGCCGAGTACATTGATAACAACGGTTTCTACATCGGCTGCCACCACGGGCTTGGCAAAGAAGAGCTTGATTACGAGATAAATTCTCTGCTTAAACTTTTCAAATGATCGTGCAGGTGAAAAATTATGCAGAAAAATTCAAAGATATACGTTTCAGGGCATAGAGGAATGGTCGGTTCGGCAATTGTAAGAGAACTTGAAAGACAGGGATATACAAACATAATAACAAGAACCCATGCGGAGCTTGATCTGTGCCGGCAGGCAGATGTTGAACGTTTCTTCAAAGAGGAAATGCCGGAGTATGTGTTTCTGGCGGCTGCAAAAGTGGGTGGTATAGGCACAAATTCAATTCACCCTGCTGATTTTATGTATGATAATATACTTCTTGAATTCAATGTGATCAACGCCGCATGGAAAAGCGGTGTGAAAAAGCTTGAATTTATAGGTTCTTCCTGTATTTATCCAAGACTTTGCGATCAGCCTATGAAAGAAGAATATCTTTTGACAGGTTCTCTTGAGCCTACTAATGAAGCTTATGCCCTGGCAAAAATAGCAGGGTTGAGATACTGTGAATATCTTAACAGACAGTATGGCACAGGTTATATTTCTATCATGCCATGCAATATTTATGGCTTGAATGATAATTACAGTACAAAAACATCTCACGTTGTGCCGGCTTTGATACGGCGGTTTCATGAGGCAAAGGAAAATAATTATAACGAAGTTACATGCTGGGGTGACGGTTCTGCATACAGAGAATTTTTATATGCAGACGATCTTGCCAATGCTAGCGTATATTTCATGGATAATTATACTGGAAGTGAAACGGTAAATATTGGCTCGGGCAGAGATGTTACTATTAAAGAACTTACTGAACTTGTAGCAAGAGTTGTTGGATACGACGGAAAAATCAGTTGGGATACATCTAAGCCTAACGGAATGCCAAGAAAGCTGCTTGATGTGAGCAAAGCCACAAAGTTAGGTTGGACATACAAAACAGAGCTTGAAGACGGCATAAGGCTTGCCTATGAAGATTTTTTGAATAACCCCATACGGGCGGAGAGGTGAGAATATGAACATAATCCTTCTCTCCGGCGGATCGGGCAAACGCCTGTGGCCGCTGTCAAACGACATACGCAGCAAGCAGTTTATTAAGCTGTTCAAAAACGGCGACGAATACGAATCAATGGTGCAGAGAGTATACCGGCAGATAAAAAAGGCAGATGCAAACGCTAATGTTACAATTGCGACGAGCAAATCTCAGGTGTCTGCTCTTCACAATCAACTGGGCGAAAACGTCGGTATCTCTGTTGAACCCTGCCGCCGCGATACTTTCCCTGCAATTGCCCTTGCAACGGCATATCTTCATGATGTCATAGGAATAAGCGAAAATGAAGCTGTTGTCGTTTGTCCGGTAGATCCGTATGTAAACGATGATTATTTTGAAGCTCTTAAAACGCTTTCCATTCTCGCGGACAAGCCATCGGCAGGTCTTGTGTTAATGGGCATAGAGCCGACATACCCTTCTGAAAAATACGGTTACATAATCCCGAAAACCGAAGACAGCGTAAGTGAGGTTTCGTCGTTCAAAGAGAAGCCCGACGTTAAGACTGCGCAAGAGTATATAAATCAAGGCGCGCTGTGGAATGGCGGAGTGTTTGCATACAAGCTGAAATACGTTCTGGAAAAAGCAAAAGAATATCTTGGCACAAGTGATTACAAAGCTCTTTTTGAGGGTTACGCAGACTTGCCTAAGATAAGCTTTGACTACGCAGTTGCAGAAAAGGAAAGCAACATTACCGTTCTGCGTTTCAACGGAGAGTGGAAAGATCTCGGAACATGGAACACCCTTACTGAAGAAATGCAGGAGCAGGCTGTGGGGGATGTGCGTTTTAACGATAACTGCAAAAACACGCAGGCTATAAACGAGCTTGGCATACCCATTATTGCTATGGGACTGAAAAACGTCGTTATAGCTGCAAGCCCGGAGGGAATACTTATTTCCGACAAGGAGCAGAGCAGCTATATTAAGCCTTTTGTTGACGAGATAGACCAGCAGATCATGTTTGCTGAGAAGTCATGGGGCAGCTTCAGGGTGCTTGATGTTGAAGAAGAAAGCATGACGATAAAGATAACACTGAATCCTCAGCATCAGATGAGCTACCACAGCCACCGCTACCGCGATGAAGTGTGGACGATCATCTCGGGTGAGGGTGAAGCAACTGTTGACGGAAAGACGTTCACCGTGCGTGCAGGTGATGTTATACAGCTCCCTAAGACTGCAAAACACACAGTCAAGGCTAAAACCGTGCTGAAGATCATCGAGGTGCAGATCGGCAGAGATATAAGTGTGGGGGATAAGGATAAGTATGAGTGAAAACATATATGGCAAACTGAAATAAGTATTATGAATATCATCATGGGGATACGCGCTTTGTATATATTCGCCAACTTTGAAACAAATATTATTGCAAATTTATTCAACCATACAAAATCTTTCTTGGCGTATTGACATTCAGCTTAAAATGCAGTATATTAAGCTCGTAATAAATCTACAATAATCGACATTTTTTGGAGGACGCGCTATGAAAAAAACCATTGCTTTTTTATCGGCGGCTATCTTGTTTTTGTGCAGTTCGGCTGTAACAGCTTTTGCTGATGAGACCCCCAATTACAAGGTAGAGGTTGATAGGATATCCGACGGCGAGGTGGTCTTAGTTGGCGAAAACGGAATTTATTCTTCTGCCGATGAATTGGCAAAGCTTACCTCCATTACACTTACAATAACAGTTGACCCCACTTCAGTCAACGCCGCAGGAAGCTTTGTTATAGAAGCGGGAAGCACTCAGACATACAGTTGGTCTCTTGAAGAGAGTGCGGATATAGTTTTTACAGAGATAGCTGAAGACAGCAACATATACACCGCAAATGTTACGGGAATAAGTATTCCGTCAGGAAGCACGTCCGTTAAGATAAAGTTTTTGTGCGGCAATGGTATTTCGTTGACGGGAGTAACACTCAACGGAGCAGGCAAGCCTAAGGAAGTCGTAGTTAATCCTGCTTCATCGGAAGCAAGCTCACAGGAGGAAATATCATCAAGCGAGAGCAGTTCTTCAAATAAGCCTGCCGACAGCAGCAACAAACCGACGGGTGCAGGCGTAGGACTGGTACTTGCGGGAACAGCTTTGGCTGCCGCTATGATAGTCTCCTCAAAGAAAAAGTGACAGATGATTTAAATAAGCAAAACCGACAACCTAATGATTGTCGGTTTTTTCGTTACCTCTCTCCATACATCTTCTCATAGTAATTTTGGTACTCACCGGAAATAATGGTCTCCCACCATTCGCGGTTTTCAAGATACCATTTTATCGTTTTCTTTATGCCGTCTGCAAATTTAGTCTCGGGCAGCCAGCCCAGTTCGCTGTGAATTTTAGTCGGGTCTATAGCATAGCGCATATCGTGACCCTTGCGGTCGGTAACGTATGTAATCAGCGTTTCAGGTTTGCCTAGCTCTTTGCAGATGAGCTTTACTATGTCGATGTTCTTCATCTCGTTGTGGCCGCCTACGTTGTATACCTCGCCGACTTTTCCCTTGTGTATGATCAGATCTATCGCACGGCAGTGGTCTTCAACATACAACCAGTCGCGAACGTTTTCTCCCTTTCCGTAAACAGGAAGAGGCTTGTCCGCAAGCGCGTTTGCTATCATAAGAGGAATGAGTTTCTCGGGAAAGTGATAAGGCCCATAATTGTTTGAACAGCGGCTTATCGTAACAGGAAGCCCGAACGTTCTGTGGTACGCCATAACAAGCAGATCGGCCGATGCCTTTGAAGCAGAATACGGAGAACTTGTATGTATTGGCGTTTCTTCGGTAAAGAACAAGTCGGCTCTGTCAAGCGGAAGATCACCATACACCTCATCGGTAGATACCTGATGATAACGCTCAATACCGTACTTTCTGCAAGCGTCCATAAGTACCTGAGTACCGAGAATATTAGTCTGCAAAAAGACTTCGGGATCTTCTATAGACCTGTCAACATGGCTTTCTGCCGCAAAGTTCACTATAATATCCGGCTTTTCTTCTTCAAACAGTTTGTAAACGCCCTCACGGTCGCAGATATCAAGCTTTACAAATCTGAAATTCGGCTCATTCATCACAGGCTCGAGAGTAGACAGATTTCCTGCATACGTCAGCTTGTCCAGACAAATAATGCGGTAATTCGGATATGCTTTGAGCATATGAAAGATAAAATTGCTGCCTATAAATCCGGCACCGCCGGTTACTATGACTGTCATACTTCTTCCTCCGCCAGTGATAAAATATATTTGCCGTAATCGGTCATTTTCAATTCTTCGCCAAGAGCTTTCAACTGCTGCGTGGTTATAAAGCCTCTGCGCCATGCTATCTCCTCAATGCAGGATATATAAAATCCCTGCATTTCCTGCACCGTCTTGACAAATCCGCCCGCCTTGTGCATACCTTTCGGAGAGCCTGTATCCAGCCATGCCATGCCTCTGCCCATGAGGGTGACCTGCAATTTGCCTTTTTCAAGATAATAATTGTTTATTGACGTTATCTCTATTTCACCGCGTGCCGAGGGCTTTACGTTTTTTGCTATCTCAACGACTTCGTTATCGTAGAAATACAATCCGGGTACAGCATAGTTTGACTTTGGTTCTTCGGGCTTTTCTTCGATAGAAATAACTCGGTTGTTTTCATCAAACTCTACCACGCCGAACTCTTTGGGGTTCTTTACGGGATAGCCGAATATAGCCGCGCCGAATTTTTCAGCCTGAGCCTTTGCTTTTTCAAGTACAGATGAAAAATACTGACCGTAGAACACGTTATCCCCAAGAACAAGGCAAACGCTGTCGTTACCGATAAATCCCGCACCAAGGATAAACGCATCTGCCAGACCTCTGGGCTTGTCCTGAACGGCATATGTAAACTTAACGCCTATTCTGGAGCCGTCGCCCAAAAGTTTTTTGTAATTATCTATGTCCTGCGGTGTGGATATTATAAGTATGTCAGAGATATTTGCAAGCAGCAGAACCGACAGCGGATAGTATATAAGCGGCTTGTCATAGATTGGCAAAAGCTGCTTGCTTACCGCTATTGTGTTCGGATACAGCCGCGTGCCCTTGCCCCCAGCGAGTATTATGCCTTTCATTTTAATTTCTCCTTTATTTCCTCAAATTTTTGGAGCGCGTGTTCAATACATATATCCATGTTGTAGTATTTAAATTCGGCAAGACGGCCGCAGAGTACTATGTTGCCGTACTTATTCGTTTCTTTGACATACTTTGCATACATCTCGCTGCTTTCATCGGTGAGAACGGGATAATACGGGATAGACGCCTTTTCGTCGCTCGGGTCGTATTCAAGCGGATACTCGGTAGCCACGACTGTTTTTTCTGCCCTCGGCGCGTTATATGTAAACTGTTTGTACTCTGTCTTTCTCGTATATCCGTCAGCTTGTGGATATGATATTATCTCACACGGAAGATGTTTTTCCTCGTCGAAATATTCATATCTTATATCCAAAGACCTATATGGCAGTCTGCCGTACTTTTCACCAAAGAGCGTATCTATCGCTCCCGTAAATACCAGCAGATCGACCTTTTCGTTATCGTATTTTATAACGTGGCTGTCAGCGTCCAGTTCAAGATGTTCCATAGCATCGCAATTCAGCGTTACGTTTATATTTTTATGATCCAGCATATTCTTGAAGATTTCAGTAAAACCGTGCATAGGCAGATACTGAAAGTCTTTATTGAGATATCTTTCGTCAAAATTCATTGCCATAGGCACTCTTTCAAGAACGCTTTTATCAATATCTTCGGGAGCAAGGCCCCATTGCTTTGCCGTGTAAGTTCTGTACGCTTTTTCAAACAGCAGTTCGCCATAGCTGCGGACATCTTCATTATCACTGCTGAGAAGTTCAAAAATAGGCACTCTGTCGCGGCCTGCAAATTCTGTGCGCATAGCTTTCAACAGTCCAACAGACCTTTCATCGCCTGCAAGCTGCTGCATAGTCCTGAAATTGAACGGCAGCTGGACGTATTCGCCGTCGATAAAACTCAGAAGCCGCGCATCGTGCCGAAACAGTTTGGTGTATTTCAGCAGAAATTTTATTACATCGTAATTGTTTGTGTTTATAAAGTGAGGACCGTACTTTTGGATAAGTATTCCGTTTTCGTCATACTCATCATAAGCGTTTCCTCCTATATGCGCCCTGCGTTCTATCACATCAACTGCAATGTCAAGTTCTTCTGCTATTTTTCGGGCAATTATGCTTCCCGAAAATCCGCTGCCTACGACTATTACTTTTTTCATTGTTCATATCCTTTCAGCCATTCTGCGGTCTTTAGTATGCTTTCTTTAAAATCTGATTTACATTCAAAGCCTGTATCTCTGTAGAGCGCGTCAATATCTATCTTTGAATAGTCTATTGACTGATTATCCTTGTATTCACCAAAGACAAGCTCCATTTTGGGCGATAAAATATCTTTTATTTCATTTACCCATTCACGGAAAGTCTTTAGATTTCTGTGACCTATGTAATAGCTTTTTAAATTTTTACCTTTATCTCCTATTGCAATATAAGCATCTGTGATATCGTCGATATATACAAAATCGTAAAGATTATACCCGTCTATAAGCTTAGGTCTTACATTGTTGTTAAATGAGCGTATAAGAGTATTCGCGAGCATTTGCGACTTGTTGCCCTCGCCGTATGCCATAGCGACCAACCCTGCGTTATAGCTTATTTTATTTTGCGCTGCGATAGTTTTGCATATCATATCGGCGGCAAATTTTGAAGAAGAATATATGCAGGTATACCTTGGCTCTGCTTTTTCTGAAAATATAATGTTGTTTATTTCAAACTCATTATACGTTCCTGCAAAAATAAATTTATCCGCGCCTATCTTTATTGCCTGCATAATAGCATCGCAGGCGTATTTGGCGTTGTTAAGCTGTAGTTCGTAATTTTTAAAGGCTTCTCCGAACACGCCCTGCCACGCCAAATGATAGAACACATCTACGTTTTTGTCCGTTATCATCTGCGAGAGCATATGGTATAGAGAAAAATCTGCAACTACGGGAATGAAATTTGCCTTGTCCGTATACCTTTCAAGCATTTTTTCTGAAATATCTACCCCGTAGACCTTAACACCGTTTTGCAAAAGCTTTTCTGTAAGTGCTCCGCCTATAAAGCCTCCTGCGCCGGTTACTACAACGGTATTCATCATGCCACCAGCCTTTCATCAAGGCTTGGTGAAAATGACGAGATCAGGCAGTTAAATGCCCCCCCGTGGTCTGATTTTTCACTTGTTCATTTTGCACAATATTCTGCGCTTTTAGCCATTTAGCGGTTTTTAGTATGCTTTCTTTGAAATCTGTCTGACACTCGAAAGTGTCGGGTATCATATTTGTAAGTTGTGTGTAATCTATATATGTATTTTCGGGCATTTCTCCGAATGTCAGATCTCTGCCCGGGCAAATCACATCACGCATTATCTCAATTTTTTCTCTGAACGCCGATATATTTCTGTGTCCGATATAATATGATCTGAAAGAACGGCATTTTTCTGCTACAGTTACTAATCCGCTGACTGTATCATCAATGTACACCCAATCATTTGGTCTGTCACCCAACACCAATTTTAACGGCAGACCATTTTGCATGGCGTTTATAATTGTATTTACCGCTTTTTTTGAACGGTCACCAACACCGTATGTATTTGTCAGTACCGCTTTTATATACTCAATTCCGCTTTGTGAAGATAACTGCGCGCAAATGTCGCCTGCCGATCTCTTTGCTATACCGTAAGTATTAACTGAAAAATCGCCCGTGCTGCTGCTTTTCATATGCTCATAACTTGAGCTTACAAAGATAAACTTTTTGCATATCTTCGCGGCATCTTGACATACCTTTGCGGCAGTCTTTATGTTATTAGTTTGCAGGTCAATATCGTAAAGATCATTTCCGCCTAACGAGCCGCCCCACGAAAGATAAAACAGATGATCTACAGTTTCGGAAATTTTGTCAGAGATACAGTCGGTTGTCAGATCAATTTGCAACGGCACAAATGTTTTGTATTCGCAAAGTGACTGAAGATATTCGATCTTGACGTCAATTCCGTAAATAGTATATCCTCTCTCAAGTAGTGTTTTTGACAACGCTCCGCCTATAAAGCCACCTGCGCCGGTAACTATTGCTGTTTTCATATAGCCTCCATAGTGAAATTAACGTCGCTGTCTTTCAGAAAAGGTGCGTTTTTATCCTTTTCGGATACGATGAATTTATCTGTATTCATGCCCCAGTCAATATTTATCTGCGGATCGTTCCAAGCAATAGCCCTATCATACTCAGGGTAGTAAAGCTCGTCCACTTTATACTGACATTCGGTATCATCGACCAACGAAATCGCGCAATGCCCAAAGCCCTTTGGAATATATATCTGCTTTCTGTTTTTTTCGCTGATCTCTACCAGAACATATTTCATAAATGTCGGCGAATCCTTTCGCAGATCAATGGCAGCATCAATCACCGCCCCACGCGTGCACCTTAGAAGTTTTGCCTGTGCATATGGCTCGTTCTGAAAATGTATGCCACGAACAGTACCTTTTTTAGCGGAGTAAAAATGATTATCCTGCACAAATACCGTATTTATGCCATACTGCGCCATAGTACGGGAGGAATAAGTTTCGCAATAATAGCCTCTGTAGTCCTCAAAATATGTAGGCTCGATTATCTTTACGCCAGGAAGTTCAAGTTCGGTAATTTTCAGTGTTGCCATAGTTATGCTCCTTTCACACTATCCACAAGCTCAGCTTGTTTAAGTATATCTGTGTAGTTTTCTTCGCGTATTTTTTCATCGCTCACGCACTTGCAGAAATGTTCTATCGACTTTGCAAAAGTGTCGTCAGCGCTTAAGTTTACAGTCTCTGTTGTATTGCCAACGTTTACCTCTGCGCTCGGCCCAAAGCCGTCAGGCGCGGTAAGTATGCGGCCTGTCCTCAGAAAGCCCTTGTTGCCCCATACTTCCAGCTCGCACTTGTAGCTGTTGTCCATGCCGAACGAAAGCTGCGCCGTAACGCCGTCATCGTTTACCATAGCCGCGCTGCCGTAAATGTCAACGTCAAAGTCCTTTGTGTAATTCAGCCTTGAATACGCTATCCTAGCGCTGCCGCCAAGCAGCATTGCTGCAAGTTTTATTGTGTAGCCGCCGCAGTCCAGAAGCGCTCCGCCGCCCAATGCTTTGTCATACCGAAAGTCGTTTTTATCCCTCTGCGGAAAGCCGAACGCTATGCGATAAAGCCTGACTTCTCCAAGCTTTCCGCTCGATATGATGTCCTTTATCTCATCTATCTGCCTGTGAAACGCAAACATATAGTTTTCATGGACTGCAAGGTGCTTTTCCTTTGCAATGTCTATAAGGTCTTTAGTATCTGCAAAATTTGTTGTCGACGGTTTTTCCAGAAAGATATGCTTTCCGTGCTCCAGCGCCTTTTTCGCCCATTTGTAATGCAGCGCAGGCGGCAGCGGAAGATAAACAGCGTCAACATCATTTGAGTTCAGCAGCTCAGAATAGCTGCCAAACACTTTTCCGCCGTATTCTTTTTGAAAGTTCTCAGCCTTTGCCTTTTCGGATAATATAAGCGTTTCATCAGGTACGCTGTCTCCGAACCATTCCTCGGCGTTTGCATAAGCTATGCCAGCATATGAAGCGTTCTCGCATTTTTGTATTGCAGGCATAAACCTGCGGAAAGCTATCTCTGACGGGCATATTATGCCTATCCTTATCTTGCTCATATCACCACTCCAAAACAGACAAAAGATTTCTAAGTTGTATATTCAGACAGTTGTTTACCCGAATAAGCAAGCTTAATGTTTTATAGTCGGTCCAGAAATATCCGGGCGGGAGGCTGTCTATCTCGTTTTCGTCTATTTCCATAATTACGTTGCGGTTCTGCTCGTGGTAGAACCTGCCGCCCTCTTCGGATAAAAGCGTATCGAAAACAACGCCGTCGTTATTCTTTAACTTACTGTCAAACAGCTTGTCCACATCGGTAAGTTCACCTTTGTATATATACTCTCTCTGAACAGTAGGACCTAATTCTATACCGTCAAAGCAGCCTATTTCGGGAGTAGCTCTTACCAGAAACTCTTTAGCGCCGTTATGCACACGTGTCATCAGCCCGAATGTGGCTATGCCTGTTGCCTCAAAAAGCGGCTGCTGCCAATGCCTTACCTCGCGTCCCTCTATCTCTATATCGCAGAAAACTACCTTAAAGCTGTACGGTTCTTTGCATACGAACTCGCCGCCGCGCATTTCCCAATTTTCAAGTGAAAACAGCGGAACTAACTCAGTCTTTTGTTCTGAAAACATTTTGTAGTTGTTTATGTACTGATATATTTGCGGCAGGTTATCTTCTCCGCCTTGGATAGACCTCAGCAGCGTTTTGTCTGTGATCTCAGACTGATATTTTTCTATGGGCAGGCACGAAAGCACCGTGCGCGTATCCATATTCACAAGGTTGTCATATCGCATAAGTTCTTTTATCTGCCCAAGGGTCATCCACATATGCGAGGGCAGCACTTCAATATCTTCATCTATCTCGATAATTATATTTCTGTTTCGCTTGCCAAGAAATCTTGACGACTGCTCCGACTGTATCTGATCTGCTATGATGTTATATTTTGCTGCGTTGATAAAATAGTCAAGATACGCAGGTTTTGCTCCGCCGTGCTTTTGTGTGAAGTTGGATTTGGTGGCTTGTATGGTAGGCGAGATCTGTATTTTGTTTATATTGCCGGGCTCGATCTTTGCCTGCATAAGGTAGTGCATATCTCCGCCAATTCTCTTACAGATTATGCCCAGATAGCCTATCTCGTTTTGCAAAATTATGGGCTGCTCTGTAATTGTTTTATCGTCTTCCGTGATACGCAGCCCTTTTATTTGAAAAAAGCTTCCTGCTTTGTTGCGTATCTCTCCTACGCTTTCGTCATAGCACCATTCGCCACAGGCTGGTAGCGTTACCTTTTTCATTTCTACGTGGATATTCTTGTTTCGCTCTTTTATCCAATTCAGCAAGAAATTCGTATCGTTTTGAACCATTGTTTTACCTCATTGATTTTATAAATGTCAAGGTCTCTTTTATGTCATTTCGCTTTAGGGATATGTAGATCAGGTAGCAAATGAAATATGCTATCATTCCCCAAATACCGAAAAACCAATTGAAGATAATAAACGCAACGGTCATAATGAGCTCAATAGCTATATCTTTTATTACCTTTATCGGCATTTTGGTTGAAAGAATTATCTCGCTTAATACGCAGCGGAAAATAAGGACTATAAGTATAGAAATTATTGCTGCTGTGACGCTGTTTAATACCAGTGTTGATACAAGCGTCAAAACTACGCTTAAACCAAGAGCTGCCATGTTGCATTTCATAAGCAGATTTTCAAGTCTAAGGGTCTTATAGTATGTATTTACAAGCATTGACATTTTGGATTCATAAGCGCACATCGGAAGAAGTATCGCTGCGTATCTAAGACTTGCAGCATACTGAGGAAGCCAAAGTGAAAGAATTTTATATGCAGGATAGTAAAAAACTATACCACCGAAAATTATCCCCATTAAAAGCACGCGCATTATGCCGTAAATTTTCGGCAGAGAGCCTTCATTTGTTCTGCGGAGCATAGGGTACATTACTACTGCGATCGCATTTATTGCCGTCATGACCATATTCGATAGGCTAAGTGTCAGCGATACTTTGCCGAATGTTGCAATATCCCAATGATTTTCAACACCAAAACGAACAACGCCTATTATAAGCATACTGCTCAACCCTGCAACCATAAGTTTGATCCCTGCTGATATATTTTCTTTTATCTCAGGGATAACAGCTCTTACAGGTGCAGCCTTTGAAAAAACTATGTCTCTGCAGTACCAAATGCCTATTCCTAGAGAAACATACTTTGAAATCACATCTGCAACGAGAATGAGTTTATGATCCCTATAGCCTACTGCCATAAGCAACATGGCTAAGATCACAAAAAGAATTTTTTCGGAAATTGTAACTATGGCATATTCCTTGATCCGTGCAGTTGGTTGAAGAATAAATGTAATAAACCACCGCAGGCACATTCCTACTGCTGCCACACATACTGCGCCTATAACGAAATGCTTGTTTACATCGTTTATGAATACGAGCGAGCCCAAGAATATACAAACATAAATTATTATTTCAATAAGACCTAACAAGCGAAACTGCATTGAATACAGAGGCTTGTCCAGGTCATCATAATACTTTCCGCCCAGACGCAGATATATTCCGTCACACCAGCCAAAATAGAGCACACCAACATAACTGGTATAGAATAAGTACAGTTGGTAATAACCGTATGTCTCAACGCCGACAAGTTTTGGTATTACCAAAATCAGCACAGCTGATATTATCAATGACAATATGTTAGAAACAAATGTATATGACAGATTTTTTATAAGATCAATCAGTTTGCTCTTGACCAAGCTCCTTGCGCTCCTTTTCTTCTTCAAGCTCAATTATCTTGTCTATAAAATGTGTTGGCGAAAATCTTCCGTCATAATGATAATCCACCGGAACACGCTCCTTTACCCACGCCCAGTCAATGTCTTCAGGCTTTTCAAATACTTTCATGTATCTTGAATCATAAAACGGTAGGTTTACTACATTTTTATTGTTGGTTAGAAGCTTTTTGTTATAGCATACAGCCTCATAATAGCGTAAGGTGGCTCCGCTTTGTCCGGAACGTATTATTTCTAAAATACAATTTGATTGTTTTACTTCTTCAACGACCACATCATATAAACATGTCTTATTGTATATTATTTTATCTTTAAATTTTTGCTGACTTCTTTTAACTTTGTTTATTCTATATAACGGTTCAACCTTATGAAAAGTAATATAACTATATATATCTAACATTTGAGCCAATCGCCCATTATTACTTCCTACATAATATAGGTCATACTTAATATCATAGATTTTTTTATCTGGCAAAACAGAATATGGGACTGGGTAACAAATATACCCGTATTTCTGGGCATCATTAAAATCAAACGTAAAAATATAGTCAAATCTTATACCGGGTAGATAATGATACTTTTTCAGGATCTCAGAAATAACGCCACCCATATTATCGGCTAAGTATAAGATATATTTGATATTATATTTTGCTTGAAGTCTTTTTAAATAAGAAACTGAGATAGGACGAATATGAAAAGCATTAAAAATAATATAATACTGAGTTTCTTTATTCCATGTTATATCTTCAAATTTAGTTGCCCAAATACTTTGGAACGGGAGACGAATAAATTTATTTATTTTCCACATTAAATGTGCACTTCTTAAAAAAATTAGAAAAGGTGATTCTATTTCTTTGTAATTATATTGAATAATTTTGCTATCGTTATTATATAGTTCAGATATTATAAAATTAATAGCTGATTTTTCTTCAACAACAAAAATAAATTGATTTTTCAAAAAATATTCCCCCTGTTCTTGCAACATAATATGCGGATATTATAGTAGACAAAATATTAGAAGCGAAGATATATGACATATTTTTAACAAATAATTTTAACTTATTTTGAGCCACTCTCACATCCTTCTTTCTCGTTTTCCATTTTTATTATCTTGTCTATAAAATGTGTTGGCGAAAATCTTCCGTCATAATGATAATCCACCGGAATACGCTCCTTTACCCATGCCCAGTCAATGTCCTCAGGCTTTTCAAATACTTTAATGTATCTTGAATCATAAAACGGTAGGTTTACTACATTTTTATTGTTGGTTAGAAGCTTTTTGTTATAGCATACAGCCTCATAATAGCGTAAGGTGGCTCCGCTTTGTCCGGAACGTATTATTTCTAAAATACAATTTGATTGTTTTACTTCTTCAACGACCACATCATATAAACATGTCTTATTGTATATTATTTTATCTTTAAATTTTTGCTGACTTCTTTTAACTTTGTTTATTCTATATAACGGTTCAACCTTATGAAGAGTAGCACAACTGTATATATCTAGCATTTGAGCTAATCTTCCATTGTTATTTCCTACATAATATAGGTCATACTTAATATCATAGATTTTATCTGACAAAATAGAATATGGGACCGGATAATAAATATAACCATATTTCTGCGCATCAATAAGATCAAACGTAAAAATGTATTCGAAATTAATACCGGGTAGATAATGATACTTTTTCAGGATCTTAGAAATAACGCCATCCATATTATCGGCTAAGTATAAAATATATTTAATGTTATATTCAGCTTGAAGTCTTTTTAAATAAGAGACAGGAATAGGTCGAATATGCATAGCATTAAAAATAATATAATACTGAGTTTCTTTATTCCATGTTATTTTGTCAAATTTGGTTGCCCAAATACTTTGGAACGGGAGACGAATAAATTTATTTATCTTCCAAGTTAAATGAAACTTTTTTAATAAAGCCATAAAGTGCGATTTAATTTCATTATTATGTTGAATAATCACACTTTTGTAATTCCATAGCTCTGATATACTATAATAATCTGGAGATTTTGTACCAACAACATAAATAAATAGTTTTTTCAAAAAGTATTTCCTCCCTGTAATTACAATATATTATCTGTTACATTTATTACATGTTTTTTTAATACTGTAAAACTTAATGCAACCATTGTTACATATATCATAATGAATTTATCCCGATGACGCATTGCAGTACCTGCATTTTTTACTCCCCAACCAAAAACAAAGAAAGATATTATCATTGTTATTAATAAGGCAACTATCAGGAGCTTTTTTTCTGAAGAAACCGTATTCTTTTTTATTGCCTTTACCACCGGTATGTATCCTAAAGTATAAAAAAGCGAACTAAATACAAATGCTATAATATCTTTAATGCCTCTCCAATCCCATGGCATTGGAGACAAGAGGTAATATATCATTCTTATAGGCGCATTCACTATCAGATCCAATACAAAATTACCGGTAGATATATTATTAATGCTGTAACCTGAGCTTCCTCGGCCAACGGAAGCCCCTGCCGTGATTTCCTCAATTGACTTGTCTGTCTGGAATTTTCCGAACAGTATATCTCCGTAATAATAATTCAACACCGCAAAAATAATTAACACAACAGCAGCTATAACAAATGAACTTGCCTTTATTTTCAGCTTTTTCTCCTTTGTATCATAAGAAATATAAAAAAGTATATATCCTATTGCGGCAGCTATAACTCCTGCATGAAACATACATCCAAAAAGATCAAAAACAACAGCAAATACCATATACTTAAACTTTTGAGTTTTATACCACATTACAAAAAAGTATAGAGAGCTGGTAAGCATTATTTCTATTACTGCTTCACGACGTAATATACTGTTTATAAGCAGAAAATTAGGACTAAATGCGATCGCTGCCACTCCGACAGTTTTCCATTTGATATCCAGTTTCAACAAATCAAATATCTTACTGCACATAATTATTATCATTACTACCAATAGTGCATTGAAATACTGCCCTATGATCCTCTGTCTGCCAAACAAACGGTATATTACAGATATGATATCCGTATAAAAGCCACCATAATCAGATGAACTGATACCATAGGATTTTTGAAGAGCAGTATAATGAAAGCCATCGGGATCAGTACTGTCTAACGATGATATATTCCGATCGTAGTACATCAATACGACCATAAGCATATATCCTGCAACAGCAAATAGTTTGCCCCACGTCGTATCTATGTTTTTAAAAATTGCAAGCAGAACAAACATACTTGTTACAATTATTACTGCCACAGACAAATTTTCTGCTGCATCTGTGTTTGTCTCATTTATCAAGCAAAATATAAGACCTTGTAACAAAAACATTATCCACAGCAGGAATACAAATATAGTTCCTTCTGATACTTTTTTTATATTCATAATTCTCTTTTCTTATATGCATATTATATAATTTTTTTGAGCTTATTTAATAGAATTGACGTTGCACGGATACCAAACAAACTTACACAAAGTCTTGTTATCTTAGTACGTTTGTTGTTAGCAAATTTTAATAACCATTTATACTCTCTTAGCTCGGATATTACTTTTTGTTGATCTTTCTTTTCAAGTAACGAAAAATAGTATAATGCTATCGCATATTCATTTGACAGAAGGGTGTTTGCAACAAATTGAAATCTGTCCTTATGTATATCCTCAAAAGCCCATTTTCGGAATATGAATATCATAGACTCAATGTGTTTTATATTAATATGGCTTGTTATAGAGTTGGAACGATAATCCCTATGTACATACCAGTTGGTATCACAATAAGAATATTTTTCGGCATATTTATATAGCGATAAAGTAAATTCAATATCCTGAGAATAAATTCCACTTTCCGCCATTATGTTGTTCTCAATTAGAAGTTCTCTTCTTATGATCTTCCAATACAATGCCGCTGCAGGAAACCTATTGCATGAACAAAGGTGTTTCATGACCGTTTTCCTAAGCTGATCTACTATAAGCTTTCCGTTAAGATCAACAGGTATTCTCTTAATATCGCCATTTTTATAAAGTCTACATATTCGTAGTATCACAATATCTATTGGCTCTTTAGAACTTTTCAAAATATTAGCTATATCTGTCAATGCTCCGTTAATCAGATAATCATCAGAATCAACAAAAAGTATATAATCTCCTTTTGCCGAAATCTGTCCTAAGTTTCTCGCATCCGCCGGACCGGAGTTCTTCTTATGTATCGTTCTGACATGATCATTGTTTTGCTCGTATAAATCACATATAATGGAACTTCCATCAGTTGACCCATCATCTACCAGTATTATTTCATAATCGTCAAAATCCTGTTTCAAAATGCTGTCCACGCATTCATTTATGTAATCCTTAACATTATATACAGGAATAACAAACGAAATCAAAGGCCTTTTATTCATACTAATTCTTAATCCTTTCAGGCAACACAAACTTATTTCCCCAAATAAAATCAAATTGAAACTTATTTTTGTCTATATTTCTGTATAAATTCATTATCATCGTTTCAGCGCCGCCGCGATCCATTGCCCCTATAACTTGTAAAACACGAACAATTTCACTCATTTATTTTTCTCTCCTTGTTTCAAAGAAATATAGCCGTATAAATAACATGCAATTCTTATAATTTCATTATTTCATGGAATCATTACTCATCTGTTTCATATGCTCCACATAATCATTTTCAAAATCAACGATAAGCGGGACATGAGGAGATCTTCTTTCAGATATCGGCGGAAGCCTCATATAATCACCGTACCAATGTTTGAGCAAGTGATCCCACTTTTTTATACACATATAATATTTTCCTTCAAATTCTATCTGTGTGTATTCATCAAGCAGATCATGATCCAGCAGATTTCGCATAGTCTTTACCGTTTCAATAACAGCTAACGGCAAACTGTTGTCATCATTGTATTTTGTAATGTATCTGAGCAAACGTTTTCTCTCACTTTTTCTTGCTTTCGGTGGTGTGATTTTTAAAACTGCTGTTGCTGCCGCTTTAGTTATTATATTGCTGTTTTGTGGCACAAACTCTCTTGACAGCAGCTCGTATTTTAAGCAATGCCAATAATATATAGTTTTCTTAAATATGTTTTTTGGTACTCTGTCAACAGGAAATATGTCTATGAATATCCCGGTATGTATAATATCAGGATCATCATTATCCTGCAAGAAAGTAGTATTATCTTTTCTTATCTTGGTAAATGACCTTGTAAAACCCCACTCCGTATCCTTGTTTTGCAGAAAGTATCCGTTAGGTCTTTCTTTTTTCCACGCTTTCAAAAATCTATTATATTCATTTCTAAGCATAAAAACATCCAGATCATCATCCCATGGAATAAACCCTTTATGTCTTACAGCACCCAGCAGTGTACCCGCATACAGCGAATATTTTATATTATACTTAGCACATATTGCGCTAAAAACATCTAACATTTCAAGCTCTGTCAATTGTAATCTTCTTATATCCATATAATTCTTTCCTATCAATTCTTTGCTGCTTTTTGATATATTCTTTTCATTTGACTGTTTATAGCTGATATATCATACTTTTTTAACTTGTTGGTATTATAAACGCTCATAGAAGTCGATAGATCCCTGTCAGACAAAAGCATTTTGATCTTTTGAGCAAAACCGTCAACATCATTCGGCTTGCAAAGAAATCCGCCTTTTCCGTCGTCTATGAGATCGGTGTTCCCCCTTATATCCGAAACAACGCATGGCAAACCACTCGCCATAGCCTCCATAAGTGCGACAGGAAGGCCTTCTTGCCGGGAAGGGAAAACGAACATATCGGCGCAGCAGCATAATTCGGATATATCCGTTCTGAAACCCAAAAGCTTTACATTGTCACTAAGGCCTAGATCATTTATAAGAGTTTGAAGATGATCGTGTAAAGCACCTTGCCCGCAAATAAAATACTTGATCCGTTTATCGTTTAATTTATGTATGGCTCTAATAGCCGTTTCATGATCCTTTCTGGGGATAAGTTCTCCAACAGAAAGGAGCATTTTTTCGTTATCTTTAATTCCAAGTGATCGACGGATAGTGAGCTTTTCCTCGTTTGTAAGAGTATTAGAGGAAAACTTTTTTAAATCTACGCCAACTCCAGGAATATATGTAACGTGTTTAACATGCATATGTTTTTTTGCAAGTGCAAAGTCCTCTTTGTTTATGGTTATAAGCATATCGGTAAAAAACGAGCATATCCACTCAACAGGGAAATACAACAGCCAGTTCTTTAGCGGAGCACCTTTATAAAAGTGAAAGCCGTGGGCGGTGTATATAACTTTTGTACCGGCCTTTCGGTACTTATTAGCGTCAATTCTAGTTAATAAACCACCAATAGGTGAGTGACAATGTATCAAATCATATTTTTCTTGATTTAGTATCTGCTTAATTTGCCGATATGCCTGAAGATTTTGTGAAATTCTTGTTATATTACGAGCAAAATCGACCTGAGAGAAAGTAATTCCATCAGATTGCAAATCTGTTTTGAGCTGTTGTATTTTATCAGAACTGCATGTGCTTCCTTCAATGAAATTGCAGGCCACATGTACATCAAATCCCAGTTCTTTCAAAAGTTTAATATTGGGTCTATTAAATTGATCTATCATGGAAGCAACAGATGCAACAATTAACACCTTACTCATTTGATAACTCCGTTCTTCTTATTGTTTCAGGAAGATTTATATTTTGATACTCTTGTCTATATTCGCTCATTTCCGTCTCATATATCAAACTCCCGAACGCCTTATTAACAACAGGATTAATATAACTTAAAATTTTCAAAGCCCATGTAAAACCTTTTGCAAGTATAATTCTCTTCCCGTGTGCGTCTGCAATCATTCTGACAAGCTCGCTTGTATTGCTGTATTCATTGTTCTGCGGAAAAAATGTTCCTGATTCATTGTTATCTATCATAAGCCGTACAAACTCACACAGATTTTCAATATACAGCATAGATCTCTGGTTTTTTACATACGGAAATATAGGCAACTTCTGCGCTATCTTTGAGAGCAAAGGATAATTGCCTTTGCTTCCTTTTCCGTAAATCATAGGAGGTCGAAGAATAACAACTTTAAAATTTTCATTTTCTAATTTATGCAGACCATTTTCGGCTTTTACCTTGCTGTCACCGTAGCAGTTTGCAGGCGAAACAGGTGTATCTTTTGTTATCAGCTTGTCCTTGCCAATTGGAGCACTTTCTCCATAAACTATTGCGCTGCTCATAAAAATGAACTGCCTAACGCCCTCTGTTTTTGCTTTTTTGGCGGTTTCTATTGTTAGCCTTGTATTTACCTGATAATAAAGTTTAGCCTTCTCTCTGGTAATTTTTCCGTTATCAGAATGCGCTATTCCGGCAACATGAAACACACAGTCATATCCTGAAAAGTTCTTTTCTCTCCAACTGCTGTCAGTCATATCAACAGTATCTATATCATATTGATTTGGAAAATTCTCATTTATGTATTTCTCAAAAGACGAGCCTATAAAGCTGTCAACACCGGTTATCAGAATTTTTTTCATTTTGCAATAACTCCATTATGAATTTTGTGCAATTCACCGGTGCCGCCTTCAACAACGCCGTCGTGCTTTAAAACTGACTTTATCGTTCCGAAAAAGCACTTTATATCCATAAACATTCCGTTTATAGATCCCGATTTCAAAGCCTTTACATACTCGCCGTCTATCCGAGCTTTTTCCGATATTTCAAGCTCATCACGACCACTGATCTGCGCTAATCCGGTAAGACCAGGTTTAACGTCATTTGCTCCGTACTTATCACGCTCAGCTATAAGATCATCCTGATTCCAAAGAGCCGGGCGCGGTCCGATAATAGACATATTTCCGAAAAAAATATTAAAAATTTGCGGGAGTTCGTCTAAGCTGTACTTTCTCAGAAATCCGCCCGTCTTTGTTATGTACTGTTCCGGGTCAGAAAGAAGATGTGTTGGTATATCGTGAGGAGTAGACATTTTCATGCTTCTGTATTTTAAAAGCATAAATGTCTTTTTGTCTTTTTTGATCCTTTTCTGCTTAAATAAAGCAGGACCAGGATCATCAATTTTTATGAGAATAGCAATTACTGCCATAGGAAATGACAATATAACGATGCCAATCCCGGACAAAATCAGGTCCAGTAAGCGTTTTATATATTTTTCGTACAAAACGGTTCTCTCCTTATCTCATGGCTATCTAATATTTATTTTGAGGTAGATTTTAATGTTTTTCTCTCCCTGCACACTCATTCATTGGCGGCGCTTGCAATATCGAAGTTATCATAGCACTTGCATTCATCGGGGTGAAAAGTAGTAACTATTTTTCTTACAAGCGAATATATCTCCTGTTCGTCCTCGTCATACGCCACATTCATGAGCATTTTAAGCTCCGCAATAAACTGATCGTAGTCAAACGGTATAGGTCTGCCGATGTGTATCTTGTTGTTCTCGGTCTTTTCCAGACCTTCCTCCGCCATCAGCTTTTCCTCATACAGTTTTTCGCCCGGTCTCAGTCCCGTGTACACGACCTGTATGTCCTCATCGGGAACTTTTCCCGAAAGCCTTATAAGGTTTCTTGCAAGAGTGTCTATCTTTACAGGTTCTCCCATGTCAAGTACATATATCTCCGAACCTCTGCCCATAACGCTTGCTCTGAGTACAAGACTGCACGCTTCGGATATAAGCATAAAGTATCGTATTATGTCGGGGTGCGTTACCGTTACAGGTCCGCCGTCCGCTATCTGTTTTTTGAAAAGCGGTATAACCGAGCCATTGCTTCCAAGCACGTTCCCGAACCTTACTGCGCAAAAGCGTGTTCTCGGTTCAGCTCTTTTCCACACCGAGTGACGCACTATACCGTCAGTCATATGAGCATGAAGATTTGGCAGCTCGTCTGTGCGGCCGTTCTTTACCATATAGTCGAATGTCTGTATTATCATTTCGCAAAGCCGCTTTGACGCCCCCATAATGTTGGTCGGATTTACAGCCTTGTCTGTACTTATGAGCACAAATCTTTCACAGCCGCTTTTGAGCGCTGCATATGCAGTTTTGTATGTACCTATTGCATTGTTTTTTATTGCCTCGCACGGACTGTCTTCCATAAGCGGAACGTGCTTGTGAGCTGCCGCGTGGTAAACTATCTGCGGTCTGTACTTTTCAAATATCTCTTTCAGTCTTCCGCTGTCTCTTACAGAACCTATCAGTACCTCCAGATCCAGCTCCTTATACCTTCTTATCAGCTCCTGCTGGATAGAATAAGCATTGTTTTCATACACATCAAATATAATAAGCTTCTTGGGTCTCAGCCTTGCTATCTGCCTGCAAAGCTCGCTGCCTATCGAGCCTCCGCCGCCCGTCACCAATACCGTCTTTCCATACAGCATATCCTCTACGGGCGTCATATCCAGATGTATTACATCTCTGCCCAAAAGGTCTTCGATAGCTACCTCCTTGAGCGCGGACGCGTCTATATTCTCATTTACCAACTGATACACACCGGGAAGCTTCCTCAGCTCACAGCCGGTTTCTTTGCACACGTTAAGTATGTCTCTCATTTGCTCAGGCGCGGCGCTCGGTATTGCTATACATATCTTATCTATCTTGTACATATCTACCGAACGCAGTATACTTTCTCTTCCGCCAACTATCGGCACGCCGTCTATATATCTGTTCCACTTGTTAGGATTATCGTCTATTATGCAGTATACTTTTTCACAAAGGTCTGTCGTGTTATTTATGCTTTGCAGCATAAGTCTGCCTGCTGCTCCTGCGCCTATCAGCATTATTCTTTTCTGTACTGCATTTATCTTCCGCTTGTTGTCTCGCATAAGCAATACTATTCTGTATGAAAATCTGACTGACAGTATAGCAAAAAACTGCAGCGTCATACCGAACACATAGAAAGATACCGGCATTCGCACTATACCCGATCGCGGTATTGAGGCACATACTGTTATGCTGACAATATTCAGCGCGGTCGTTACCACGGTTGACGCTACGACTCGTGAAAATTCATTGTAGCTTGCAAATCTCCATATGCTCCCGTACAGCTTCATAAGCCAAAATACAAAAAGACATATAACGGATAGTATAGGGATAGTCTTAATGTACGACATCAGATAGTCGGACGGTATCGCACTGTATTTGCAGTCAAATCTAAGCCACAGCGCCAGAAAGTACGCAGCATTGACTGCCAATATATCATACAGCATTAAATATATTGCTATCTTTTTCCAATGCCACGCCCTTCTCCTGCTCGTTTCTTTCATTTTATCTCTTCTTTTCCTTAACCTTTTTTCTCTCTCTGCTTCGGATAATCTTACTTCTAAGAACATGAGCATAAAAAGCACGATAAATTGATATAAATCAAATAGGGTAGGGGAGAAAAAGCGTAAATTTGGCATTATATACGATAAAATAATATATAAAAAAATTATCCCTGTAAGCATTAGCGGCGAGCCGCCATTTTCTTACAGGGATATGTAAATTTCTTTATATTTTTATTTTGTTATTGAAAATTTAACAATTATGTTGTACAATTAAATTATACGATAGTCAGGATAATAATATTGTGGGAGGTATAGAAAATGTCGTTCAAAGAATGGGTGTTGAAAAGATACGGTAAGGACAGTCCGTATGCCGAGCTTGCAAGCTTCGTGCATGATGATGAGCATTTTCCCGAAACAAGATCCAAAGTGTACATAGAAGCTCATCTGCACAACATGAATGTCGGAGACGACATCTTCGCTTCTTTCCAAAAGGCTTGGAAAATGTACCTCCAATTCGAGAGAAACAGAACTTTGCCTTATAGTAAGCCGGAGATGTAAATAAAAAGCGGTATCCTTAAAAAGATACCGCTTTTTTGAATGGAATACCAATGTCATAGCACAAGCTTCAAAGCACACTTGTAAAAATGCAGAGGAAGTGAAAAATGCTTCCCGATACAACGAACATATGGAATATCGAATGAACGTAGCGATGTTTTTTGCCCATTCCGTAAAGTACAGCTCCTACGGTGTAAAGTATACCGCCAATGAGCAGATACGCAAATCCTGTCTTGCCTATTGCACGATACGCCGTTTTTGAAGCAACTATTATGCACCAGCCCAGCCCGATATAGCATATCATTGAAAGCTTTGAGTATTTTTTCAGGTCTATCGCAGTAAATACAGTTGCCATAGCTGAAACGCCCCATACAATGCCGAATATTACCCAGCATAGCGCGGGAGATATTTTTCTTACTGAGCAAAGCAGGATAGGTGTGTATGTTCCTGCTATCAGAAAATAAATCGTGCAGTGGTCTATTACCTGCATTACCTTTTTTGCAAACGACGGTCTTAATGCGTGATATACGCTTGACATGGCGTACAGCGCGATGAGAGAAGCGCCGTATACAGCGGAGCTGACTACCGCCCATGCGTCATGCTTTGTAGCAGATAATACAACGCAGACTACAAGTGCCGCAATTCCCAGAAGCGCGCCGATAGCGTGAGATGACGTGTTCAGTATCTCTTCACCTAAAGTATAGCAGGGAAGCTGTCTGTCGCAAAGCTTTGTCCTGGTCATATATATCACCCTTTCTGTGTTTATTATAGCTTTATATTCTCGTTTTACTCATTGCACGCGCCGTAATGTGACAGGAAAAACAGCGCCAGCGCTCCCGGGCCGACATAAGAACCCGTAACAGGCTCGTAATCGGCGACTGCAATGCTTTTCGGGGGCTTTATCTTTTTTATCAGACCTGCAAGAGTTATAGCGTCCTGCTTACAGCCGCAATGCGCAATGTATACGGTCTGTACAGCCTGCTGCTCTACAAGAGCATTGTATTTTTCTGCAAGAGCCTCTATCGACTTCTTTCGTCCTCTTACTTTGGTGAACGCAACTATCTTTCCGTCGCGGTCACCCTTTAAGATAGGCTTTATGTTGAGTATAGAACCTATCCCGGCTGCCATTGAAGAAAGCCGTCCGCCGCGTTTGAGAAACATAAGGTCATCTACCGTGAATACCTGATAGAGCCTGTCGCGCATATCAAGGATATTTTCGTATACGTCATCAAAGCACATTCCTTTGGCTCTCATTTTTGAAGCCTCGGTCGCCAGTATACCCTCTCCGAACGACGCTCCAAGAGAGTCGATGACGCGTATTTTTCTTTCGGGATACTTTTCCGAAAGCTTTTGCGCCGCCGACTTTGCGCTGCCGCAAGAGCCGCTTATTCCCGACGACATACTTATGAACATCAGGTCGCTGCCGCCGACAAGGACTTTTTCAAAAGCCTCCTCAAAGCGCTGCGGCGTTATCTGTGAGGTCTTAACATCTATGCCGTCGCCGAGCATTTTGTAATACCTGTCGGCGTCAAATTTATGACCGCTTTTGCTATCGCAGCAACATTCTTTGCCGTCAACGTAATAGTAAAAAGGTATCATCTCTATGTTCAGCTTTCTTGCCCTTGCCGCTGTTATGTTGGACGATGTATCTGTCATTATTACAAAACTCATATCGCACACCTCTTCGCGTTTTGTGTATTGAATTATTGTATTGCGTTATATTGCGTTTCTCTGAATATATTATAGCCCGGCCTGCTTCGCACGGTCAACCTACATGAGCCCGAGTCTACAATACCGTGTGTTCTCCACCGGTAGAGAAACTCGCTCTACAGTAAACCGACAGTAGAGTTGCGCGATTTTTCGATATTTTTTGGTACTTCGCCAAAACCACTTGAAATATGCTCTGCAATATGATATACTATTGTCAGATGTGATATTCGTGACAAAATATTTGCCAAGAGGTGTATTTTATGGGAACAACTGTTGACGATAAAATGAGAGAAAGAGCTGCCGAGCTTGTCTCGCAGATGTCTCTTGAAGAAAAATTGGGTCTGCTGACCACTCATCAGAATGAGATAGAACGTCTTGACCTGAAAGAGTTCCATATCGGTACGGAGGTCGCGCGCGGCTTTGTCGGCAGGGAGAAAGATAAGATATCTACCGTGTTTCCGCAGCCTGTGGGACTGGCGTCTGCCTTTGATACCGATCTCATGGAGCAGCTCGGCGAGATAGCCGCAAACGAGGCTCGCGCTTACTATAACTTTGAGGGAAAGTCGTATCTTTGCCTGTGGGGACCTACCATTGACCCCGTCCGCGACCCTCGGTGGGGCAGAGTGGAGGAAGCCTACGGTGAGGACGTTTTTTTGGCAGGCGAGCTTGCGAGAGCCTACACCACGGGCATGGCAGGGGATAACGGTACTTATTATAAGACTATCCCCACGCTGAAACATTTTTGCGCCAACAATAACGAGCAGGACAGGGGCAGCGATGATTCCTGCTGTACGCTGCAGCAGAAGCATGAGTATTACTATGCGCCGTTCAGAAATGCCGTAAAGAACGGCGGCGCGCGCAGCGTTATGGCTTCTTATAATAAGGTGAACGGCGTGCCGTCCGTGTGCAATACCGAACTGCAAAGCGTGCTGAAAGACAACTGGGGTCTGTGGTTCGTTGTGACCGATGGCAGCGGATTTTCGCAGATATACACAGCTCACCATTATACGGACAACCACAGCGAAACTTTCGCAGAAGCTCTCAAAGCGGGCTGCGATACCATGACCGACGACGAAACTATTGTAAAAAATGCGGCGCTGAGAGCTCTTAAAGAAAATAAAATTACCGAGCAGGATATTGACAAGTCTCTGGAAAACGTCATATTTGCGCGTATAAAGCTCGGTCAGCTTGATAAAGACTGCCCGTTTGACAGTATTTCCAAGGAAATAGTCGACTGCGAGGAGTATAAGAATATCAACCTCCGCGCCGCGCTCGAGCAGGTCTGCCTGCTGAAAAATAACGGTATTCTGCCTCTTAAAACCGCGCCGAAGAAGATAGCGGTCGTTGGCGCAATGGCTGACGAGAACCCCATGGACTGGTATACGGGCATTTCGTCGGGCGATAAGTCGGTGCTTCAGGGCATAAGAGATGAATACCCCGAAAGCGTGATTACGCACGACAGCTTGTGGGATATCGTCGCCGTAAAGGCGCAAAACGGAAAATATCTTTCAGTTGATGAAAACGGAAACGTTGCCGCCTGTGCTGAAAAAATCGGCGACAGCGAGATGTTTGAGCTGCAAAATTGGGGTGAAAACTGGAACTGCTTTTTCTCGGTGAAGTATAAAAAGTATCTCAGGCTTGACGGCGACGGCAGTATAAAACTGCACGACAGGCAAATTTACGCGTGGTTCACGCAGGAAACGTTCAATTTCTTCGCCGTTCCCGAAAGCGACAAGACCGTTATAGAAGAATTTCTTTTCCATAGGCGGCTTGTTTGCGGCGATGACGGCAGTATAAGCGTATCACCAGTAAAATGCGAACGCGACGACGTTATGTTTACCATAGAAACGGTTTCTTCGGGCGAAAGCAGAGCGAAAGTATTGGCAAAAGAAAACGACCTTGTTGTTTTCTGCGTCGGCAATCACCCCTTGCAAGTGGCGAAAGAGTGCTACGACAGGAAAACTCTCGCGCTGAATATCCAGCCAAAAATGGCGGTAACTCTCTGTGAGAACAACCCCAACACCGTTATGACCATGGTTTCTAGCTACCCGTTTGCAATAGTCGAGGAAAATCAAAAGCTGCCTGCAATTCTGTATACGTCTCACGCGGGCGCGCACCTCGGCACGGCGGTAGCTCACACCCTCAGAGGAAAGAACAATCCCTGCGCAAAACTGCCGCTGACTTGGTACGCGAGCGATAACGACCTGCACGACATCAAAGACTACGACATTGAGAAAAACGAAGCTACATATATGTACTTCAGGGGCAAGCCGCTGTATGCCTTCGGGCACGGGCTGTCGTATTCGTCGTTTGAGTACGGAAAGCTGACCGTCGAGCGTCAGAGCGGCTGTGTAAAGGCTCATGTAGACATAAAAAATACCTCCGATACCGACGGTACAGAGGTAGTGCAGATATATTACAGCGTGTCGGCTTCGCAGGCAAAACGCCCCGACAAAAAGCTCTGCGGCTTTGCAAGAGTGTTCGTAAGGGCAGGGGAGAGCGCCGCGGCGGAGATAACCGTTCCCGACCATGCGCTGGAGATATATAATGTGCGAAACGGCAAAATGATAGTCGAGAGCGGCGATTATAACTTCTTTGCAGCCTCCGCAAGCGACGATGTAAGAGCGCAGGCAAGTATTGAAATTGTCGGCGAACCGCTCGGCAAAAGGGGCGCGACTTTTGAAGCGCAAAGCTTTGAAAGCGGCGATAAAATGCGTATTTGCTACTCCAAAAAACTGCATAAGCATTATATAAAGGTAGTCGGCTGGGGCGGCTGCGCAACTTACGGCGGCATGGAGCTGCACGGCAAGAGCAAAATAACGCTTTCGGCTATGGCGTCAGTAAATCCGTGCGACTTTACCGTTGACTTCGGCGGCGAGAAAGCAACTGTGCGTGTTACATCTACCGACAGCGAGGACGACTTTGTAAAGTATACTCTGGATATTCCAAAAAGCGCCGAAAATTGTGATACTATCACCGTTTGGGCAGGCGGCTCCGCAGGGCTTTTGGACATCACAATTGAATAATAAACAGACCCGAACCGCAAAAGTGAAATGCTCCCCATTTGTTAGACAATATGGTATAATAGAAATATACCCGAAAGAAGTCTAATGAAAGGGGAGCA
>CANRNT010000055.1 GCA_947631995.1 uncultured Clostridia bacterium | reverse complement strand
GGCTTCATTTCGCAAGAACGGAAAGACAGATTAAAAACATAGGTTTCGCGCTCCAACAAGATAGGTAAGTAGTGCAGAATGTTTCTACGCTAAATCCCGATTTATCTTATTCATCAAGCATTGCTATAAGCCTGTTTGCGCAGTCGTCGAGCCAGTCGCCCTCAAAGAGCTCAATAAGTCCTGCGTCGACCTGCTTGGCAAGCTCGGGCACTACGGGCAGCTTTGCAAGCACGGGCATACCGTACTGCTGTGCTATCTTGTCAATATTGCTCTCACCGTAAAGCTTTATCTGTTTGCCGCAGTCGGGGCACTCAACATAGCTCATATTCTCGATAACGCCGAGTATGGGTATATTCATCATATTCGCCATTTTCACGGCTTTTTCAACTATCAGCGAAACAAGCTCCTGCGGCGAGGCAACTATGATTATGCCGTCGAGCCTTATCGTCTGAAATACCGTCAGCGGCACATCGCCCGTTCCGGGAGGCATATCCACGAACATAAAGTCAACATCGTTCCATATAACGTCCTGCCAGAACTGCTTTACCACGCCTGCTATGACGGGTCCGCGCCACACTACGGGGTCGTTTTCGTTTTCAAGCAGGAGATTTACCGACATTATCTCTATGCCCTTTGTGGTCTTTACGGGGAAAATGCTGTTCTCGTTTCCCTGTGCTCTTTCATGCACGCCAAACGCCTTGGGTATCGAGGGGCCTGTTACGTCCGCGTCAAGTATCGCAGTTGCAAAGCCGTTTCTGTTTACCAGCGTTGCAAGCATAGAGGTAACTATCGACTTGCCTACTCCTCCTTTTCCGCTCACAACGCCTATGACTTTCTTTATCTTTGAAAGCTCGTGAGGCGGCTCGTGAAAGTCTTGTCTTTCGCTGCAATTGCTCGAACAGGTGGAGCAATCATGTGTACATTCGCTCATTTTATTCACCATACCTTTAAAAAATTATATCTTATCTTTGGGGAAGCTTGACCGTGATTATATACCCGTCGCTGTTGTTTCCCGAAATATCGTAATTATACGCCGTACCGCTCATATCCGTCGGTATTTTTATATTTGTTTCCTCGCCCTCCGAAGCGCAGTAATAGATCGCATAATTATTTCCGTCGTCGGTCGTGTAGGCTATTGCATTTTCATACGAATAATTCTTAATATATTCAACATACTTCTCGAGCGTCATATTGTTTTTATACATTATCTGCGCGTGCGGCTGACCTACATACCTAATATAACCCGACCTGTCCGAACCTGCCGCGGCTCCTTCCTCCGCCTGCGGATATCTGAATATCAGACCGTATCTATACGCATTATCGGCAAGCCATTGATAGCTCCCTATCGGCGTGAACGAAGTATATGTGCCGTCGGTATTGATAAATCTGAAGTTGAGCGTATATCCCGTACTTAGGTCGTCGGCGCTGTCGGCGCTGCTGTAACCGTCCATAAGAACGAGCGACGCCTGACCGAACTGTTTGAAAAATTCGGCCATAAGGTCGCGGACAGCCGAAAGAGAAATGCTTCTCGCTGAGACCTCGCTGCTCTTTATAGAAAACAGCTTATTTCCCTCGCTGTCAAACATAAAATCATAGCACGAAACACAGTCGCTCGGCGAGGCTCCCGCATACCTGTTCTCATCGCTGACTATTGTCAGCAAGCCCTCATACATTGCGCTTTTTGAAAACTTTGTATACTCGAAGTCTATTTTTCCCAAAACCGTATTGTTGTTTTGCATATCAGGCTGCGAAGCTTCGCTGCCGCTTTCCTGCGGCGAGACGCTGTCCGAAGCCGACTGTCCTCCTGCCTGAGAGCTTTGGGGCTGTTTATCGTCGGAAGAATTCTTTATAACGGATACCATTACCGCCACAAAGGCAATAATAAGTATAAGTATCATTATGTTGCCGTATTTCAGCCTTTTGTAAAGCGGCTTCTTAGCCATGATATTTCACCTCACAAAAAATACTTACTTATATTATAACATACTTGCGGCGCGAATATATGAACATTTCATTAACATACAAAAAACCGCACGGCTTTTGACCGCGCGGTTATCTTTCGCCGAACTATTTCATAAGACCCTTACCTGCGTTCCATGCCTGACCTACCTTTTCGCCTACTGCATAGTAGCCCGAACGGAACTGGTCAAAGATGAGGGCGTTTATCTTTTCGGGGCAGACCTTGCCGTCCTCGCCTACTATCTCCTCGTCAGCCGAAACATTGACTATCTTTCCTACGACTGCGTGGAGGTTTTCGGTATCCACTATCTCGGCAAGCTCGCACTCCATTGTAACTGGAAACTCCGTGATCACGGGGGCGTTGACAAACTCGCTCTTGACGGCGTGACAGCCGCTCTTTTCAAATTTATCGGGCATTCTGTTACCCGTTGCTATCCCGAAAAAGTCTGCCGCTTCCATATTTTTTACATCGGCTATGCTGACCGTGAACGCCTTGCTGTATCTGATGTTTTTTGTGGTCTTGTGATCCTCGTCGATACAAAGCATTATTTTGTCCATGTCGCATATCTACGCCCATGCGGCGTTCATAGCGCACACCTTGCCGTCCTCGCCGTATGCCGCAACTATCGCGACGGGCATAGGCATAAGCGCAGGCAAAACTCCCAAATTCTTTTTCACAAAGCATACCTCCTAAAATGATACTGTTTATATTGTACCATAAAAGCGTAAGCGTTATGGTATAATTGTCCGATACGTCGGGAGCAGACCCTTTGGTCTGCGTATAGACGAGGACATACGAGTATAATAAAATCATCTATGATTTTATTATACCACATGAAATGCTCCCCATTTGTTAGACAATATGGTATAATAGAAATATACCCGAAAGAAGTCTAATGAAAGGGGAGCAT
>CANRNT010000054.1 GCA_947631995.1 uncultured Clostridia bacterium | reverse complement strand
TGCTCCCCTTTCATTAGACTTCTTTCGGGTATATTTCTATTATACCATATTGTCTAACAAATGGGGAGCATTTCACTCTACCAAAATGCTGCGATTATTTTTTAATCAAGTATTCGGGAGATAACCGCTATCGTACATAGTCGGCGCTCCACTTCTGCTTATATTATACACCACTCATACCAATTTGTCAAGTACTGAATATAAATAACCTCACGCCTTTTGCTCTGTCAAGAGGCTGTTTTCTTGACAAGCGGCAATAAAAATGATACAATAAAAGTGTAATCAAAGTCAAAGGAGTTTACCGATGAAAAAATGCCCCGACTGCCGCGCGGTGCTTGAAAACGAAGCGCTGTCCTGCCCCTACTGCGGCAGTAATGCGCCTGCGCTTGTAAGCCGCTCTCAGATATACTCTATAGACGACAAGACCGCCGTTCATCGGGCGACAGGTCTACTTATTGCGGCATTAATAGCCATTTTATTAAATCCGCTTTACATACCGTCGTTCATAATAATAAACGCCGCAAATAAAATAAAAATTGGGTGCGCTGATGACAACTCAAAGGCTAACGCTCTTGCCTCGGCGGCTTCGACTGTCGCAGGTCTGGCGGTGGCGACTTCTACAATAATAGTTTCGATAGTTTTTATATTTATGGTCATATCGTAATAACAGCAGCTTTCAGAAGTATGACAAGATCAGATAAAGGAGAAACCCTATGAAAAGATGTCCAAACTGCGGCGCGCGAATAGAACACCAAGGCGACGCGCTGTGTGCCTACTGCGGCGCACAGCTTCAAGAAAGCGCTCCGCCTCAGCAGAAGGTCACATACCAGCCGCAGCAGGCTGCGCCTCAGCAGACGCCGCTTATGCAAAAGGTCAACAAAAGCGCCGAGATAGCAAACAAAGTATACCTTAGCAAAATTCTTTCCATAGTTTCGCTTGTATTCAGCAGTTTTTTCGTGCTGGCAGTAATAGCTATAATAATGGCTTCATCGGTAATCAAAGACCCTGCCGCAGCATATGAGCAAAAACGCTCGGCGAAAAACTCTGTGATAATCGCTTCTGTTTCAATTGTTATAGGCATTGTGTTTTACGTTTTTGCAAGTGTTCTGGTAGCGTTTATGAAATGAATACAAGGAGAATTTTATGAAAAACTGCCCCAACTGCGGCGCGCCTATCGAACGCCGCGGCGACACCCGCTGTGCTTACTGCGGCTCGCCCCTGCAAGATGACACACCGCAGGAGCAAACGACATTTCAGCCGCAGCCGCGACACCGTGACAGAGCCGCAGAGCTTGATGAAAAAGTACGCTTTTGCAGGGCGCTTTCAATAGCTTCGCTGGTATTCTTCGCATTCTTCATAGTTGCCGCGATAGCCATGGTAACGGCGGCTTCGATAATAAACGACCCCTCGGCAAGCGATGAGCAGAAACGCTCCGCGAAAACGTCGTTCAAAATAGCGGCGGCGTCTATTATAATAGTACTGGTAATGATAGCCACCGGCACGATATTTCAGATATTTTACGGCGCAATACTAGGTCAGATATAATAAAGGAGAGATACTTATGAAAAAATGCCCAAACTGCGGCGCACCGATAGAACACCCCGGCGACACCATGTGCGCTTACTGCGGCTCACCTTTGCAAGACGACACACCACCCCAGCAGCAGGTTACTTATCAGCAGCAGCCGCAGCAGCCTTACAACGGCTACCCTCAACCTCAGCAACAGCCTACTTTCGATGAGCTCAACCGTCAATGGCGCGGCATGGCTCCGCAGAACAAATCTCAAGAGATAGACAACAAACTCAAATTGTGCCGCATACTCGCCATCGTTTCGCTGGTCATGTTTTCATCGTTCATTTTCGCGATAATCACCATAGTAATTACAGCGCCGTATACAAAGAGCCTCGAGGCGTCAGACGCGCAGATCCGCTCTGCGAAAACGTCTTTGAGGATGGCGATAATCGCGCTTGTGCTGGGCGTTTTGTGGCAAATGACATCGTTCCTGCCGCTGTTCACTTGATCATTGTAATAACAAAAGCAGCCGAGAGCTTTCTCCCGAGTGCTTTTTTGCTATTAGAGGTTAGAAGTGAGATGTTAGAGGTTAGAAATGGTTTTACTCATTTTGAGTAAAGCCGTTTTTTCTGCGATTCAGATAGAAGCAAGAGGCAAGAAATTTGGACTTGTCTGTACTGTGAGTTTTCCGCAGTACATTTCAAGCCTAGTTCCCGTACTACTGACCTCTGTTGTTGCCAAAACAAAGCCTATGCGTATTGCACTCTCTTGCCTCCTCCACAAAGGTACAAAGTTCCGAGCGAAGAGGTCGCGAACTGCTTTCACGGCTCTGCGCGTGGATGAGGGTCGGGTAAGGAGGAGGGAGCGCGAGGGGGAAACCTTAGGGTAGGGGGTAAAGCGCGCGCCCTTCCAATAATATTTACCCCCTAAGTCCCTATGGTGTCCCCCTCGCAGGGAATGCGCGAATGAAATATTACTTTGCATTATAAGATTGTTTCACTTTGTACGGCGTTCCAGAATGGAACGCGGAAAGAGAGCGTTGCACTACAACAAGGGGAGGCTCTCTCTTGCAGAGCCTCCCCTCTTAGAAAACAGTTCACCGAACTGTTTTCTAATTCACCTCTTGCAGAGCGCACGCTGTGTCTTTATGGGGCGCTGCCCCACGCCCCGCAAGCCTTTTGAAAAAGGCTTGACCGAAAACTTTTAATTTCTTGACAAGAACTTAAAGTTTTGCTTACTGTTATGGCGAACCGTTCGCGCTGTCCGCGCTCGGACAAATATTTATCTTAAATCTTCTCATTCCTCGATATGGCTTGCGTACTTGCTCATGAATGCGTCGTACTCCGCTATAAAGTCCTCATTGGAAACCTTTATTCCGCCGAGGTATTTATGCGTTGCAAAGCTGTCCCGCTGGACCTCTATTATAGCTACCGCGACATTCGAGCAATGGTCTGAAACCCTCTCGAAGTCGTTGAGCATATCGTTCAGGACAAAGCCCATTTCTATCGTACAATCGCCCTTTTGAAGCCTTGCTATATGCTTTGCCTTTATATCCATTATAAGTCTGTCAATGACCTGCTCGAGCGGCTCTACTCTTTTCGCCGCCGCTATATCCTCATTATCAAAGGCGTCGGTCGTGATATCAAGTATCTCCTCTATGGCGTCGGTCAACATTGCAAGCTCTTTCCTAGCGACGCTTGAAAAGCTTATCTTCTTTTCGTGCATTTCGTCGGCAGATTTGAGAAGATTTACGGCGTGGTCGCCTATCCTCTCAAAGTCGTTTATAGAGTGAAGCTGCATAGTCACCTGATGTGAGTCGTGGTCGGACAGCGATTTGCTCGATACCTTTACAAGATACGTTCCCAGCTTGTCCTCATACTTGTCCAGCTGCTCCTCGTTAGCCTGTATCTGTTCACGCAGCTTTGTGTCGTAGTTCTGAGTGAGCTTTATTGCCGTAAGCAGCGAGGAACGCGCTATTTTAGCCATTTCAACGGTCTTTACAAAGCACTCGTTTATAGCTACCGACGGCGTGTTGAGAAGACGCTCGTCTATAAAGCTCTGCTTGTCGTGACCCTTGTTTTCGTTGATTATCTTGTCCGCAAGCTTTTCCAAAGCTTTCGGGAACGGGAAAAGTATTATAGTATTTATGATGTTGAAAGCCGTATGCATAGCCGCTATACCGACCGCGTCTATCGGCTTTGAGAAGAACGAAAAATGCACAATAGCGTTCGCGGTGTATATAGGTATCATAAATACCAGCATACCTATTATTTTTATAAGCGTGTGAATAATGGCGACCTTTCGCGCTTTTCTGCTTACTCCTATACTGGATATCAAAGCCGTCGCGCAAGTACCGATATTAAGACCCAGAACCAACGGTATCGACATACCCACCGTTATGTTGCCCGTTACCGCTAAGGCCTGCACAATGCCTATCGCCGCGGCAGAGCTTTGTATTATACCCGTAAACGCGGTAGATATGATGACCGCAACTATCGGGTTATCGAACATCAGCAGCAGTTCTCTGAACGCAGGCGTTTCAACAAGCGGCGATACCGAATTTGCCATGAGCGTCATGCCGTACATAAGTATGGCAAAGCCTATAAGAATAGAGCCTATACTGCGTTTTTTGCTGCTCTTTGAAAGCATGAAAAGTATTATACCTACAAACGCGAACGCAGGAGCAAAGTTCTCGGGCTTGAGCATTTTCAGAAAGAACACATCGCTTTGAAGTCCCGTCAGCGAAAGTATCCAAGCGGTGAGCGTCGTGCCGATATTCGAGCCGAATATAACGAACACCGTCTGCGCGACCTGCATTATGCCCGAGTTTACCAGACCTACGAGCATTACCGTCAGCGCCGAGGACGACTGAATGGCAACGGTTATACCCATGCCGAGCACAATGCTCTTTATCGGATTGGAGGTCATTTTTTTGAGCATTTCCTCCAGCCTGCCGCCTGCCATTTTCTCCAGCGAGTTTGACATTCTGTCCATACCGTACAAAAAGAACGCCAGACCGCCAAACAGCGTTATGATATTAAAGATGTAATCCATTTATTTTTTCCTCTCCGTTTTAAAACGGGAAAATTCTCTGTCTTTCATTTCCGTATGGATTTATTGTATCACTTCAATGTTAAATCTACAAACACGCTTATGTTAAATCTACGTTAAAAGCCTCCCCGAAAATTTCTGAACCGAACCAATTTGTGCGAACAGCACAAAAGACCCCTATGGAAAAATAAATTAAGAAACGAACTGACTTCGC
>CANRNT010000053.1 GCA_947631995.1 uncultured Clostridia bacterium | reverse complement strand
ACAAAACCTCCTATGTTTCTATTATACCATAGGAGGTCTTTTTTGTCATTGTTCTTTTTTACTGGTTCGGTTCAAAAGAGCAGGGGAGCTTTTGTACTATTGCGCACGCAAGCGCGCGCAGGGAAAAGATATATGCGCTACAACAAGGAAAATCCCTCTCTTGCAGGGATTTTCCTCTTTCAAAATAGTCCACCGGACTATTTTATAGGCGACTGCTTGCAGTCGCTGCACCCATTTTCGGAGCGCCTGCCGTAAGGGGCTTTCGCCCTCTGCGGAGGGCGACGGGGGGTTCACCTGGCGTATGCTTGCATACGCTACGACCCCTGACGACCCTTGGCAGTTGCGAAGCAACTGTAAAAAAGATCTTGACCGAAAACTTTTAGTTTCTAGAAAGAATTAAAGATATGCGGCGCAGCCGCTCCTTAACTCTTCACCACACTTGACCGCCACTTCGTGTCGTCCAAGTGTAATTCACTCTTCTCTATTCTCTATTCACTCTTCACTATTCCCCTCTATCCCCTCGGTGCGGTAGATGAAGCGTACCTGACCGCTCATGCCGCTTTCTATGCCCGAGAAGTTGTTATACCTCTGCGACACGCTGACGGTCGCTTTCAGCCGCTCTGTCAGTCCGCTGAGGTCGCCGTCTATCGCGCTGACAAGCTTTTGTATGCCCTCGCTGTTGAACTGTTTCAGTCCGTCGCTGAGCTGCTGTGCGCCGTCGCGAAGCTTAGTCACGCCCTCAATAAGCGCGGGCACAGAGCCTTTCAGCGCAAGCACGCCGTTATTAAGCTCCTCTGCGCCGCTGCACAGCTTTTGCGTGCCTGCTTTCAGGTCGCTGCTGCCGCTTTTAAGCGCTGCCGCCCCTGCCGCCGCGTCCGAAACGCCCTTGGTATACGTTTGCAGACCGAGATAGAACGTATTATAGCTGTCGAGCGACGATTTGAGCGCTATCAGCGACTTCGCGCCCTCAGAAGCTGCCGCAAGCGTTTTTTGCACCTCATCGGAAGCCATATTATCCGAAATAGCTTTCTTCACCTGAGCTTCAACGTTATCGGAAATAGTTTTCTTTACCGCAGCAGTATTCATCTGCGCGTCGGTGTTGGCGGCTATGGTACTTTGAATTTCCTGCGTGTTCATCTGCGCGGTGATGTTTGCCTGTATCTGCTGCTGTACATCTTTGCTTTGCATTTGCTGGTCTACGGCGGCATTTATCCGCGCGACGGTAGCGGTGCCTATCGTTCCTGCCGCGACCGCCTTATCATAGCTTTCTGTATCCATATTCAAAGCATTTTTCAATACAGCGGCTCTTACTGTTTCTCTTACCGCGGCGGTGACTTTTTCGCTTACCTGCTGCTTAACAGCCTGTGTTACCTGCGCCGTGACTTGCTGCTTTACTGCCGCCGTTACCTGCTGCGTTATATAGCCGCGCTGCTCTTCTACCGCCTTTGTAACGGTATCTAAAGCCTGCTGATACACGGCGTTCGTATCTAAAGAAGTTATAACTTCGTCAAGCACCTTTGCATAATTTTCAATGGTAAGCTTCTGTACGTCAAGACCTGCGGCGGCTATCTGTGTATCGGCAGTAGACAGCAGAGTTTCAAATACCTGCTTTGCGCCGCCGTTCAGAGTATCGTTATTTGCAGAAAGAGTGTTCAGACCGTCGCTGAGCTGCTGTGCGCCGCTTTGAAGTGTTCCCGCGCCGCTGTTTAAGGTATCACAGCCGTTTTTAAGCTCCTGCGAACCTGCCGCAAGCTTATCGACGCCCTCCGAGAGCTCCCCTGCCTTTTCAAGAAGCGTTTCCAATCCGTCATACAGCTGTGCCGAACCGTCGAGAAGCTGATCCATAGCGTCCGTCATTTCCTGCATAGAGCTGTCAAGGTCTGTCATGTCGCCGAGAGCTTCAATATCAAGCTTGCTGAAAGGCTCGTTTGTAGCTACCGTTATCGTCATACCGAAAGCAAAATCACTTACATCGGCAGTTATCTCGAGAAAATCGGGTATCTCAAACTGTTCTTTGTCAATAGCGAGGTTTTCCTGAAGCGACGGGAAAGCCATGCCCACTACTGCGCTGCGACTGCCGTCGTTTATCAGTTTGCCGTTTGTTACTTCAACATTTCTGAACACCTCGTTATCGAGCAGCATACCCGTAAGCATAACGAACGGCACATAAATTTTCTCCTGCTTGCCGCCTATCTCAACAGTTTCATAGCTGTTGTTCGTATAATCAAAACGGATAGTGACCTTGCCGCTCTTTCCCAAAAGCTCCTGTGGCGTGATCTCCTTGCCGTCAAGCTTATATGTAACTTTCATACTGACAGGGAGCTCTTGGTCGCTGTTGCCCTGATAATAAATATCATTGCCCTGCGCGTCCCAACTGCCCGAAGCAAAGCTTTCATCGCCCTTTACGTTCTCAATATCAGAGAGTGTGGTACTGTCGCTGAGCTGCTGTGCGCCGAGGGTATTTTTCAGCCAGTCGCTTACTATTATCTTCTGCACGCTGCCGTCCGCACCTGCAAGAACGTAAACCGTTTCGTCTTTAACTGCTCCCGTGTCTTCCGAAGCCGCCGCGACTGTTGTTTCTTCTGTGACTTTTTCGGTATCTGCCTGCTTATCGGGAGCTAAAGCATATGCGCCGCCTGCCGCCAATGCAACGCAGACCGAAACAGCGAGCGTTTTCAATAACGCATTTTTCATGTGTTTGATATGTATCATAACAATTACCTCCGTGTGAATGAATTTATCTGCCGTGAACGCCGCATACCTATCGTTGTAACGCACACCAGCTTATCGCAAAGCATAAGCAGCGCAGGCAGAACGAATATTACAGCCACCATACTTATCACAGCGCCGCGCGCAAGCAGCATACATATCGAACCTATCATATCTATGTCCGAATAGAGCGCCACGCCGAAAGTTGCCGCGAACAGTCCCATACCCGATACGATTATTGACGGAATTGACGTTGCCAGCGCGGTCTGTACTGCCTCTCTTTTGCTCTGACCGTTTATGCGCTCGGTCTTGTATCTTGTTGTCATAAGTATCGCATAATCGACCGTTGCGCCGAGCTGTATCGTGCTTATACATATAGGCGCTATGAACGGCAAGCTCTGACCGAGATAATGCGGCAAGCCGAGGTTTACAAATATCGCCGACTCTATTACAGCTATCAGTATGAACGGCAGAGATATGCTCTTTTCGACCAGCGCGATTATTACAAAAATTGCGATTATCGATATAAAGTTCACTACCTGAAAATCGCGCGAGGTGACGTCTATAAGGTCTTTCGTGCATGGCGCTTCGCCTATCAGCATACCGCTGCTGTCGTACTTTTTCAAAATGGCGTTCAGCTCGTCAATCTGCTTGCCTACCTCTTCGCTTGCGACTTTGTACCGCGAATTTATCAGAAGAAGCTCCCATTTATCGCTCTTTAACACGCTGAGTACCGACTGCGGTATCATCTCCTGCGGCACTCGCGAGCCTATTACAGACTCCAGACCCAGCACATACTTAACGCCGTCTACATCTTCCATTTCGTCAGTCATATTTTTTACCGCTTTGGGTGAAAGGTCTGCGCTCACCAAGACCATATGCGTGGAGGCAATGTCAAAATCCTCCGAAAGCTTGCTGTTCGCTATCATGTACGCCATATCTTCGGGGAGGCTGTCTGCCAAGTTGTAGTAGACTTCGTCGTTGGTCTTGCTGTAGCCGTAGCAGGCAGGGGGTATTATCAGCGCAAAGGCTATCAAAAACACAGGGAATATTTTCACCGCGCCTTTTGCAAAACCGTTCATATTCGGTATGAGCGAGCGGTGTTTTGTTTTCTGCAAAGGCTTATCAAGCACCAAAAGCATTGCGGGCAGCACCGTAACGCAGCCAAGAACGCCCAGTATTACGCCCTTTGCCATTACAATGCCCAAGTCCTTGCCCATGGTGAACGACATAAAGCACAGCGCAATAAAGCCCGCTACCGTCGTTATTGAGCTGCCGACTACCGACGTGAGCGTTTCTTTTATAGCAACGGCCATAGCCTCTTTGTTGTCGCTGTATTTGGTCTGCTGTTCGTTGTAGCTGTGCCACAAAAATATCGAGTAGTCCATTGTCACCGCAAGCTGCAACACCGCTGACAGCGCCTTTGTTATGTACGAAATTTCGCCCATAAAGTAGTTTGTGCCAAGGTTAAGTATAATCATCATCGCGATACTTGCAAGGAACACAAACGGCACGAGCCAGCTGTCCAGAAACAGCAGCATTACAACGCAGGCAAGCACTACCGCAATACCTACATATATCGGTTCTTCCCTCTCGCACAGATCTTTAAGGTCTGTTACCATTGCCGAAAGCCCCGAAACGAAGCATTGCTCCCCTGCCGCCTTGCGTATCTCGCGTATGGCTTGCATTGTAAGGTCGGAAGATGTGGAGGTATCGAAGAAAACAGCTATCATTGTAGAGTTTTCGCTGTTGAACTCGTCGTATATGCTGTCAGGCAAAAGCTCCATAGGCACCGAAATATCCGCAAGAGAGTCATACCACAGCGCGGTATCAACATGGTCTATACCCTCTATCTTTTCTTTCAGCGCCGCGACATCTTTCGGCTTCATATCTTCAACTATTATGAACGAAAACGCGCCCTTGCCAAAGTCCTCCATAAGCTCGCCCTGACCTACCACCGTTTCCATATCCTCCGGCAGATAGGTGAGCATATCGTAATTTATGCGCGTGCCCACAATGCCCAGCACCGAAGGTATCATAAGAAGTATTGTGGCTATCAGTATGGGAACACGCCATTTTACCACAGCTTTTGCAAATCGCATTTATGCGTCACTCTCCAATTCACAGCGTTTTTTTGTTCTCATTACACAGTATATTCCGCCCTTGATAATTTTTACAGAGACAAAAACAGCCTCGTGCCCAAAAAACAGGCACAAGGCTGCAAATGACTAAATTTCAGACATTTTGCTTTGTTTGTCTGTATTATTTTTTCTCGTTACGCAAAAGTTTGAAGTCTTGTCAAGAAACCAAAAGTTTTCGATCGACCCTTTTTCAAAAGGGTCGCGGGGTATGAGGCGGAGCCCCACAAAGACACAGCGTGCGCTCCGAAAATAGGTGTAGCGTCTGCAAGCAGCCGCGGGAAGAATTATTTCGCTTTTAATTTTTGGGGCGAAATAATTCTTCGGGCGTTCCCTTTGGGAACGCTAATCCCTTGCAAGAGAGGGATTTTCCTGTGAGAAGATATCGCTCTCTTTCCGCGTT
>CANRNT010000052.1 GCA_947631995.1 uncultured Clostridia bacterium | reverse complement strand
TCTGCTCTGCTATTGGGGGAGACCCTTTTGGAAAAGGGTCTTCCCCCAAACCCCCTCACTAAAACTCATATATTTTTTGGCGAGGGGTAATTATACTATTTAATACAAATTGAAATTAAAATTTATCGCTTCTTTATGAAAGGGATTACCCCTCGCCAAAAAACAATATAAAAGTCTTTGGAAAGGGGTATGGGGAAAAGCCTTTCTTCAGAAAGGTTTTCCCCAAAAGAAAAACAGGTACGGCAGACAAATTCGGATTTACAGCAAAATTTAAAAAACTGCTTTACTTTCACAATATAATGTGCTAAAATAAAAGTATATACGAAACCGGGCGGCGTGAAGGCCGCTTGGCAACCTCAGAGGGGGAATTAAAAATGAGAGATAAACTGGAAATAAGCAATCTTGACGATCTGTACGAAGCGGTGCTGTGCCTTAACAATATTGAAGAATGCAGGCTGTTTTTCAAGGATCTTTGCACCGTGCCCGAGCTGAAAGCTCTCTCGCAGAGATATCAGGTCGCAAAAATGCTTACCGAGAAGTATGTGTATAACGATATCGTGCAGGCTACGGGCGCTTCGACGGCGACTATAAGCAGGGTAAACAGATCGCTCTCTTATGACGGAAGCGGCGGATATAATATCGTTTTTGACAGGCTTGAAAATATCAAGAAGAAAAAGTAAGATACTATGAGCTATTCTTGTTTTGCAAGGTTTTATGACAGTCTTATGTCGGACACCGACTATGACGCTATCGCCCAAAGATACCTTTTGCTCGCCGAAAAGTGCGGTATAACAGGCGGAACGCTTGCTGATCTGGGCTGCGGCACGGGCGAGATGTGCGGTAGATTTGTCAGGCGGGGATTTGATGTCATAGGCGTAGATATATCGGAGGATATGCTGTCAAGAGCCGCGGCAAAGGAAAACGGCGCGCAGTATGTATGTCAGGATATCGCAAGGCTCGATCTGGGCTGCGAGGTCGATATCATAGCTTCATCACTTGACTGCCTTGATCATCTCGGCGGCGAGGAGGAAGTAAGAAAAACGTTTGAAAGAGCGGCAAGCTCCCTCAGAAAGGGCGGGGCGTTCATCTTTGACGTCAATACGATATATAAGCACCGCGAGGTGCTGGGCAGCAATGCGTTCGTTTTTGAAAACGACGAGGTGTTCTGCGTGTGGCAGAATTTTTATAACGAAGAGGATAACAGCGTTGATATCTCGCTGGACTTTTTCGTGAATACCCAAGGTGGAAGCTATGAAAGGTACTGCGAGGACTTTACCGAAAGAGCCTATCCGCTGGCGAACATAGAGAAATGGCTGGAGCAAGCGGGCTTTGAGGTGGTCGGCGTGTATGACGGACTGACGGAAAGGCGTGCCGACGAGAACTGCGAAAGAGCGCTGTTTCTGGCGGTAAGAAAGTAGGAGGTAACTATGGACGAAGAGATACTCCATTGCAAATTTGTTTTGGGAAACAATTATTTCAGATACAGATGTGCGGCAGTAATAATCAGCGAGGATAAAGTCCTTTTAAGCACGAAGGACAGGGGCTTTACTTATGCCGCTGTAAACGGCGCGGTCAGAATGGGCGAAAGCTCCGACAAGGCGGTCGTAAGAGAAGCCGAAGAAATAACGGGTATGAAGCTTGAAACGGTAAGACCGCTTTGTATAGTAGAAAACTTTTTCAGCGGCGGCGGCTCGCTGACGGGTCTGGAATGTCACGAGCTGGAAACGTATTATCTTTTAAGACCTGCCGAAAGGCTGAAGAGCTTTGATAGTTTTAACGCCGCAACAGGTGAGGGAATGGCAAGGCTCTGTTGGCTGCCGTTAAGCGAACTCGACAATTACGAGATATGCCCCGACGTGCTTAAAAAATTGGTGAAAGACCCCTCGCACGGCTTTGATATATTCATAAACGACAGGATAAACGAAAGGACTTATTTTGTAAATGAGCAGGATAGTAAGAACGATATCCGCTGACGCGTCCGTCGTGTGCAGCGCGATAGACGGCAGGGATATCGTAAACGAGATAGAGCGTATACACAAGACCTCCGCCGTTGTAACGGCAGCTCTGGGAAGACTTTCTATGGCTGCGTCGCTGATGGGCTTTGGTCTGAAGGGCGAAAAGGACAGCATAACGGTGCGCGTAAACGGAGGAGGCCCGTGCGGAGCGCTGATAGCGGTCGCGGACAGCTTTGGCAACGTAAAGGCTTATGTGCAGAACCCCGTTGTTGAGATACCGCTGAACCAATTCGGCAAGCTCGATGTGAGCGGAGCAGTCGGAAAGGACGGATATGTCAGCGTAGTCAAGGATCTGGGCCTGAAAGAGCCGTACTGCGGACAAGTGCCCATAGTATCGGGCGAGATAGCGGAGGATATAACAAATTATCTTGCGGTCAGCGAGCAAGTGCCGTCGGCGTGTGCGCTCGGAGTGCTCGTCGCGCCCGACCTTTCGGTGGAGCAGGCTGGCGGATTTATAATAGAGCTGCTGCCGTTCGCGCCCGAGGAAAGTATAGCAGCAGTTGAGAAAAATATAAAGAAAATGTCGTCCGTTACATCTCTGCTGAAAAGCGGAAAGAACGTTTCGGATATCGCCCTTATGGCTCTGGACGGCTTGCAGCCTAATATCCTAGACGATTTCAAGGTCAACTACCGCTGCACCTGTTCACGCGAAAAGGTAGAGCAGGCTCTTATAAGTACGGGCAGGGCAGAGCTGGAGGATATGGCTAATGACCCTCAGACACAGGTAGAGTGCCATTTCTGCGATAAAAAATATGTTTTTACTCCCGATGAGATACGCTCGCTCATAGCAAAAGCCGAGCCGTCGGCGTGAGCGTTTAAAAACATCAGAAAACAAACGGCGGATATCGCATAGTCGATACCCGTCGCTTGCTACGTAGATTTTTATCGAAAGGGGGGCATCCCTCTTTCAAGCGTGATTAAAGCGGTCATACTTCCCGATGACCTTTTGCAAAATGCGGCAATGAAAAATGCGTCCGCGAAGCCTTTTGCATTATTTACAGAAAAGCGCATTTTTGCGTTTCTATAAGTAAGTACACTTCATAGACGCATTATGTTACAAAAAAATTTGAAAATTTTTTGAATTTTGTATACCTGCACAAAACCGCCTTGAAATATCAGGTGATTTTGTGTATAAGTTATAAAAAGAGCATACCTTATAGGTGTGCTCTTTTTGCGAATTATCATATTTTGAAGCAGCGCTGTATCTCTTTGATCTCTCCTATTACGAACGCGATGTCGTCTGTTTGGATCTCCGTGCTCGGTTCGGGAATGAACACCTCGCCGTTTCTTTTTATTGTAAGAATGTTTATATTGAACTTTTTTCTGATGTCTATCTGCGACAGAGTTTTTCCGTACCAGTCCTTGGGACATTTCAGCTCGTAGATCGAATAGTTGCTGTCAAGCTGGATAAAATCCAGTATGCTGTCGGAAGCATATCTTGTCGCTATGCGAAGAGCCATTTGCTTTTCGGGGTATACGACCTCGTCAGCTCCGTTTCTGAGAAGAAATTTCATCTGCACGTCGTTCGTTGCGCGCGATATGACCATTTTTGCGCCAAGCTCCTTGAGCAGGGAAGTGGTCTCGAGCGAAGTCTGGAACAGGCTTCCCAGAGCAACGATACACACATCAAAGTTATCTATGCCGAGGGAACGGAGAAATTCCTCGTTCGTGCTGTCGCCGATACGCGCGTTTGTAACGTATGGCAGTATCTCGTTTATGCTGTCCTCGTTGATATCTATCGCCATTACCTCACAGCGAAGCTCTTCCATTCTTTTGGCAATGTGACTGCCAAACTGTCCTACCCCGATTATCAGTACCGATTTCATATCATTTACTCCTTATACTTCTTACCCTACCGTTATCTTTTCAAGCGGTAAACGGGAATTGTTATTTTCCGATGGTCCGATAGCCGCATAAATGAGAGTTAATCCGCCTACGCGCCCAAAGAACATAAGTATCATAAGTATTATTCTTGAAAAGAGAGAAAGACTGCTCGTGATACCCAGCGTAAGTCCCACAGTACCTATCGCAGAACCCGTCTCGAACAGACAGGTCAGCAGAGGCAGATCCTCTATCCTGCTTATCATAACGCCGCCCGTCAGGAACAGCGCAAGATACATGAACAATATCGCGCCCGCATTTCTCACCGCTTCGTCGGAAATCCTTCTCTTGAAGCATTGTACGTCATTCCTTCTGCCGAATACCGTGATAGCCGACAGAAACAGCACGGCGAACGTTGTCGTTTTAAGACCGCCCGCAGTCGAGCCGGGCGAACCGCCTATCAGCATAAGTATTATCATAACGGAAGTACCGGATTCGTCCATAAGCGACAGATCCTGCGTGTTGAAGCCTGCCGTTCTTGCCGTAACGGACTGAAACAGCGAGCTGACCGTCCTTTCGCGTATGGACAGATCGCCGTATTCCCAGAAAAAGAAATATACCGCAGGCAATAATATCAGCAGCAGAGAGGTCAGCAAAGCGACCTTGCTCTGCAAGGTGTATTTGCCCAGCCTGAATTTATGCGTGCCAACATCTCTCCAAGTTATAAAGCCTATTCCGCCTATGATTATCAGAAGCATGATTATAGCGTTGATGTATATATTGCCGCTGTATGAGCATAAAGACGAAAACTTGCTTTTAACGCCCATAAGATCGAAGCCCGCATTACAGAACGCCGATATCGAATGGAACACCGCGTACCACAGTCCTTTTAGAAAGCCGAACTCGGCGCAGAAAACGGGAAAGAGCAATGAAGCGCCTATCAGCTCGATGATCGCGGTAATTTTGAGTATAAAACCCGTAAGCCTTACTATTCCCCCGACCTGCGGAGCGGATATAGACTCCTGCATGGTGCTCCTCTGCCAAAGACCTATCTTTTTTCCCGAAGCCCTGATAACGGCAAGACCTATCGTTATAACGCCCATGCCGCCTATCTGAATCATTATCAGTATAACAAACTGACCGAACAACGACCAGTAGGTTGCCGTATCCCTTACAACAAGACCCGTAACGCAGGTCGCCGATACAGCCGTGAACAGCGTATCGCTGAAAGAAGTGAAACATCTGCCGCGTGAAGATATGGGCAGCATGAGCAGCAAAGCTCCCAGCAGTATAATTGCCATAAAGCCTATGATGATGATACGGAAAGAGTTCTTGCTTTTTTTGTTTTTCGTCTTGATACTATTGATACTGCCGTTGCTGTTTTTAAAATGAAACATGGCGCACCTCGTTTTGGTCGTATGAGCATGACCGCCGCCCGCGTCAAAAAAGTCGCGAAGCACAACATCATTACGGCGGTTTTTGCATACTCATTATACCTCTTAACGAAGTATTTGTCAAGTAAGCAGGGCGCATACATCTGTACTTTCAGGTAAACAAAAAAGGAACACAATTACCGTGTTCCTTTTTGCGCAGCGCTGCGCTGCTGGAGGCGCCACCCGGATTTGAACCGGGGATCAAGGTGTTGCAGACCTACGCCTTACCACTTGGCTATAGCGCCATACTATTATATATAGTATATAATATGTCTGAGAAAACATTTTGTGCGTTGTGCGGCAAATGCCGTTGGAGCGGATTACGAGGCTCGAACTCGCTACCTCCACCTTGGCAAGGTGGCGCTCTACCAGATGAGCTAAATCCGCTTTTAGAGGTTAGAAGTTAAAGGTTAGAGGTTAGAAATAGTTTTTATAGTTTGATGTGGCTTTTCATTTTGCGGGGTTACTATAAGAGGCAAGAAGCAAGATGTATAGTTAGCCTTCGGCTAACTCCTGAAAAATGAGAGGTTAGAGGTTAGAAAACTTCGACTTCAAACAAAGCTAAAAACGTTGCGCTAAGGGAAGTTTTGCAGTTTCGCAGAAATTGCGGACGTTGTCTGCAAAGCAAAACTTCGGCACTTGCCGCTAAGCAAAACTTTAAGTCTAATCAAACTTTAAAAGTTGCGCTATGGGAAGTTTTATGGTTTTATAAAAGAAAGGCTTCAGACTTTCTTTTATAAAATTGCCGCCCCCATAATGGCGGCAAAATAAAACTTCAGGCGACCAAATTCTTTGAATTTGGTCGATGGCGACCCGGATGAGACTCGAACTCACGACCTCCGCCGTGACAGGGCGGCGTTCTAACCAACTGAACTACCGGGCCATGCAGCTCGAATAAATGCGGTGTTAAACAGAACCATGACGCCGCACTATCCTTTGCGATATGGGTACAGCGGCTCTCTGCTCTAAGCAACCGAGCGGAACTCCGAGAACAGAACTATGACGCTGCGCTTTCCTTTGCGATACGGGTGCAGCAGCTCTCTGCTCTGCGCAACCGAACGGAACTCCGTGAACAGAACCATGACGCCGCACTATCCTTTGCGATATGGGTGCAGCGGCTCTCTGCTCTAAGCAACTAAGCGGAACTCCGAGAACAGAACTATGACGCTGCGCTTTCCTTTGCGATATGGGTGCAGCGGCTCTCTGCTCTGCGCAACCGAGCGGAACTCCGAGAACAGAACTATGACGCCGCACTATCCTTTGCGATATGGGTACAGCGGCTCTCTGCTCTGCGCAACTAAGCGGAACTCCGTGAACAGAACCATGACGCCGCACTATCCTTTGCGATATGGGTGCAGCGTCACGCTGCTGGTGGGAACAATAGGGCTCGAACCTATGACCCTCTGCTTGTAAGGCAGATGCTCTCCCAGCTGAGCTATGCTCCCAAATGTCGTACCCCGCGTAAAAACGCTTGGGGTGTTTTAAAGATCCCGTGAGATCAGCTTTGTTCATCAGTTGCCGACTTCGCCTGCCGCGCAAGCTCTTTCATATAGATCGCCGGAACAGCGTATACCTTGCCGTTATCAACGCCACGAAAAACGAGCAGCTGCCTGCTTCCCTTGTCAAGACGCAGCATATTGCGTATCATAGCGGTGCGTTCTTTTCCGTCCAGCGTATACCTAGCCATGTCAGCGTCCAGAGGGTAGCGCGTAAACAGCCTGAGAGCTATGCTCTTGTAGAAACCGTTCGGCGTTACAAGAAGCATATCCGTGTCGTGCCGCGAAATGTAAGAAGCAGCCGCGAATGACTTTGCCGCGTATAAAACGTCGCGAATGTTTATCACCAGAAAGAACAGTATGAACATAACGGCTACAAATATCAGCAGCGACGGCTCGTCGTTCTTGCCCGTTTTTTGTATAAACCGCACGCGATCGCTTTCTGTTCTTCGCTCATGACCTTCAGCGCTCCTGTTATGCAGCTTGTGCACCTGTTGCAGCTTCTGCGTTTTGCCTACAGAAGCCGATGAACAAAACATATTATACACTATTCCGAAGCGTTTGTCAAGGGCTTTTTGAAATTTTCTGACGCGGCATTTAGGGACAGCGGAGAGGGCAGGGGTAGTGAATAGAGAAAAGATAATAGAGAATAATTAAAACCCTACCCGCAGACTGAACCGAACCAGTAAAAAAGAACAATGACAAAAAAGACCTCCTATGGTATAATAGAAACATAGGAGGTTTTGTTA
>CANRNT010000051.1 GCA_947631995.1 uncultured Clostridia bacterium | reverse complement strand
GGCGGCGGTCAATCAGGCGGCGGACAGTCGGGCGGCGGACAATCAGGTGGTCAGTCGGGCGGCGGTCAATCAGGCGGACAGTCGGGAGGCGGACAGCAGCTGCCGGCTTTGCCTGCGCCTGCGCCCGAGAGCGGTACTCCCGTAGCCAATCACGGACAGCTTTCCGTAAGCGGAGCTAATATAGTAGATAAGAGCGGACAGATATATCAGATAAGAGGTATGTCAACTCACGGTATAATGTGGGAGGACTTTTCCAATATACTTTCCAAAGACAGCCTTAGAGTTCTTCGCGATGACTGGGGCTGCAATACGATAAGAATAGCAATGTATACCGAAGGGTACGCAGGATATACAACGGGAGCTGACTTTGCAAGACAGGCAAAGGAAAAGGTCGATATGGGAGTTGCCAACGCGACAGACCTTGGAATGTATGTTATAATAGACTGGCATATTCTTAGTGACAATAATCCGCAAAATCACCAGAACGAAGCTATAACATTCTTCGCCGAGATGTCTCAGAAATATGCAAATTACAATAATGTTTTGTATGAGATATGCAACGAGCCTAACGGCGGCACGAACTGGGACGGCAATGTAAAGCCGTATGCCGACGCGGTCATACCGACGATAAGACAGTATGACCCTGACGCTATAATAATCTGCGGCACGCCAAACTGGTCGCAGGATATAGATAAGGCGGCGAATAACAGGGTCGCGGACAGTAACACGGTATATGCGCTGCATTTTTATGCAGCAGAACCTTGGCATGCTGGCTTGAAAGATAAATTAGTAACCTACTATAATAATGGGTTACCCATTTTAGTATCAGAGTTTGGAACTTGTGATGCATCGGGCAATGGCGCTATTAGTGCAAGTGAAACAAATGCTTGGTTTAACTTGCTTGACGAGCGGGGAATAGGTTATCTTAACTGGTCGGCGTGTGATAAGGGCGAATCAGCCTCGGCATTTGTTGGCGGCACGAACCTTGCCGCAATACCGGAGGGCGACGGTCCGCTTACCGAGAGCGGCAGGATAGTAAGAGAGCATTTGCGCCAAAGAGCAGGCTTGCAGTAAACTTTATTATGTCATAAAAAAGGCAGTACGTTTAAGCGTACTGCTTTTTGTTGTTTCAGTTTTCGCCCTGTTCCGCCTGCTGACGCTCCAGCTCCTCTTTGTATGCGGCAAGTATCCTGCCCTCGATACTGCTGCGCGCCTCGGGCGTTATTGGGTGTACGATATCCCTGTAAACGCCGTTGTCATCGCGCCGCGACGGCATTGCAACAAAGAGCCGCTCGTCCCCTTGAACGACCTTTATATCGTGTACCGCGACCGTGTCGTCAAGCGTTATGCTGATTATACCCCTCAGTCTGCTGTGAGGAGCCCCGTCCTGCGGCGGCTCGGGCATTATTTTTCTTATTCTTATGTCTGTGATATCCATAGTACCCTCCGTTTATCTGTATTACTTGTATTACTGAAAATATATTTGCCTGAATACAGTAAAAATATTCAAAAAACACTTTACAATCAGGGTGGAAATGTAATATAATATATGTATAGAAGAATATATGTTCTTAAAACATCAGCCCGTGTGTTCAAAGGAGAGTTGTTATGTCACATATATCGCCCGACGGCGTTGGCAAAATGAGCCGTATAAGTGAAATTAGCGAAAAAATATTGAACGGCAGTATCCATATACACTTTATAGGGATAGGCGGTTCGGGTATGTTCCCGCTCGTGCAGATAGTAAAGCAAAAGGGGCATACAGTCAGCGGCTCGGATAACAACGAGACCGAAACGCTTCAGGCGGTCAGAAAAATGGGCTGCGAGGTGTTTATGGGTCAGAGAGCGGAAAATATCAAAGGCGCGGAGCTGATAGTATATACCGCTGCGATAATGAGCGACAATCCCGAGCTCATAGCCGCAAAGGAAAGCGGCGTGCCGCTGCTTGAAAGAGCCGAAATGCTGGGTATAGTTTCCTCGTGGTACGATAACGCGATATGTATCTGCGGTACTCACGGAAAAACTACCGCCACTTCAATGCTCACGCAGATATTTCTTGAGACCGATAAGGATATCTCGTGCTTCATAGGCGGAAAGCTCAAAGCTCTCGGCGGAGGAAGCGGCAGAGCGGGAAGCGGCGATACGTTCGTCTGCGAGAGCTGCGAGTTTGAAGACCATTTTCTGAAAATGTATCCCGATACGGTCGTGATACTTAATGTAGACGCCGACCACCTCGACTATTTTAAAACGCTCGATAATATAAAGAAGTCGTTCGGTAAATTTGCCGAAAAAGCAACAAAGGGTCTTATCGTAAACGGCGACGACGAGAATACTCTGGAAGCGATAAGAGGTATAGATAAACCAACGGTGACGTTCGGTCTTTCGGAAAGCAACGACTACTTTGCAAAGGATATCTCCATAAGGGGTCTGGAAACTGTTTTTGAGGTGTTTAAAAAAGGCGTGAGTATGGGTAAAGTGACCGTGCACGTCGCAGGAGAGCATAATGTGTATAACGCCCTCGCCGCAATTGCAGCCGCCGACCAGAACGGCGTCGGGTTTGATAAGATATGCGCCGCTATGTCAAAGTTTACGGGCGCTGCCAGACGTTTTGAGAAAATAGCGTATGCGAGGGGTATAACGGTCGTTGACGATTACGCCCACCACCCCGCGGAGCTGGCGGCGGTGCTTACGGAAGCCAAACAATGCGGCTTTGAAAGAGTTATAGCGGTGTTCCAGCCTTTCACATATTCGAGAACGAAGATACTCTTTGACGACTTTGTGAAGTGCCTGCAAATTGCGGATATGGTCGTGCTAACCGATATAATGGGCAGCAGGGAAAAGAACGATATCGGAATATATACCCGCGACCTTGCAAAGGCGATACCCGGCTGTGTTTTCTTTGACTGTCCTAATGAGATAGCCGACGCGCAGACCGCAAAGCGTAAGGAGGAAAACTTTGATGAGATAATCGCTTACCTGCTGGGAGAGCTGAAAGCAGGCGATGTAGTTATAACGCTCGGCTGCGGCGACGCTTATAAGCTGTCGAAAAAGCTGGGAGCTATCCTTGAAAAGGAGGAAAATTAAATGTCGCTGAACGAAAAGGAAAAAAGGGTGTACGAGTATATAAAACAGCGTATCGAGGAGGTAGGATATGCGCCGACCGTAAGAGAGATATGCGCGCAGCTCGGATTTAAGTCTACCTCGACCGCATTCAGAGCGATAAATTCGCTTACCGAAAAGGGATACATCGAAAAGGCGGAGAACTGCAACAGAGCCGTAAAGCTAAAGCAGACAGGCAGGAGCATAAGCGTTCCCGTTCTGGGTACGGTAACTGCCGGAACGCCTATCACGGCGGTCGAGGATATATCCGATTATATCAGCTTCCGCAGCGACAAGCGATATGATAATCCTCTGTTTGCACTCAAAGTAAGGGGCGAGAGTATGATAAACGCCGCTATACTGGACGGGGATATCGTTATAGCGCACCAGCAGGCGACCGCCGATAACGGTGATATAGTTGTAGCTCTCGTAGAGGGCGACAGCGCAACGGTAAAGCGCTTCTATAAGGAAAGAGGCCATTATCGGCTCCAGCCCGAAAACGATACTATGGCGCCTATAATTGCCGACGAGGTGTCGGTGCTGGGAAAGGTAATAGGCGTTGTAAGGCATTATGACTGATTATATGACCAAAATGTCCGTTTGTTTTAGACAAGCGGACAAAGTTTTGCATAAAGCATTTACTTTTTTGTCTGCCGTGTGTTATTATATTAATATGATAAAGTATGTATCTGCGCCGTTCTTTGGGCGCACAGCTATCTGGAAAGGAAATATTTATGAATAATAATGCTTTGAACAAAATGAAAAAGCTTCTCGCAGGTGTTACTGCGGCAATGTTTATGCTTACTGCCGCTGCCTGCGGAAACAATGACAGTAGCAATAGCGGAAATAACGCAGGCGGCTCTGCAAGCTCTTCCGCCGCGGGCGGAGACAGCACAGCCTCGGGTGAGGACGACTCTTTGCAGAAGGTGCTCGACAGCGGAAAATTCGTGCTGGGACTCGACGCTTCCTTCAAGCCTATGGGCTATACCGATGAGAACGATGAGATAGTCGGCTTTGATATAGACTGCGCAGAGGAAGTTTGCAAGAGAATGGGTGTTACCCTCGAAACAAAGGGTATCAACTGGGATACCAAGGAGGATACCCTCGACGCCGGAACTATTGACTGCATATGGAACGGTATGTCGATAGACGAGAAAAGAGAGGAGAGAATGAACCTCTCCGAGCCGTATATGGAGAACAGCATGGTGTTCGTTGTTCCTGCCGACAGTACGGCGGCAGCTATGGCAGACCTCGCGGATAAGACCGTTGCGGTGCAGAACGGCTCTACGGCGCAAACGCTTCTCGAAGAGTCGGAAATAGGCGACAGCTGTAAGATATCGCCGCTCGCAACAAACGTTGAGGCTCTCCAACAAATGGATCTGGGACTGGTAGACGCAGTTTATCTTGACAGCGTGGTAGCTGAATACGAAATAGCCGAGGCAGGTAAGGACTGGAAGATATTTACCGACGGCAGCGAGTCGGAGAAGTATGCGATAGGCTTCCGCAAGGGCGATCAGGCTCTGCGCGATAAGGTGCAGGAGATCCTTTCGGAGATGAAGGCTGACGGCACTCTGGCGAAGATATCGGAGAAGTGGTTCGGCAAGGACGTTACCATAGTTAAGTAAACAAAGCGATAATAGCTTACGGTCCGTTGTTTATTCGGCGGGCCGTTTTGTTTAAATATGAACGGGAATGTGGAGAGATAATGACAGGTGATGAGATATGGGGCGTAGTCAAGATACTTCTGAAGTATCTGCTGCCTACGCTGAAGGTATTCGGCTTTACGCTGCTTTATTCGGTGCCGCTGGGAATGATAGTGGCTCTGCTGAAAATGTGCAGGTTCAAGCCGATAAAATGGCTCACGAGCCTTTACATACTTATTATGAGAGGAACGCCGCTCATGCTTCAGGTAATAGTGGCGTATTTCGCCGTGCCTATGCTGAAGCGCAGCGAGGGTATGCCGCAGCTTGTGCAAAGCCTGCTGGATACGGTCGATATACAAGCCGACAGCTACCTGTTCAATACCGTGCTTGTAGCGTTCGTGCTGAACTATGCGGCGTACTTTGCGGAGATATTCAGAGGCGGTATAGAGTCGATACCCAAAGGACAGTACGAGGCTGCCGCGGCTCTGGGGTTTTCAAAGCGGCAGACGTTTTTCAGGATAATTCTTCCGCAGGTAGTAAAGAGGGTAGTGCCTGCAAGCTCCAACGAGGTAATAACGCTCGTCAAGGATACCTCCCTTGCAAATGTCGTCGCATACGCGGAGATAACTATGAAAGCTAAGCAGCAAATGCAGAATTACAGCTCGCTGACACCGCTTTTCATAGCAGGCTTGTTTTATTTTGTACTCGCTACCGTGCTGACGGTGATATTCTCGTTTATCGAGAAAAAGTTGGACTATTATAAATAAGGGAGGACGAGTGCAATGGCGAGTATGCTAGAAGTGAAAAATCTTTCAAAAAACTTTGATGACCTGAGCGTTTTGAAGGATATATCTTTCAGCGTGAACAAGGGCGACGTTATAGCCGTTATAGGTCCTTCTGGTTCGGGTAAATCAACGCTTTTAAGATGTATAAACCAGCTCGAAAAGGCAAGCGGCGGCGAAGTTGTTGTGTGCGGCAAAACTATGTTCAGCACCGACGGAAACGGCAAGGTCGTGTATGCGCCGACCTCGGAGCTGCGTGAGATAAGACTGAAAATAGGTCTTGTGTTCCAGAATTTTAACCTGTTCCCGCATTTTTCGGTGCTGAGAAATATAACCGAAGCTCCCGTGCGCGTGCTGAAAAAAAGCCGCGAGGAAGCCGAAAAGACAGCCCGTGAGCTGCTTGAGAAAATGGGTCTGGAAAGTAAGGAAAACGCCTATCCCTGCGAGCTTTCGGGCGGTCAGCAGCAGAGAGTTTCTATCGCAAGAGCAATGGCGCTGAGCCCCGAGATACTTTTCTTCGATGAGCCTACCTCCGCGCTCGACCCCGAGCTTACAGGCGAGATATTGAAGGTTATCAGGCAGCTCGCTGCGGACGGAATGACTATGGTGATAGTTACCCACGAAATGGAGTTCGCCAGAGATGTAGCCGATAGAGTGATATTTATGGAGAACGGCGTTATCGCCGAGGAGGGTACGCCAGCCCAATTGTTCGGCAGCGACGCCTCCGAGAGAACAAAGCAGTTCCTGCAAAGGTTTAACGGTAAATAGCCTTGCTACCCCATTGCTGACATAGAAGTATGGTTTTGTCTGCGATACCTACTTTGCTATTGGGGGAGACCCTTTTAAAAAAGGTTCATCCCCTCCTCTGCCGCAGGCAGAGTGGCACCCTTCACTAAAACTCATATATTTTTTGGCGAGGGGTAATTATTCTCTTTAAAAAACAGATAACTTACAATTTATCGCTGATTTATGAAAGGAATTACCCCTCGCCAAAAAACAATATAAAAGTCTTTGGAATAGGGGTTACTCTTCCTTCGGAAGAGTGGGAATAAGCCTTTCGCAGTTGCGCAGCAACTGTGAGAAAGAGTTTTCCCCAAAAGAAAAACAGGTATAGTAGATAGACCGTACTCTGTGTCAGTAAAGGAAACGAGGAATAATACACAAAAGGAGAAGCACAAAAGATGAAGTTCATAAAGAAGCTCTACAACATTTTTGCTACTATTTTCAGCCGAAGGATAATAATAATCCTGCTCATACTGGGCGAAGTAGTATTTCTCATCGGCTCGGTACTGGTGATGGGTGAAGTTTACTATATAGTAGACGCGGTGTTAGGCATTATAGCTTTCATACTTTCGTTGTATATAGTTAACCGTGACGAAGACCCTGCCTACAAAATAGCGTGGCTGATACCGCTGCTGCTTTTCCCGGTGCTGACAGCGTTTCTGTTTTTGTTTTTCAAAATGCAGGTCTCATTGCAGCTTATCAAAAAAGGTCATGTAAAGGTGCTTGATGAAACGAAAGACTGTTTGCAGCCCGACGAAAGGACAATGGAGTATCTGGAGGAGGAAAGCCCCAAGCTTGCGGGATATTGCAGATATATGCAAAAGTACGCAGGCTACTCTGTCGCGGCAAATTCTTTAGCCGACTATTATCCCTCGGGTGAAAAGGTGTTCCCTGACATAAAAGAGGCGCTGGAGAGCGCTGAGAAGTTTATTTTCATGGAATTTTTCATAATCAATGAGGGCAAGATGTGGAATGAAGTTCTGGATATCCTCAAACGCAAAGCAGCCGCGGGAGTTGATGTAAGACTGATATACGACGGCTTCGGGTCGCAGATGGCGCTGCCTTCGGGATATCATAAAAAGCTGGAAGCCGTGGGCGTAAAAACGCGGATATTCAGCCCGTTCACACCGTTTTTGTCCACGTCCCAAAACAACCGAGACCACCGCAAGATAATAGTCGTTGACGGAAAAACAGCGTTTACGGGAGGCTTTAATATGGCTGACGAGTATATCAACGAGAAAGAGCGTTTCGGCTACTGGAAAGACGGCGGTATACGCATATCGGGCGACGCGGTGTATAACTGTACGGTGATGTTTCTGCGTATGTGGGCGTTTTTGACTAAGGAGAAAGTGGACTGCGAAAGCTTCAAAGCTCCAAGCGAAAAGCTCGACTGCCCCGAGGGCAGCTTTATGCTGCCGTTCAGCGACTCTCCCATAGACGACGAAGCTGTCGGCAAGCTGACATACCTTAATATAATAAACAACGCCAAAAGATATGTGTATATAAGTACGCCGTATCTCGTGCTTGACAGCGATATGGTAACGGCTATGGAGTATGCGACCAAGAGCGGCGTTGATGTAAAACTGCTGCTTCCCGGAATACCCGATAAGAAGTATATGAAGATGATAGCGCAGTCGCAGTATAAAAAGCTTTTGAAAAAGGGCGTCGAGCTGTACGAGTTCGACAAAGGCTTTGTCCATGAAAAGCTGTTTGTAAGCGACGACAATATCGCAGTTTCGGGCTCTATAAATCTTGACTACCGCAGTCTGTATCTGCACTTTGAATGTGGTACGTTCATGTACGGGCAAAGCTGTATAGCGGATATGAAAAACGACTATCTTGAAATGATAACAAAGCACAGCTCGCGCATTACGGAGCAGTGGATAAAGGATATACCGCTGTGGCAGAAATTCGCCGGCGCGCTGCTCAATGTTATATCGAGCCTTTTGTAAAAAACTACCCCATAGACCGTGTGAACCGAACCAGTAAAAAAGAACAATGACAAAAAAGACCTCCTATGGTATAATAGAAACATAGGAGGTTTTGTTA
>CANRNT010000050.1 GCA_947631995.1 uncultured Clostridia bacterium | reverse complement strand
ACAATGGCCAAGTGCCGGATAGGAACGGCAAAATTTTTTACACTTCTATTACTTCTTTATCGCACATCAGCAAAATCCTGGGGCATAAAAATGTGTCGTTTACGCTCAATGTTTATGGCAGCGCCAATTTGCAACAGAAAATCAAGTGTATGAACCTTTTGAATGATCTGCTGTGAACGGGACGGCGGTCGTTTAACGATTACACCCAAAAATCCAACGATTACCCATAAGTTCAACGATTGCCCCCATAAATTCAACGGTTACTAATCTTTCAACGGTTACACGCTTGAAAGCAGCCGGGAAAGAGGATGAAAACAGGAGCGTTTCGACTCGCTGGCGGCAAAATAATCGTAAGCGCACGGACGCCGAAAGTGGCGAAAAGCCCTGTTTTCAAGCCTTTTTCGGGCAAAAAGCAAGAACCCTAACTTCGATACGCTTTGTATCAAAATTAGGGTTCTTATTTGGTTGCGGGAGGAGGACTTGAACCTCCGACCTTCGGGTTATGAGCCCGACGAGCTACCAACTGCTCCACCCCGCGATATTCTGATATTTCAAGGTCAGTACGTTTATTATATCACAATCACTTTTCTATGTCAAGTAAAATCCTCAAAAAACTTTCCGACAACTTTTACAATTTTTACGCTGTGTCCATGCTGTTCTTTGTGAAAACGATAAAAATTTATCGTTTATCATTAAAAAATAATTGACAAATGATAATTTCCGTGTTAAACTGTAAACATAAAGCTTGAGCGCGCCTCAAGCGGACCGAAAAGGAGAATTTACATGGAAGCATATGAAAACAATGCAAACGAAAACGTAAGAAAGATAAACAACCTCGGCAAGACCGCCAACATCATCATCAACATCGCCAAAGTCATCATGATAATATGTATAGCGTGCGCAGTTGCGGCAGGGGTGTTGTGCCAGTTTATGCCAAAAGACTTTATCACGGCAAGCGGCAGCGCGAACGCCGAAATTACCGTGAACAGCTCGGAAAAAGGCACTATATTTGACATTTTCGCCGAAAACCTGGTTGACGCCGACAGGGTGGGCATAGGGATAATGGGGCTGAGATTTGATTTCACGCCCGATAAAATTTCCGTGGGAGACGGCACCTTCAAATACGTTATAAACGCCTCTGCGGACGGCATTACCACGACCGAAGTAAAACTTGCCTTAACGCTGGCTATGGCATACGCGGCGCTGGCAGGTATAGCGGCTCTGATAGCCCTTGTGTTCGGCGGAAAGCTTGCAAAAGCCCTGAAAAACTGCGCTTCGCCGTTTGAGGAAAGCGTTACCAAGGCGATGAAACACTTTGCGATATCTCTCATACCGTTTGCGGTTATCTCTATTTTGCCTGCTACGGGCGTAAACACCGCCGCGGTGCTGATAATAGTGTGCGTGATACTGTTCTTTGCTTACCTTTTCAGATACGGCGCGCAGCTTCAAAAACAGTCCGACGAAACGCTTTAAAGGTGAGAATAATGGCTATAATTTTAAGACTTGACCGTGTTATGGCCGATAGGAAAATGAGCCTTAACGAGCTTAGCGAAAAGGTCGGCGTGAGCAACGTGAACCTTTCTAAAATAAAAACGGGAAAAATAAGCGCGATACGCTTCTCAACGCTGGACGCGATATGCAAGGCTCTTGACTGCCAGCCCGGCGATATCCTTGAATACGTTCGTGACGGCAATGACATGACAGACGCATAACAGACCGTGACAGCCCTTGCTATTCGGCAGGGCTGTTATTTGTGCTCGCGGCAGTTGACAATCTCGGAAATATGAGTTATAATATATATGTATGTATTTTATCTGTCAAAAGATATAAAAAATATAAGTAAAATTCGGGAATTCATTTCTCGAATTTTACACCGCTGTCGGCGCAGCTAAAAAATACATCATAATGTATTTTTTAGCGTGAGGGTAACGGAGCCGACGCCGGAATAGGGTGTACTGCTTTTCCTTTAAGGGAAAAGCAGTAGTGGAAACCGGTTCGGGGTGTCCCCGTGAAGTGGCGACTTTGTCGACACGGCCGTATTACCTTTGGATACCGAAAATTACGGGAAAAGGAGGAGATGCAATGTCAGAAAGACATAAAATATTGATAGTTGATGACAACGAGTCAAACAGAGAATTGCTTATAGATATGCTTGAAGACGACTTTGACGTTTACCAATGCGCGGACGGCAAGGACGCCATAGCTGTGCTGTCTAATCAGGGCAACTCGTTTTCATTGGTGCTGCTCGATATCTTTATGCCCGAGGTCGATGGATTTCAGGTGCTTAAAGTTATGAACAAGCTCAGGATAATCGAGAACCTTCCCGTTATCATGATTTCATCGGAAAGCTCTCCCGAAAGTATGGAACACGCTTACAGACTGGGCGCTACCGATTACATACCAAGGCCTTTCAATATGATGATAGTCCGCAGAAGAGTTATAAATACCATAATGCTTTATTCAAAGCAAAAAAGGCTCATAGAAACAGTTGAGGAGCAGGTAGAGGAAAAAGAAAAGAACAGCGAAATGCTCATAAATATACTGAGCCATATCGTTGAGTTCCGTAACGGCGAGAGCGGTCTGCACGTTCTGCACGTTCGCAGGATAACCGAGATACTTCTCGACGCGCTCACTCAAAAGACCGATAAGTACGAGCTTACAAAGTCCGTAAAAGCGATGATAGCAAACGCTTCGGCTCTTCATGACATTGGCAAGATATCCATACCGGATTCAATTCTCAATAAGCCGGGCAGACTGACCGACGAAGAGTATAAAATAATGAAGACCCATTCCGCGGCGGGCGGAGAGCTTGTAAATCAGCTCCCTATTTATAAGGACGAGCCGTTGGTGCGTTCCGTTTATGAGATATGCCGCTGGCACCACGAACGCTTTGACGGCAGAGGATATCCTGACGGACTAAAGGGTGATGAGATACCTATCTCGGCACAAGTGGTAGCCGTTGCAGATGTTTACGACGCGCTGACGAGCGAGAGGTGCTACAAAAAAGCTTTCACGCATGAAAAGGCAGTTGAAATGATACTCAACAACGAGTGCGGCGTGTTCAATCCCCTGCTCATGGAGTGCCTTACAGACTCGGCTGAGATAATAAAGTCGGAGCTTGGCAAGGATATGATAGAGGAGCTGAGCTTGTCAGAATCACGCCTTATCGCGCAGGAGATACTTCAAAGCAAAAACATCTCCAACAGCGATCTGCTGTCGCAGAGCCTGACATACGAGCGTACAAAGAATGAGTTTTTCACCAAATATTCAGACGATTTGATGTTCGAGTATATCAAGAAGACCGATGTTCTGATCTTCTCTGATAAGGCGAGCGACCGGCTGGGAATCGACAAAACGATAATGTCGCCGCAGAACAACAAAGCCCTGCTGGACGCCATGGGCTTAGAAACTCACAACAAGCTCAATGACGCGATATACAACACGACTGCGGAAACGCCCGATGGCGAATGTATCCTAGAAAGCGCGGGCGTATCATGGAAGATAGTTTTCCGAACTTTGTGGAGCGGCGGAGAGCTTACCGGAACGCTTGGTATTGTAAGACCTGTCATACAAGGAGAAAAGTAATATGAATATAGTTGATTGTTACAATGAAATGGGCGCGGATTACAACGACGTCCTCGCAAGAATGATGAAAGAAGAGAGAGTTAAGAAATTTGCTCTCAGGTTTCTGGACGACCCGAGCTTTGAATTGCTGAAAACATCTCTGGACGCAAAAAACTATGATGAGGCTTTCAGGGCGGCGCACACAATAAAGGGCGTCAGCCAGAACCTCAGCTTTACAGCGCTGTATAAGTCGTCACATGAGCTGTGCGAGGCGCTCAGAGGCGGCAAACCGCTTGAAGATGTTTCGCTTTATGACGACGTTGTCCGCGACTATGAAATGACCGTCGCGGCGCTTAAAAAGGTAGACGAGTAATAAATAAAAATTGCCGCGGAATATTCTGCGGCTTTTTTGTGGGGTGAAGCAGTTATGTCAAATACTATGAAAACGCTTGTGATTTTCGGCTCTCCGCGCAGGAACGGAGATACCGCATATCTTGTAAAAAGGCTTCTTGAGAGCCTTGGCGGAGAACACATGACGGTCGATTGCTATCATGAAAATATATCGCCGTGTATCGACTGCCGAGCCTGCCGCAAAAGCGGCAAATGCTCTATAAACGACGGTATGCAGAAAGTGTATGATTATCTGGATATATGCGACAATATCGTTATAGCCTCGCCGATATATTTTTCAGAACTGACAGGCAGACTGCTGGACGTTTGCAGCAGATATCAGCTTTATTTTTCACAGAGGCGTTTCAGAGGGATATCCGTGCCGCCAAAGAATAAAAAAGGCGGCGTGATACTGGTCGGAGGCGGAAGCGGCGGAAAGGATAAGGCGTTCTCTACCGCCAAAGAAATATTCCGTATGCTAAGTGTTTCGGACGTTTTTCCTCCCGTCTGCTCGCCGAACACCGATACCGTTCCCGCCAAAGACGATAAAAATGCTTTGGCTGAGATATCTGAGCTGGCTGAATTTTTAGGCTCTGAAAAAAATATCCGGGCAGACAATTAAGTCCAGCGCCCGGAGTTCATAAGTTTTCTGCTTAATTCAGTCAATTCACTTATCAGGTTCATGCTCTGAAGTGAAAACGGGAAACAGTCGCCGCAGATTATAACGTGATCCACATATCGGATATCCATATGCAAAAGTATCTCGGATAATCTGAGCAATACCTCGCGCATATGCTTTGATATGGAAAAATTATAATCGGGCTGAGTGTGAGAAAAGATAACTCCCCTGCAATTTGCCTCGGATATCTTGTTCAAAAATATAACGGGGTCTTTTACAAGATCCTCGATACTGCCGACACCCAGATCGTATTCCGCGATCAGATGAAGCGACGGAGAAAGGCAGAACATTTTTATACAGTTCGGCGGCGCGTCCTTGTACCGCCCTTTTACAAACTCTCTGACAATTTCCACATCGCACAGCTGTATGGCTTCCGATGTATCCGCCGCAAGAAGCTGTTCGTTTATCTGCGGAAAATACTTTATAAAAGCCGCAGTCCTGCGAGATATGAACTTCTCCTGCGCTATCTCGTCCACAGAAGCCTTTGAAAGCCCCTCCAGACTGCCAAATCTCTTTATAAGCTGATGAGCAATATCGTTAGTATTTCTTCTGGGTATGGTATAGAACAGCAAAAACTCCAGTATCTCGTGATCGGAAAAACCGCGAAGAGAAGTCATCAGAGCTTTTTCTCTCATTCTTTTCCTATGTCCCTTATGCAGATCGGAGTCCATACCGCCGCCACCCTCTGATATTATTTTTCGCTCGTGCCGACTTGCTGCATATCCGCAAGCTTTTTGCGTATCGCAGACAAAGCCTCTTTCGGCTCTGAAATATTTCTGACCGCAGTTTCCATAGGGCAAAGCCCGTCGCCTCGGCGGTTTTTTATTGCGGGTACAATATTTTCACAGCAATAACATACACCGTGCTCTTTCAGTATATCTGCGGCAAGCTCGCTCACCGTAACGCAGTAGATCTCTTTAACACCCAGAAGAACATACATAAACGCCGCCGCTTTGCCGACCACCTTGTCTGCAAAGCTGTATTTTGAATAGTCTTTTCCGCTTTCATAAAGCTGCAAAAGCGGCTTAACCCCTCTCTCACGGCTGGTGAACATATCATCGCCGCTGCAAGCGGCACAGGTCAAAGACGTATCGGAAAGAAGTATGTCCTTGGCTTTTTTAAGCGTTTCAGTCATTGCTCTTACGGCGTACAGCCCACGTTATCAGCGGAATAGATACGAGCTGCAAAACTATGCCTGCAATTCCCGTCGGTATGCTTTTAAGTATCACGGCAGGAGCAACAGTCTTGCTGCCTATTACATAGAACACGAAAAGTATTGCAAGCGCTCTTACCGCTCTGCCTATCACCTGTGCAGAAAATACAGACGCGAGCGTCGGCAGCTTTGTTTTGCCGAGCAGTCCTGACGAAACGCCGTATGCCGCAAGCTCTATCATCATAAACGGCAGCATAACTTTCGCAGGCATACCAGTCATCAGGAAAGAAGCCAAAGGAGCCAGTGCGCCCGCAATGCCTGCCGCGTAAGGACCTGCAAGTATACCGCAAAGAATTATCGGCAGGTGCATGGGCAGCAGCACTTCGCCAATTGAAGTACCCATATGCAGAGCCGCGCCTGCAAGGTGACATATCTGCGGCAAAACCACAGCCGCTATTATGGTCGCCGCGGCGTATATAAACTGCGCCGTAACGGAAATTCTCTTTTTGCTTATAGCTGTTGTTGACATATTCGTTACCTCCGTATAAATTGTTGTATTATTACAAACGCTTTGTAAAATCGCTCATCGCCTCGGATATTTTTATCTGCTGGGGGCATACCGCTTCACAGCTTCGGCAGCCGATACAACTGCTCGGCTGTTTGTCCTGCGGCAGGGCGGAAAGTGCCATAGGCGCTATAAATCCGCCACGAGTGAGATAATGCTCATTGTAAAGTGCGAGAAGATTTGGTATATCAAGCTGCTGCGGACAATGACTTGTGCAGTAGCGGCAGGCGGTACACGGAAGAGCGTTCTCGGCTATCATCTTATCGGCAATTGACATCAGCGCCGCCATTTCCTTGTCATTCAGCGGCTTTCTTTCCGAGAATGTTTTCAGATTGTCAGCCACCTGTTCGTCGTTTGACATACCCGAAAGCACAGTGACGATATTCGGCAGGCTCTGCACGAAGCGGAACGCCCACGCGGCTATGCTCTCGTCGGGTCTTAAAGACTTCAGAAGCGCGGTATCCTCATCGGAAAGCGAAGCAAGTCTGCCGCCCCTAACGGGTTCCATAACCAAAGTAGGTATGCCGTATTCATTCAAAAGCTGAACTTTTTTCTCGGCGTCCTGAAACTTCCAGTCGAGGTAGTTGAGCTGTATCTGGCAAAACTCCATATGCTCTCCGTAAGCGTCGAGAAAACGCTTCATGGTGTCGTAGTTGCCGTGCGCCGAAAAGCCCAGATGACGTATCTTTCCGTTTTTCTTCTGCTCGTAAAGATAGTCAAAAATGCCGAACTTCGGGTCAAGGTAGTCGTCGATATTCGACTCGCAAACGTTATGGAAAAGATAGAAGTCGAAATACTCCACCTGACATTTTTCGAGCTGCTTTTCAAATATCTCTTTCACCTTCGGCATATTTGAGTTATCGTAGCCGGGAAATTTTGTCGCAAGATAAAAGCTTTCGCGCGGGTAGTTTTTAAGCACCTTTCCTACCACTATCTCCGACTGACCGCTATGGTAGCCCCACGCTGTATCATAATAATTTACGCCGTTTTTCATGGCGGTATCTATCATCTTTGCAACGCGCTCCTCGTCGATGTGCGCGTCGTTGCCGTCGGTCGTGGGCAGGCGCATATTGCCCATACCCAACGCTGAGATCTTCATGCCCTGAAAATCGTTGTAGATCATAAGATTACTCCTTTCATTGTGTGCAATATAATTCTTTATTATATTATAACATAAAAGCGAAAGCGTTATGTTATAATTGTCCGATACGTCGGGAGCAGACCCTTTGGTCTGCGTATCGACGAGGACATAAATATATAATAAAATCATTTATGATTTTATTATATCACCTACCCAAAAATATAGCAAGTGTTTTTGGAAAATTTTCTTGCAATATATTTTATAATGTGATACAATAAGATTTGACAATAAATTTTCGGAGTGACTTTAAAAAATATGGAATACATTTTGCTGATAGTCGGCTTTGTTCTGCTGATAAAGGGCGCTGACGTTTTCGTTGACGGCTCGTGCAGCGTTGCCAGAATACTTAAAGTGCCGCAGTTCATAATAGGGCTTACGGTGGTGTCGTTCGGCACGAGCGCGCCCGAAGCGGCGGTGAGCATATCCGCAGGCTTTGCAGGAAGCAACGAGATATGTCTCGGCAACGTAATAGGCTCGAATATGTTCAACCTGCTTGTGGTGGTGGGCGTGTGCGCCGCAATTTCGGCAATGCCCGTTGAGCGCGATATAAAGCGCTTTGACCTGCCGTTTTCGATAGTGATAACAGCGGCGGTGCTTGCTTTAAGTATAGACAAACGCCTCTCGCGCATTGACGGCCTGATACTTGTTGCGCTGTTTGCTTCATACCTGTTTTTGACCATACGCAAAGCCGTGAAAAACAAGACCGCCGAGGAAGACGACGGCAAAAAGCTTTCGGCGGTAAAGAGCATTATTTTTATAGTGATAGGTCTTGCGGCGGTGGTAGTCGGCGGAGATATGGTAGTCGATAACGCCGTTGTTATAGCAGAAAAGCTCGGCATGAGCCAGACGCTCATAAGCCTTACCATAATAGCCATGGGCACTTCCCTGCCCGAGCTTGTGACTTCGATAGTCGCCTCCGCAAAAGGCGAGAACGGTCTTGCGCTCGGCAACGTTGTAGGCTCGAACATTTTCAACCTGCTGTTCGTGCTGGCGTTATCTGTAACGCTCAACCCCGTGCCCGTCAGAATGTCCTCGGTCATAGACCTCTCGATACTTGCAGTAGTGAGCATAATAATGCTTATCATGCTTTTCAGAAAGGACAAATATTCGCGCCCCAAAGGCGTTTTTGCCCTGCTGATGTACATAGCATACGCGGTGTATATATTCATAAGGAACTGAGGTTTGTAAAATTTTCTTTTACGCAAAAGTTTTTAAGTCATGTCAAGAAAATAAAAGTTTTCGGTCAAGCCTTTTTCAAAAGGCTTGCGGGGCGTGGGGCAGCGCCCCACAAAGACACAGCGTGCGCTCTGCAAGGGGTGAATTAGAAAACAGTTCGGTGAACTGTTTTCAAGAGGGGAGGCTCTGCAAGAGAGAGCCTCCCCTTGTTGTAGCGCAACGCTCTCTTTCCGCGTTCCATTCTGGAACG
>CANRNT010000049.1 GCA_947631995.1 uncultured Clostridia bacterium | reverse complement strand
GGGGCAACGGCGAGGAACGCAAACAGCGTCTCACGGCAGCAGGGTATGACTATAATGCCGTGCAGAAGCTTGTTGACAGCATGGTCTGACAGATAAACAGCATATGTCAGCACACCCGTGTCGATTTTTCGGCACGGGTTTTTGTGTATATTGCAAAGACAAAGCAGCGTATTTTACGTGCGATTTGTTGATAGTTGCCTATTGACGGACACACTTTTATATGATATACTGTATATATCAGATATACACACCTTGAAAAGAAAGGAGCGGTGTCATGAACGTAAACATAAGCTATACGAGCGAAAAGCCGATGTATGAGCAGATAGAGGACAGCATAAAGAAAGACATCTTTGAGGGGCGGCTGAAAAACAACGAAATGCTCCCGTCGGTGCGGCAGCTTGCGAAAGACCTGAACGTCAGCGCTATAACCACCAAGCGCGCGTATATGGACTTAGAGCGCGACGGTCTGATATACACGATAGCAGGCAAGGGAACGTTTGTAAAGGCGGACGACATAAGCAATATTCAGTCTGCGGCGCACCAAAAGGCTCTTGAAGAGTTTGACAAAGCGGCAAGGCAGGCTAAAGAATACGGCATTGAAAAAAAGGCGCTGGAAGGCGTTTTAGATGAAATATACGGAGGATCAGAAAATGAATGATATGGCTATTGAGGTCAGAGACCTGTGCAAGAGCTTCGGCGATTTTAAGCTGAGCGACGTTTCGTTCTCTCTTGAAAAGGGAGCGGTAATGGGACTGGTAGGTCAGAACGGCGCAGGCAAAACTACTATTATAAAACTTATGCTCAACGCTTTGGATCGCGACAGCGGCAGCATAAAGCTTATGGGTCTTGACAACATTCGCGATGAGATAGAGATAAAAACTCAGCTTGGCTATGTTGCGGACGACGACTATCTTCTGGTGACGTCAAACCTTAAAAAGTACGCAAAAATGTTCGCGCTGATGTACCCCACTTGGGATCAGAAGCTTTTTGAGCAGTACGCCACGCGATGGGAGCTGCCGCCGACAAAGAAGTTCGGCGAGTTTTCAAAAGGCATGAAGATGAAAGCCATGTTCGCTTTAACACTTGCGCACAAACCAAAACTTCTTCTCCTCGATGAACCCACCAGCGGACTTGACCCCGTTGCAAGAATAGAAGTGCTTGACTTCCTGCGTGAGATAGTCTCCGACGGCGAGACTTCGGTGCTGTTTTCAACGCACATTACGGGCGACCTTGACAAGATAGCAGACTACATAACCGTTGTTATAGACGGCAAGGTGACCGAGAGCCTCTCCGTTGACGCCGTTGAGGATAAATACGCCGTGGTGCAGGGAAGTATTTCATCGCTGAATGAGGAGAACGAAAAACTTGCCGTCGGCATACGCAGAGGACATTCCAGCTTTGAAGCGCTCGTTGAGAGGCGCTATGTTTCATCGTTTGGTGACGTTTCGGTGCATACCCCCAACGTTGAGAACCTGCTCACATTCAGCATATGGGGCAACAGAGCGGATATAGTTGAAATAGAGGACAAAACAGAGGGTGAAAAAGATGTCTAAAAAGCCAAAAGAACAGATAAAATACGACCCTAAGATGAGCGTGAACCGCAGGTTTGCAAAACTGCGCCGCACCATGCTCGGCAAAGCTCAGATAGGGGCAGAGGCGGTATATGTGATCATTTTGCTTTGCTGTTTAGTGTTGTGCGTGGCAGTAGCATATATAAGACAGCCGGGGTTGCTTTACGGCGCAGGTATGCCCGTGGTGATATGCGCCAGCTTTATGTCCATGTTCAGAACGTTCAACCTTGACCCCCAGAATGTTGCGTCAATGATGTCAACGTCAAATGAACAAAAAGGCTGCTTTGTCACCTCAATACCGCTGATATCCATGCCCGTTACGGTAAAACAGGTGTATGCGTATAACGTGCGGCAGTATAATATTTTTACTGTACTGCCTACTGCGGTATTGAGCACCTTTGCGCTGATGTATTCGCTTGTGTTTGATAATGTGTATAACTCGCCTGCCGCTTTGCTGATAGCTATAATGTTAATGGAAGTTATAGTTATCTCATCTTCGTGCGCGTCAGTATCTAAAAGAACAAGGGCAAAAGGCGTTATTGCAACAGTAAGTCTCTGCATTATGTATATACTGTCGGGCTTTGCAAGCGCTATAGGCGATAACATAACGAAAGACGCAGCTTTCCCCATTGATATTTTTGTGTATGCTGTATATGCCGTAACAGTGGTTTTGATTCTTGCAAATCAGCGGCGTAACCTTAAAATGCTTGAGGGCAAGCCGTGGGACTTCGATATAAAAAAGCAGAGCGGCTTCTTTGGCGAAGTATTAAAGCTGGTGCGCTTTTGCGGTGAATGGAAGATCATGATAGCCGCGCCTCTGCTGGGGGCAGCCATATCGTTTCTGATAAGAGAAGACTTTATGACACGTGCATTGACAGACCTGCTCATTATATGGATATTATGCAGCACGGCGGTAACATATGTCAGCCGTAAGTATAAGGTGCTTGTCAGCGGGCCGTTCAAGGCAAAATTTCTGCCGCCTGCCATGCTGCTTATATGCGATGTTCTGTTCGCCGAGTATGCTGTGGCAGCCCTGCCGACGACTTTAGTGTTCTGCACAAAACAACATCTGCTTATAAGAAGCTTTTCGCTGCTTGCTGCGTATATATTTATGCAGATATTCCATATGATCGCCACCGGAGATATAAGCAATGATGGAAAAGCCGTTTTAAACGGTGGAAGAGGTGCTTTTTGGGGGAGTTTGTCGGTAATTCTTTTTATGATAATCATCCTCTTTGAAAAGAATATACCAAACAGATATTATGTGATAATTATACTTGTAATGCTCGCTATCTCAGCCGTGCTAAGAGTATTGAGCAGCTCCGTTGTGTACAAAAGAATGCGCGTGCGCGGTCGTAAAGTTCGTAAAAAGAAACAAATGCGCGAGAAAGAGCTTTCGTATGTATAACGAATGTAATAACGCAAAAAAAGCAAGTCTTGAGACTTGCTTTTTTGTATGACTATTTGCTGACTATTCGGTAATATGTCCTTGCGGTGACGGAGTATATTATGGTATAAAGCACCGCGAACGCCGCAAAGCAGGCAAGCAGACACAGCGCGAAAAGCGGAGCATTCGTCATGTTCATCATAAGCATTAGCCGTCTGATAAGTGGGAACGAAAACGCCGTGTGCAGTCCTGCCGTAAGCAGCGGCAGAAAGAACACCTTTACTATCTGCGAGTGTATCGAACGCTTTACCTCCGCGCGGCTCATGCCGACGTTCTGCATTATCTCAAAGCGCTTTTTGTCGTCGTACCCCTCGGATATCTGCTTGTAGTAGATTATCAGAACGGTCTCCATAACAAACAGTATCCCTAAAAACGTTCCCAGAAAGAACAGTCCGCCGTACAGAGAAATAAAGCTGTCGTGCGCGCTGTATTTCGCGTTTATCATCATGTAGCGGCCGTTGCCGGCAAGGCAGACCTCCAACAGATGTTTCACACTCTCATCTCCGCCGCCCTCAACGTCAAAGTTGTAGATATTTTGTATAAACGAAGCGTTCTCGCCGTAAACACCTTGCTGATATTCGTTCAGCCTCTGCACCTCGTCGTCGCCGCTGACAACAACGCCCATTTTCTGTGTTATATTGTACGTTTTTTCGTTCGGGAAGCTTTTCAGCCGCTCTTTTATGGTCACATCTTTTCCGCACAGATCAAGGGTTTCAAAGTCCAGACCCTTTTCGCTGCTGTAAAAAAGTATTTCGCCGCTATCAAGTGAAACATCTTCGCCGACAAGTTTTCCGTACTCCTCTGCGCTGAGTACCTCAAGCTCGTAAACATCGTCAATAGAAGCGCTGCTGTGTGCAGAAGTCTCAGCGTATACCCTGCCGCCCTTGCAGAAAGCTCCGAATTCAAGCGAAGTGTAGCTCTGCGACTTTGTAACGTTGACACCGTTTTCTTTGAGAACTTTCTCTATATCTATACTTTTTGCAGTACCGTACGATACCATAAAATCATACGGGTAGCGCGTTTTGATAATGTCCTCCATGCCTGCCATAAGGCAAGTGGTCGTAGATACCATTACAAGCACCATTGTTGACAGTATGCAAATGTTCGCCATGCCCACGGCGTTTTGCTTCATGCGGTACATTAGCCCCGAAACGGTGGTGAAATTTTTCGTTTTGTAGTAATAGCTCTTTTTGCTTTTCATTATTTTCAGTACCGCAATACTGCCCGATGTGAACAGCAGATACGTTCCCAAAATAACGCACAGCACCGCTATGAAAAACAGCGATATCGCCTTTAACGGGCTTTTGGTGACTATCGAGATGTAGTATCCTATGCCGAGCAGTACCACGCCCAAAAGCGCCATGAGCCACTTAGCCTTAGGCTCTTTTTCACCGACCTGTGAGCCTCTCATAAGCTCCACAGGCTGCGCGAAATGTATCTGCCGCAGGGAGTTGAGAAATATCAGCAGAAAAGTTATCAGCATAAATATCGCCGTAACTATAAGCGAGTAGCGCGAGATGTAAAACCCCAGCCTTACGCTGCCGCCAAGCATTTTTCTCAGCAGCATGAAAAGCAGCTTGTCAAGCAGTATTCCCGCGCCAAAGCCGATTGCAAGGCTTATCACCGCGCTGTACAGCGTTTCCATAAACAGCACCCGTGCGATGTGGCGTTTTTCCATGCCGAGGATGTTGAGCAGACCAAACTCTTTCTTGCGCTTTTTGGATATGAAACTGTTTGTGTAGAAAAGAAAAATAAATGCGAATATCCGCGTTATTATGCTGCCGATACGCAGTATCTCCAAAAGCGCGTAGTCGCCCTGCATACCTATAAGACCTTTGTTTCGTGAAAGCGACGTGATGATGTACAGCATTGCCGCGGTAAGACAGCAGGTTATGAGGTAGGGAATATAAAGCTGCGCGTTTTTGCGTATGTTGTCAGCGGCAAGGCGCGCATACAAGCCTTTTTTGCTGTGTCCTTTACCGTTCATAACTCTTCACCGCCCGACATTATCAGCGTAAGCGCTTCGGAGATCTTCCTGTAATATTCATCTCTCGTCAGATCGCCGCGGTACAGCTGGTGAAACACCTCGCCGTCCTTTATGAAAAGTACGCGCTTTGCATGGCTTGCGGCCTTTACCGAGTGTGTTACCATGACTATCGTCTGCCCGTTTGCGTTTATCTGAGAAAAAACGTGAAGCAGTCCGTCGGTCGAGCGCGAGTCGAGAGCGCCCGTAGGTTCGTCCGCAAGAAGAAGCTTCGGCTGTGTTATGATAGCTCTTGCCACCGCCGCACGCTGTTTCTGTCCGCCCGATACCTCGTAAGGAAATTTATCCAGAATATCAGTTATGCCGAGCATTTTAGCTATTGGCGACAGCCTTTCTTTCATCTCTCGGTGGTCGAGCCCCAAAAGCACCAGCGGCAGGTAGATATTATCTCTCAGCGAGAATGTGTCCAAAAGATTGAAGTCCTGAAAAACAAACCCCAGATTATCCCGCCTGAAAGCCGAAATTTCCTTTTCTTTCACCTTTGTAAGCTGTATGCCGTCAAGGTATACCTCGCCGCTCGTTGGCTTGTCAAGAGCCGCCAGAATGTTTAAAAGCGTTGTTTTGCCCGAGCCCGACTCGCCCATTACAGCAACGTATTCACCCTGCTGAACGGTAAAGTTAACATTATTCAGAGCCTGTATACGATTTCCTCCGAAGCGTGTGGAGTATATCTTTTCAACGCCCTGTACTTCCAGTATTGCCATTTTGATGACCTCCCATTTTGCTTGCTGACAAAAATTATATCACATCACGGCTGACCTGAAAATCTGTTCGGGTGACAATGATGTGACATTTTTGTAATAGAGATATATCATTACGGGTCATTCAAATTCTATATCCTCCGTATGCAGGTCTATAACAAATGTACTGCCCTTGCCCTGCCGCGACTGCGCGTACAGCCTGTGAGACAGCTTGTCGGCGGCTTTTTTGGCAAGATACAGTCCAAGCCCCGTCGAACGCTTCTGCGCGGCGGCGTTCCTGCCGTTGTACCCGGTGTAGCCTTTTTCAAAAATACGCGGGATATCCTCCTGCGCGATACCTATACCCGTATCCTCAACAAGTATACGCTCATTTTCAACTGTTACGGAAACGCAGCCGTCCTCGGTGTATTTAACGGCGTTGGACAGCAGTTGGTCAATGATAAAGCCCAGCCATTTTTTGTCCGTGAGCGCAAAAAGCTCCGTTGAGCCGTATACCAGACGTATGCGCTTCCCTATAAACTGCGGGGCGTATTTTCTTATCGAAGCCCTTATGACTTCGTCTATATTTGTCTGCTCTATGACAAGGTCGCCCGCGTCGTTTTCCAGTCTGCTCCTGCAAAGAGCCATTTCCGTATACTGCTCTATCCTGAAAAGCTCGGACAAAAGCGCGCGGTTAAGTTGAGTGTCCTCCTCATTGAGCATTATCTGCATAACTGTTATAGGTGTTTTTATCTGATGTACCCAAGCCGTGTAGAAATCCGCGCTGTCAGCCTGTTCTCTGCGAAGCCTGCTTTGAATATCGTTTCTTTCCTCGCATGACCTTTGCAGCATGGATAAATACTGCTCCTCGATCGGGGTCTCGGTCTTTGGAAGCTGTTCCAGAGCGTCGCGGGCAAGCGTTCCCTCGGATATCCTTTGCAGCGTTGTATATTTTCTTCGGAACATTACAAAATGCACCGCTGCAACAGCCGCAGATATCACAAAACAAAGCGCTGCGATGTAAAGAGCCGCTTCGGTGTTTGCATTGTAAGCCGTCAGAACGGCGGCGCATACCGCGGTAAATATTATAAGCATTATGAACGGCAACTTGTACTGCCTTATATATTTAAAAAATGACTGCATTTTTATTGCTCCTCAATGATGTAGCCGCTGCCGACTTTTGTTTTTATGATATCGCCCGCGCCTATCTCCGCAAGCTTTTTTCTTAGCCGCGTCACGTTGACGGTCAGGGTGTTTTCCTCAACATAGCGGTCCTCCTGCCAAAGCTTTATCATAAGCGTGTCGCGGCTGACTATCTTTCCCTTATGCTCCATTAGCGTCTGCAAAATGATGAACTCGTTTTTGGTAAGCTCCGCGCGTTTTCCGCCGTATACGGCGGTCAGATCGCCAAAGTACAGCGAGACCCCTGCGTGTTCCAGTATCGGAGCGTTTTTGTTGAGAGCGTATACCCTGCGAAGTATCGCATGTATTTTTGCCATTAGCACAGACGGATCGACAGGCTTGGCTATCAGGTCGTCGCCGCCCGTCTGCATTGCCATTACTATATTCATATTATCCGAAGCGGAGGTCAGAAATATTATCGGAACGTTCGATATCCTGCGTATCTCCTCGCACCAATGATAGCCGTTGTAAAATGGCAGCATTATGTCCATTATCACAAGGTGCGGCTGCTGTTCTTGAAATTCCTCTGTGACCTTGCGAAGATCCTTTACGTTGTAGACCTCGTGATCCCATGCCTCGATATTCTTTTTGAGCATTGCGGCAAGCGACGGATCGTCCTCGACGATAAATATTTTATACTTGTTATACATAGCGTTTTCCCTCCGTGGGTCTATTGTAACACGGCGGCGTGTGTTTTGTCAAATGGCGGGCAGGGTCTTTACGGTACCAAAAAAGACCTCTTGATGAGGTCTCTTTTTTGAATATCACAGCTTTGCGTATCTTTTTATTTTTCTTGACAGCGTTACCGCCAGAGCAAGCTTTATGCAGTCTGGTATGATAAACGGGAAAACGCATTTTGCAAGCGCCGCCATAATGCTTATACTGCCCACCTTGCCTGTGTAGACATGTATGAACCATGCCGTTCCGAAAGCGTAGCACAGCGCAGTTCCGATGATAAGCGAAATAACGGTCGGCAGAAGCTTTTCACCGAACAGCTTTGTTATAACGCAGTAGCTCAGCGCTATGAATATGAAGCCCGTTATGTAGCCGCCCGTCATTCCCGTGAGAGCGGCAGCTCCGCCCGTGAACCCCGAGAATACGGGAAGACCTGTTGCTCCGATGAGTATGTAAACAAGTATTGCAAATGTTCCTCTTACCCTGCCGAGAGTTGTCAAAGCCAAGAATACTCCGAATAATTGCATGGTGAACGAAATGTCCGTAAACGGCAGACGAACGGTTATCCATGCGCATATGGCTATTATGCTCGCCATTGCCGCGGTCAGCGTCATGTCCGCTGTTGTCAGTCTTTTGCCGACGCCGCCTTTTTTACCGAATGATACACCCAAAACTATCAGCTCCTTTTTTAACACAGATATATTGTACCACATTTCAAGGATATTTTCAAGAGAGATTTTTTATATAATTTCTCAAATGCTCCAGATATCTTTCGCTGACCGCGCTCAACGGTCTGTCGGCAGGGGAGATGTATCCTATCTCCATGACCTCGTCGCTTTCCAGAGGTATGGCGACTATGTTGGTGCCGTTCAGGTCGCTGCTGAGTATGCCTGACGAGATAGTATATCCGTTAAGACCGATAAGCAGATTAAAAAGCGTCGCCCTGTCGGTCACGATTATGCTCTTTGGACTTTCCTCCGTGCTGTGCAGCTCTTCGGAGTAGTAAAACGAATTGTTTATGCCCTGCTCGTAGGTAAGGCGCGGAAATTCCCTCAGCTCTTCAAGCGTTACACAGCTTTTTCCGGCAAGCGGATTTGAACGGCTCACAAATACATGAGGCGAAGCGTAAAACAGCGAGGTGAATTTAAGGTCGGCGTTCTCAACTATGCGAAGTATCACATCGCGGTTGAACTTGCTCAGGAACAGCACGCCCAGTTCGCTGCGCGACGTTCTTACGTCCTCGATGATATCGTGCGTCCGCGACTCGCGCAGAGTAAATTCGTATTTGTTCTCCGCGTATTCTTTTACAAGAGCAACAAATGCGTTGACTACAAAGGAGTAATGCTGTGCGGATATGGAAAAAACTCGCCGAACGGTCTCTTTGTGCTTGTACCGCTCCTCCAAAAGACCAAATTGCTCCGTTACCTGCCTTGCGTATGAAAGAAATCTCGTTCCCTCCTCTGATAGATATACACCGCGGTTGCTGCGGCAGAATATCGTTATTCCCAGCTCCTTTTCCAGATCGGACACCGATTTTGAAAGGCTCGGCTGCGCTACCAGCAGCCTCTCGGCAGCAGCAGTTATAGACCCGCACTCCGCTATCGCTATGATGTATTTTAATTGCTGTAACGTCATTTACTTTTCCTCCAATCGTGTGTGTAATGTTTGTAACACTTGCTGCTTTAAATCGGGATTTTGTTTACTATATCTGCTTTGCTATTGGGGGAGACCCTTTTGGAAAAGGGTCTTCCCCCAAGCCCCCTCACTAAAACTCATATATTTTTTGGCGAG
>CANRNT010000048.1 GCA_947631995.1 uncultured Clostridia bacterium | reverse complement strand
ATAGTGCTAAAAACGCAGTGGATATGTTTCCGAGAACGAACATACTCAAATGACATTCATTCTGTCCTCTCAAGCCACGTTGAGTGCGTGGTGGTTATGACCTGTTAGTGGTAGTGTATATTGGTCAAGGCGGAATTAATGCAATAACAGAATAGAGGAGTGTGTTGTTAGTTGAGAACTAAAATCAATTACTTTGAGATAAGACATAACGGATATTCTTTACTTCTTTTAGTAGCAATGCTGTTCTCTTTTGTAATCATACTTGAAATCATTGATTTTGCTGTACACTCTTTTACAGTAAATTGGTTTATGTATATAGGATTACTTGTTTTTTGTGCTTTACTTTCTTTTCCTGTATTATTTACTACTCTAAAAATTCAAATACAAGATGATAAAATAACGGTTGTTAAAACCTGTGGTATACGATTTAAAATAATGACCGATGAGATAAAGAAAGTTACTGTTGTTAAACCTGATACAGTTGAACGAAAAACAAATATTGTTACCCGAATAAAAGTGTATGCGGGTGTAAAAAAGTTTTATGTTGACAGTAAAATGAAAAATTACGATAAGTTTTTAGAATACATATTGAAAAATATTGACAGCAAAATAATAGAGTATAAAATTAATTGGTTTACAAGATCGAGAAACTAACTACCACAGGTAGAAACCCCATAACTCAACCTGCGGTATGTGTAAAAGTTGGTTGCTTTCAGATATAATAAAGACTGAAAGGAGGTGCTCCTCATGGATCAGATAATGATCGGAAAGTTCATAGCGGCGTGCCGCAAAGAGCAGGGGCTCACGCAGGCGGCGCTTGCCGAAAAACTCGGCGTGTCCGACCGCGCTGTTTCAAAATGGGAAAACGGCAGAAATATGCCCGACGTTTCCATAATCCCACAGCTTTGCACGCTGCTGAAAATCGATCTGAACGAGCTTTTCGCAGGGGAGCGGCTGAGTATGGATAATTACAAAGAGATCGCGGAGAAAAACCTGCTCGAAATGCGCAGGCAGGAGGAAAAGGCAAACAAAAGGCTTCTTGACGCCGAAAAGATACTGGGCATTGTAGCGGTGGTAACATCGCTAGCTATGGTGGTATCGGGGCTTTTGGTCGCAGAAAGCAACCCCGTGGTAAGCATAGTGCTGTGCTCGCTCGCGGGTTTGACAGTTTTGGTGTTTGCGTTCTATGGCATAAAAATAGAACACGAGGCAGGCTACTATGAATGTCCCGAATGCGGCGAAAGATATATCCCCGATTCTTACTGGAAAGTATGCTTTGCACCGCATTTCGGCTCTACCAGAAAAATGACATGCCCCAAGTGCGGCAAGCGCGCCTATCAGAAAAAAGTCCTTACAAAAGAATAGTACAAAAAATATGGGCGGAATGGAAACAAAAACATTCCGTCCGTATTGATTTTTTGCCATTTATGTGTTATACTTATTTGTGCAGAAAACACACGGAGGTCTTTACATGGAAAAAACAAGCAAGCGACATTCATTTACAGGCTCGCTGGGGTTCGTGCTTGCCGCGGCAGGCAGCGCTGTCGGACTGGGCAACATATGGCGGTTTCCCTATCTCGCGGCAAAGGACGGCGGCGGACTTTTTCTCGTTATATACATAATACTTGCGCTGACCTTCGGATTTACTCTGCTCATAACCGAAGTATCTATCGGCAGAAAAACAAAGCAAAGTCCGCTGACGGCTTACGGAAAGCTCCACGCGAAATGGAAGCCGCTCGGAATACTTTCCTGCGTTGTGCCTGCGATAATTTTGCCGTACTACTGTGCGATAGGCGGCTGGGTGCTGAAGTATCTTATTGTGTTCATAACGGGCGCAGGCGGAGCCGCCGCCAATGACGGCTATTTCAACGATTTCATTTCAGGCACGGCTCAGCCCGTCATAATGATGTTGATATTCCTCGCCGCAACGGCGTTCATAGTGTTCAGAGGGGTAAATAACGGTATAGAGAGTATGTCAAAAATACTTATGCCGATACTGCTCGTGCTGGTGGTGGTAATTGCGGTATTCTCGCTGACTATCACTCATACCGACGACGCAGGCGTTACAAGAACGGGTATGCAGGGACTTGGCAAATATGTGATACCCGATTTTTCATCGCTCACCGCAGAAAGCTTTTTTACTACCTTGCTTGACGCAATGGGACAGCTCTTTTTCAGCCTGAGCGTTGCTATGGGTATCATGATAACCTATGGCTCTTACGTCCACGACGACGCAAATTTAAAGACCTCCATAAACCGTATAGAGATATTCGATACGCTCGTGGCGTTCCTTGCAGGAGTTATGATAATCCCTGCCGTTTACGCGTTTGCAGGAAGAGAGGGCATGGCTTCTTCGGGACCGGGACTGCTGTTCGTTACAATGCCTAAGGTATTTACGGCTATGGGAGGCATAGGCAGATTTGTAGGTATACTGTTTTTCGCAATGGTGCTTTTCGCCGCGCTGACAAGCTCTGTTTCGATAATGGAAGCGGTGGTGTCCAGCTTTATGGACGGCTTTAAAGTCTCCAGAAACAAAGCGACCGCCATAGAGACTGCGATAGCTCTGATAGCGGCGCTGGTAGTGTGTCTGGGTTACAATGTGTTTTACTTTGAGGCAAAGCTTCCCAACGGCTCGGTGGCGCAGGTGCTTGATATAATGGACTACGTCAGCAACAACCTGCTCATGCCGATAGTGGCAATACTAACCTGCATACTTATAGGCTGGGTCGTAAAGCCTAAAACGGTCATAGAAGAAGTTGAAAGAACAGGCTGCAAAATGAGCAGGAAAATGCTCTATACCGTGATGATAAAATTTATCGCGCCGATAATGCTCGCCGTTCTGTTCCTTAAATCGGTGGGACTTTTCTAAAATTTGGGCAGGCGGTCAAGTGTGACAGCGTTTTCGCATGAGTACGCTCTTTTCAGCTCTTCAAATGAGGTAAACTCTTCGCTGAGGCAGTAGCGCTTCGACCAAGTCATGAACCAGCTCCAGTCGAGGCGCTGTTCTGTAACCGCGTAAACATCGGGTATAGTGCCTATCTCAGCAAGTGCGCACGGCTTGTCCGCCGCGGTGACTTGTTTAAGCTCGCTGAGCTCTTTTTCGTGAGATGTGTGCATATGCGCCTCGGGGTAGAGGTCGCGCGAGAGTATGTCAACAACATCATCGCCGGGGTAACACTCTTTCTTTGGCGAATTGAAGACCCACAGCAGGTTGTCAAGATGAAAATGCTGCGTGTATCTCTCAAACATTATGCGGTACAGCTTTTGTACAATGCTCTTGTCGCAGTTGCCCCACCAGAACCAGCCGCCCTCGTTTTCGTGGAAAGGTCTCCAAAGTATCGGTATATTAGAATCGCAAAACGGACGCAAAAGTCCTGCCATGTAGTCCATGTCGGAGAGAAAAGCGGCGTTTTCGGGCGTGCCGTCCTCGGTGGCTCTCTCGGCGCTGAAATCGGTGTTGCGGCTAAAGAACGATTTGTCGCTTCCACCAAGAGGCGAGAACCAATGCCATGTCATCGTGACCAAGCCGCCCCGCTGTGCCCATTCCCACGCCCTTTGCAATGTGCCTGCGGCGGCGTTTACCTCTTCAAGACATTCTTCGCCCGAGGAATCATAGCGAATGTTGGGCGAGTACGCCAGCAGTTCAAAGCCGCAAAGTGCAGGAAGCTGCCCCGTAACATCGTGTATGCAGCGAAGCTCCTCTTGCTGCATGGTCTGAGTGTGCTGACCGAGTATTATCTTTTTGCCGCGGTTTTCGTTTATGTATTCAAGCAGCCGCGCGGCAGAGTATTGTATGTTTTTGTTTACGGCGTCCATAAAAATGCTCCCTTTCGTATTTTATACATTGTAACATATCAAAGATAAAAAGTCTATAATAAGGAGAAAAAATGTTTAAAGAATATATGCGCAGGGCTAAAGATAAAGATACCAAGAAGAATAACTCTCAATGCCCTTGACAACAGCGACGAAAAATTGTATAATTTAATCGGTAGGTGTCGCACTCAGACGATGCCGCAGAAGGAGAAAGCCACATGAGTGAGAATGGCAAGACCGAAAAGGTCGATTTCAAGCACAGCAAACTCAGGGAAAAGAATATTATTGCCACCATTATTATAATGGTGTTTTTGTGCGTGCTCTCGGTAGCCGCTTATATGCGTATTTATAATGTTACAGAGGAGCGCTGCCTTGACCGTATGGAAGAAGCAACAAAAACGGTCATGGACAACATAAGCAACAAGCTGCAAAACGACAGCGTCCTGCTCAATGCCGTTGCCGATATCATAGCCGAGCAGGCGGCAGACGACGAGGAAATGATGCAGGAGTTTTTGCGACAGTTCTCGGTGCTTACTACCGCTACGCAGATGAACATTCTTTTGCCCGATAACTATATAATCTCAATGAGCGGCAGAAAGATAGACGCTTCTGCGTATCTTGATTTTGAAAAAGAAGCCGTGCTGGGCGAGCACGTTACCGACAGAATGGTGAGCATAGGCGAAAGCAACGACCCGCTGATACGTCATTTTGTGCCTATTGTAAAAGACGGCGAAGTTATTGCTATGCTGTATTCTACCATATATCTTAAAGACCTGCCGAGTATGCTGAATTTAAATAACATATACGGCGGTACGGCAAATACTTTTATAGTAGACCGCCGCACGGGAGACCTGCTTATGGATACCGTTCACGAAGAGCTGAACACTATTGACGACTTCAACAGCAGAAAGGTAAAGAGCGGCAGTTTGTCTATGGAAGAGGTCGCGCAGGAGATAAAGGACGGCAAATCGGGATATACGATAATGTTCTCCGAAACTCAGCAGGCGTTCAACTACTTTTATTATATGCCCATAAGCGAAAATGACTGGCACCAGCTTGGCACTACAAAGGACCTCAACGAGTGGACGGTCGCAGTTACAGTACCCGAAGATACCGTTCTGGAAAGCGCGCTGAAGATAAGGCGCGTGGGATACATAGTCGGCGCGCTGGAGCTGTTGTCGTTCGTAATATATTTGGTATGGACGCTGCGCAATACTTCGGTAACTATGGAAAAGGCGATATTGCAGGAAAGGCTCGTAAAGGCTGAAAACGCCGAGAGAGCAAAGACTATGTTCCTTTCAAATATGTCGCACGATATACGCACGCCTATGAACGCTATCATCGGTTATACTACTCTCGCGGCTGCAAACGTCAATGACACAATAAAGGTAAAGGATTATCTGTCAAAGATACTTTCTTCCAGCAATCACCTGCTCAGCCTTATAAACGATATATTGGATATGAGCCGTATCGAGAGCGGAAGAGTGGATATCGAGGAAACGCAGTGCAGCCTGCCCGAGATGTTGGGCGACCTGCGCAATATCCTGCTGAACCAAATGCATTCAAAGAAGCTCAATTTCTATATAGATACCATAGACGTAGTTGATGAGGATATCTACTGCGATAAGCTCCACCTCAATCAGGTGCTTTTGAACCTGTTGAGCAACGCTGTCAAGTTTACTCCCGAGGGAGGCTCGGTATCGCTTATAATCAAGCAGAAGCACGGCGCGCCCGAGGGCTATGCAAAGTATGAGATACGCGTAAAGGATACCGGAATAGGCATGGATCCTGAGTTTATTGATAAGGTGTTCGACCCGTTTGAGAGAGAAGCTACATCTACTGTCAGCGGTATACAGGGAACCGGTCTGGGTATGGCTATCGCGAAAAACATCATAGATATGATGGGCGGAACTATTGAAGTTGTCAGCGAGCAGGGCAAGGGTACGGAGTATATACTCGACCTTGATTTCAGGCTTCAGACGGAAACCAAGCAGATAGAAGTTATAAAAGAGCTTGAGGGTATGCGCGCTCTCGTTGTTGATGACGACTACGCAATATGTGACAGCGTTACAAAAATGCTGGTGCAGCTTGGCCTTCGCGCTGACTGGACAATGTCGGGCAAGGAAGCCGTCCTGCACGCAAGGCAGGCTGAAGAACTGGGCGATATCTTCAACGCATATATTATAGACCTTTATCTGCCCGACATTAACGGTATCGAGGTAGTGCGGCAGATAAGGCGTGAGATAGGCGACGAGATACCTATTATAATACTTACCGCATACGACTGGACAACGGTAGAGCATGAGGCAAGGGAAGCAGGCGTAACGGCGTTCTGCAATAAACCGATATTCGTCTCAACGCTGAGGGAAACGCTCGTTTCGGCACTTGGAGCGAACAAGGGCATAGTAACGCCTACGGAAGAAGTAACTATCCCCAGCGCAGAGGCTATGAAAGACAAAAAGCTGCTGCTTGTCGAGGATAACGAGCTGAACCGTGAGATAGCCATTGAAATACTTACCGAAAGCGGTCTGAAGGTTGACAGCGCGTGCGACGGTACGGAAGCAGTAGAGATAATGAAAAACGCCCAAAAAGGCGACTATGATCTTATACTTATGGACGTGCAAATGCCCGTTATGGACGGCTATGAAGCTACGAAAGCCATACGCGCCCTCGACAACAAGGAGGTAGCCGATATACCTATTGTAGCTATGACAGCGAACGCGTTCGACGAGGATAAGCGGCAGGCTCTTGAAAGCGGCATGAACGACCATATAGCCAAACCGCTGGATATGGATAAGCTGTTTGATGTACTGCATAAGTTTTTGGGGTAGTACTATATAATACGATAATACAGCAGTAGGGAGCCGAACCCAAGTCGGTTTTTGCAGGCATATTTTTGCCAATACGTTGTTGCCCTCCCTTGCCATACGCCAGTATGCCTGCGGTCGGTCGCCTAGTCTTGACGAAAATCTGCTCTGCAAAAACTGCTGCGCACCTCACACCGAGGGATTTTGAGGCGGTTTTTTGTTCCTTGTGATGCAGGCAGGCTGACGCAGCGCATAAATGCGCCGGCAAAAAGAGCCCAAAAGCACCGGCGTGAGGCGGCTCGGGTTTGGCTCCCTACTGCTACGGCTCGGTCATTGTTGTGATCGAGCCGTATCTTTGTGATTTGGAGAATATATATGACAGATGTTATAATTATCGGCGCAGGTCCGGCAGGCTGTACTGCTGCAAAGACACTTGCGCAGAACGGATATAGCGTTATACTGCTTGAGAAGAATAAACTGCCGAGATATAAATCCTGCTCGGGACAGATAATAAAGAAAACAGCTGACCTTGTCAGAGAGTATTTCGGAGAGGATATTCCCCAAAGCGTGACTTGTGCGCCTGCCTTGAATAAAGGAATGGTATTTACAAATCGTTTTGGCAAAGAGTTTGTTTTTGAGCAGAACGGTTATAATGTATGGCGAAGTTCATTCGATATGTGGCTTTGTGAAAAGGCGGCGGCTTGCGGAGCAAAAATACTGGAAGAGCAGACTGTCGTTTCATGCCGCGACACCGATGATTATGTAGATATTGAAATTGCAGGTAAAAACAGATATAAAATAAAAGCAGGATATGTTATCAACTGTGAGGGAGCAGTGGGAGCTGTTAAACGTAAGCTGCTGCATAAAAAAGACAGGAGCATTATAACGTTTCAGACATTCAACAAGGGGAGCATAGATCTTGATCGTCATTATTTCTATGCTTTTTTACAGCCCGAATTATCGCAGTACGACGCGTGGCTGAATGTCAAGGATAACAATATCGTTATAGGGGTCGCGGTCAAAAATCAGCAAAATATAGATATGTATTATAACAGATTTGTGGACTACTTGTCGGAAAAATATTTTCTTAAAATACAGCAGCAGTTAAAAACCGATAAATGGCTTATGCCGCTTGTTGATAATAAACACAGTATTGAATGTGGCGTTGGTCGCGTCCTTTTTGCAGGAGAAACGGCAGGATTTCTCAATCCCATGGGAGAGGGAATATCTTCGGCTGTGGAAAGCGGATATCGCGCCGCGAGGGCGGTGATGAGCTGTTTTGAGACTCCCGACAGCGTTTGGCAAAGTATGAAGAAAGCACACAACCGCTGAGAGATTATATGAAACGTCAGTGGGAATTTGTATCAAAGCTGAACGGCTTTTTTTAAGATAAATTTATTGAATATTTTTTGCCTCACCTTGCCATACTATTATAAAAAGTATTGGCAAGGTGATATTATGTCTGAAAAATTAAGCGGCTGTACTTATAAGCTGTCAAATACCCCGTGTATATCCACCTCCGCGTGCGTCGGCGGCAAAATGGAGCAGCAAGGCCCTATGCACGACTGCTTCGACTATACCTGCGAGGACGACTACTTCGGTATGGAGACCTACGAGCAGGCGGAGAGCCTTATGCAGCGAAAGGCGATAGAGCTGGCTCTCGACAAGAACCAAATGCAGAATGAAAGCATTGACTTTATGCTCGGCGGCGACCTGCTCAACCAATGTATCGGCACAACTTACGGGGTGAGGGATCTGAATATTCCCTTTCTCGGTATATACGGCGCGTGTTCCACCATGGCGGAGGGTCTGCTCATATCTTCGCTGCTCGTCGATAACGGCGTCGGAAACAACGTGCTTGCGGTCACTTCATCTCACTTTTGCACCGCCGAGCGTCAGTACCGCTTCCCCCTCGACTACGGTGGTCAGCGCACGCCCACTTCTCAATGGACTGCCACGGCGAGCGGAGCGCTGGTGGTGTCCGCCAAGGGAGAAGCGCCCTATGTCAGAGCTGTGACTATCGGTAAAATAGTAGATATGGGCGTTACGGACGCTAACAATATGGGCGCGGCTATGGCTCCTGCCGCCTGTGAAACTCTGGCGCAGTTTTTCAGAGATACCGCTCTTGCCCCCGAAAGCTTTGACCATATAGTCACAGGCGACCTCGGGCTTGTCGGCAGCAGAATCGTGTGCGACCTGCTCATGCGCGAGGGGTTTGATATCCGCCCCAACCACCGCGACTGCGGCACTATGATATTCGATACCGAGTCGCAGGACGTACACGCAGGGGGCAGCGGCTGCGGCTGTGCGGCAAGTATGCTATGCGGTCACTTTGTACCGAAGCTGCGCTCGGGCGAGATAAAAAATATACTGTTCGCGGCAACGGGCGCGCTTATGTCGCCAACGATAAACCAGCAGGGCGAGAGCATACCGTCTATCGCCCATGCCGTGTGGCTCTCGCACGAGAGCGGCAAATAGAGAACTTTACTTGAAAGGAAGTATTTTATGCATTATTTGTGGGCTTTTCTGATAGGCGGAGCATTTTGCGCGGTAGGACAGCTTCTTATAGATTACACCAAGCTTACCCCCGCGCGTATCCTCGTTGCATACGTTGTTATAGGAGTTATTTTGGGAGCTTGCGGCGTATATAAACCGCTGATAGACTTTGCAGGAGGCGGCGCGACCGTCCCGCTTACCGGCTTTGGCTATCTTCTCGCCGACGGAGTAAGAAAAGCGGTCGATGAATCGGGATTTTTAGGCATATTTATGGGAGGACTGACTTCCTCTGCGGCAGGCATATGCGCCGCGCTTGTCTTTGGATTTCTTGCCGCCTTGTGCTTTAAAAGTCACGGAAAGAATTGAATATCTTGCAACGCCGTTTTCCGTTTTCGGGAAGCGGCGCGAAGCGTTAAATTTCACCACAAAATTTAATGAAATTTCGCAAAATTTGTTCAACTCTACAAAAGTGAGATTTCCATAAAAAAACTGTTGACTTTGCGGTTTGAAAGTGGTAGAATATATAAGTCGCGTGGATCGCGGTAAGTTGCCGCTAAGCGCGCACAAAGCACCTTGAAAATTGAACAATCGAAAGATCCAAAAAGGAAAAAAGGAACCCTGAATTTAAGTCAAAGCTTTGAGA
>CANRNT010000047.1 GCA_947631995.1 uncultured Clostridia bacterium | reverse complement strand
TGAAGAAAGGCTTTTCCCCATACCCCTTTCCAAAGACTTTTATATTGTTTTTGGCGAGGGGTAATTTGTTTTTATAAATCGGTTATAGACCATAAATTCTGCGTGTATTATATAGTATAATTACCCCTCGCCAAAAATATATGAGTTTTAGTGAGGGGGCTTGGGGGAAGACCCTTTTCCAAAAAGGGTCTCCCCCAATAATCATACCTGCCTTTTTGTTTTTCTCGCATAGACAAGGGTTTGTTTCAGTGCTGCCTGTTTCTCCACTCCTGCCAAACGCAGCTTATGCGCATAAGCAAGTATCTCGGAAAAATCCTCGCCCGGCACGAGTCCGTTATCTATGAGGTCTTTCCCCGTAACATACGGTTGCGACATGGTTTCTCTATACTTCTCCAGCCTGTCGGCGAGGTATGCCGCGCTTCGCGAGGGGTCTACCCTAGGCAGCTTCCCCTCCCCGTCCGCAAGCGCAAGATATATCAGATCCTCCTTCGCTTCGCAGCTGTCAAAAAGCTTGTTGCTCGCTTTGACGGAAGCGTTGTCGCGGGCGTAAACGTTAGGCTTCATATGGTAAAGCGTCAAGCTGAGGACATAGCTCCTCAGCTTTTTTTCGCCGACTATCCTGCGCAAAAATTCTCTTGCTATCGGCACGCTCGCTTCCTCGTGACCGTGCGCGTGCGTAACTCCGTCAATGACCTGCATACACACCGCCTTGCCGAAGTCGTGAACGAGGGCAGCAAGCATAAGCCCGAACGGGTCGGCGGCTTTTTCTCTGTATTTGACAGCCGCGTCCAGCACCATCATAGTGTGCGTCCAGACATCGCCCTCCATATGATATTTATGATTTTGCGGCACGCCTATAAGCGCCTGCACCTCGGGAAACCACTCCGACAGCTTATCGGCTCTGCGGAGCGTTTCAAAAAAAACGGACGGCTTATCCGCTTTCAGCAGAGCTTTTTTCAGCTCACCCTCCACTCTCTCCTTGGAAAGTGCGGACAGGTCTATCCCTCTGCACAGCTCTATCGTTTCGTCGGCAACGGTAAAATCGAGCCGCGCCGCAAGCTGTGCCGCCCTGAGAACGCGCAGCGGGTCGTCCGCAAACGTTTCGTCGCTGACGTGCCTGATAACTCGGTTTTTTATATCCTCAACGCCGCCGAAATTATCCGTTATCTCGCCTGTGAGTATATCCTGCATTATCGAATTTACGGTAAAATCCCGTCTTTTGGCGGCTTTATATACTCCTATGAACGGGTCAACGCTGACCTCAAGGTCTCTGTGCCCCGAGCCCGTATTTTTCTCGCTGCGCGGCATGGCAATATCTATTCCGTAACCCTTGAGCGCATATATGCCGAAGCTCTCGCCTATATTTATGCGCTCTCCGAGGGTATCCAGTATCTCCTCGAGCTGCTTTGGTGCAAGACCGTGCACCTCGATATCAATATCCTTATTCTCCGTATCGGCTATGCCCATCAGCTTATCGCGGACATATCCTCCTACAAAAAAAGCCGCGCCCGAACGTTCGGCAGCGAGCCGTGCGATATCGAGCGCTTTTTCACGGTTTTTATCAATGTCTTTCAAGTACGCTTCCTCCGCTTATCAGCCGTTGTAATTCAGTATGATGACTATCGTACCCAGTTCTTTTTGCTCCATCATTCTCACGCTTTTAACGCTCCTGCCGTATTTTTCACAGGAGGCGTTAACATATTTATACACATCTGAGGTTATCATACCGTAAAGCGCGCTGTATATACTGTCGTCAGCGCAGCGCAGACTTACTATCTGCGAGCCGTTCTTTACGGAATTATCTACCGCGCTCTCCAGCGTCCGCGAAACATTTGCCTGCGAATTTATATAGCAACCCTTTTTTATATGGTAATCTGCCGCCGTTGACTCCGCCTTTATCGGCTCGGCTATTGAAAGCTCGGTTATGTTATGGTCTGTAAGTATCTGCCTGTCCGTAAGACCGAAATAGCTGTAGCAGCAAAGATTTTCATCGTTCGCAACAACGTCGTCCCATGTTACGTCAACGTGCGCCCAAACGCCGTCTATATTTATCATATTCCACATATGTCCTAGGTCCTCGCCGTTCCTCTGAACATTTCCCGTAACGAGAGTACACTTTATGCCCGCCTCGTTGCAAAGGAGCATCATCGCCTTGGAATAGCCCTCGCATACCGCCTTTTTGTTTATAAGACAGCCGTAAGCAGAAGCCACATCTACGCCTTGGTTTTCGTTGTCGTAAACACAGTTCTTAACGATATAATCATGGAAGTATATGACCTTGTCATACTGTGTGGCACAGCTTTTGTTTGCCTCCGCTACAACGGACTTCACAAGCTTCTGCACCGCCTGTTTTTCTTGGTTGTATTCCTCCGTGGTCTTTGAATAATTTGATATTTTTATCCCCGTTACATATCCGCTGATTTCATCATATGTATATGTATAACGCAGGGGCGTCACATAGCTTTCCGCCTCCAGCATAGATATGAACGGCATAAACGCCTCTATCTCGCTGATTTTCAGTATACCGCTGTTAATTACGATATCACTATTTCCCTGCTCAACACCCTGCATTACGATACGCGCCGCGGCTTTGAACCTATCCTCTTTAAGCATACCTATAAGCACTTCTCTGCTGTCAATGGCAGGAAGCACCTCGGCAGGCTTGAACGGGGGCTGAACGTCCGTGCTCCCGGTCTCGGCGGGACGCTGAGTTCCCGTCGCCGAAGAGGTCTGCGCCGGTTCTTTTCCTGAAACCGCGCCACCCGGATCTTTCTGAGTATTTCCGCTCGGCTTATCCTGCGCCTTGTCGGAAGAAGTCTGCTGCGGAGCATTGCTGACGCTGTCGTTGGTATATGCTGTGTCAGTCTGCGTCGGCGTACTTTCCTGAGTTATATCGCCTATCGGCTGCTCGGCTTTCGTCACAGAGGCGGACACATCGGAAGAAACGGTATTTGCGTCGGAGGACAGATCCCCCGAGCTGTCAACGTTTCCGCAAGATGACAAAATGACAGCGCAAACACACGCTGCCGTAAGCAATATATATTTGCTCAGCCTCCGTAACGTCATCTTTAAACACTCCCGCATACCATATATAGTGTTTTTAATTAGTTCAATACCTTATATAAATATCATAACCCCTTTTTCAACATATGTCAACAGGTTATTGGCGGTAATTTGATTACAGTTTGATTACATTTTCACAGTACGTTCCATTTTATTCCAATTACATCGTTCGGACGACCCCCAAGCCGAAAAATGTTCGTCCGCCGCGCTTTATATCCTCACGCTTATCTCTCCGCCGCGCAAAACACGCTTTTCGCCGTTCTCCAACCGCACTACCAGTCCTCCGCGGCTGTCGATATCTTCCGCGAACGCTTTATATTCCCTGCCGCCCTCAAAAAACACTATCTCTTTTCCTATAACGCACGAACGCTCGCGGCAGTACGGAATGATATCATCGGCTTGCAGGTTGTCGCAGTATGAGAACGCCCTGTCGGCTATCTGCGCTATGAGCAGTCCTCTGTCAACGCTTTTCCCCAGTGAGCCTGCCTTGTCTTTCAGCTCCTCGGGAAAATCTTCTGTATCGGTGGTGATATTTATTCCTATCCCGACGACTATCACAGTATCAAAGCCTTTCACAACGGCTTCGGCAAGTATACCGCATATCTTTTTACCGTCCAGGTATATGTCGTTGACCCATTTTATCTGCGTCCTGACGCCGAAAACGGCGTCTATCGACTGTGATACAGCTGCCGCCATTGCGGAAGTGACGAGCGTAAAATCGGCGGCTTGTCCTCCCTGATACATCGGATACATTATAAGAGTAAAGTAGGCGCCTCTGCCTTTGGGAGAAAAAAAGCTTTTCCCCTGCCTGCCCCTGCCAGCCGTCTGCTGCTGCGCGGTGATGATATATTCGCCCTGCGCTCCGTCAGCCAGAAGCTTTTTTGCCACATTGTTCGTGGAGTCTGCTGTATCATACGCCAGTACCTTTACTTTTCTGCGGCACAGATATTTTTCAATAGCCGCAGCGTCCTGCCCGATATATTCCATTTGTCCCGCACCTCCTTGCAAACGTAAAAACAAGTTATAATATATTATAATTATATAGTATTTTTATTGCTCCGTCAACTGCGTCAGCTTCGGCGGCGTGACAGGCAAAACAGAAAAATTTATTTTTTTAAAATATTCCGATTGACAACAGCCTCGCGATGTAGTATAATTCAATTGTAAACGTTTTTAATTTTTCGTGTATGCGTTCGCGGAACATAACAAACGTTGAGATAAAATACTTTTTGGAGGTAAACAATTATGCCAGAGTTCTTTGAAAACATCGGCAAGATCCCCTACGAGGGCAAAAACAGCACAAACCCACTTGCATTCAAATACTACGATCCCGATGAGGTCATCGCAGGAAAACCCATGAGAGAACATCTCAAATTCGCTCTTTCTTGGTGGCACACCATGGGCGGCGACGGTACGGATATGTTCGGCGTCGGCACGGCGGACAAGTCATGGGGTGAAAACGATCCTGAAAAAAGAGCTATGGCAAAGGTTGACGCCGCCTTTGAGATAATGGATAAGCTGTCTATCGACTACTTCTGTTTCCATGACCGCGATCTTTCGCCCGAATACGGCTCTCTCGCGGAGACAAACGAGAAGTTTGAAAAGGTAGTTGACTACATCGCGGAAAAAATGAAGGCAGACCCGTCAAAGAAGCTTCTCTGGGGTACTGCGAAGTGCTTCGATCACCCGAGATATATGCACGGCGCAGGCACATCGCCTTCCGCTGACGTGTTCGCTTATGCCGCGGCGCAGATAAAGAAGGCCGTTGAAGCTACCGTTAAGCTCGGCGGTATGGGCTATGTTTTCTGGGGCGGCAGAGAGGGTTACGAAACTCTGCTGAACACCAACATGGGTCTTGAGCTTGACAACATGGCAAGACTTATGAAGATGACCGTTGATTATGCGCGTTCTATCGGCTACAAGGGCGATTTCTACATCGAGCCGAAGCCGAAGGAGCCTACAAAGCACCAGTACGATTTTGACACCGCTACTGTTATAGGCTTCCTGAGAAAGTACGGTCTTGACAAGGATTTCAAAATGAACATAGAGGCTAACCACGCAACGCTCGCTCAGCACACATTCCAGCACGAGCTGAGAGTTGCAAGAGAGAACGGTGTGTTCGGTTCCATAGACGCGAACCAAGGCGACACGCTCCTCGGCTGGGATACCGACCAGTTCCCGACCAACATCTACGACGCGGCTATGTGCATGTACGAGGTACTGAAGGCAGGCGGCTTCACAAACGGCGGTCTTAACTTTGACTCTAAGGCTCGCAGAGGCTCGTTCACTCCTGAGGACATTTTCCTGAGCTACATCGCAGGTATGGACACGTTCGCGCTCGGCCTGAGGATAGCTGTTAAGCTTATCGAGGACGGCAGACTTGACAAGTTCGTTGCTGACAGATATGCTTCGTGGACTACGGGCATAGGCAAGGACATCATTGACGGCAAGGTAACAATGGCTGACCTTGAGAAGTACGCGCTTGAAAAGGGCGAGGTTACGGCTTCGCTTACCAGCGGCAGACAGGAAATGCTGGAGAGCATTATAAATAATGTAATGTTTTCGTTGTAATAGCGCTGAAACAGTTTTGACGGGAAAGCCCCGTGGTGGGGCTTCTTCCGCGAAATTATAAATTTATGTCAAGAAAGTGAAAGTTTTCGATTGACCCTTTTTCAAAAGGGTCACGGGGTGTGGGGCAGCGCCCCATAAAGACACAGCGTGCGCTCCGAAAATAGGTGTAGCGTCTGCAAGCAGCCGCGGGAAGAATTATTTCGCTTTTAATTTTTGGGGCGAAATAATTCTTCGGGCGTTCCCTTTGGGAACGCTAATCCCTGCAAGAGAGGGATTTTCCTTTGAGAAGACCTTAACTCACTTTCCGCGTTCCATTCTGGAACGCCAAACGAAGTGAAAAAACCTTATAAAGCAAAGTGTTATTACTTTTGCGCACTACCTACGAGGGGGACACCATAGGGACTTAGGGGGTAAATATGACCGGAAGGGCGCGCGCTTTACCCCCTACCCTAAGGTTTCCCCCCTCGTGCACCCCTTTCCTTACCCGACCCTCAGCCACGCGCAGAGCCTTGGCAGTATTTCGCGACCGCTTCGCTCGGAACTTTGTACCTTTGCGGAGGAGGCAAGAGAGCGCAATACGCATAGGTTTTATTTTGGCAACAACAGAGGTCAGTAGTGCGGAAATTTGTGTTGCAACGTACTGCATATAAATTTCATAAAGCAGATTTACAACATATATTGTGTAGAGGTAAACATCTTTGCAAGATACTGCGCAAGCAATAATTATTATCATAAGGAGTTGTGAAATTATGTCATATCTGATAGGCGTTGACTGCGGTACAAGCGGCACGAAGACCGTGCTGTTTGAAGAGAACGGTACGGTCGTTGCGTCAAAGACCATAGAGTATCCTATGTATCAGCCGAAAAACGGCTACGCGGAACAGGATCCCGCCGACTGGGCCAACGCTATGATAAATACTATAAGAGCCGTCATGAGCGACAGCGGCGTTAATAAGAACGACGTTAAAGGCGTCGGTATATCGGGTCAAATGCACGGTCTTGTAATGCTTGATAAAAACGGCGAACCTCTTCGCCGCTCGATAATCTGGTGCGACCAGAGAACCTCCGTGCAGGTGGATAAGATGAACAAGCTCATCGGCAGAGAAAAGCTCATCGAGATAACCGCAAACCCTGCACTCACGGGTTGGACGGCGGCTAAGATACTCTGGGTGCGCGACAACGAACCCGATATCTACGAAAAATGCTGTCACATACTCCTGCCGAAAGACTATTTAAGATACGTCCTTACGGGCGAATTTGCTACCGAGGTGTCCGACGCTTCTGGTATGCAATTGCTTGACGTTCCCAACCGCTGTTGGAGCAAGGAGATATGCGGCGGACTGGGTATAGATATGTCGCTGCTCGCAAAGGTACATGAGTCCTGCGAGGTTACGGGTAAGGTAACTGCCAAAATGGCAGAAGCTACGGGTCTTGCTCAGGGCACTATTGTAGTAGGCGGCGCGGGCGACAATGCCGCTGCGGCTGTAGGAACAGGCGTTGTAGAGGACGGCAAGGCGTTTACAACGATAGGTACTTCGGGAGTTGTTTTCGCGCATACAAGCACAATATCTGTAGACCCCAAAGGCAGAGTGCATACCTGCTGTGCGGCTGTGCCCGGCTGTTGGCACGTTATGGGCGTTACGCAGGGCGCGGGACTTTCTCTGAAATGGTTCAGGGATAACTTCTGCGACAGCGAAAAGGAGACCGCCAGATACATGGGTGTCGATGAGTACTACCTCATGGACAAGGAAGCCGAAACGGTGGAGGTCGGCGCGAACAGACTGCTTTATCTGCCGTACCTCATGGGCGAGAGAACTCCTCACCTTGACCCCGACGCAAGAGGTGTGTTCTTCGGTCTTTCCGCCATGCACACTAAAAAAGAAATGCTCCGCGCGGTAATGGAGGGAGTTTCTTACTCTCTGCGCGACTGCGTCGAGGTATTCAGAGAAATGAATATAAACGTTTCCGATATGATGGCTTGCGGAGGCGGCGGAACTTCTCCGCTGTGGCGCTCCATGCTCGCAGACCTTTACTGCTGCCCCGTAAAGACGGTGGCTTCAAAGGAAGGCCCTGCGCTGGGCGTTGCGCTTCTGGCGGCTGTGGGAGCAGGAATATATTCGTCCGTGCCGCAGGCTTGCAAGGCTGTTATAAAGACCGACAAGGTACAGCAGCCCAACGACAAGAATACCGCCGCATACGAGAAGTACTATCAGCTTTACAGGGAGATATACCCTGCGCTGAAAGCAAGCTTTGCAAAGCTCGCAGCAATGTGATCATTTCGATATATGTATACTTACATACAAAAAGAGCAGACTTTTTCGTCCGCTCTTTTTTGTTGTATTACGCAGTTTTATTTACATACTTTTTACCGCTTCAAATCCCTTGTCGATGTCGGCAATAATGTCCTCAACGTTTTCAATACCTACAGAGAAGCGAATAAGTCCGCCGTCAATTCCTGCCGCAACGAGCTGCTCGTCCGTCAACTGCCTGTGAGTAGCGGAAGCAGGGTGCAAAACGCAGGTGCGAATGTCAGCCACGTGTACCTCGTTAGAAGCAAGCTTCAGGCTGTCCATAAACTTAATAGCCGCAGGCCTGCCGCCCTTTATCGAGAAGGATATAACACCGCTCGTGCCAAGCGGCAGATACTTCTTTGCAAGCTCGTGCTCCTTGCTGCTCTCCAGCGCAGGGTAAGTCACAAACTCAGCCATGCCGCTGTCCTCGATGTGCTTAGCAACAACGAGCGCGTTCTCGCAGTATCTCTTCATTCTCACCGCAAGCGTTTCCAGACCGAGATTGAGCAGGAACGACGAGTTCGCCGCAGGGTAGCAGCCAAGGTCTCTCATAAGCTGCATTCTCGCCTTTACTATGTAGGGCGCAAACGGGTAGTCTCTCGTGTATACAATGCCGTGATAGCTCTCATCGGGCTCTGTCATGCAGGGAAATTTTCCGTTCGTCCAGTCAAATTTTCCGCTGTCTACGATAACACCGCCTACCTGCACCGCGTGACCGTCCATGTACTTCGAGGTCGAGTGCATAACAATGTCAGCGCCCCACTCAATAGGTCTGCAAAGAATAGGCGTAGCAAACGTGTTGTCAACTATAAGCGGCACCCCGTGTGCGTGAGCAACCTTCGCCCATTTTTCTATGTCAAGAACCGTTATCGCAGGGTTCGCCAAAGTTTCGCCGAAAACAAGTTTCGTGTTATCTTTAAACGCCGCCGAAAGCTGCTCTTCGGTCGCGTCATGGTCAACGAAAATGCACTCAATGCCAAGGCGTTTCAGCGTAACGGCAAAAAGGTTTATCGTGCCGCCGTAAATAGACGACGAAGCAATAAAGCTGTCGCCAGCCTCGCAAATGTTGAGGATAGAAATGAGCGTAGCCGCCTGCCCCGATGAGGTGCACATCGCCGCAACGCCGCCCTCGAGAGCCGCAATTTTCTTTTCAACGCAGTCGGTCGTCGGGTTTTCAAAGCGCGAGTAGATCATGCTTTTGGTCGGGTCGTCAAACACCGCCGCAACGTCGTCGGTCGAGTCGTAAACGTAGGTCGTGCTCTGATAGATCGGCATAACGCGCGGTTCACCGTTCTTCGGCACGTAGCCCTCGTGTAAGCATTGAGTTTCAATTTTCATAATATATCTGTCCTTTCAAAAGTTATTTAATTTTCATACTACTTATAAATTCTTGTCAAGAAACTGAAAGTTTTCGGTCAAGCTCTTTTTTACAGTTGCTTCGCAACTGCCAAGGCTTGCGGGGTGTAGCGTTCGCAAGCGACCGCCGGGCAGAGCCCCCGAAAACACAGCGTGCGCTCCGCTATTAGAGGTTAGAGGTGAGAAGTTAGAAGTTAGAAAAGTCTTTTTCTGTCTTCGCGCAAACTTACCACTCCTGCGGTTTAGATAGAGGCAAGAAGCAAGATGAGCGTTTTGAAAAGTATGTGCAAAACTGTAAAAAGCAATTTCTTGCCTCTTGCTTCTCGTTTTCTTGCTTCTAATAGCTGCGCCTCCCCTTTGAGAAGACCCTATCTCTCTTTTCTGCACACGCTTGCGTGCGCAATAGCTTTATAAAAAGCCCTCACATCTTGCCTCTTGCTTCTCGTTTTCTTGCTTCTAATAGCTGCGCCTCCCCTTTGAGAAGACCCTATCTCTCTTTTCTG
>CANRNT010000046.1 GCA_947631995.1 uncultured Clostridia bacterium | reverse complement strand
GAATAAGCCTTTCGCAGTTGCGCAGCAACTGTGAGAAAGAGTTTTCCCCAAAAGAAAAACAGGTACGGCAAATAAATTCTGATTTATCTTAGGAATTGTATAAAGAGAGAAAAGCAAAAAACACCTCTTACTGTATTTTACAGCAAGAGGTGTTTTGAGTTACATCTTTTCAACGGTGTCTATGGCCAATATATCAAGATGTTTTTCCAGCATACGTTTTACAAGACGGCAGAGGTTTATCCACGCCGCTCTTTTATTTTCATCGCTTTCGCTGAGAATGTGGTTGTCGTGGTAAAACTTTGAGAACAGAACAGCAAGCTGATAGGCGTTCTCGCAGATGTAGTTGGGCGCTCTTTCGGTAAACGCCCTGTTGAAGGCTTCCCCTGTCAGGGCAATGCAAAGCATTAGCTGACGCTCCGCGTCGGTGTAGATATCGCCTATACTGATATCGCCGCTGTCCTCTATACCCAGCTTTCGCAGAACGGAGCATATGCGCGTTACCATGTACAGCAGGTAAACGCCCGTTTTGCCCTCTGCCGAAAGGAACTTGTCCAAATCAAAAATATAGTCCTTTGTACGGTGGTTTATAAGATCGCCGAATTTTATCGACGCTACCGCTATCTTGCGCGCCGTGCTTTCAGCCTCCTCGGCAGCGGTGAAATTTTCGGCAGATATCCTTTCCCTTGCCGCCGCATAAGCGGTATCGAGGAGCATTTGGAGCTGCATAACTCCGCCGTCGCGCGTTTTGTACGGCTTGCCGTCCGCGCCGTTCATAGTACCGAAGCCCAGATATTCAAGCCGGGTCTCATCGCGCACAATACCCGAAATTTTTGCACAGCGGAAGCATTGCTCAAAGTGAAGGGTCTGCCGCTTGTCAGCAACGTACCATACATTGTCTGGCTTGAAGTCTTTTTCGCGCTGGATAAGAGTTGCAAGGTCGGTGGTGTCGTAAAGCACCGAACCGTCGGTCTTTTTTATCATTACGGGCGGCATTGGGGCTTTGTCGTCCTCCTGCGCCACGTCTACCACCATTGCTCCCATGCTCTCGTGCATAAGTCCCTTTGAACCCAGCAGGTCAAGAAGCTCGGGGATATACTCGTCCGCGTCGCTCTCGCCGTACCAGTAGTCAAAATCAACGTTGAGCTGTGAACATATCTTTTTAATGTCGCCCACCGATATGCTCACAAGCTTTTTCCACAGGTCGTAAATGCCCTTTTTGTGAGATTGCAGCATGAGCGTCATGCCGTGAGCCTTTTCCTTGAACGCCCTGCCGTCGTCGCTGTCCTCTTTTGAACGCGCACTTGCCGCAGGGTATATCTCGTTGAGCTCTTTTACGTCAATGTCGGGTATAGCGTCTTTTTCGGGGTCAAAATCCTCGGAGAAGCATTTCCAGTCGGGGTACTTTTCAGAAAGATACGCTATGGTAAGTCCCATGGGCATGCCCCAGTCACCAAGATGAGCGTCGCCGATGACGTTGTGACCGCAAGCCCTTGCAAGCCTTTTGAGCGACTCGCCTATTATGGCGCTGCGCAGATGACCTATATGCAGAGCTTTAGCAACGTTGGGCCCGCCGTAATCTATAACTATCGTAGACGGCCTTTCCGCCTGTTCCACGCCGAGATGTTCGTCCTTTGCTATATTGCGGCAGAATTCGGCTAGGAACTCATCGGAAAGCGTAAGATTTATAAATGCCGGTCTTACTGCCTCCGCTTTGGAGAATATGCTGCTGTCCGAAAGCTTGCCTGCTACTTCCTCGGCTATGATCATCGGAGCTTTGTGATAAAGCTTTGCGCCTGCGAACGCGCCGTTGCATTGGAACTGGCATATATCGGGTCTGTCGGACACCATGACCGTTCCGAGCGACGGGTCGTAGCCACAGCTTTCAAAAGCGGCTGATACGGTTTCGGTAAGCATTGCAGTAATAGTTTTCATTTTATTCAGTCCTTTATGTTTCTTGAAGACTGCCGACAAAATGCGGCAGTATACATATTATAGCACAGTTTCCCCATAAAATCAAGAAGCAAAGCCCGCGGCGCAAAAACAGCGCGTCCGCTCTTGAAAAAGTGAGAGCGATATGCTATAATAAAATTAATTATGGTTCTAAGCCGAAAAGAATGTTTATGCTCGGGAGGAGATAAAATGAAGCGCTGGGTCATAGGTGAGGCAGACAACGATCTGGCTGCCGATATCGCGCAAAAATGCGACCTGACACCGCTCTGCATAAAAGTGTTGCTTTCAAGAGGGTGCAAGGATCTTGACGATATCGCTGCGTTCTTTGATACAGCGTCGTTGGAGGATCCCTTTGTGCTCAGGGATATGCAGGAGGCAGTCGATACGATAAACAAAGCCATAGAAAGCTTTGATCTTATATGTGTTTACGGCGATTACGACTGCGACGGCGTTACTGCCGCGGCTGTGCTTTACAGCTATCTCGATTGCTGCGGCGCGAACGTTATGTATTATATACCCGAGAGAGAAGAGGGTTACGGTCTTAACGAAAACGCCATTCGCACCCTCGCGGATAAGGGAGTAAAGCTTATAGTAACGGTTGATAACGGGATATCTGCCGTCAATGAAGCGCAGCTCATATCCGAGCTTGGCATGGAGCTTGTTATTACCGATCATCATCAGCCGTCCGAAACGCTGCCGAAAGCAAAAGCGGTAGTTGATCCGCACAGGCAGGATTGCCCGTCCGATTTCAAGAATACCGCAGGTGTCGGAGTCGCTTTGAAGCTGTGCGCCGCTCTTGACGGCGGCGACTATGACGCGGTCATGGAGCAGTACGGCGATTTGGCGGCAATAGGTACGATAGCGGACGTCGTTGCGCTCAACGGCGAAAACAGAACAATAGTTACCGAGGGTCTGCGTTTGCTGAAAAACACAGAGAATTACGGGCTGCTGTGTCTTTTGGAACGCTGCGGTCTCAGCGGCACGCCCGAAATAAGCGCACAGTCGATATCATTCGTCGTTGCGCCCAGAATAAATGCGGCAGGACGCGTAGGTTCGCCTGATACGGCAGTTCAAATGCTTCTTTCGGAGGATACTCGGGCACAGGAAAAGGCAGACGAGCTTATCGGACTGAACGATCTGCGTCAGCAAAAGGTTGCTGAAATAGTATCGCAGATAAAGGACAAAATAGATAAAGACGGCAGCGTCCTTTCTCAAAAGGTGATAGTCCTCGACGGCGAGGGTTGGTATCACGGCGTTACTGGCATAGTGGCTGCAAAGATATCCGAGGCATACTGTAAACCGTGCGTGCTGATATCCGCAGATGAGGACGGAACGGCGCGTGGAAGTGCCAGAAGCGTGCATGGCTTCAATATACATAAATGCTTCAGCTACTGCGGCGAACTGCTTGACAGGTTCGGAGGCCATGAGTGCGCAGGCGGTCTTACCGTAAGAAAAGAGAATATAGCGGCGTTAAAAATGAAGATAGCCGAATATGCTGATACCGTCGGAGATATGCCGCCGTTTGAACTGAAGGCCGACAAGCTGCTGACCAGAGAGGATCTTACCGTTGGGCAGATAAGCTCTCTGAGCAGGCTCGAGCCGTTCGGGGAGGGCAGCGAAAGACCGTCGTTCGCCATTATCGGCGCGAGGGTGCAGAAGGTTATACCTCTGTCGCAGGGAAAGCATACTAAGCTCGAGATAGCTTACGACAGCACCGTGCAGACCGTTCTGGCATTCGGAAGATTTCCGTCCGCGCTGGGCATATATCAGGGTGATATGATCGATATGATAGTATATGCGGAGGTCAGCGTATATAACGGTCAGAAGTCGATATCGCTCAAGCTGAGAGATATACGTCTGCACGGCATAGACCAGAAAAAAGCGTTGGCGGCGCTGAGCTTCTATGACAGCTTTGTAAGAGGGAACAGTATAGAAAATAAGCTGCTGGAGCGTATGCGGCCTGACAGACAGGAGCTTCTGAAGGTTTACGGTCATTTAAAGGCTGTCGGTGAAGCGGGCATGGATATGCTCATGCAGAGAATGTATCTTAAAGGAATGAATTTTGCAAAAACAAGGATATGTGTTGATGTGTTCTGCGAGGTCGGACTTGCAGAGCTGTACGACGGCTGCCGCGCGGTAAGGATAAAGCAGATAAACGGCAAGGCGGATATCGGAAGCGCGCCGACGATGAAAAAATTTGCAGCATATACTACTGCGTGATCTACTGCTGTTGAAAGGGTGATATGTATGTCAGAAGAGAACAAAACTCCGCAATATTCCAGAGAGTATCTCGAACAAAAGCTTAAAGACAGTGAAAAGCAGTATGATACGGAAAAGATATTTGCCGCCTACGAATTTGCACAGCAGGCGCATATGGGGCAGAAAAGAGATTCGGGAGAGCCGTACATCATTCACCCGATAGCCGTAGCGTGCAACCTGCTGGAGCTCGGTATGGATACCGATACTATATGCGCGGGTCTGCTGCACGACGTTGCGGAGGATACGGAGTTTTCGATAGATGATATATCGAAAAAATTCGGCCCTGACGTTGCAATGCTGGTCGACGGCGTTACAAAGCTGAAAAAAATACCTCTTCTGACAAGGGAAGAGCAGACCGCCGAGAACGTGCGAAAGATACTGTTGGCGATGAGCGAGGACATCAGAGTTATGATAATAAAGCTCGCCGACCGCATACACAATATGCGCACGCTGAAGTACCGTTCGCAGGATAAGCAGAGGGCAACGGCTCTTGAAACGATGAATATATATGCTCCGATAGCCCACAGGCTCGGTATCCGCTCTATAAAAGAGGAGCTGGAGGATCTGTCTTTTATGTACCTCGACCCGTATGCGTATGAGGAGATAGAGCGGCTTATTGCCACGCGCAAGGCTGACAGACAGCGCATTATCGACGGCATTATGGCAAAGATACGCGCCCGCCTTTCGCAGGACTTTGACAAGGAATTTATCATAGAGGGCAGGGTAAAGAGCAATTACGGCATATACAAAAAGATATACCGCGACGGCAAGGAGTTTGACCAGATATTCGACAGGTATGCAGTAAGGATAATAGTAGATACGGTCAACGAATGTTACAATGTTCTGGGTATTATACACGATATGTTCAACCCGATACCAAACAGGTTCAAGGACTATATCTCAACGCCGAAAGCGAATATGTATCAGTCGCTGCATACTACCGTTATCGGCAACGAGGGTTCGCCGTTTGAAGTGCAGATACGCACAAAGGAAATGCACCGCACCGCCGAGTACGGAATAGCCGCCCATTGGAAGTACAAAGAGGGCATAAACACCAAGTACACAAAGGACGACAACCGTCTTGCGTGGGTAAGGCAGATACTTGAAACCCAGCAGAACACCAACGACGTAGAGGATATAGTGCGCTCTATCAAGAGCGATCTCGCAACGGAGGATCTTTTCGTGTTCACGCCTAAGGGAGATATGATCACTCTTCCCAACGGCGCAAACGTTATTGACTTTGCCTATGCTATACACACGCAGGTAGGTCATAAGATGTGCGGCGCAAAGGTGGACAAGAAAATGGTGTCGCTCGACCATAAGCTGAAAACGGGCGAGATAGTTGAGATAATCACAAACCCCAACCATACCCCCAGCAGAAGCTGGCTGAAAATGTGCGCTACCAACGAGGCGCGCTCAAAAATACGCACATGGTTCAAGCGTGAGAGACGTGAAGAAAATATCTTTGAGGGGCGCAGAACGCTCGAAGCGGAGTTTCGCCGCAACCTTATAAGGATACCCGAGGACGAGCTGGAAGAGTTTCTCTCGGCGGATATGAAAAAGCACAACTGCGAAACGCTCGACGACTTTTTTGCCGCGATAGGCTACGGCGGAATACAGGTATCAAAGCTTATGCAGCACCTCAAAGCTGCCTATACAAAGCAGATACAGGAAAAAGAGCTGCCCGAACAGGAGCGTATACTAAATACGATAAAAGAGGGCGGCGATAAAAGCAAGTCGGGCGTTATAGTTGACGGCATACCCGACTGCGAGATAAAATTCGCGCAATGCTGCAATCCGCTCCCCGGCGACGATATAATAGGCTTTGTAACGCGCGGTCACGGCATATCTGTACACAAGACAGACTGCGCAAATTACCTCGGTCAGATGAGCAACGAGGAGCAGAGAGAGCGTTGGATAAACGTAAAGTGGGCTGAAAAGAGCGGCGAGAACAGCTATTTCAAAGTAACGCTGGATATTCTGGCTGTCGACAGGATAGGTCTGCTCGCCGATATATCGGTAGAGCTTTCAAATATCCGCATACCAATGCACGAGGCAACAGCAAGAGAGCTGAAAAACGGCAACGCCAGCGTTATGGTAACGATAAGCGTTGCAGGGGTAAATCAGCTCAACAACGTTATACAAAGGCTTAAAAAAGTGCCAAGCGTGATATCGGTAGACAGAACGGGAAAATAAGGTGATAAAATGAATGTTTTTATACTTCCGCCGATGGGACTGTGCGGCGCGAACAGCTATATTATAGCTTCCGAAAAGGGTTCGGCGGCTTTGGTAGACGCGCCCGCAAACGCTGACTTTGTGCTGAATGAGATACAAAGGCGAGGACTTTCGCTGAAAGAGATACTGCTGACCCACGGGCATATAGACCATATAGAAGCCGCGGCTAAGCTGCAAGAAAAGTCGGGCTGCAAGGTGTATATACACTCGGGTGATATGGCTATGCTCACCGACGGCAGGCTCAACCTTGCAAACAATATGACGGGCGGCGTTTTTGACAGAGTGGAAAACGCTCTGCCGCTTTCTGACGGCGATATTTTGCAGCTTGACGAGGTGCAGATAAAAGTTATGCACACGCCCGGTCACACGCAGGGCAGCGTTTGCTATATAGCAGGGGATAGTATGTTCAGCGGCGATACGCTTTTTAGGTGCAGCATAGGCAGAACGGACTTCCCGAGCAGCGATATGAATGCAATGCGGCAGTCGCTGAAAAAGCTTGCGGCTCTCGACAAAGACTATACGGTATACCCGGGACACGAGGACATGACAAGCCTTGACTTTGAGAAAGAGAACAATTACTATCTTAAAAGAGTATAAACAGAAAGAGAACAGGAGCACAAAATGAAACTGATACTGAGTTCACTGGACTTGAAATACGAGCTTGAAGCAGTCGTGAAGCTGTTTTTGCCTGCGCAGAGCTTCAAGCTGACGGTCGCTTCGACCCACGAGGGGCAGGAGGGAGACATATGCTTTGTAAAGCGCGAAAAGAAAGCGCTTATGACCTCGCTTTTCGTATATTGCAGGCTTGACGGTCAGGTCGCGAATGAAGCAGGCGTTATACTCAGCGAGAGCGATAACGAGTGCGAGCTGCAGCTGGCGGCGTACTTGTATCGCTGTCTTTCAAAGCTGACGGGCAAAAAGCCGCAATGGGGGATAATCACGGGCATACGCCCCGTAAAGCAGATAAACGCGATGGCGGCGTCAGGTCTTACGGACGAGCAGATACGCGACAGGCTGAAAGAGGTCTACCTTTGCTCGGACAAGAAAATAAACATGGCTTTCGCGGTGGCAAAGGTGCAGGAGGATATTCTTGCAAGCCTTGACGACAGCTCGTTCAGTCTGTATGTTTCGATACCGTTTTGTACTTCGAGGTGCTCGTATTGCAGCTTTGTATCGCAGTCGGTCGAGAGCAGTCTGCCGCTGATACCGAGCTATGTTTCAAACCTCTGCGCCGAGATACGGTATACGGGTCAGCTCATGCAAAGACTCGGCAAACGGCTGGATACCGTGTACATAGGCGGCGGCACGCCCACGGCTATTGACGCGGCGTATTTAGAAGCTATAATGCAGACGATCTGTGAAAGCTTTGATATGTCACAGGTGCGTGAATACACCGTTGAAGCAGGCAGAGCGGACACGGTCACGGAGCAGAAGCTTCGCGTAATATATGACGGCGGTGCGCGGCGTATCTCGATTAATCCTCAAACGCTGAGCGACGATGTTCTGAAAGCTATCGGCAGAAAGCACACGGTGGAGCAGTTTTACAAGGCGTATGAAATGGCAAAGGGCTTTGGCTTTGACGTTATAAATACCGATATAATCGCGGGTCTGCCGACAGATACTTTTGAAAGCTTCAAACGCACGGTCGACGGCATTATCAGCCTTGCGCCCGAGAATATCACGGTGCATACGCTTTCGATAAAGCGAGCCGCGAACCTCAATCACAGCGGAGAATATGATTTGAACGCTGACGCAGAAAAGATGATAGACTATGCCTCCGACAGGCTGATAATATCGGGATATTATCCGTACTATCTTTACAGGCAGAAAGATCAGCTTGACGGTCAGGAGAATATAGGCTGGGCAATGCCCGGGTGCGAGGGCCTGTACAACGTATACATAATGGAAGAAAACCAGACGATAATTGCCGTAGGCGCAGGGGCTTCAACAAAGCTTGTTGACCGCAGCGGCGGCAGACTGCAAAGGATATTCAACTACAAATTTCCGCTTGAGTACAACAAGCATTTTGACCTTATGATAGAAAAGAAAAATGAAGTCGGGGAGTTTTTCGGACTTGAAAGAGCTTAGAAAAAATGACATGATTTCGCTGGAGATAACCTCTCTTACGAGCGAGGGAAGCGGCATAGGCAGAGCTGAAAACGGCATGGCGGTGTTCGTGCCGTTTACTTCTGTCGGCGATAAAACAGAGTGCAGGATAGTTAAGGTCTGCAAAAATTATTGCTACGGAAAAATTGAAAGGCTGACAGAGCCATCGCCGTTTCGTATTGAAGCAGATTGCGGCGTTTACGGCAGGTGCGGCGGCTGTGTTTACAGACATATTTCTTACGCGGCAGAGTGCGAGGCAAAGCTGAAAACTGTTACAGACGCTTTTGAAAGAATTGCAGGCGTATCTCCGCGGTGCGACGGCATTATTGCGGCTGAGGAAACAGATCGCTACCGCAACAAAGCGCAGTATCCCGTAACGCAGTCAGGCGGCAAACTTGCCTGTGGTTTTTATGCTTCGCGCAGCCACAGGGTGATACCGATAGATGATTGCCCCTTGCAGCCGAAGGTGTTTTCCGAGATAGTGAAAGTATGCCTTGAATGTATGGAAAAAGCGCATATAACGGCATATAGCGAAGAAAGCGGCAGGGGAGAGGTGCGGCACATTTATCTGCGCAGAGGGTACAACAGCGGAGAGATAATGCTGTGTATTGTTGCCGCGCGCGATATTTCAAAAAAGCTTATGCTGATGTGCAAAACGGTAGTGCAGAGTTTTCCCGAAGTAAAGAGCATTGTGCTGAATATAAATCCCAAAAACACGAATGTTATCCTCGGCGAAAAGTGCGTGACCCTTTTTGGCGGCGACACTATAACGGACACCATGTGCGGCAATGTGGTGGAGCTTTCGCCGCTGTCGTTTTATCAGGTGAACACCGCGCAGGCTCAGCTGCTTTACGCCAAGGCTTTTGAGTATGCCGCACCCCAAAGCGGCGACGTTATCGCAGACCTTTACTGCGGCGCGGGAACGATAGGTCTTTCAATTGCAAAACGCGCGAAAGATGTGAAGATAATCGGTGTTGAGCAGGTGGCGCAGGCGGTAGAGAACGCAAAACGCAACGCCGCGCGCAACGGCATAACAAACGCCACATTTTACTGCGGCGACGCAGGCGAGGTCTTCTCACGGCTGCGTGAGGAAGGCTGCGCGCCCGATGTGATAGTCGTAGATCCGCCGAGAAAGGGCTGCTCCGAGCTGACAATTGAAACGATAGCGAAAGCCACCCCAAAAAGAATAGTAATGGTCTCCTGCGACCCTGCCACAGCCGCGCGCGATGTAAAGCGCCTTGCGCAGCACGGCTACACCTGTCAAAAGCTCTGCGCCGTGGATATGTTCCCCCGCACAAGCCACGTCGAGACGGTAGTATTGATGTCAAAGGTCGGAGTGGAATACGTTTGAAAGCCCAGTAATACTGCGGCTTTCGG
>CANRNT010000045.1 GCA_947631995.1 uncultured Clostridia bacterium | reverse complement strand
CGAAGTCAGTTCGTTTCTTAATTTATTTTTCCATAGGGGTCTTTTGTGCTGTTCGCACAAATTGGTGCGGTTCATTTACCCTCGGGAGTTTTTGTTATTTGCTTTGCCTTACAGCTCTATCACAGCGCTGTCCGTGCCGGGGGCACATTCAACGCTCTTGCCGCAGCAGGCGCACTCGACGGTGAACGCCTTGTCGGTCTTGGTGTACGAAAGCTTTATGCCCTCCGCCGTGCGCTGCGCCGAAATCTCAAAGATGAGGTTAGCGTCTTTGTCGTATATCTTGCGCTGTGCGCTCTTGCCCTCCTGCAAGCCGTAAATTCTGAACACCGTGCCGTCAAGATAATCATACTCAACATTGCGCTCAAACTTTCCAAACGGTATTATGCTGCCCGGCTTAGCGTACAGCGGCAGCCCGAAATAATCGTACTTTTTGGTGTACCACGAGCCGCCGTCAAGCGCTTCGCCCGTCTGAATGTCCGTCCACTTGCCGCCCGTCGGCAGATAGAAGTCAGCCGTGCCTTCCTCGTTGAACACGGGAGCTACCAGCAGCGAGTCGCCCAGCATATACTGCGTGTCGAGCGTGTGGGTGGTCTTGTCGTAACCGAAATCAATCACCATAGAGCGCATCATCGGAACGCCCGTTTCATGCGTAAATACGGCGTTTGAGAACAGGTAAGGCATGAGCTTGCCCTTGAGGTCGGTAAAGTGCTTTGAAACGCGGCACGCCTCCTCGTCAAAGTTCCACGGCACGCGGTAGGAAGAATTTCCGTGGTATCTCGAGTGGGTAGAGAGCAGTCCGAATGCAGTCCACCTCTTGTAAAGGTCGGGCGTTGCGGTTGCCTCGAAGCCCGAAATATCATGCGAGAAGAAGCCAAATCCCGACATGCACAGCGAAAGTCCGCCGCGGAGCGTCTCCCACATACTGTCGTAGTTTGAGAAGCAGTCGCCGCCCCAATGCACGGGGAATTTCTGTCCGCCCACGGTGGCAGATCGAGCAAACAGGCACGCCTTGTTCTCGCCGTAATAGTCTTTCAGCACGTCAAACACGCATTTGTTGTAAAGATATGTGTAGTAGTTGTGCATTTTCATCGGGTCTGAGCCGTCATAGTAGCATACGTCGGTAGGTATCCTCTCGCCAAAGTCGGTCTTGAAGCAGTCAACACCCATTTCGCACAGCTCTTTCAGCTTGCCTGCGTACCACTTAGAAGCCGCAGGGTTGGTAAAGTCAACTATCGCAAGGCTCGGCTGCCACAAATCGCATTGGAACACGCTGCCGTCCTTGTTCTTTATAAGATAGCCGCTGCGTGCCGCCTCGTCAAAAAGCTCCGAATGTTGGCTTATGTACGGATTTATCCATACGCATATCTGCAAGCCTCTTTCTTTAAGGCGCGCGAGCATAGCTTTCGGGTCGGGGAACATCTCTCCGTTCCACTTGAAATTGCACCAACGGAACTCTTTCATCCAGAAGCAGTCAAAGTGGAACACCTGAAGCGGTATTTCGTACTCTTCCATTTTGTCTATGAAAGAAGTTACCGTTTCTTCGTCGTAGTTTGTGGTGAACGATGTCGTCAGCCACAGACCGAAGCTGTATGCAGGGGGCAGAGCAGGCTTACCGGTGAGGTCTGTGTACCTCATCAGCACGTCGGCAACGCTTTCGCCGCCGAACAGGAAATATTCAAGGTGCTGTCCCTCTACAGCGAAAGAAACCTTTGAAACAGTCTCGCTGCCTATCTCGAAAGTCACCTTTTCAGGGTGGTTTACAAGCACGCCGTAGTTGTTTGAAGATACATAAAAAGGTATCGACTTGTATGTCTGCTCAGAGCAGGTGCCGCCGTCGTTGTTCCATACCTCAACGGTCTGACCGTTCTTTACGAAGCTTGTGAACTTCTCGCCGAAGCCGTATATCTTCTCGCCTATGCCCAGACCGAGCATTTCCCTTATAACAGAGCCGCTGCCGCTTTCTGAAACGGCATAAAATCTGTCAGAGGCATGGGCGTTCATTCTGCTTTCGGTGACCCGCTTGTCCTCCTCGATAAGCGAGGTAGTCCTCCAGCCGCTTTTGGTAAGCAGCTTGTCTTTGTAGTAGTATTTTATGTCCCAGCCCTGACCCTGACCTGCCACAACTACTTTCGTGTCGCCCGAGATAAGCTCGTAGCCGCCGTCTGCCAGCTTGTTGATAACTGGCTTGAAGTCATAGTTTTCGTTGAGGTCAAAGTATGGCCCTTTTTTCACAGTCCCCCTGTGGTGGTCGATAGTCACCTTGACAGAGTTCTCCATAGTTGATGTGAAAGATATCTCCAGCACAGGTCCGCCGAGCGTCATACCCCTGTTATATATCCATTGTGTTGCGGCGTACACGTTCACAGATCTGTCGTCGGCTGTCACCTCATACATCTGCGTTGCATAGCTTACGTTATAACCCGGCTGATCGAGCCAGAAGCCGTCGGAATACTTCATAAAAGCGTCCTCCTTAAAATAATGATGATCGGGAAATCCTCCGATAATATTTTTACAGCCGAATGTACCGTCATACATTCATAATATTATAGTAACCGATTTTACGCGCCATTTCAATAGTAACTTTCATAACTGATTATCAATATATTAAACTGTCGGTATATCAGACACAAAAAAGCGGCAACGGCAGAAAATATACTGCCTTTGCCGCCTGAAAAACAGATAGCTTTATACTTTGAGATACTTTCCCGCGCTTATAGTAGTTCCGAGCGCGCCTATGATCGTTCCTGCTGCCAGATAAGCAATAGTTACATACATTGAAATGCTGCTGAACGGGTATATCGGCTTTGAACCCATCATCTGCAAGCCGTTCAACTGATCGTTTATTACCTTATAAAGCTCCAGATACGCAAATCTTGTAAGTATCAGAGCGCCGACCGCGGCAAGTATGCCTATCAGCATACCCTCTATAAAGAACGGTATGCGTATGAAAGAGTTTGTCGCGCCGACATACTTCATTATGTTTATCTCTTTGCGTCTTGTGTGGACGCTTGTCCTCGTTGTGTTGGATATGATCACCATACAGATAACTATCAGCGTGAACACAACAGCCGATGTTATGAGAGCCGCTATATTGCGGACGCTTATAAGCGCGTCGGCAAATGTTTCGGGCGACTGTATGCTCTCTACCATATTGAGAGCCTTTATTTGGCTGGAGGTTATATCCATTATCTCCAGGTCGTTTATCTTTACTCTGAACGTATCGGGCAGGGGAACATCTCCGTTTCCGTACTCCATAAACTCGCGTTCCTGCTCTGTCATATCCGCAAGCATATCAGCCCAGGCGTCGTTCTTTGAATAAAACGTCACTTCGCCGACATTTGAAATGTTGCTTATATCTACATAGAGCTTGTCGATATCCGCCTGAGTGACTTCGGCGCGGAGAATGACTACCATTTCGTTCTTCTCCTCTATGCCGGAGATTATTCTCGAGATATTCAGTCCCGCAAGAACGGATATACCTACCAGCATAAGAGATACCAGCATTATGCAGAATGAAGCAAAGGACATCATTCTGTTTTTCCATACTCCCTTAACGCCCTGCTTTACGAGATAACCCGCACTACTTATTCTCATCGCTGCCACCTACCATTTCGTCAAAAGTGATAGAGCCGCTTTCGAGGTTGATAACTCTTCCTCCGAAGTAGCGGACGAGATTATGTTCGTGCGTTACCATAAGAATGGTAGTTCCGCATTCATTTATGCCTTTAAGAAGCTCTACTATGTCGTAAGAAAGCTCCGGGTCGATATTTCCCGTCGGCTCGTCGGCGATTATGAGCTTTGGGTCGTTGACAAGAGCTCTTGCCAATGCTACTCTCTGCTGCTCGCCTCCCGAGAGCTGCTCGGGATAGGCTTTCATCTTATCCGAAAGTCCTACCAGCTCCAGAACATACGGAACACGCGTTTTTATGTATTTTTTAGGAGCGTCAATAACGCGCAGAACGAATGCTATGTTCTCATAGACCGTCATAGTGGGTATGAGCCTGAAATCCTGAAATACCACACCTATAGTCCTGCGAAGCTTTGACACTTTGCTCCTGCGTATCTTTTTCAGGTTATATCCGTTGACGAGCACCGTACCGCTGGTCGCGTCTATTTCTTTTAGCAACAGTTTAATAAGGGTGGATTTGCCTGCGCCGTTAGAACCGACGATGAAAGCGAAGTCGCCGTCGTTTATACGCAGGTCGATATGTTCAAGAGCGTCAACGCCGCTTGAATATGTTACCGATACATCTTTAAATTCTACCAATGCTGCACCGCCTTTTGTTCTTCCTTTGTTTTTATTTCTCTATCTTTTTATTTTGTCAGAATTTCACCGGATTGGACGACAGATATTCCTTTACCATAAGGGCTATCTTGAAGATGATAGCGTGGTCGAACTCTCTCAGGTCGAGTCCCGTGAGCTTCTTTATTTTTTCAAGTCTGTAAACTAGGGTGTTTCTGTGAACGAAGAGCTTTCTCGATGTTTCCGAAACGTTCAGGTTGTTCTCGAAAAATCTCTGTATCGTAAAGAGCGTTTCGTGATCGAGCGACTCAATAGAGCCTTTTTTGAACACTTCCTTGAGGAACGTTTCGCAAAGCGTTGTAGGCAGGTGATATATAAGTCTTGCGATACCGAGGTTGTCGTAAGAAACTATAACTCTGTCGGTATCGAACACTTTGCCTACCTCGAGAGCCATTTGCGCCTCCTTAAAGGAACGCGCAAGCTCCTTGACGCCCTCTACCACCGTACCTATGCCGACATTTACTCTCGTATAGAACTCGCTGCTCAGCGTATCGGAGATAGACCGAGCGAGCTTTTCGAGATCCTTTGACTCTATGCCGTTCTTTACCTCTTTGACGAGGACTATGTCAGACTCCGTTATGTTGAACACAAAATCCTTGTTTTTGTCGGGGAAAAGGTTTTGTATTACGTCGTAAGCGGAAACGTCGTTGCTGGAGATTATCCTGATAAGCAGAACAACTCTGGAGGTATCCGTGCCGAAATGCAGCTCTCTGGCTTTTATGTGTATATCCCCCGGAAGAACGTTATCCAATACTACGTTCTTTATAAAGTTGTTCCTGTCATATTTTTCGTCATAATACTGCTTGATGCTGGAAAGTGATATGGCAAGGATGCTCGCATACTTTGCCGCGACCTCGTCCGTGCCTTCGACAAAGACTGCGTAATCGGGCTTGAGATGAGTTCCGAACGGCTTGTAGGTGTATCCGTCGCGAACGAAGATATCATGCGTGTCGTTGAGGTCCAGAGAAACATACTCATTTGTAGAGCCGTTCTTGGACAGGTCCGAGCAGGCAATGATAGAAGCATTCTCGTCGATAACGCCTATTTCTGCGTCAATAGCGTCGCGCATCTGATGTATCACGCCCTGAAACAATCTGTTTGACATATTCTTTTCACCTTTCTGTATCTGTATTTAGTCTTAGTTTTACCTGTTATGATAGTCCGTATTAGTCAAAGTTACAAAAATGACATCATATATAAAGAATTATAACACGAAATTGAACGAATTATGTTAAATTTTTGTGAACATTACGCCGTTTTTGTGAAAAATACCGACAAAAAGACAGAAAACTCTGTGATTGACAAGTAAAAAATAATGTATTATACTGAATATATCGGTCATCACTATGGACAGGAGCTGATAGAAAATGGCAGGAGAAAAATATCTCGAGGCGGGAAAGATTACCTCTGTTCACGGGATAAGGGGAGAGGTAAAGGTGCTGCCGCTGTGCGACGATCCGCAACTTTTGGTGCAGCTTGATACCTTATATTATAAGAGCGGCGTCCCCGTTATGATAGAATATGCGCGAGTTCACAAAAATATGGTCATAATGAAGCTTGAAAACGTCAGCTCGGCAGATGAAGCGCAAAAGCTTCGCGGCAGAGTGCTTTATCTTGACCGTGACGACGTTGAGCTGCCGCAGGGGTGCTATTTTATACAAGACCTGCTCGGAATGACGGTAAAGGACAGCGAAAGCGGCAAGGTATACGGTACGCTCACCGATGTTTTTCAGACGGGCGCCAATGATGTTTATACGGTCGTTTCTGCCGAGGGAAAGGAATATCTCGTTCCCGCTGTTCCCGATGTGATAATGAAGAACGACCTCGATAATAATATAATGTATATAAAGCCGTTGGACGGACTGTTTGACGAGTGAGCGGAGGAAATGCGATGAGGATAGATGTTGCAACGCTTTTTCCCGAAATGTGTGAAAGATATCTGGAAGAGAGCGTTATAGGCAGGGCTAAGGACAAGGGCGTGTTCGAGGTGTACTGTCATAATATACGCGACTATACGCTCGATAAGCACCGCCGTGTGGACGACACCCCGTACAGCGAGCAAAAGGGTATGCTTATGCAATGCGAGCCTATTTTCAGGTGTTTTGAGGCGGTAACGCAGGGCAGGGAGCGTCCCCATGTTATATATATGTCGCCGCAGGGCAGGGTATTGACGCAAAAACGCTGCCGTGAACTTTCTCAGCTTTCGGGCATATTTATATTGTGTGGGCACTATGAGGGGGTAGACGAGCGTATCATAGAGGAGATAGTCGATGAGGAGATATCCATAGGCGATTATGTTCTTACAGGCGGCGAGCTTCCCGCGCTCGTGCTTATCGACGGTATCGTCCGTATGCTGGACGGCACGCTCTCCAATGCTGACTGCTACAGAGATGAGAGCCATTTCAGCGGTCTGCTGGAATATCCGCAGTATACCAGACCCGAAGAATGGCACGGAAAGCGCGTTCCTGAGGTGCTTCTTTCGGGACATCATGCGAATATCGCAAAATGGCGCAGAGAGCAAAGGCTCATAAACACCGTGAAAAAACGACCCGACCTTATAGATACCGCTCATCTTGCCCCCGAAGATATGGATATAATAAGCGAGCTTATTTGTGAACAAAACAAAGAATAGACATTTGCAGGACATACAATTGCATATTTTTACCAAATCAATTGTTTAATATGTTACAAAGTGTTCAAAATCTATGGTTATGTTGCACAAACTTCGGGCGGAAGAAGCGCAAAGGTGTAATCAAAAAGCAGAAAATTTGAGCGAAAGTGCCCTTTGTACATAATTTATCGTTGACTATGGACAATAAAACAAGTATAATAATAATAGCAGTTGAGAGCTTGACATGAGCTGCCGCATATCGGCGTTTTTGTACTGCGCTGTCTGCTGCTGAAATGAATTGATTTACATTTCTGCTTACAGGAAGTTAATTGCACAAGCGATCGTGATCGCAGAAAACGTAATGTTAAGAATGGAGAGATTAATATGTTCGTAAAAGATGTAACAGTTCAGAATCAGGTCGGACTTCATGCGCGTCCCGCAACATTTTTCATTCAGAAGGCTAACGAGTTCAAGTCGTCTATCTGGATAGAGAAGGAGGAAAGAAGAGTCAATGCCAAGAGTCTTCTCGGTATCCTTTCTTTGGGTATCGTTGGCGGAACCTCTATCAGGATCATTGCTGACGGAGCTGACGAGCAGGAGGCCGTTGAGGAGCTGGTAGATCTGGTCGACAGCGGCTTTTCCGAGGACGCAAGATAAGCTGTTTGCGATAACGTACCTATTTTTTATATTGATGAAAGCGGCGGCGGAAGTATCATCTTCCGCCGTTCATTTTTTGTGATCTTGAAATGACTTATAAAAGAGTACCTGTCTGTTGCTTTGAAAAGCAAAGGATACAGACAGGTAAAATTTTATTCTGATGAGGCGCGTCTTATCTCCGCCCAAAACGTAGAGCCGACGTTTTCCTCGCTGCTTACGCCGAATCTGAAGCGGTGCTGTTTGAGTATCTCCTTGACGATAGATAAGCCCAGCCCCGTGCCGATGACATCGCGTTTTGTTTTGGGAGAGCGGTAATATCTGTCAAAGATGTTAGCGAGCTGCTCCTGAGGTATGCCTTTTCCGTGGTCGGTGATCTCAACACGCACGCAGTCGGGGAGGTTTATCTGCTTTACGATGACCTCTTTATCTTCTCCGCAGTAGTTTACGGCGTTGTTTATAAGATTGTAGAATACCTGTTCTATCAGCGGTATATCCGCTTCGCATACGGCTTTTTCGTCCGTGATGAGGTGGATATTATAACCGTCGCGCTCGTTGAGAACGCGGTAACGCTCCATTATCTCGCGAAGCTTCTCGCTTATTTCAAAAGGCTCTGCCGAAAGCGGTCTTGCAGAGCTTTCAAGCTTGGAAAGCTCAAGTATGCTGCTTACGAGATTGCTCAGCCTGTCGGACTCGTCTATTATGACTTCAAGGTGCTGCTCACGCTTTTTAGGATCGTTTCCCGATATATCTCGCACCATTTCGGCGTAAGATCTGATTATGGTAAGCGGAGTACGCAGGTCGTGAGAAACGTTTGCAATAAGGTCACGCCTCAGCTCGTTTACCTTGGATACCTCCTTGCCCGCATAGTTGAGAACGTCCGAAAGCTGTTCTATTTCTTTATATTCTGACTGATCGAAGTTTACCTTGTAATCGCCGTTTGCAAAGCGTTCGGCGGTTTTTGTAAGGGAAGCTATTGGCTTTGATATACGTTTTGATATAAAAAGCGTTATGATGACAGCCAGCACGAAAAGTATCAGAGTTATAAAGATAAGCTGCTTTTTGATTATGTTCACGGTCGAATCGATAGGCTCTGTTGAACATTCGATAAACAGGTAATGCTCGCCGCCTCTGATATCTGTGATAGTTGTGACATAGAACATTCTTTTGAGCACGCTGCCGTCGTCGCCTTTTTCCTCTGTTTTGATAGCAAGAGCTTTTTCGCCGGATCTTTCAAACTGTGTTTTAAGGCTGTACATATATCTGCCGTAGTTTTTTGTTCTGTCAGCCTCCAGCACGGAATAGCTTCCTATGGCGTTCTCGCCGAATTCATAGCTGCACTGCATATTGGTTATGGCTATGCTGAACGAATTCTGAAAGGCGATATCCCTGACGCGGAACTGAAGATCGGGGCTGCCTATGCTTTCGGTTATCTCCTGCGCGGCGTCAGAAAGATCATCAGCCTTCATAGTCTGGTAATTGCTTTTCAGAAAAATGTACTGAAAAAGCCACAGCAGAACGATTATCAGCAGCGTGAAAAGCATAAAGCTCCACCAGATATGCGTCCTCAGACTTGCGGGCGGCAGGAGCTTGTCCCTTTTTTGACCGTTCTTACTTTCCTTACTTTTCAAACTTATATCCCATTCCTCTCAGGGTGACGATATGATCGCGGAACTCTCCCAGACTGTTGCGGAGCATTTTTATGTGAGTATCTACCGTTCTGTCGTCGCCGTAAAAGTCGTATCCCCACACTTCCTCGAGGAGCTTTTCTCTTGAAAGGGCGATATTCGCGTTCCTTACCAGATAGAACAGCAGATCGTATTCCTTTGGTGTCATAGATACCTTTTTGCCGTTGATACATACCTCGCGCGCGGTGAAATTTATTTCAAGGCCGTTATATCTGAATACATCTGCTTCTGCCAGAGCGGCGCTGCTGCGCTTTACGGCAACTCTTATCCTTGCGATAAGCTCTTTTGGAGAAAACGGCTTTGTCACATAATCGTCTATTCCCAGTTCAAAGCCGAAGAGCTTATCGTATTCCTCGCTGCGAGCCGATAGCATTATAACGGGCGCGTCGGAATATTTTTTTATCTCCTTGCAGGCTGAAAAACCGTCGAGACGCGGCATCATTATATCCAATACTATAACATCAAAGCTTTCGGCACGAGCTTTTTCAACGGCTTCCATACCGTCGCATGCCTCTGTCACGGCAAAGCCTTCAAACTCCGCGTATTCGCGCACGACCTCGCGTATCTTCTCTTCGTCGTCGGCGATAAGTATCTTTATCATAAGGATACCTCCAATCGTTAACATTATCTGTCAGCAGTATTATAGCATATGATTATGACAGTTTTGTGAAAAGCAGCGGAAAATACTGTGTTTTCACATAATATATTATATCACCGCGCATGCGTTTTTTCAATACGCAAAAAAATCGACCCCTTCCGTGCGTGAACCGAACCAGTAAAAAAGAACAATGACAAAAAAGACCTCCTATGGTATAATAGAAACATAGGAGGTTTTGTTA
>CANRNT010000044.1 GCA_947631995.1 uncultured Clostridia bacterium | reverse complement strand
TGCTGCCAGAATATTCTTCCAGCCATCTTTCCTCGGGCGGTTAGTGTGGGGGCGGGGTGTATATTATAAGCAAGAGATTCAGAAGCACGACGAACGTGTTGAAAAAATTGCTCTAATCTGTAAAAAGCAAATTCTTGCCTCTTGCTTCTTGGTAGACCGCTGGCAATATAATTTTATGTAAGGTCGGAAAAATATTTTTAACCTCTAATCTCTAACTTCTATCTTCTAATAGGGCAAGAGGCAAGAAGTTTGACTTTTTGTACTACGGAATATGCTATACAACAAGATACTCAGATAGGCGGTCTCCAGCGCTTGCACAGCAAGCGCAAAAAGAATTGCTTCGCAATTCGAACCAAATGCGGCAAGCCGCATTTGCGGAGACCGCCAAAACATCGCTATGTTTTGATTTTTCCTAAATTATATATGCAGATAAATGAATGCACTAGCAGAATATTCTTCCAAACATCTTTTGCTTTTATGGTCTGCAAATTCGCCCAAAATCGCCGCTTATCAAAGGTGATAAGGTGCTAAAACCGCCAAAAGCCCCGAAGACTTTCATCTTCGGGGCTGAATGTTTTTATAGGCTTCAGGAATTACTGTGCATTGCCGCTGAGAGAATTCAGGATCGCCTGATACTCATCCTCGGTCATTTCGGTCATACCGTCAAGAGTGAACTTAGAGGTGTCAACCTTTGAAGAGAAGAGGAACGGCATTTGAACACCGCCCTGTACCAGAAGCACGATGTCTCCGTCAGCATTGAATACATAGCTTATCTCTACGTTGTTTTGCTGGGTGTTCTTCCAAGTCTCCATAGTATAAGCAGTTCCGTCTATCGTGCAGTCAGACGAAGAAATATACTCCATACCGTCGAGCGCACCCATCTGATCTACGAGCTGTTCACCGACTTCTGCTTCCTGTCCGGCGGTAGGACCCTCGTTGTAATACTTCTTGCTTGCCTTGTCTATGATGTAGCTTCCCTCTGAATTGATGTAAGCAGTTACCGCTATACCCATCATATCCATGTCTACATAGCTGTTTACACCGTCCATGGTAACGAAAGCGGTAAGAGACCTACCTTCCTGCGAGATCTCATAGTCCATGGTGCAAGCCTTAGTCTCGGATATCTTGTTTACGAGATCTTCAAACAGTCTGTCGTCGGTCTGCTTTTCGGTGATGTTCTCGATAGTAACGTCGGCTGCAAGCTTTTTACTTGTAAGCTCTTCTACGTCCGGCGTGTCCTTTTCGGAAGAAGTGTCATCTTCGGAAGAAGCGTCAGCCTCAGAAGAACTGTCTTCTTCTGATGAAGCGTCAGCCTCGGAAGAACTATCTGCTGCCGATGAAACGGCGGAAGAAACGTCCTTGTCCTTTTTCGAGGAGCTGTCCTCGCTTCCGCACGAAGCGAGCATTGTGCAGCTCATTGCAAGAGCCGCGAGTAATGCGATTATCTTTTTCATGTAAATTTACCTCCAAAAAATGTATATAGAAAAGCCGTATGCCTTTCTGCAATAATATAATGATACCATATATCGCTGATATTTTCAACGATTTATATGATGAAAATAACACATCTTGCGAGCGATGATTTAGTATATTTTACTAACAAAATGATGTTTTATTACATATCGTAGTATTCGTCCTCAGTTATCTGACTAAAGCCGTCGGGTATTTTGAGAAGTTCCGTGTCGGCGGTGGTTTCAAGCTTGTCGAAAGTGACCCAAATGCTCACGCCCTCCTCAATGACTGCCAGTATGGCAGGTATACCGTTCTTGGCGTAAAAGTAGTAATTCTCTTCATAAATGACAAACGTGTACCTTACATACTCCTCGCCGTCAATGGTAACTTTGCTTACATCGGTATAGGAAGCGGTATCTGCGGCGTCTTTAAGCATATCCGAAAGACCCGCAAAATCTGACATATAAATGACGTCATCGACCGAATAGGGAACTTCATCTTCATAATACACCTTCAGGTCGAAGTCAACAAAGTACGATTTGCCGTCAATACGCAGGTAGGCGGTAGTTGAGGTATCGCCGTCAAAATTGCTTGAATCGCCCGCGTAGGCGTTGTCGCCGTCAAGAACTTCCGTTACCTCCATGATCGCTACGCCGCCCGGAAGATCATCCAAGCGATATTCCATGGTGGCTGTCACCGTGTGCTGCTGCGCGTGGGATACTTTGTCAAGCATATCGAACGGAGCAGAGTCAAACTCGGTTTTTTCGCCGACCTTCTCGTCCATAGGCGTGTCGCTCGGGGGAGCGTCGGTCTTTGACGAGCTGTCGTCCTTTGAGGAGCTGTCAGCCTTGGAAGAGCTGTCCGATTTGGACGAGCTGTCCGATTTGGAAGAGCTGTCTGCCTTGGAGCTGCTCTCGTCGGGCTTTGACGGATCTTCTTTTATATCCAATATTGACGAAAAATCCTTGTCCGACTTCTTGGAAGAGCTGTCACCGTGATCCGAACAGCCGCCGAACATCGTGCAGCATAGTACCGCAGCCGCTGCAAGCGCAAGTAGTTTTTTCATGTAGATATTCCTCCAAAAATATAATATATAAGTACGCACGTGTAAATCACATTTACAAATATAATGATAACATATCTACGCAAAAAGAACAATCGGCTAATTGCATAAACTTTCGCGAAGATAAATCAGAATTTTGTTTACTATACCTGTTTTTTCTTTTGGGGAAAACTCTTTCTCACAGTTGCTGCGCAACTGCGAAAGGCTTATTCCCCCTCTTCCGAAGGAAGAGTGACCCCTATTCCAAAGACTTTTATATTGTTTTTGGCGAGGGGTAATTTGTTTTTATAAATCTGCTATAAACCGAAAATTCTGCGTGTATTATACAGTATAATTACCCCTCGCCAAAAATATATGAGTTTTAGTGAGGGGGCTTGGGGGATGACCCTTTTCCAAAAGGGTCTCCCCCAATAGCAAAGTAGGTACAGCAGATAAATCCTGATTTATTTCTTGCGAGTATGTTCTTTTATAGCTTCGCGGATCTCGGTGAGAATATCGTCGTGCTTTTCGGTTTTCATCTGCGGGAACGCCTTTATAAGGCGCCTGTGCTGCACGCCGAGGCGCTCCATAAGCTGTTCTTTACGGGCTGCATAGCGTTCCTTTGAGGCCTCGAAGCTTTCCTGCCATTCCTGCTCCAGACGCGCCTTTGCTTCTTCGAGCCGTTTTTGAAGTCCTGTAATGGCGACAACGGTAAGTATTATGTCGGTCACGAAAAATCCCACGACGAACGCGGCGATTATCTCGGCGGCGACTTCGGGTATCTTGTAAAACATACCCGAAACAAAGGGGTGTATAAACTTTATCAAAAGCACCGATAAAACGCCGAAAACTATCGCTGCTGACAGGCATATCCGCCCGTTGAGGTTGAAGCGGTTGTCGGAGTAATCCCACCAGCGCGCATGGAACAGCTTTTCCATTATGTACGAGGTCAGGTACTCCAGTATGCAAGAGACCATGACCGACGAGAAAAACAGCGCGGGTGTGCTTTTCAGGTCGCCCATATCGCCGAAAAGAAGCACGACCGCCATTGCGCCGCAGCCGTATATAGGCAGGTACGGGCCGTTGAGAAATCCGCGGTTGACAAAAACTTTATCGCGGACGAGGTAGAGCGAAACTTCGTACACCCAGCCTATAAAGCTGTACACCATAAAACAGAGAAAATATATCGAAATATCGTGCATTTTTGTCCCCCTCAATTCTTCAGCGACTGCATGGGCGCAGGTATCTGACCGCCGCGGCTTATGAATTTTGACGGCGACGACGTTTTTACCGGCATTACGGGGCCGCAGCCAAAAAGTCCGCCCCAGTCAAGCTCCTCGCCGACCTGTTTGCCTATGGCAGGGATAATTCTTACGGCGGTGGTCTTTGAATTGACCATGCCTATTGCGGCTTCGTCGGCGATGATAGCGGCAAGCACATCAGCGGTGGTATCGCCCGGAACAACTATCATATCAAGACCGACGGAGCATACGGCTGTCATAGCCTCCAGCTTTTCAATGCAGAGAGTACCGCTTTTTGCGGCGTCTATCATGCCCGCGTCCTCCGAAACGGGTATGAAAGCACCCGAAAGTCCGCCTATTTTTGAACAAGCCATTACGCCGCCCTTTTTGACAGCGTCGTTGAGCATGGCGAGGGTCGCAGTAGTACCGCACGCGCCGCATTTCTCAAGACCGATCTCTTCGAGGATATGCGCAACGCTGTCGCCTACCGCAGGGGTGGGGGCAAGCGAGAGGTCAACGATACCGAACGGCACGCCGAGCCGCTTTGAAGCAAGCTGTCCTACAAGCTGTCCTACGCGGGTTATTTTATATGACGTTTTCTTGATTATATCTGCAATTTCGGTGATGTTGGCGTCGGGGTATTTTGCTAAGGCTGCCCTTACTACTCCCGGGCCCGAAACGCCGACGTTTATCATGCAGTCGGGTTCGCCTACGCCGTGAAAAGCGCCTGCCATAAAGGGATTGTCCTCTACCGCGTTGCAGAAAACAACAAGCTTTGCGGCGCCGAAGCAGGCTTTATCTACGGTCTTTTCAGCACACTCGCGTATTATGCCGCCCATGAGCTTGCAGGCGTCGAGGTTTATGCCCGTTTTGGTCGAGCCGACGTTAACCGACGAGCAGACCCTTTCGGTGCAGGCCAAGGCTTCGGGGATAGAGTTTATAAGCTCGATGTCGCCTGCCGAGAAGCCTTTCTGCACGAGCGCGGAGTAGCCGCCTATGAGGTTCACGCCGACCGCCTTTGCGGCTTCGTCCATAGCTTTTGCGAACGGCACGGGGGAGCATTTGCAGGCGGCGGAAACTATCGCGATAGGCGTTACCGAGATACGCTTATTTATAATAGGTATGCCGAGCTCCTTTTCAATGCCCTCGCCGACCTCTACGAGGCGCGCGGCTTTGGCGGTTATTTTGTCGTACACCTTTTTGCAGGCGGTGTCAATGTCGCTGTCGATACAGTCGAGCAGGGAGATACCCATGGTGATCGTGCGAATGTCGAGGCACTCGTCGTCGATCATGCGGATAGTTTCTAAGATGTCGTATGCGTTGATCAATTCAATCAGCTCCTAAAGGAATTTATGGTTTTATTTAAAGTTGTAAATCTTGTCAAGAAAGGGAAAGTTTTCGCTATTAGAGGTTAGAGGTGAGAAGTTAGAGGTTAGAAACGGTTTTACGGCTTTTGCGCATGCCTACTATTTCTGCGATTCAGATAGAGGCAAGAAGCAAGAGATTTGGGCTTGTCTGTACTGCGATTTACACGATTATTGATGAGTTTTAATATGCCATGTCCCTATACCGTCCAAAGAGAAACATCTGGCAGAATATTCTTCCAGAAGCCTCTTCTCGGGCGGTTAGTGGGAGAGGGTATCAGAGGCAAGATGTGAAAAATTCATAACAAGCAAAATATTATTACTTCGCTCTCCAACAATATAGGCAAGTAGTACGGAATGTTCTTTGCAATAAACTTTCTTGTACTTTTCTCTCTTGAAAGAGAAAAGTACCAAAAGAGTTCAAGAATTTGTCTCCCTCGCTCAAAAAATGCGCCGCCTTAAAAACTTGTTTGCGGCGATTTTTTGTATGCGGAATCGACAAATTCGGTTTGTGCCGTGTGCTGACGCGGTAGGATAACAATATGTGTGACTGCCATCAGGGGTACTTTTCAAAAGTAATATCTATAAGATAGCACACGGCATTTGACAAGAACGGAAAGACGGATAAAAATCATTGCAACAAACAGCGCAGATAAGCGGTCTCCAGCGCTTGCAAAGCAAGCGCTAAAAGAATTGCTTCGCAATTCTGAGCCAAATGCGGCAAGCCGCATTTGCGGAGACCGCCAGAACATCGCCGCGTTTTGATTTTTTCTCTTTTTTATAATCGCAGCACCCTAAATCACGCGCTGGCAGAATATTCTTCCATGTGCCTCTCCTCGGGTGGTTAGTTGAGAGGGGATATGAGACAGCAATATAACGCTATTCGGTAGAGCCATGCTCACATCAAGTAAATAATTACGCTGTGACCAACGCCATATATCCCTAAAAAACTGAACTGTGCCCTTGCCGTATGCGCTGGCAGAATATTCTTCCACGCACCTCTCCTCGGGCGATTAGGGGGGAGGGGTATCAGAAGCAAGAGATTCAGAGGCAAGACAAACGTGTTGAAAAAATTGCTCTAATCTGTAAAAAGCAAATTCTTGCCTCTTGCCTCTCGTTATCTTGCCTCTAGATATGGTGCATACAGTTGAAGATGTCCTCGTGCATGGTGTGTATTTTAAGACCCTGTATCTCGCCGAGCTGCTGCATGGCGTCGCTGAGCTTGGCAAAGTCGCTGTTTAGCTGCGAGATGTCAACAAGCATTATCATGCAGAACAGATCCTGCATTATAGACTGCGTCACCTCGATGACGTTTGCATTATACTCGGCGCATTTTGCCGACACCTTGGCAAGTATTCCTATCGTGTCCTTGCCGATAACGGTAATAATAGCTCTCATAAAATTCGTCCTTTCATGTTTTTCACGGATATAAATATATAATGAAATCATTTATGATTTTATTATAACACACCCACGCAAAAAAGTAAAGACAAACACCTCATAGTGTTTGCCTTTACACTTTATTCCTGCTCGTAGCTTGCGATCGACTGCTTGTGCAGAGATCTGACGACCTCTGACAGATACTCGTCCGGGATAATGTTCTGTACCATACGCGGCTTTTCCGTGCGGCGGAATATCCAACTGGTGAACAGCTTCATCTCCAACATCGCGTGCAGAGGCTTGTTTGCCTTTTCCGCAAAGTAGGAAGCGTCAGCAGAGGAGTTCGCACCCATGAAGATGAGCGTGTCGCAGTTGTTGAGTATGGTCTGCGCGCTTGCGCCGTAGCCCTCGTCCAGTTGTCCTATGGACTGGAGCATTATTATCGTGGAAATGTTTCTTGCCCGTATGTTGCTGATGATGTTTTCGAAATTGGCTATGCGGCAGTTGGTCGCAAAGTCGTCCAGTATGAACGTTACGGACATGGGCAGCCTGCCGTTTTCACAGCGGTTGTCCGCGTGATCGCAAAGCTCGTTCATGGCTTGGGAGTAGAAAAGATTTGCCAGCGTATCGTTTGAACGGTCGGTATCGGATACTATAACGAATATAACTGTCTTTTCTCTGCTGAGACTTGTAAAGTCGAACTTGCCGTTTATGAACATCTCAGCCAGCTCGTTGCCCTCGAAGCTTGTAAGCAGGGAGGTAAGCGTGCTGATGACGCATGAGAGAGTCCTTTCGGAAAGACTTTTGAACGGGCGGAACATCTTGCACGACCAGCTTTCCTCGCCGTTACGCTCTTTCATCGCTCTTTCATGGAAGTGGAAATCGATGTATACGGGCTTGCCGTCGAGGCGTTCCTCATCTAAGTCCTCGTATGGAGTAAACCTGCTCAGAAGATCCATGATCTTGATCAGGGAAATATCCGGATCCCTGCGCTCGTAAAACAACCCTATGAACGCGCACAGGAGCGACTCCGCCGAGTTCTCCCAGTAAGGATCGCGCGATAAGCTCTTCTGTCGGGCGTTTACGCCGAAAACCAAGCTGTGAGCTATTTTGCGTATGTCCTGAGTAGACCTTATATAGCTGAGCGGTTCGTAGTGCATGGAGTTTTCGGGGTGGGTAAAGTCCAGCTTTAAAACTCTGTATCCCATTTGCCGCAGTACGCCGTTCAGCGTGCGGTACAGACCGCCCTTGGGGTCAGAGATGATAAGGCTTCCGCCGCTGCTGAGAGAGTTGAGAACTCCCATAACGGAAGATTTTCCGCAGCCTGACGGCCCTATTACCGCAACGTTGTTGTTAAGACCCGTCTTTCTGCTGTCCTTTGTGTACTCGCTTCCGTCAGGCATTAAAAGCTTGCCGAAGCTCTCTGCTGCTGTATTGATATTGTTTGTCATAATTATCACTTTTCCTTTCCGTATGCGCCGTCAGAGCGACGACGCTATGTTGTCCGCTATTCCCAGCTCTATCGCCTTTTCTGCCGACATATAAGTGTTTGCCCTCATAATACTGTTTATTTTCTTTACCGTAAGTCCCGTATACCTTGAAAGCATATCGCTTATTTTGTCGCGCACGCTTATAAGCGACTCCGCCGTGTTCTTTACCGAGCTTGCCGAACCGCCCGCTCCGTTCATGATGAGCGGTTCGTGCATCATGACTTCGCTGTGCGGCAGCATACTCCTGTGCCCCTTGGTGCCTGCGGCAAGTATCACGGAAGCCATACTGTACGCTTTTCCTATGCAGATAACGTCTACCGTCACCTTGTGGGAAAGTATATCCATAGCGTCCACTATCGCCAGACCCGAACGTATCTCTCCGCCGCAGCAGTCGATGTACAGCTTTATCGGCGTGCCGCTGTCAGCAAGATACATCATGCTTTTTATTATCTCTGCTGCCGACTGCGCGTTTATGTCGTCGGTGATGAACAGTTTTCCCTCTGCCGCCAACAGCGCGTCAACTCCGAGCTGATGTGTTCCTGCTGCGTCCTCTATTACTATTGATGTTAAATTATTGTTTGCCATATATATCCCTCTTTCGTTTTTGTAGATACGGCAAGCGTTTCTCTTACCGTGATATTATTGTAGCACATAATTTTTGCCTGCGCCATTCCCAAAAAAGTAAATCGGATTTTTCCTTTTTGGTTTTTGAACATACAAAAAAACCGCAGACTTATTTGTCTGCGGTCTCGGTTTGCTTACGCGCAAATTATCAGTTGCAGTCCTCACCCTTGCTCTTCTTTTTTCGTGGACTCCCCGGAGCGGCAAGACTGTTTATATACCCGATCATCTCCTCCAGAGAAAGCCCCGCGTATACAGCCTGTGACATAAGTCCCCAGAAGAACCAGTCGAGCGCGTCAAAATCCAGCTTTTTATCTATTATCTCCTCCAGATGTTCACAATACATATCATCATAGTTTTGCAGAAAAGAGAGAATGTATTCTCTGTTTTTCAGCGGACTGCGGTCGGAGGAGCGGCTGTTTTTCTCTCTGTCGGCATAGGAAAGTCCGCGCAGAGGGCCGACCCTATCTGTGATAAACATAAGCTGACTTATGTCCGACAGCTCCTCGCTTCGCCGAGTGTTCTCGCTGTTTGGCATAAGCCTGCCGTCCTCGTTAAAGTCAGGCATAAAGGACAGCTTTCCCAAACTGCGGTCGGCATATTCGCCGAGCTGTTTTGATAGCTCTTTGCACACGGCGGCTCTGTCTCTGTCAGAAAGAGAGCGGAAGCTGTTTTCGATACCCAGCTTGTACCAAGCCGAATATTCCCGCGGTATTACGGAAAAGAGCTTATCGCTGTTTTCGCCGCTGCCTTGTATAAGATAGCTGCCCGCAAAGCTCTCCCCCTCGATGTACTCTTCGAGAATGTATTTGCCTGAGCTTTCGTCGTAATTTTTAAGAAGATAATTGCAAAACGCCGCGGAATTTTCCTCCTCGACAAATGCAAAGCTGTAATCCAGTATCACATCGCGCAGTACGGCAGGGTAACGGTAAAGAAAATCCAGACTGTCGTTTTCGAGGATATCGCCCTCCATAAGCACATCAATAGGATTAAGTAGCGCGATACTTGCCCTGTAAAGAGAATACGGCATTACCTTGTCTTTGAACGAAAGGCTGTTCAAGCCGCTGTCAAAAAGGTCTCGCAGACCCTCAACTATCCCGCAGCGGATATCAAGATCCATGATAAACTCATCGTCGCAGCGCAGCTTGTCAAGATCATCGCCAAGCCTGCCAAAGACCTTTTTTATACTCGCAAGAAAGACTGTCTTTCCTCCCTCGTCAGGACCCGACCCCGCTTGATAGTATTTCATGAACCTTTCGCGCAGGTGCGGCGGATACATGGTGTTTATGATATCCTCGTCCGACATTCTCCTCGCGTTGAGTACATCGTCTATTATTTGCGAAAAGCCTGTCTTTATTTCTTTCGGATAATACAGAGCGAGCCGCTGTTTGAGTTCCTGCCGCAGAGCAAGAAATTCTTCCGCAACATAGCCGTTCTCATCGGCGCACAGCTCGTATGCCGCCATAAGCATATTGTATTGCTCGAATATGTCTACCTTGACAGCGCTGCCCGACAGCCGCCAGCCGTTTTTTATCTGGCTCAGCTTCTTCCCCGAAATGCCCGAAGCCTTTGCATAGTCGCTCTCTTTTACCTTGCTTTTTAATACGCTTATTATCTCCGTGTCCAACATCTTTGAAAAATCCTGCGAGGGCATAAATCTGTAACCGTTGTAAAATTCCCTGCTGTTCAGATATCGGTATATCGTGTTCAGGGTGTTTTTGTTTTTGGCGTCATCGTTTATGTAGGCGCGTACCAAAGTCTTTGATACGCCAAGCGCGTCAGCGATCTCCCCCTGCGATACCTCCAGTACAAAGCAGATGTCACCCAGATCCATGTCAGGTCTGCGAAGCCTTGAGTAACTGCAATACAACGTCGTTGCCCCCCCTTTTTCCAAAAATGTGTTATCTATATAATAACATGAATATCCCAAAAAATCAATCATATTTATGATATAAATCGGAAGTTGTCTACTATATCTGCTCTGCTATTGGGGGAGACCCTTTTGGAAAAGGGTCTTCCCCCAAACCCCCTCACTAAAAC
>CANRNT010000043.1 GCA_947631995.1 uncultured Clostridia bacterium | reverse complement strand
AACGACCAAGATTGCTCTTAGTCGCTTTGCATAAATTTATTTTTATATTTTTGTCTAACTTTTTGGGGTCAGATCATTTACAGCACCGGACACTCTCTTTATTCTCTTATTCGTAGTCAACAACGTCTGCCCATTTGAGCAGGAATTCCCTCTCCTGCTCGTTGCCTTTCACCGACTGCGATGCGGCTACTATCGGCATCCACTTCTGCACATACTGCTTGGCGGTATCACTCTTTGTACAGAACAAGTTGAGATACTTCTTCGCCTTGTCGTCCTCGCCGTGCAGCGAAAACAGCAGATACGTTCTTGCTGCGTCTGCCGAGGCGTTGCCCTGCGTTGCGTGCGACCAGTCAATAACGAACGGTGTGCCGTCCTCTCTGATTATCACGTTTGAGGGGTTGAAATCTCCGTGGCATACCTTATTGTGCTTTGGCATACCCTCAAGGCGCGTGTGCAGGTCATACCTTGTTGTTGCGCTGAGCTGCGTCTGGCTGATCTTGCGGTTCATCTTGTCTTTCAGCTTATTGAGCAGCGGGCAGGTCTTTGACTGCACCTGAAGCTGCAAGTCAACGAACAGCTCCATATACTCGTCCAGCTTGTCGGGGTTCTCTTTCATAAGCTCCGAGAGCGTTTTGCCCTCGATATACTCCGATACTATCGCCCACTTGCCGTCTATCATCGTAACGGCGAGCACCTTGGGTATATTCAGCCCTGTTTCCTCTATCCTTGCCTGATTGAGCGCTTCGTTGAGCACGTCGGCTTTTGAATAGTCCGCGTCAAAGACCTTTATGCACTTATCTTCGCTTCTGTAAATGGTCTTTGCCTTTCTTACAGCGATAACATTATCCAGTTGCATTGCAATACTCCTTTCCGTACCTTGTTACTGTTTGCCGTAGTAGGCGTTCAGATACATCTGCTTTATCTCGCTCATCAGCGGATAGCGCGGATTTGCGCCCGTGCACTGGTCGTCAAACGCCTGCTCTGTCATATCGTCCAGCCTGTCGAGGAACACCTGTTCATCAACGCCGTAATCTTTGATAGTCTTCTTTATGCCGATAGCTTCTTTGAGCTGTTCGATCTTCTTTATAAAGTTCTCGAATACTTCCATATCGTCCTTACCCTGAACGCCGCAGAACCTTGCGCACTCTGCATATCTTTCAAGAGCGTGAGGATACTGATACTGCGAGAAAGTACCCATTTTAGGCGGTTTATCGCTGATGTTGTATCTCATTACATCGGTTATCAGAAGCGCGTTTGCTATACCGTGCGCTATATGGTGGTATGCGCCGAGCTTATGCGCCATAGAGTGGCACACGCCGAGGAACGCATTTGCGAACGCCATACCTGCCATTGTAGAGGCATTTGCCATTTTCTCTCTTGCCTCAACGTCGCTGCCGTCGTTATATGCTCTCGGCAGATACTCGAATATTATCTTCATAGCTTTCAGCGCAAGACCGTCGGTATAGTCGGTAGCCATAACGGAAGCATACGCTTCGAGGGCGTGAGTAAGCGCGTCTATACCCGAAGCGCTTGTAAGACCCTTTGGCGCGCTCATCATAAGGTCGGTATCTATGATAGCCATATTCGGCAGAAGTTCATAGTCTGCCAGAGGATATTTAATACCCGACTCCTGATCGGTAATGACTGCAAACGGCGTTACCTCAGAGCCTGTGCCCGAAGAAGTAGGCACTGCGATAAAGAACGCTTTTTCGCCCATTTTCGGGAAGGTATAAACTCTCTTTCTTATATCTATAAATCTCATAGCCATGCTCATGAAGTCAGCGTCGGGGTGTTCATAGAGCACCCACATTATCTTGCCTGCGTCCATAGCCGAGCCGCCGCCGAGCGCGATAATGCAGTCAGGCTCGAATTTTCTCATAGCCTCTGCGCCCTTCTGTGCGGAAAGCAAGGTCGGGTCGGGTTCAACGTCCGAGAACACGGTATATGTTATATCCATTTCGTCGAGCCTGTCGGTTATGCACTTGGTATAGCCGTTTTTATAGAGGAAGCTGTCAGTTACGAGGAACACCCTCTTTTTATCCATAACGTTTTTAAGCTCTGCGAGCGCAACGGGCAGGCAGCCTTTTTTGAAGTAAACCTTCTGCGGTGTTCTGAACCAAAGCATATTCTCTCTCCTCTCGGCAACGGTCTTTATATTGAGCAGGTGCTTTACGCCGACATTTTCGGAAACGGAGTTGCCGCCCCATGTTCCGCAGCCCAGCGTGAGCGACGGCGTAAGATTGAAGTTGTAAAGGTCGCCTATGCCGCCGTGCGACGACGGTGTATTTATAACAACGCGGCAGGTCTTCATTTTCTCTGCAAAGGCATTTATCTTGTCTCTGCATTTTACCGTGTCCACATACAGCGACGAAGTATGACCGAAGCCGCCGTCCTGAATGAGCCTGTCTGCCTTGTTCATGGCATCTTCAAAGCTTTCCGACTTATACATAGCAAGCACGGGAGAGAGCTTTTCGTGCGCGAACTCTTCTTCGATAGTATCATTCGTTACCTCGCCGATGAGTATCTTCGTGGCAGGGTCTACCTCAACGCCCGAAAGCTCTGCTATCTTTGCGGCAGGCTGACCTACTATCTTTGCGTTTACCGCGCCGTTTATGATAATGGTCTTGCGCACCTTGTCTGTCTCCTCGGGGGTGAGGAAATAGCAGCCGCGCCTTGTAAATTCGGCTTTCACGTCGTCGTAGATGTCCTTATCTACTATGACAGACTGCTCGGAGGCGCATATCATGCCGTTGTCAAACGTCTTTGAATGTATTATAGAGTTTACCGCGAGCAGAATGTCAGCGCTCTTATCTATAACGGCAGGGGTATTGCCTGCGCCAACGCCGAGAGCAGGTTTGCCGCTTGAATACGCAGCCTTTACCATGCCGGGGCCGCCGGTAGCGAGAATTATATCAGCCTCGCGCATAACGGTATTGGTCATATCAAGGCTGGGAACGTCTATCCAACCGATGATACCCTCGGGCGCGCCTGCCTTTACGGCGGCTTCGAGAACTATTTTTGCAGCCTCGATGGTGCACTTTTTAGCTCTCGGGTGGGGGCTGATGATAATGCCGTTTCGTGTTTTGAGGGAAATAAGCGTTTTGAATATCGCCGTAGAGGTGGGGTTTGTCGTGGGTATAACAGCTGCTATAACGCCAATAGGCTCGGCTATCTTCATCGTGCCGAACTCCTTGTCCTCCTCTATAACGCCGCAGGTCTTGGTGTTCTTATATGCGTTGTAGATATGCTCGGCGGCGTAGTTGTTCTTTATGACCTTATCTTCAACAACGCCCATGCCCGTCTCCTCGACAGCCATTTTTGCAAGCGGTATCCTCGCCTGATTTGCAGCCACCGCGGCTGCTTTGAATATCTTGTCCACCTGTTCCTGCGAATATGTCGCAAGCTTTGCCTGTGCCTGACGCACCTCTTTGATCTTCGCGATCAATGCGTCAACATTGTCAACAAGCGTGTACTTCTGAGTTTCCATACTAGATCCTCCCCGTATATTTTGGCGCGTTTTAAAACACGCTGTCAGTCTATAAAATTATTATACTTTATACTCGCCGCAAAGTCAATCGGTAACATAGCCAAATCGCCGTGCGATTTACACACATCTACCGACAAAATCATCACTCAAACGGGTACCTTATCCCCCATTGCTCCCGCAGGCCGTCCATTATCTTCATGACCTTTATGCTTTCGGCGTGAGGCATTTCATCACATTCGCGCTTTCCCTGAGCTATCGCCCTGCGCGACGCTTCCACCTCGTACTCATAGCCTGTTATCTGCTTAGGGGTATCAAAGCGTTTTGTACTGCCGTCGTTGAGAATTACGGTAATACCCTCGCAGTTGTTTATATTTTCAAATTCTATTCTGCCCTTGCTGCCGTAAATGATACCTCTGCGGTCAAGGTTTGCTGCCATACTGCTATGGAGCACGGCAAGTCTGCCGTCCGCATATCTGAAAATGATACAGTTGCTGCGGTCAACTCCGAACTCATTTTTGGTGCAGCATGAAATGGTCTCTTTTATATCGCCGCCAAACGCCATAAGCGCAAAGTTTATAGCATACACGCCGAGATCCAGCAGCGCACCGCCCGCGAGCTCGGGCTTTCGCAAACGCTCTATATGCTCCGAGCTGTAACCGAGGTCAGCCGTAAGCGAAGAAATATCGCCTACAACGCCGCTTTTTATTATCTCGTCCAGCACGAACCTTTGCGGCATGAACCGCGTCCAGATAGCTTCCGTTATGAACACGCCTTTTTTCTCTGCCGCTTCAAACACTTTTTCAGCCTGCTTTGCATTAGCTGTGAACGCCTTTTCGCACAGGACGTTCCTGCCATTTTCTATACAAAGCATACAGTCCTCAAAGTGACGTGAATGGGGCGTTGCGATGTATATAAGGTCTAGAGCCGCGTCCTGCGCGAGCTGCTCATAGCTGCCATAAGCCTTTTCAATGCCGAACTCATCTGCAAAACGCTGTGCGCTCTCCAGATTTCGCGAACCTACCGCCGCCACAACGGCGTTTTCCATGCCTGCGACCGTGCGCGCCATGGTATGCGCTATAATGCCGCTGCCCAGAATTCCCATTCTAAGCTTTTCCATACTATCACCTCAAAAGTATTTTAACATAAATCACCACGCAAGTCAATAATGGCGGTAACACAAAGGTTTTAAGTCTTGTCAAGAAAGGGAAAGTTTTCGATTGACCCTTTTTTCAAAAGGGTCACGGGGCGTGGGGCAGCGCCCCACAAAGACACAGCGTGCGCTCCGAAAAAGGTGAATTGTGAAATAGTCCGGTGGACTATTTCACAAGAGGAAAATCCCTGCAAGAGAGGGATTTTCCTGTGAGAAGATATCGCTCTCTTTCCGCGTTCTCTTAGAGAACGCCAAACAAAGTGAAAAAATCTTATAAAGCAAAGTAATGTTTCTTTTGCTTATTTCTTGCGAGGGGGACACCATAGGGACTTAGGGGGTAAATATGACTGGAAGGGCGCGCGCTTTACCCCCTACCCTAAGGTTTCCCCCTCGCGCTCCCCTTTTCCTTACCCGACCCTCATCCACGCGCAGAGCCGTGATGAAAATTCGCTATCTCTTCATTCTAGGCTTCATTACGCAAGAACGGAAAGATAGATTAAAAACATAGGTTTCGCGCTCCAACAAGATAGGTAAGTAGTGCAGAGTGTTTCTTTGCCAAATTATGATTTATCATATCAACAGCGGTTTACTTGTTCACCTCAGTATAATAATATATCGCCAGCTGTGTGCGGTCTCTGAGCGACAGCTTTTCAAGCAGCGCGCTGATGTAGTTGCGCACCGTTCCCTCGCCGAGAAAAAGCTTCGCGGCTATTTCCTTGTTGCTCAGCCCTGCCGCCACCAGCTCCATTATCTCTTTTTCCTTCACGCTTATGCCGTGTCCCTCAAAATCATAGTCGCCCTTTTGCCTGATAAGCTGCGGTATGCGCCCCATTATCCTGTCGCCAAAAACGCTCTGACCGTTCATGACCGTTTCAAGCGCGGCGGAAATGCTTTCAAAATCCTGCTTGAGGATATACCCCTTTGCGCCCATTCGCAGCGCTTTTATTATGTATTCGTCGTCCGCAAAGGTAGTGAGATAAAGTATTTTTGCGTCGCCGTGACGGCGAAGTATCTCCTCGCCTGCCTCTATGCCGTCCATGCCGCCCATGCGTATATCCATAAGCATAACGTCAGGTAAAAGCTCGTCGTAAAGCTTCACGGCTTCTTCGCCGCTGCCGCCCAAGCCTACGACCTCAACGCCCACGCTTTCAAGTATTGTTTTCAGCGACATCGCCGCCAGTCTGTCGTCATCTGTAATTATTATCTTCATAGTTTTTCGGTGCGGACATAAATACCTTAAACCCCTCGCGTGAGGGCGTGAAAGTTATCCTGCCGCTAATACCGTTCGCCCTTTCTTCCATATTTTTAAGACCCATGCCGACCCCGGATATGCCGTTGCAGCAGCCGTTGTCGGTTATCATAAGCTGATAAAACGCAGGGTGTTCGCGGAAAACCACCGATATCTCATCGCCGCCGGAATGTTTTACAGCGTTTGACAGCCCCTCTTTCACAATGGCCGCCACACACAGCTTCACCTTGCCGGGAATGTCGCCCTCCGAATCGTAACACAGCTTTACCTTGAAACGGCTGTCGCACGCACGGCAGCTTTCTTCGAGCACCTTTTGCAGGTCTATCGCGTCATCGTGGAGGTCGTGAACGCCTGCCCTTATGCCCGTCATCGCGCTGTCGAGGGTGTCTTTCAACTGCCGCAGAGGCTCTTTTAAGCTATCGTCTTTATTAAGTACGATAAGCGCCCCAGATTGCAGCAGAGAGCGCGTCAGCATATGCCCGACGTTGTCGTGAATGTCGCGCGCTATGCGTTCTCGCTCACGCAGGGCGGCAAGGTGTACCTCGTTATCCTGCGCTTTTACTATCTGCACGTTTTGTTTTGCAAGTATCATATTTTTCTCCGCGACTTCATCACGCAAAGCCGCAAGGTTGTTAACCGTTATTTCAAGAGCAGAAACACGCGCGTATATTATCACCGCGGCGGCTGCCCCTGCTGCCGTTGTGGCAAGCTGCGCCGAGTGAAGCTGCGATATATTTACAAATGCCCCTATTGCAGGCAGCACAGCCCACAACTTTTTGCAGCTTAAAGAGTCGTAAAGCATAAGCGGCAGGGCGCAGAAAAATATCGGTGATACAAAGCACAGCGCGGCGTTTATAATTATCGGTACATAGGAGTATTTTCGCATTATCTGCGAGAGCGATGAAAGTATTACAGACAGCAAAAATGCAGCCACGGGCAGTTCAAAGCCGCCGCCCAGGCTGAATGATACAAGACATATCAGAAGCAGCGCAAGCCTGTCAGCAAGCCTGCCGCTCAAAACACCGGATACGTTCACCGCTATCGCCCCCATTAAGATTATATCAGATTTTATGGAAGATTTCAAGACAACTCCGCGCGTTTTGCAGAAAATGACATTTGTCACCCCAAAGACTGACAAGCGGCACTTTACATAAAAGTTTCCGTATGCTACAATATATTATGTAAACATGAAAGGAATGAGGCATATGGAAAACACCCCCGAAACCATAGTAAAGATAAGCAGTCTTGTGAAAAGATACGGCGACCTTATGGCGATAGATCATCTCGATCTGCAAATAAACAAAGGCGAGGTTTTCGGGCTGCTGGGGCCTAACGGCTCGGGCAAGACGACGACTATAAACTGCCTGCTGTCGCTGCTTTCTTTCGATAAGGGAAGCATTGAGATATTCGGCAAAGAGATGACACCAACAAGCTACGATACAAAGCGAAAGATAGGTCTTATTATGCAGAATGTTGCCGTTTTCGATGAGCTTACGGTGTATGAAAATATCGACTACTTCTGCGGTCTGTACGTTTCTGACAAGGCGCAGCGCAAAGCTTTGGTAGAAGAAGCGATAAAATTCGTGGGACTTGACGAGTTTACAAAATTCTACCCAAAAAAGCTGTCGGGCGGCTTGCTGAGGAGGCTCAACATCGCCTGCGGCATAGCGCACAAACCCGAGCTTATTATTCTTGATGAACCGACCGTTGCCGTTGACCCCCAAAGCCGCAACAAAATTCTTGAGGGTATACAGCAGCTCAACCGCGAGGGCGCAACGGTTATATACACCTCTCACTACATGGAGGAAGTAGAGCAGATATGCAGCAGGATAGCTATCCTCGATAAGGGCAAAAAGATAGCCGAGGGCAGCTGCGGCGAGTTGAAACAGCTTATCAAAAACACCGAGACTGTAAACATAGAGCTGCCCTCGCTTCCGCAGAATGTGCATAATTCACTTTCATCGCTTCCGCACGTTTACGAGGTCAAGTATGATGATGAGCTTCTCACCGTTCGTTGCAGCGGCGGCAGGCATAACCTTATACGCATACTCGATGTATTGCAGAAAAACGACATATCATTCGGCAGGGTGTATTCTGAGCTGCCAACGCTCAACGATGTATTTTTAGAGATAACGGGCAAAGAGCTCCGGGATAAGGAGTAAGGCATGAAACGGTTTTTTCACTCGGTCAGATACTTTGTTATCTCGGGCTTTAAAAGCAAAAATCTCGTCTTCTGGCTGATACTTTTCCCGATAGTGCTCGGCACGTTTTTTAAAGCCGCATTCAGCGGTCTGTATGAAAGCGATGATATGTTCATAAAAGACCCGATAAAAACGGCTGTTGCAGGCGAGAGTACAATGTTCAAGTCTGTTATACAGGCAATGCAGCAGTCGGGCGGCTTACCTTTAGAGGCTGTGTATACTGACAGCGAAACAGCTTTGCAGATGCTCAAAAAAGGCGAAGTTGCAGGCATTATCTATATTGCAGACGACGGCAGACTTTCCCTTTCGGTAATGGAGAGCGAGATCGAGCAGCAGGTGCTTAAAGGCTTTACTGACAGCTACAACGCAAACGCGGCGGTCATTACCGATATAGTAAAAAGCGGCAAAGACGTCACCAAAGCTGCTGAAGTTCTCTCGCAGGGAGGATACACAAAAGAGATATCAATGAAGCACGGCAACAGCGATGTTTACCAGCAGTATTTTTACAATCTCATCGCTATGACGGCTCTGTACGGCTCGTTTATAGGCGTGCAGATAGGTATTAACAATCAGGCGAATATTTCAGCCCTCGGCGCGCGCAAAAACTGCTCGCCCATGCCTAAGTCTCTGGCGCTTCTGGCTGACTTCACGGGCGGCTGTATCTTGCAGACTATCTGCATGGTGATATGCGTTACATTCCTCGCATTTGTTATAAAAACAGACTTCTGCGGCAGGCTCCCGCTGGCGTATTTAGCCTCTGTTGTTGGCGGACTTACGGGCGTTTCACTCGGCTTTCTGATAGGCGCTGTCGGCAGATGGAAAGAGGACGCGAAAATAGGCATATCGCTTATAGTTACAATGCCGCTGTGCTTTTTAAGCGGTCTTATGGTGGGCAACATGAAAAGCATAATGATGAACATCGCGCCGTGGTTCAACAAAATAAACCCTGCGGCAGTCATATCTGACAGCATATACAGCCTGAGCGTGTACGATAGTTTAGACGTATACTTTGAAAAAATAGCCGTCATGCTGATGACCTCGGCGGTGCTGTGCGTACTGGGAATAATGCTTACAAGGAGGCGCAGATATGCAAGTCTTTAAAGCGTATATAAAAGTAATGCTGAAACACCTGCCCACGGCGATAATTTATCTTGTAGTTTTCGTAGGGATAGCAGTTGCGATGACTTTTGCAGGCGTTGACAGCGAGGCAAGCGTTTTCAAAGAGCAGCAGCTTAAACTATGTGTGTTCGATGAGGACAACACGGCAGCTTCAAATGCTTTGGTGGAGTATCTTTCGCAGAAAGACGAGATAGTGGCGGTAGAAAACAATGATACCGCGCTGACAGACGCTCTTTACTACATGACAATAGACTACGCGGTGACTATTAACAAAGGCTTTGAAGAAAAGCTTATTTCGGGCGAAACAGACGAGCTTTTCACGGGCAAAGGGCTTCACGGTGATGTGAACGAAAGTTTAGCGCTTAGCCGACTGGACGGATATGTTTCGGCGGTGAGGGCGTATATGGCGGCAGGTTACGACTTGAACACCGCGCTTTCGCTAACTCAAACCTCCCTTGCAGACGGCAGCGAGGTAGAGCTTGTTGCCAAAGAGAGCGAAAAAGCCGCAATGGGTCTAGAGCCGTATTTCAGGTATCTGACGTACATTTTGCTGTGCATAATGCTTTCGATACTCTGCCCCGTGATAGTAATACTTTGCCGCAGCGACATTCGCAGCCGCGCACAATGCTCGGGCATAAAAACAACGTCGTATTTTTTGCAAATATTCTTAGGCGGAGCGGTTTTCGTAATAGCGGTGTGGCTGATACTCGTCGCGGTGGGTCTTGCGCTGTATGCAGACTCATTAAGCGGCAGGGCGGCAGTAGCGGTGGCAAACAGCTTTGTGTTCGCGCTGGTGGCAGCCTCGTGGGCGATATTTATATCATGCTTTGCGCCGGGCGGCAGCGCAATAAACGTCATGACTCAGATAATAAGCCTTGCAAACAGCTTTTTGTGCGGCGTGTTCGTGCCGATGTCGCTGCTGTCTGACGGTGTGCTGAAAGTGGCAAGGTTCCTGCCGGGGTACTGGTATGTAAAGCTCAACGATATGCTCCTCGGCAGCAGCCGCAGAGTGGAAGCGTCGCAGGCGGCAACGTATATGCTGATAGAAGCCGCGTTCGCGGTAGTGCCGCTGCTTCTGGCGGTACTCGTCCGCCGCAATGCAAAACAGAAAGCGCTCACCTGCTAGAGGTTAGAGGTTAGAGATTAGAAGTAAGAAACGGTTTTGCTCGTTTGAGCAGAGCCGTTTTTTTCTGCGGTTTAGAGTTAGAGGCAAGAAGCAAGAAGCTGGTGCTTCAACTTTCGCGCTAACTATAAAATTGTGTCAAGAAATTAAAAGTTTTCGGTCAAGCTCTTTTTTACAGTTGCTTCGCAACTGCCAAGGCTTGCAGGGGTGTAGCGTCTGCAAGCAGCCGCCGGGCAGCGCCCCACAAAGACACAGCGTGCGCTCCGCAAAGGGGTGCAGCGACTGCAAGCAGTCGCCTACAAAACAGTCCGGTGGACTGTTTTCTAAAGAGGGCATTCCCTAAGTAGTAGCCATATCAAACTTTCCGCGTTCCATTCTGGAACGCCGTACAATGTAAAAAATATCCCTTACCACTAATGCTCGATGTCCTCAAGGGAGAAATAACAAGGCAAATCGAATAGGGCAAAAAACCGCTGACAAATTTAATGTGAAATGCTCCCCATTTGTTAGACAATATGGTATAATAGAAATATACCCGAAAGAAGTCTAATGAAAGGGGAGC
>CANRNT010000042.1 GCA_947631995.1 uncultured Clostridia bacterium | reverse complement strand
GCCCAAAGAGAAGTATGTGGAAGAATATTCTGCCAGCGACGTGCGGAGGGGAGCCGTGAGTGGGGGGCAGGGGGATAAGCTATCAAAAGCAGGAAAGCCTCGCCCCGCGCAAATGCCGTTTCTCCGAAATCACTCACTATGTCCACCTACTTCAACCCACTATAAAAATGATATGGAAGAATATTCTTCCGGTAATATGTGGAGGAGATGGCAGGGGAGCAGGGGGGAGAGGAGAGGCAAGAAAAAAAGACCTATGGGGTCTCAGGAAAATTCCGCAGGTAGTTTTTGAGCAAGGGAAGAATTACGGTTTTGTTTTCTGAAAGGCGAAAGACTTACAGAATAAAAAAGAAGTCCCGTTGGGACTTCTTGGGCACTTGACCGCTTCAGCGGTCAACGTGTAAAAATCAGCTGACCTTTAGTCGGCAAAGTAATTCTTCGGCACTTCGGCAAAGCCGAAGTGTACGTCAGACACACAAAATGCGGATAGAAAAGAAAAAAGCCTGTCATACCGTAAGGTAGGCGCCGCCAATAATACATGGCGGCGAGGGCTTTTTTGGGCACTTCGGCAAAGCCGAAGTGTGTGACTATTTAACGAAAAAGATAAAAGCGCGGAAAGAAATTTTCGGTTTTCAAAGAAAATCGCCGACCTTTTGTCAGCGAAGAAAATTGTACATTCTCAAAGTGGTGAAAGTATAGAAAAAAGCCTGTCATACCGAAGGTATGCGCCGCCAACAATATATGGCGGCGAGGGCTTTTTTGGGCACTTCGGCAAAGCCGAAGTGTGTGACTATTTAACGAAAAAGATAAAAGCGCGGAAAGAAATTTTCGGTTTTCAAAGAAAATCGCCGACCTTTTGTCAGCGAAGAAAATTGTACATTCTCAAAGTGGTGAAAGTATAGAAAAAAGCCTGTCATACCGAAGGTATGCGCCGCCAATAATACATGGCGGCGAGGGCTTTTTTGGGTACTTTGACCGCCATAAGGCGGTCAAAGTATGGTGACCCCAGCGGGAATTGAACCCACGATTACGCCGTGAAAGGGCGTCGTCTTAACCTCTTGACCATGGGGCCGACCGTAATGAAAAAAGCTGAAAAACATCGCCGCCACTTGACGACGGCGTAAACAGCATAAACAGCAAAAAGCTGTTGGTAGCGAGAGTGAGACTTGAACTCACGACCTATCGGGTATGAACCGATTGCTCTAGCCAACTGAGCTATCTCGCCATAGCGACTAGTTTATTATACACTTTTGCAAACGGTTTGTCAAGTGTTTTCGCGAAATTTTTTATTACACCGCCGTGCCGCCGCTTTCCTGTTGGAAAATGTAAACAAATTGTGAACCGCCTCCGCTTTCGCTTGACAACAGCAAAATAATGGAATATAATAAAATAGTATTCTTAATATTTTAAACCTGTGACGGAGAGTAATTAGTTCAGAGCGTAAGTTCCCTGTTATTTCCGATATCAGAGAGCCGCCGCGTGGTGTGAGGCGGTATCGGGGTATTGAATGAATGGACTTCGGAGGGTGAACGAAAGCCGAAAAAGCGGTGAGTAGCGGTCAACGGGATATCTGCACCCGTTATCAATGCAGAGCCGTATGAAGTACGGAGCAGAGCGGGCGCGCTTAGCGTCAATTTGGGTGGTACCGCAGGAATTTACCTGTCCCTTGGATATTTTCAAGGGGCAGTTTTATTTTTATACGAATTTGCAAATGTGACTAAAACGAAAGGAGTAAGGAATAATGAAAATAAGCGAAAAACAACTCGAGCTCGTCAACGGCAGGATAAAGGCTCTCATCGATTCGGGAAGCTTTTACGGAAAACGCTTCAAGAAAGCGGGAATTTCACGGGTAAATTCGGCGGAGGAGTTTGAACAGCTCCCGTTCTCGGAAAAAAGCGACCTGAGAGAGGCTTATCCCCTCGGACTTATGACCGCTCCCGAAAGCGAGATAGTCCGCATACATTCATCGTCGGGTACAACGGGTCTGCCCGTTATAATACCGTATACAGCCAAAGACGTCGATGACTGGGCGATAATGTTCAGCAGGTGCTACGAAACGGCAGGTATAACCAATGAGGACAGGATACAGATAACCCCGGGCTACGGCCTGTGGACGGCGGGCATAGGCTTTCAGCTCGGCGCAGAAAAGCTGGGAGCTATGGTAATACCAATGGGCCCGGGCAATACAGAAAAACAGCTCCAGATGATGCAGGATATGCAGTCAACAGTAATATGCGCAACCTCTTCGTATGCGCTGCTGTTGGCGGAGGAGATAGAAAAGCGCGGTATAAAGGATAAGATAAAGCTCCGCAAGGGAGTTATCGGCTCGGAACGCTGGGGCGATAAAATGCGTGAGAATATCTCTCAGAAGCTCGGTATAGAGCTTTACGATATCTACGGCCTTACAGAGATATACGGCCCCGGCATAGGCATAAACTGTCCGAATGAAAGACCTATGCACTACTGGGACGACTATATATATCTTGAGATAATAGACCCCGTAACGCTCAAACCGCTCCCCGACGGCGAGTGGGGCGAGATAGTTATAACGACGCTCGTCAAGGAGGGCGCTCCGCTCATAAGATACCGTACACACGACCTTTCGAGGATAATCCCCGAAAAATGCAGCTGCGGCAGCAGCTTCCCGAGGATAGACGTCATTATGGGCAGAACGGACGATATGATGAAGATAAAGGGCGTCAATGTGTTCCCGAGCCAGATAGAAGAGGTGCTGAGCGAGTTTGAGGATATATCGAGCGAGTATCAGATAAGGATATCTCATCTCGACGGAAAAGATACTATGCGTATCTATGTTGAGACAAACGGCTCTGTGAATTTTGAACAGCTCAGCAAAAGCATTGCCGAAAGGGTAAAGAGCCGTATCGGCTTTACGCCGCTCGTAAAGGTGGTCGAGATAGGCGTTCTTCCCAGAAGCGAAAAGAAAACCAAGAGAGTTATTGACGAAAGATACGATTGACAATTACATTTATAGAAAGGAAAGATAGTTATGTCAACAGAAAAAACGATCCCCTACAAGATCTATCTCGAAGAAAGCGAAATGCCAAAGCAGTGGTATAACGTAAGGGCTGATATGAAAAACAAGCCCTCGCCGCTGGTAAACCCCGGCACAGGCAAGCCGATGAGCGAGGACGAGCTCTCGCAGGTTTTCTGCCGCGAGCTTGCAAAGCAGGAGCTTGACGACACCACACCGTATATCGACATTCCGCAGGAGATACTCGACTTCTACAAGATGTACCGCCCCTCGCCGCTGGTAAGAGCGTACTGCCTTGAAAAAGCGCTCGGCACGCCTGCGAAGATATACTATAAGTTCGAGGGCAACAATACCTCGGGAAGCCACAAGCTCAACTCTGCTATCGCTCAGGCTTACTATGCTAAAAAACAGGGTCTTAAAGGCGTTACTACGGAAACAGGCGCAGGTCAGTGGGGTACGGCGCTTTCAATGGCGTGCGCGTACCTCGACCTCGACTGCGACGTGTATATGGTAAAATGTTCGTATGAGCAAAAGCCGTTCAGACGCGAAGTTATGCGTACCTACGGCGCTAAGGTAACACCGTCGCCGTCAAATACAACGCAGGTAGGCAGAAAAATACTCGAAGAGTTCCCCGATACAACGGGAAGCCTCGGCTGCGCTATTTCAGAAGCCGTTGAAGCCGCAGTATCGCGCGACGGCTATCGCTATGTGCTCGGCTCGGTGCTTTCTCAGGTGCTTCTGCACCAGTCTGTAATAGGTCTTGAAACAATGACTGCCTGCGATAAGTACGGCATAGACCCCGATATCATCATAGGCTGCGCAGGCGGCGGTTCTAACCTCGGCGGACTTATCTCACCGTTTATGGGCAGAAAGCTGCGCGGCGAGAACGACTACGAGATAATCGCGGTCGAGCCTGCGTCCTGCCCGTCGCTCACGAGGGGCAAATATGCCTATGACTTCTGCGATACGGGCAAGGTCTGCCCGCTCCAGAAGATGTACACCCTCGGCTGTGAGTTCATACCCTCTGCAAACCACGCAGGCGGACTTAGATACCACGGTATGAGCGGCATTGTTTCGCAGCTTTATGACGACGGACTTATCAGCGCAAGAAGCGTAGAGCAGACCGCAGTATTTGAGGCGGCAACAAAGTTTGCGCGCACCGAGGGAATACTCCCTGCGCCCGAGAGCAGCCACGCTATCAAGGTCGCCATGGACGAAGCCATAAAGTGCAAGGAAACAGGCGAAGCGAAGACGATAGTGTTCGGTCTGACAGGCACGGGCTACTTTGATATGGTAGCGTATCAGAAGTACAACGACGGCGAAATGGGTGACTATATCCCGACGGACGAAGAGATCGCCGCCAGCCTCTCAAAGCTGCCGAATATCGAGATAAAGTAATTAGTATAGGATAGAATAAATCTCCCCTGCTCTGCGGAACAGGGGAGTTATTTTGCTTAACAGCAGAATTAGTGAATAGTGAAGAGTGAATAGTGAATGGTGAATAGTTAAGGAGCGGCTGCGCCGCAATTTTAAAATTCTTGTCAAGAAACCGAAAGTTTTCGATCGACCTCTTTTTTACAGTTGCTTCGCAACTGCCAAGGGTCGTGGGGCGTAGCGTTCGCAAGCGACCGCCGGGCGGAGCCCCACAAAGACACAGCGTGCGCTCCGCAAAGAGGTGTAGCGTCTGCAAGCAGCCGCCTGAAAAATAGTCCGGTGGATTGTTTTTCAAGAGGGAACGCCCTGCAAGAGAGGGCGTTCCCTAATGAGAAGATACATCAAACTTTCCGCGTTCTCTCAGAGAACGCCGAACAAAGTGAAAAGTTTCTATAAACAGGTTTAAAAAGAAAATCCCACCTACTATCCTCACCAAGCAAAATGATGGAAGAATATTCTGCCAGCTACTTTTCTGTTAACGGGTGGACTGGGGGTGGGTACAGAAGCAAAATAACGATAGACAAGAAGCGTGGCTTTTCACTTACCACGGCGTTCCATTCTGGAACGCCAAACAAAGCTCTAAAACTTCAACCACGCCTCTCTCTCACCGCTGGCAGAATATTCTTCCTGAAAATCCACACAAAAGTATCCCCCATTCCAGCGGAACAGGGGAGGTTTTGTTATGCTTAGATATTACTTTCTTTTCTTGCTGACTGCAAGGGCAACGCCTGCGAGGGCTATGCCTGCAAAGGCTATTCCTGCGGTCGCGCCGGTCGGCTTGTTTTCGTTGTCGACAGGCTTGGTAGGCTCCTTTGTAGGCTCGGTTATTATCTTGGCAGCTTTATCCCAACGGAAATAGTAAGTGGTTTTATACGTTTCTCCGTCTTTGTCTGTTAAGGTGTCTTCGTAATATTTTCCGATAGCGTCTTTCGATACATTCTCCGATACATACTCATCCTCTTCGCCTTTTGTATATGCTTTGACAATATTCGGGTTGCCGCTTATATCAATTTCTGCAAGTTTGTTATTATTGCAATACAGATACGCAAGCTTTTCGCAGCCGCTTACATCAAGCTTGGTGAGCTCATTGTCGTTGCAATCCAGATAATCAAGCGCAGTATTCTTGCTAACATCAAGCTCTGTAAGTTTGTTATTATAGCAAAACAAAGTATCAAGCTTTTCACAGCCGCTTACATTAAGTTTGGTGAGTTCGTTGTAGTCGCAATACAGATAATCAAGCGAGGTATTCTTGCTCACATCAAGCTCTGGAAGTTTGTTATTATAGCAATACAAAGTCTCAAGCTTTTCGCAGCCGCTTACATCAAGCGTTGTGAGCTTGTTGTCGCCGCAACTCAGATATGTAAGCTTAGTATTCTTGCTTACATCAAGCGTTGAGAGCTTGTTGTCGCCGCAATTCAGAGATGTAAGCGCGGTATTCTTGCTTACATCAAGCGTTGTGAGTTGGTTGCTGCTGCAATCCAGAGTGGTAAGCGCAGTATTCTTGCTTACATCAAGCTCTGTGAGATTGTTGTTGTAGCAATTCAGATATTCAAGCGCGGTATTCGCGGCAACATCAAGCTTTTCAAGCGTTTTGTTCTGGTCGTCGTCCACGTTGTAGCTGCAATCCAGATATGCAAGCGCAGTACATCCGCTTACATCAAGCTCTGTGAGCTTGTTGCCGAAGCAATTCAGATATTCAAGCGCTTTATTCTCGCTTACATCAAGCGTTGTGAGTTGGTTAGAACTGCAATTCAGATATTCAAGCGCTTTATTCTCGCTTACATCAAGCGTTGTGAGTTTGTTGTCGTTGCAATACAGTTCTTCAAGCGCAGTAAAATTCTCTATTCCTTCAAGAGATCCTATCTCGCTGTAAGAGCAGCTTATGTACGTTACATTTGCTATCTCATCAGCGGACAGCACGCCGTCGCCGTCGGTATCGCAGTATTCAGAAACGTATGTCCTGAAGTTTTCATCGGTAAAAGTTGTTTCAATATCAACGCCACCCTCCGCCGCGAATGCGGTAACTGACATAGCCGTCAATGAGAGAGCCGCCGCACACAATGCTGCGGCAAGTTTTTTCATTTTCATATAGATTTCCGCCTTTCATATTATTAATTTTGTGCATAATAGATAATAATGCTACATAATAATTATAATATCACCACGCGAGAAAATCAATGTTTTTTCAAAAAATAGATGTATAATTCTACATTGTATATAAAAACATCTATTTGTAAATGCAATGCCCTTGTATAATATGTATATAAATACATATAAATAAGGAGTAAAAAAATGAGTGGAAAAATTATCATTACAATAGACGACTACCGAAAAAAACACAACATCTCAAAGTACAAAATATGCCGCGCGTGCAACTTGCAGCAAACGCAGCTCAACGCCTACTGCAACAACAAGCTGGTGCGCGTTGACCTCGATGTGCTTACACGCATTTGCGACTTTCTACATTGCGACCTCTCCGATATCCTGAAATATGTCCCCAATTATGAGTAGGAAGCCAATGGACGATGGCACTTCGTTACACAAAACCTCCCCTGTTCCAAAAGAGCAGGGGAGTTATTTCAATCCATATAATTGTATACGTTCTTGCGGTGCAGCATGTACTCTATACTGTCCGTAAGTGCCGTCATGCTCGCGCTGATTATGTCCTCCGACGCCCCGACGGTCGTCCATGTGTTCTTGCCGTCGGTAGACTGTATCAGAACTCTCGTTACCGCCGCCGTGGACGCTCCGCCGTCTATGACCCTTACCTTGTAGTCGGCAAGGCTCATTTCGCCGAGCACGGGGTAAAACATTTCCAGAGCCTTTCGCAGAGCCCTGTCTATCGCGTTTACGGGGCCGCGACCCTCATCGGCGGTCATTTCCGAGCGGTCCCCGACGCGCACCTTTATCATTGCGCTTGCGGGAACTGTCGCTCCCTCTGCCTGCGAGCCGAATATCTTGTAATCGGTTATGCTGAAAAACGGCTTGAATATACCCATTTCGCGCAGTACCATCAGCTCAAAGCTCGCGTCCGCACCCTCGAACATATAACCCTTGTTTTCCATTTCTTTTATCTTGTTTATCACCCTTGTGGCGTCAAGACTGTTCTTTTCAAGCTTTATGCCGAAGCCCCTTATTTTTTCGAGAAGAGCGTTTCTTCCCGCCAGCTCGGACAGCACAAAGCTCCTGCGGTTGCCGACCTCGGAGGGGTCTATGTGTTCAAAGCTGCTGCGTACCTTTATTACTCCGTCAACGTGCATACCGCCCTTGTGTGAAAACGCGCTCTGCCCAACGTAAGGCATACTTTCGGGCAGCACCATGTTGCACACCTCTGCCGTGTGGTAAGCACAATCAGTCAGCTTATGCAGGTTCTCCTGCGGTATAAGCTCGTAGCCTGCCTTTATCTGCATATTGCCTATAATAGTCGAAAGATTGGTGTTTCCGCAGCGCTCGCCCATGCCCGTGAACGTTCCCTGTATGTGACTTGCGCCCGCTTTTACAGCCGCCATTGAGTCCGCAACCGCCAGACCGCAGTCGTTGTGACAATGTATTCCTATGCGCACATTTTCCCCGACCGCGCCTGCCGCCGCTTTTACGCCTTGGACTATCTCCTCGGGGAATGTTCCTCCGTTTGTATCGCACAGTACGATAAGCTCCGCGCCTGCTTCGGCAGCGGCTTTTATCGTTTGCAGAGCGTGCTCGCTGTTGCTCTTGTACCCGTCAAAGAAATGCTCCGCGTCAAAGAAAACGTGCTTCCCGCATGAAACGAGATATTTTACCGTATCCGATATCATGCGCAGGTTTTCCTCGAGCGTTGTTTCCAGTATTTTTTCAACGTGCAGATCCCAGCTTTTGCCGAATATGCTGACGTATTCCGTGCCCGCGTTGACGAGAGCCTTTATAGCCTCCTCTTTTTCGGGGGAAGAGCCTTTGCGGCAGGTAGAGCCGAACGCCACCAGCTTTGCGTGTTTCAGCTCCATGCCGAGAGCCGCGTTGAAAAACGCCTTGTCCTTGGGGTTTGAAGCAGGATTTCCGCCTTCTATGTAAGATACGCCCAGACCGTCCAGCATACGGACAAGATCCAGCTTATCCTCTACCGAAAAGCTTATCCCTTGCGACTGCGCGCCGTCGCGCAGAGTTGAGTCCAGAAGTTCTATTTTTGTTCCTTTCAAGATGTACACCTCGCTATCTTCTTCTGCCGCGTCTTTTTCCGGGGACGCCGCCCGTCATAGCTAAGCAGACGACCGCCACACCGCCGCCTACCAGAAGTATCGCAGTAACAGCGCCCTTGTCGTCCTTGCCGTCCGCGCCGCTGTCACCCGATGAGGACACCGCGCTTTCCTCCTGCGGCAGCTGAGCGTCATCTTCGGGGGAGGTCTCCTCTGGCTGCTCCTGTATGTAATCGTCCGTCGTTGCGGCAGTAGTATGTGATGTTTCCTCCTGTGGAGAGGTCTCAGCCGATGTTGTCTGAGGCTCTGTCTGAGCGGCTTCGGTGAGAGGCGGCAAAGGCTGCTTTATCTCTCCTACCGTCACCGAGCTTACCGCGAGCGGCGAGCCTATAAGGTCGCCTATATCCGATAATACCGAGCTGTTTGTTATCATGAGCTGTGACGAACCCTGCTTCAGCGCCTTGAATTTAAGGTAGTAGGTCTGCGTGCTGCCTGCCGTTTCAGACCATGCGTTTATGTTGCACAGTCCGCCGCCGCCGTTTACGAAATCCCCTGAAACAAATTCTATAACATCGCTGTCGTAGTCTATCGAAGCCTTAACGCTGCCTATGTTTACGCTTGCCGTGAACGTTACCGTAACGGTAAATTCCTCGCCCTCTCCAACGCTCTGCGGAGCGGATATGTCAGCCGAGCCGTCGGCAAACGCAGTTATCGCCGAAACTGCCATTACTGCCGCTGCGACAGCGGCGCACAGGATAGTCCGCAGCGCCTGCCTTGTACGTATGATACTTGTTTTTCTCTTCTTTACCATTTAAATTGTTCCTTTCTTTTTTGACATAAGCCGTCAGTAGCCGTCAGTCTGTTTTTTTATTTGTGTAATATGCAATAAAATATAGTGCGCAATTCAACAGAATATGCGTAAGAATGTAGAAACAAGTAGAATTAATAATTTGTACACGCTTTGTTTACAGTTTGTACACCAAATGCTTTTCTGCTTGTACTATAATAATTAGGTCGAATGGGTGGCTCCAGTAGGGGCTGCTTTTTTTATGCTCTAAATAATTTTAATGCTTTGAAGTCGGCTGCTTCAGCCTTTGTAGTTTTCTGCGTCCGCAATCAGCCGTTTCAGGAACTCCACGGCATAGTCGTGGTTTTTCGCCATATCCTCGGCGGAGTCTGAAAGCGTCTGAACAGGGGTGCGCAAAACGAGGTACATATCCTCGGGCATTTGCGCCCAGTTGATACAATCGCGCAGCAGCTTGCTGTTCATTTTGAGCTTTTTGCCGTCTATCATATCGGAGTCGGAGATAGCGGAAAGGTCTTCGGTTGTCACGTTTTCAAGCGAATAACAGCTTGCGTCGTCCGTCAGTATAAGCACGCAGCTTGCGTTGGACAGCTCCGCAAACAGCTTTGTGGAATTGGTTTCGATATCGTTTATGTTCGCGTCCTGGTTCATCGGCGCAAAGGTCACGCTGACTACGACCTTGCCGTCGCCGTTGATGTCCTCGCAGTATTCTTCAAAGTATTTCTCCAGCGCTTCGCCCCTGTATACCAGACCGTTATCGACCGTGCAGGCGATGATCATATCGGGGATCTCCTTAGTTGCGAGATCGACTATCATATATACGGCAAAGCCGATCACTATTACGCTCACGATGAGCACCCATTTATAATGGTACCAGAAATTCTCGACTTTTTTCAGGAAACTCATCTGAACGGGGGCTTCTTCCTCCTCCTCGATGAGTTCGTCGTCCTCCTCGCTGTCTATGCCCTGCTTCTGCTTCATCATGGCGATTTTTTCACGCCGCAGCTTTTGCTCGTATTCACGTTTTTGCTGTTCAAGCTCTTTTTGCTCCGCCCGCTGACGTTCCTCGTCGTCGAGCAGCATATCGCGGTATTTTTCGGCGCTGGCTCTTTCAAACTCCTCGTCCTCTTCCGGGATAAGCTCGCCGCCGTCGTCCGGTTCAACGGAAATGCTCAGCTTCTTTTTGACTTTTTTATCCTTATCGTTTAATGTGTCAGACATAATATCATTCCTTTTTGAGAATATCGGCGCAGTCAGAATACTATTCCAATATATATTGTACACTATAAATATGAACACATTATGAACAACGGGCGTAAATGGCGTAAATAAAGAAATTTTATCAAGCGGGACATAATTTCAAAAAAGGACTTGACACTTTTTTTAAGGTATGGTATAATAATCGTTGCTATATATTTGGTTTTTATACGGACAGGTATCGAAGTGGTCGCAACGAGGCAGTCTTGAAAACTGTTTGTCCGAGAGGGCACGTGGGTTCGAATCCCACCCTGTCCGCCAGCCGAACAAATTCGGCTTAAAACGGCGGTCATTCGTCAAAAATATTACCAGTGCGGATTTACCCAAGTGGTGAAGGGGCTCCCCTGCTAAGGGAGTAGGTCGGGAAACCGGCGCGAGAGTTCAAATCTCTCAATCCGCGCCAGCAGCGTGACGCTGCACCCATTTCGGGATACATAGTAGTGTATCCCTTTTTTGCGCCTGTGAACAATAGTTAGATTAACTTTGCCATACTATTATCGCGGACTTCGTATCACTCGCGGCGACTTTTCTTTTATACTTGTGGAAAAGTCACCTCTCACTCACTCCTGTCGCTTACACTTCGCAAGCGAAGTGCCAAAAGTCCTGTCGGACTTTTCCGAATTTCCAAAACAAGTCTCGCTTGCTTGCCTGTTCGCTTGTAAACGCGCTCACGACGGCGCCGCTGCGCTACCAACTCGTTTTGGTTCTGAGAAAAGCCGCACCCATTTCGGGACACAGAGCGAAGTGTCCCTTTTTTGCGCCCGTGAACAATAGTTAGAGTAACTTTGCCATACTCTTATCGCGGACTTCGTATCACTCGCGGCGACTTTTATCATTTCTTGTTCAGGGTACTATCAGGGTACTACTGCATAAAAAACTGAGCAGGTTAAGAAGCAATTTCCCAGCCTGCTTTTTATTATTTGTATAGGATACGGCTATACAAAAACGCGTGGAAGAATATTCTGCCAGCAGCATAAAGGAGGCGTGCAATGGGGGCGAGGAGAGGCGTGGAACAGGCGCCGCTGCGCTGCCAACTCGTTTTGGTTCTGAGAAAAGCTGCACCCATTTCGGGATACATAGTAGTGTATCCCGTTTTCTGTGCCCGTGTTTTTGCGAAAGATGTGTCTTTTTTGCCGTTATTACCGCAACAGCCGCGTTTTGGATAAGCATTTTAGGGGGATTTTCACAAATTTTAAAAATTTCAAAAAACCGCTTGACAAGAGGCTGATGGCGTGATATAATAAATAAGCTGACCTCAAAGCGGGGTCGGCCGCAAGCACCTTGAAAATTGAACAATCGAAAGATCCAAAAAGGAAAAAAGGAACCCTAAAAAAGTCAAAGCTTTGAGAGAAGTAGTAGACTGAAGAAAGGTCGTGCGTTTTAATCTTTGCAATATGTGTAAAGATAACGACCTTTAAAAAATAAAGAAGAGAAACGCAAGTCAGTGATTCATAAAAGGAAACTGAGAACAAAGTCCTTTCTTTGGAAACAAAGGAAGGAACGGAATAAACTTTATTAAGAGTTTGATCCTGGCTCAGGACGAACGCTGGCGGCACGCTTAACACAT
>CANRNT010000041.1 GCA_947631995.1 uncultured Clostridia bacterium | reverse complement strand
TGCGAAGTCAGTTCGTTTCTTAATTTATTTTTCCATAGGGGTCTTTTGTGCTGTTCGCACAAATTGGTTCGGTTCAGCGATACGGGAGGGGTCAGCTGTTATAACATATCAGGCGAGCTGTTCCTCATGATAATTGAGCCTTATCTTATCCGTGATGAGGGCGATGAACTCGCTGTTTGTAGGTTTGCCCTTGCCTACGTTTATGGTATATCCGAAATAGGTATTCAGAGTGTCTATATCTCCTCTGTCCCAAGCTATCTCGATAGCGTGGCGGATAGCTCTTTCAACGCGCGACGAGGTGGTGTTGAACTTTTTCGCAACGGTCGGGTAAAGCACTTTTGTTATGCTCTCCAGCATATCTACGTTGTGAACGCATTGCATTATAGCCTCTCGCAGATAGTGATAACCCTTGATGTGGGCGGGAACTCCTATCTTGTGTATGATGTCGGTAACGATTATTTCCAGACTGTAAACTTTCCCGACAGCTGTTTCGGTATGGTCGTCGCTGACATTTGTACCAAGCAGACTGTGTATCCTGTCGCCGAGTATCGAATAGTCGAACGGACGCAGCATAAATAGCGCTGCACCTGCCTGAAGCACCGATTTTTCAACAAAGCTGTTGGAATACGCGCTTGTAACTATAAACAACGGCTTTTTGTAGTTGGAGCGGTTTATCTTTTTCAAAAGCTCTATGGCGTCAATATTCGGCATTGAACTGTCGATTATCGCCACGTCGGGAGCCTCGTCCTTGATAGCGTCATAGATGACGTTGCCGTCGCTCACTCTTGAGATCACATAAAAGCCCTGACTGCGAAGCTGTGCAGCTGCGTTTTCTCCCGCGCCGCCGTTTCCTTCTCCGATCAAAATTTTGATTTTACTGCTCATGTTGTCGTCCTCCATTTGATTTTTTGTTGTATTTTAGGCTCTTTCCATATTTTACCATATTTTACCTTAAAATGCAATAGCAAAAGCCAAAAACGCACAAAAAACTTTTCGACAAATTCAGCCAAATGTTCCCGTAATGGCAACATACTTCCCAAAATCCCGAATAAACGCATATAATATGACTTTATTCGGCTCCTCAATGCTATGATAATATTGTAACGCCTTGCAAAAAATTATTCAAGTATCTTTATTATATCATTTTTCGACATTTTTCGTCAGCGAAAGCTCAAAATATACGAAATATGGCGAAAAATCTGAACTGCAAAACTCTTCCTTCAAATGATATACTGCAAATTGCGGTATAAACGTTACAATAAATTGCGGTATGATATATTTTCCATAAGGGGATAAGAATGAACAGGACGGATATTCACTTAAACCGTATTAAGAAAGGAAAGATGATATGCAGTATACCCGTATCCGTGACCTGCGCGAGGACGCCGACCTGAAGCAATCGGATATTGCAAAGCTCCTGCATTGCTCTCAGCAGGTATACAGCAACTATGAGCTTGGTCAGCGCGACATACCGACAGATATCCTCATTGCGCTTGCGGATATCCACAGGACGAACGTTGACTATATACTGGGATTGACAAGCGTGAGAAAATATTACAAGGAGCTTCTGTAAGTCAGCGCAGTCATCACAGTCATCACAGCAATAAAAATACGTCCGATCGAAAAACGGTCGGACGTATTTTTTATATGATTTTGCCTGTGTTTATCTGTATTTTGCGGCGCCTATGATACTGAATACCGTAAATGCCGCAAGGTCGGCAACGACTATGCTGGCTCCTGCGGGAGTTGAAAATACATACGAGGCTGTTATTCCTGCTATAAAGCACACGACAGATACACAGGCGGAGCATATCATAACGGATCTGAAGCGCTTGAATACTCTCATTGCCGTAAGGGCAGGGAAAACGATAAGTCCCGATATCAGCAGAGTACCCATCATACGCATACCGAGAACTATGGTAAGAGCCGTCAGCAGGGCGAGGAGCATATTGTAAAGCTCTGCCCGTATGCCCGTAGCCTTGGCAAAGGATTCGTCAAACGTGACCGCAAGGAGCTTGTTGTAAAAAAGCACGAACAGCACGAGCACCGCGATCGAAAGGGCTATGCTCAAGGCAACATCCGACCTGCTCATGGTCAGTATACTGCCGAACATATAGCTGTTCACATCGGTGTTAAGGCCACTGCCGAAGGACGTGACGATAACGCCTATTGCGAGAGAAGCTGTCGTTATCAGAGCCGTGGCGGCGTCGCCCTTTATCTTTTCCTTTCCCGACAGCCGAAGCAGAAGGAACGCAGCCGCAACTACCACGGGTATCGAGAAATACAGCGGCGCCCAGTTCATGACTGCCGCTACCGACAGCGCACAGAAGCCGACGTGTGAAAGACCATCGCCTATCATGGAGTATCTTTTCAGTACCAGAGGAACGCCCAAAAGGGCTGCCGAAAGAGATACGGGTATACCTACCAACAGCGCGCGCTGTATGAAAGTCATTGAAAGCAGCTGAATGATATCGTCCATGCCGTCACCGCCTTACAAATGCTCGTGCCCGAGGAAATGGCGTCCCTCGGGGGAGTTAATATAGTCGTTGGTATCACCGAAGAATACGAGCGTCTTGTCAAGATGAAGTATCTTTCCCGCCTGCATGGCCGCGCAGCGTATGTCGTGAGATACCATTATTATCGTTATGCCATGCTCCTTGTTGAGCTTGTCGATGAGAGCGTATATCTCGTTTGTTGCTTTGGGGTCAAGATTTGCAACAGGCTCATCGAGTATCAGCAGTTTTTCGGTAGAGCAAAGCGCCCTTGCCAACAATACTCTCTGCTGCTGACCGCCCGAAAGCTCGCCGTAGCATTTTTTTGCAAGCTCCGCCGCGCCTGTTCTTTGCAGGTTCTTTTTTGCGAACTCTTTGGTCTTGGCTGTAAAGAACGGACGGAAACCGTTAGCTTTGAGACAGCCAGTCAGCACTACCTCCATGACCGAAGCGGGAAAATCCCGCTGAATGTCGGTCTGCTGCGGCATATAGCCTATCTGGGCGGAAGTAAGACCGTTATACTCGATACTTCCGCTGTCGGGCTTTTTAAGACCCAGAAGCGTCTTTATCAACGTGCTTTTTCCCGAACCGTTCTCTCCGATGACGCACAGATAGTCGCCGCTCTCAAGATCAAAGCTCAGATCGTGGAGCGCTTCGCTGCCGTCATACTGCACGGTGAGTTTTTTTACGCTGAGCAAGTTCATCAGTAAAGCGCCTCCTTCAGCACCTCTAAATTATTCTCCATAAGCGAGATATAGGTCACGCCGTTCTGGATATCTTCCTTTGATACGTTATGGCAGGAGTGAAACAGCCTTGCTTTGCACCCCGTCTGCTCCGCTATGGCGCGCGCTGCGTTCTCGGCGGAAAACTCTATATAAAGCACCGTCGGTATGTCCTCCTGCTCTATTTTATCTATAAGGAAAGAAAATGTGGCAGCGCTGGGTTCTGTTTCATCGCTGCACCCCGAAAATGCCGCATAACATTCCAGACCGTAGTCGTCGGCAAGGTAACGGAAAGGAAAACGGTCGCCGAATACGAGGGTTTTGCGCTTGCCGCCGTTTACGACCTCTGTAAATTCGCCGTCCAGCGCATTCAGCTTTTCGCAGTAGTCGGCGCAGTTTTTTGTATAGAGGTCGGCATTTTCGCCGTCTGTTCTGCAAAGCTCATCGCAAATACCTCGGCATATGTCCTGAGCGTTTTTCAGCGAAGTCCAGACGTGCTCATCGGGCGAATGTTCCTCCTCGCCGTGGTCGTGCTCCTCTGTTCCCTCGATGGGCAGCTCTTCTTTCGTATCGCAAAGGTCGACCAGTCTTAAAGCATTAACGGGAGTATCAAACGAGCCAAGTATGTCGTCTACCCATACATCGCTCTCCCCTCCGACATATATAAAAAGGTCGCAGTCCTGTATCGCGAGGATATCCTTTATCGTCGGCTCGTAAGAATGACTTTCCTGACCGGGCTTCAAAAGTATCTGAATATCGCACTCGCCGCCCGTTATTTCTCTTACAAAGTCGTACGGCGGAAAAATAGTCGTGACTATCTTCAGCCCGCTCGCGCTTTTTTCCTCCGCGTGCCGACAGCCCGTCAGACAGAATACCGTCAGTATGACAGCGGCCAGTATGACAGCTTTTATCTTTTTGATGTTGTTCATGACCGTGTTCACTTATCCTTGTCGGCGCAGTCGGAACAAAGTCCGTACAGCACCGTTTTTGAACTGTTTACTATAAATGAATGCTCCTGCTCTATGTGCCGCGACAGCTTTGTCAGGCTCTCGCAGTCAAGATGTATCAGTTTGCCGCAGTTTTCGCACTTTAAGTGGAAATGTTCGCGGCAGTCGCCCTCGCCGTCAATGTACTGATAACAGGCGCTCTGCCCCTGCGAAAGCTCGTACCGCCGCAGACAGCCCTCTTTAAGGAGCTTATCGAGATTTCTGTATATCGTAGCCATGCCTACGCCCTCTCCCTTTGCGGAAAGGAAAGAGTATATGTCCTCGGCGGTTATGTGGCGGTCTTTGTTTTCTTTAAGACATTCAAGTATAAGAGAACGCTGCTTTGTGTTGTATCCTGCCAACGCCGCTTACCTCCTCAAAATGAAAATGATTTTCATATTCATAAATTATATCATACCTGACGCTCTCTGTCAAGCATGAATGTAAAATTTGTATACGCAATAAAAAGTACTTGCATTTTTTGCAAGCTTGTGTTATAATAACTAGTGATGTTATTACAGAGCAGGTAAGGCGCAGCCGTTGATTTCCGATATATAGGTGTGCAGGTCCTGTGCAATGAAACGCTGTGAACCATGTCAGGCGGGGAACCGAGCAGCATTAAGCGGTTTGTTTTGTGTGTCACAGCCACGCCTGCACACCTATGTGTCGGATTTTCTCTGTTAGAGGTAAGAAGTTAGCGGTTAGAAGTGAGAAGTTAGAAGTCAGTAGTGTCTTGTCGGCTTTAGCCTCCAAGCCACGTGTTAGAAACGGTTTTTAAGGCTTTGCGGTAGTTTTTCATACCTGCGGTTTAACTAGAAGCAAGAGGCAAGATGTTGTGAATTTTTCATATTGTTCGGCGTTCCATAATGGAACGCGGAAAGAGAGATATGGCTTCTCAAAGGGGAGGCTCTCTCTTGCAGAGCCTCCCCTCTTTCTAAACAGTCCACAGGACTGTTTAGAAATTCACCTCTTGCAGAGCGCACGATGTAGGGGCTTTCGCCGTGCTGCGGTAGCGTTCGCAAGCGACCGCAGGCGACGAGGGTTTCACCCTCGACCTGACAAGCCTTTTGAAAAAGGCTTGACCGAAAACTTTTCCTTTCTTGACAAGGATTTTAAAATACGCGGCGTAAGCCGCTCCTTAACTCTAAACTATTCATTATTCGTTATTCACCACACTTGACAGCCTGCTTTGCAGTCGCTCAAGTGCAGAAGAACCCTCTGCGAGGCTTCTTCCCATTCACTAATTCTGTTTCAATATATTCTGATTTATGTCAGAAGCACTTTTGTATATAAGGAAGTAACCAAAGGAGGTGTGCGGCGGTGTATCAGGCTTTATACAGAAAATGGCGTCCCGCAACGCTGGACGATGTAGTATCGCAGCCGCATATAACGACGACCCTGCGCAATCAGATATCGTCGGGAAAGACCGCGCACGCGTATCTGTTCACGGGAAGCAGAGGTACCGGAAAGACCACCTGCGCGAGGATATTCGCAAAGGCGATAAACTGCCTTTCTCCCAAGGACGGCTCTCCGTGTATGGAGTGCGAGATATGCAAAAGGTTCGATAGTGAAACGCTGAGCGATATTGTAGAGATAGACGCCGCTTCAAATACGGGCGTCGACGATATGCGCGAGATAAGGGAGAGCACAGCGTATACCCCCGAAGTGTGCAGATATAAGGTGTATATAATAGACGAGGTGCATATGCTCTCGGTGAGCGCATTCAACGCGCTGCTGAAAATCCTTGAAGAGCCGCCGGAATATGTGAAATTCATTCTTGCGACGACCGAGATACACAAAGTTCCCGTAACTATCGTATCGCGCTGTCAGAGGTTCGATTTTCGCAGGATACTGCCCGAGGATATAAAGAGCAGGCTCCTTTATATAGCGGATAATGAGGACTTTACGCTGGACGGTGAAGCTGCGGAGCTTATCGCAAAGCTCGCTGACGGCGGTATGAGAGACGCGCTCTCGCTGCTGGATCAATGTATAGCGTATTCGCGCGATGTAACGGTGGATACCGTTTCCGCGGCGGCAGGGATAGCAGGTAGGGATCATTTGTTCAGGCTTCTGGAATGCTTCGCCGAAAGAGACGCAGTAACTGCCATAAACATCATAGGCGAGCTGTATGAAGCTTCAAAGGATATGCAAAGGCTGGTGGACGAGCTTATCTCGCAGATGAGAAACGTTATGCTCGCAAGATCCGTAAAGAGCAACGACGCGTTCGTTTGTCTGCCCGATGAGATAGCGATCATCAGAAAGATCGCCGATAAGCTCGATATAGGACGTATACTGGAAATGCTCGATATATTGCAGCAGTGCAGCGAGCGTCTGCCGAGAGTTGCGGCGAAGCGCGTTGAGATAGAGATGTGTGTTGTAAGACTGTGCAGCTCAGAGCAGAGACAGGGGAATGTTCCCGCGGCGGCAGACAGCGCCGAGATAGCTTCGCTCAGGGGCAGGATAGCTGCGCTGGAAAATATGGTGAAAAGCATAAGCAGCGGCGCCGTGCCCAAGCCGAAAAAGGCTGAGCCGCTCGTGCCGCAGGATCATCCGCCGATACCCGAGCCTAAGGTCGATATATCAAAGCTTCGCCCCGAGGATTTCAAGCCGTTGGGCGAGTGGAACGATATCCTCGCGGAGCTTTCACAGCGTGACGCGGCAACGGCAGGCTTTCTGGCGGACTCCAACGCTTTTGTGTATGAGAACGTTATGCTGCTGGTGGTGGACAACGACTTCTTTTTGAAGATGTTCAAGGAAACAAAATGCGCGCAAACTCTGTCACAGATACTTACAGAACGCTTTGGCAAAGCATTTGTGATAAGGGCGAGATCGGCCAAGAACGCCGACCCGTCAAACAGCGAAGACCCCGTAAGCAAGCTGCTTGAGAGAGCAAAAAGCTCGGACGTAGCAGTTGATATAAAGCAATAAAATCACTTTGGATTAAGGAGAGATCATTATGAAGGCTAGACTTCCGCAGGGAATGGGCAAAGGTCCTTCCGGCAATGTTAATCAAATGCTCAAACAGGCTCAAAAAATGCAGGAGCAGATAACCGCTTTGCAGGCGGAGCTTGAGGAGAGAGAATTTTCCGCATCGGTAGGCGGCGGAGCAGTAGAGATAACCATAAACGGCAAAAGACAGGTGCTGAAGCTCAACATCAAGCCCGAGGTCGTTGACCCCGAGGACGTTGAAACGCTTCAGGATCTCGTAATGAGCGCGTTCAATGAGGCTGTCAGAGTGCTCGACGAGGAGTCTGACGCCGAAATGCAGAAAGTTACCGGCGGCGTGTCCATACCCGGACTGTATTGATAGATAATGGCTGACAGTAACGCATTGCCGCTGACGGTGCTTGCGGAGCATTTCGCAAGGCTGCCCGGCATAGGCATGAAATCCGCCCAAAGGCTGGCATACCACGTTATCTCCATGCCCGACAGCGAAGCTAAAGCTTTTGCGGAGGCTATACTTACCGCGCATAAGACCGTACATGAGTGCAGCGTGTGCTGTAATCTTACGGATAAAAAGCTGTGTCCTATCTGTGATAATGACAGACGCGACAGGTCTGTCATCTGCGTGGTGGAAAGCCCTAAGGACGTCACAGCTTTTGAGAGGACGAAGGAGTATAAAGGGGTGTACCATGTCCTGCATGGGCTTATATCGCCTATAGATAATGTTATGCCCGAAAGTCTGCGGATAAAACAGCTTTTGGCAAGGCTGCAGGACGGCACGGTGAAAGAAGTAATAATGGCGACCAACCCCACGGTCGAGGGCGAGGCAACGGCGATGTATCTGTCGCGTATGCTGAAACCGCTCGGCGTTAAGGTGACAAGGCTGGCGTTCGGGTTGCCGATGGGCGCGGTGCTCGAATTTGCCGACGAGGTAACGCTGTATAAAGCGCTGGAAAACAGGAATGAAATATAAGGGAAGAAACGGTTTTGCCTATTAGAGGTAAGAAGTTAGATGTTAGAAGTTAGAAACGGTTTTACGCATTTAGCGCAAAGCCGTTTTTTCTGCGCTATTAGAGGCAAGAAAACGAGAGGCAAGAGGCAAGAAATTATGCTTTACAAGTTTTGCGCGTAATTTTCAAAATGCTCATCTTGCCTCTTGCTTCTTATAAACCGCAGGTATGAAAAGCTACCACAAAGGTCGTAAAAGCTGTTTCTAACCTCTAACATCTTATCTCTAACCTCTAATAGGGCAAGATGTTTGGGATTATTCAATGGCGTGGCGTTCTCTCTGAGAACGCGGAAAATTTGATATAGCTACTACTTAGGGAACGCCCTCTCTTGCAGGGCGTTCCCTCTTGAAAAACAATCCACCGGATTGTTTTTCAATTCACTCTTTGCGGAGCGCCTGACGTGTTTTCGGGGGCGCTGCCCCCGTGCCCCTGCAAGCCTTTTGAAAAAGGCTTGATCGAAAACTTTTGGTTTCTTGACAGGGTTTAAAACTTTTGCGTACTGTGGGAAGAAAAGGGAAAAAGTCCGTCACACCGCGAGGTGTGCGCCGCCGACCGTTTTTGGCGGTGAGGGCTTTTTAGAAATGCACTTTGTTGTTAAGCATGGAAGAAGCCTCGAAGAGGGTTCTTCTGCACTTGACCGACATTTATGGCGGTCAACGTATGTGCTCCTGCGTGCTGCGTAAACAGCAAAAATATTTCCTGCTTCTGATTTCCATAAAAAGGTATAAAAATATTTCTAAATACTCTAGAAAAAATGCTCGCAATATGTTATAATAAAAAATGCAGTAGCTTTACTGCCGACATTTTTTAACGGAGGAATTTTTATGCTGACAGATATTGAGATAGCTTCATCGGCAAAAATGCTGAAAATAAAGGATATCGCCGCCTCGCTTGGCATATCGGAGGACGATATAGAGCCTTACGGACAGTATAAGGCAAAGCTGTCCGAGAGCCTTTTTAAAAAGCTTGAGGATAAGGAGGACGGCAGGCTGATACTCGTTACCGCCATTAACCCCACCCCCGCTGGCGAGGGCAAGACCACCGTTTCGGTAGGCTTGGCGGAAAGCATGGCGAAGATAGGCAAAAACGCCGTGCTTGCTCTGCGCGAGCCGTCTCTCGGCCCTGTGTTCGGCATAAAAGGCGGCGCGGCAGGCGGCGGATACGCGCAGGTAGTCCCCATGGAGGACATAAACCTGCATTTCACGGGCGATATGCACGCTATCACAGCGGCTAACGATCTGCTCTGCGCGCTTTTGGATAACCACATTCAGCAGGGCAACGAGCTTAAAATAGATCAGCGGCGGATACTTATAAAACGCTGCCTTGATATGAACGACAGGGCGCTGCGCAACATTGTTATAGGTCTTGGCGGCAAGGTGAACGGCGTGCCGCGCGAGGACGGTTTTCAGATAACCGTTGCAAGCGAGGTAATGGCTATTCTCTGTCTGGCTTCAGACCTTGCAGACCTTAAAGCGCGCCTTGAAAGAATTCTGGTGGCTTACACGCTGGACGGCAAGCCCGTTTACGCCAAAGACCTCGGCGGCTGCGGCGCTATGACGGCTTTGCTCAAGGACGCCATAAAGCCTAATCTTGTTCAGACCTTGGAGAATACCCCTGCCATTATGCACGGAGGGCCTTTTGCAAACATCGCGCACGGCTGCAACTCGGTAAGGGCGACAAAGCTGGCTCTCAAACTGGGCGATTACTGCATTACGGAAGCAGGCTTCGGCTCTGACCTTGGTGCGGAGAAGTTTATGGACATCAAGTGCCGTTTTGCAGGTCTGAAGCCTTCATGCGTGGTGCTGGTGGCTACCATACGCGCGCTGAAATACAACGGCGGCGTACCGAAGACAGAGCTCAAGACCGAAAACGTCGACGCTCTGAGAAAGGGCAGTGTGAACCTCAAAACACACATCGAGAATATGCGCAAGTTCGGCGTTCCTGTTGTTGTTGCGATAAACAGGTTCGAGAGCGACACCGACGCCGAGATAGCGGTCATAGAAGAAGTATGCTCGGAAATGGGCGTTGAATATTCTCTTGCGGAAATTTTCGCTAAAGGCGGCGAAGGCGGCAAGGACTTAGCACAGAAGGTATGCGATACGATAGAGAAGAAAAAGAGCGATTTCCACGTTTTGTATGACGAGAAACTGCCTATACAGGAAAAGCTGGACATCATAGCTAAAGAGATATACCGCGCGGACGGAGTTATCTATACCGCGCAGGCGCAGAAGGCTTTGAAAGAGATAGAGGGTCTGGGCTGCGCCGATATACCCGTATGCGTGGCAAAAACACAGTATTCGCTTTCCGACGACCCTGCAAAGCTCGGCAAACCGCAGGGCTTCAAAATTACCGTGCGCGACCTTAAACTGTCGTCGGGCGCAGGGTTCGTGGTGGCATACACGGGCGATATAATGACTATGCCGGGTCTGCCAAAGCTGCCTGCCGCAAATCTTATAGACTGTGATAACGAGGGAAATATAACAGGTCTTTTCTAAAGTTCAGAGGGTGAAATATAATGAGCAGCAAAAAGCAAGGTGAGTTGATACTCGCCGAAAACACCGAAAACCTAAACAGCGTATCCGATGACGTTGCCGATGTTTCGGCAGAGGAAGCAAACGATACCGCCGCAGAGGAAGCTGTCGGAGCGGAAGTATCGGCTGAGGATAGGAAAACAAGGCGCTTGAAGAAAAATTCAATAGCGCTGATATCCGTGTTCGCCGCCTGCCTGCTGCTCAATATCATAGCGCGGCTGTCAACGCCGTTCGCGGACTTTTACCTCGACTATATTTTCCCGATATGGAACAACACCTTTGGCAGGGTGCTGTCGTGGCTTCCGTTCTCGTTTGGCGAGATACTTATAATAATAGCCGTGGCAGGGCTGCCGTTATCGCTGATAGTTTACATAGTGCTGATGTGCATAAAAAAGGGCAGGCGCAAGAGAGTATCGCATATATACTTCAAAACGCTTGCGTGGTGCATAGCGTATGTAATGGTCACAGAAACGCTCAACTGTTTTATACTGTACCAATGCTCAACATTCGCTTCAAAGAACGGTATTTCCGAAAATACATACACGGCGGAGGAGCTTCTCAATGTCTACGAAAAGCTCATAGAGCAGACGAACGAAGCGTCGGCGCAGGTACAGCGCGATGATGAGGGAAGATTTATACTCACCGCCGACCTTGGCAAGACTGCCGCAGAGGCTATGGAGAATATCAGCGGCGATTATCCTGTGCTGAAAGGCTTTTATACAAAGCCAAAGCCTGTTATTAATTCGTATTTTATGAGCCAGCAGTATCTTATGGGGATATACTTCCCGTTCACGCTGGAGGCGAATTATAACAAGCTTATGTACGATTCCAACAAGCCCGAGACCGTAGTTCACGAGCTTGCCCACACGCAGGGGATAATTTTAGAGGACGAGGCTAATTTTGTTGCGTTCCTTGCCTGCTCTATGTCTGATAACGCTGACTACCGCTACTGCGGATATCTTTCTGCGTTGAAGTATGTGCGCTCAAAGGCGTTTGACGCGGTAGCGGACAAGGAAGAGCATTTGCGGGAGCGGCTCGATATGCTGGAGGAACGTATAGACTACGGCATATGGGTAGATATGTATGAAAATCAGGAGTATTGGCGAAGCGTTCAGGAGGAGAAAAAGACCATTATTCCCGCTTCTACTGTAAACGAGGTATCAGACGCGGCTATGAACGCGAGCCTTAAATTCAACGGCGTCGCGGACGGAAAGGACAGCTACGGCAGAATGGTAGACCTTGTACTTAATTATTATTACGATAAGGGCTTGGTGTGATGACGGTAACGGTAACGACTTACAGTCCCGAAGAAACAATAGCGTTTGCCGAAAAAGCGGGAAAGCTCCTGCGCGGCGGCGATGTGATAGCCTACAGCGGCGGACTGGGCGCAGGCAAAACTACTTTTACAAGAGGACTGTCGCTCGGTATGGGGCTTGGCGACGATGTGACCTCGCCGACCTTTGCGCTTGTGAATGAGTACAGAGGTGAACGCCTTAGCCTGATACATTTTGATATGTACCGCATAAACGGCGAGGCGGACTTGGAGACTACGGGATTTTTTGACTATATGGACGACGAAACTGTGCTTGCGGTGGAGTGGAGCGAGAATATCGCGGACGCCCTGCCAAAGGACAGTATAACAGTAGATATAGAGCTTATAGACGACAACACGCGCACTATCACTTTGCAGGGAGATGAACGCTTTGCTGTGCTTGGGAATTGAAACATCGGGCAAGACCGCTTCGGCGGCAGTATGCGATGGGGAACGCATTATCGGCGAGAGCATACTCTACACAAAGCTGACACATTCGCAGGTGATACTGCCAATGGTGAAAAAGCTGCTGGAGGACTGCTCGCTTACGCTAAGTGACATTGACCGCATTGCGGTCGCGAACGGGCCGGGGTCGTATACGGGTCTGCGGATAGGCATAGCGGCTGTAAAGGGTATGTGTATGGGTCTTGACTGCGAGTGCTGCGGCGTTTCAACGCTTATGGCGCTGAGTTACAACGTGTGCGCCGCCAAGGGAACGGTGCTTGCCGTGCTGAAAGCGCGGACGGACGTTTACTATCTCGGCGGTTACGCGGCGGACGGAGGCGGTGTGAAGTGCGTTTTCCCCGACCGTGTGTGCAGCGCGCAGGAGCTTATAGAGTACGCGCATAGCATTGACGGCGATGTGATAATTGTCGGCGACTGCTGTGACGAGGTGAAAGGCCTGCTCGGCGGTATGGGGAATGTCCGCTGCGCGCCCCCGAAAGACCGCCTGCAAAGGGCGTCGTCGCTGTGCTTTGCGGCTATGGCTTGCGAAGCCGTCGCCCCCGAAATGCTGAACGCCGCCTACCTGCAAGAGACTAAGGCGGAAAAGGATAAAGCACATAGCCCTTGATAAAAGACTTTATTTTTTGTTCCGGTTTTGTTGTTGGGGGAGACCCTTTTGGAAAAGGGTCTTCCCCCAAGCCCCCTCACTAAAACTCATATATTTTTGGCGAGGGGTAA
>CANRNT010000040.1 GCA_947631995.1 uncultured Clostridia bacterium | reverse complement strand
GGGGACACCATAGGGACTTAGGGGGTAAATATGACCGGAAGGGCGCGCGCTTTACCCCCTACCCTAAGGTTTCCCCCTCGCACTCCCTCTTCCTTACCCGACCCTCATCCACGCGCAGAGCCGTGGTGAAAATTCGCGACCTCTTCATTCTAGGCTTCATTTCGCAAGAACGGAAAGATAGATTAAAAACATAGGTTTCGCGCTCCAACAAGATAGGTAAGTAGTGCAGAGTGTTTTTTCGCAAATTTTCGATTTATAACAAAAAAAGTGGCAGGAACAACAATCCTGCCAAAGATGAAATAAAATATGTGTAGAACAAAAGAAAGGAGACAACAAAACGAATGTCTGCCGATAACAAATCGGTTATCAGACACCATAGATATTATATTATGCCGTGAAAAAAATGTCAAGAAGAATAATGAAATTTTTTACCGCTTGAAGTTTTTTCGGCATAATGCACATAATCCTATGGCAAATATTTGGTTATTATTGCCCTGAAATACCTATGGCAGGTCAATAATTCTTGCCGGAGCTTGTTTCCTCCACCATTTCGTTGTTCTTAAAGAACAGCGATACGCACCAGATAGCCGAAATAGCTATTATGGTATAGATTATCCTGCTTATGATAGCGGCAGAGCCACCGAAGATGAATGCTACCAGGTCAAACTGGAATATACCTACCAGACCCCAGTTGATACCTCCGACTATCAGCAGAAAAAGTGCTATCTTGTCAAGCATGAGCTCACTCTCTTTCTTAAAAATTTGCGATATATTCATATACCGCCTGTTGCTATTCTTTCCTGCTTTTTGTCATTTATACGTTTCAATGTATTTAATCTATAATATAATACGGGGCAATTAGGACAGTTTTCACAAATGTATGCGAAAATTTTAAAAAAACACTAGACAATTTGATGTATCTGTGATATAATTTCAGTATAAATGCTGTAATATCGGAGGTAATAAAATTGTCAAACGCAGTATGCTCGGAAACTACTTTCAAAGGTCTGAAGGCTTATAAGCTGGAAGCAGATAAATACTCTTGCGTGATAGTCCCCGAATTGGGCGGAGACGTTATGCGAATGAGAGACGAAAAGCTGGATATGGAGATATTCCGATACAGAGAAGAAGCAACGCTAGAAAAAATAAACGAGTCGCGCGTGCTTTGGGGATTGCCGACGCTTTATCTGCCCAACAGGTTCGATGGCGGCGTCCTGAAAACGTCCGACGACTGTTACAGGTTCCCGATAAACGAGCCTAAGCTGGGCAACTGTATACACGGCTGGGTGCACGAGAGAGAGCATAAGGTCGTTTCCGCAAAAGCCGAAAACGGCATTGCAACGCTCGTTACCTGCTATGAGTTCGATAAAAACGACGCTATGTATCAGTATATGCCGCTGAAGTTCAGGCTGACGTATACCTATACTCTGTCGGCGGACGGGTTAAGACAGGATATAGAGCTTGAAAACCTTTCGGATAAAATGCTCCCCGTTTCGCTGTGTACACATACCTGTATCAACGCTCCGATAGTAAAGGGCGGCAAGCAGGAGGATATGAGACTTCGCGTGCCGGCAGAGCTTAAATGTGAGCTTAACGAGCGTTCGCTGCCGACCGAAAAACTGCTCCCGCTCGACGACAGGGACAAGCAGTATAAAAACGGCGATATGCACCCCGTTTTGCAGGATATAGATAACGATATGTATACGGCAGGTATGAATACGCTGGACGGCGAACCGTTCAACGGCGCTGTTACTACCGATGTCGGTACGGGAAGAATGATAATCAACGAGGTATCGGCGGAGTATAGATTCTGGAATATGTGGAACGATAAGGGCGTAAACGGATACTTCTGCCCCGAGCCGATGACCGCAATGATAAACAGCGCTAATCTCAGTCTGCCGCGCGAGGTAACGGGATATACGGAGATAGCCAAGGGTGAAAAATATTCCTGCTGGCAAAGCTTTTGTACAAGATAAAGAATAAGACTTATAAAGATATATACAGATACAGAGAAAACGAAAGGAGAAGCTATATATGAAAGCAATGAAAACGCTGCTCGCGGCGGCGCTTTGCGTGAGCGTTTGTATGTCGCTGACAGCCTGCGGAAACAATAACGGCTCGTCCTCGCAGACCGCTTCGCAAACGCAGATATCTCAGGACAGCTCTTCAATTCCCGATGAAAGCTCGGAGAACGACAGCTCGGAAAGCGAAAGCTCACAGCCAAAGGACGACAGCTCGGAAACGCAAACGGAAATGACCCCCGATAAGGAGGTGTGCACGGCGTTTTTGCAGGCGATATCCGACGGGGATATCGAATATGCCGCAAGCCTTTGCGATGAGACCGCCGATAAGGATAGCCTTTCGGCGCTGCCCGTAAACTTTAAGTTTGAGATAAGCGGAGACGGCGAGATATTCCGTAATGCGGACAATGACGAAATAGAGCTTCTGACCTGCAAGTATTCCCCCGACGGAAAGATAAAAAGCCGACCGCTGTATGTGGTGCTGCTTGCAAACGGAAATGAGTTTACGGTGCTGGGAGCGGTGTTTGACGAATACCCGACCGAGCTGCTCGCAAAATACGGCATAGAGGATCAAACGGGAAACGATGTGCCGGCGGAAGAGAGCCTGCCCCTCGATGAGCTTGCCGTGCTGGCGGGCGATGTAATAGCGGACGCGAAAAACAACGGCGCCAGCATAGGCGACGGCGTGTATAAATTTGGCGACGGAAGTATGCTGTCAAGCGCCATAGACGCAAATCTGGGCTGGCAGGAGCTGGACGTTTCCGACTATGAGATAACCGTGTCGGGCGGCAAGGTGACAGCCGTCAGCGCAAAGGGTCAGGACGGAACGCAGGCGGAAAAGACGTTCGACTAGCATATCATATAAAATGACAGAATAAAAAAACATATATTGAAAGGTGGAATTTTAATGAAGAAATTCGGTTACTTCGATGACGTCAACAAGGAGTATGTCATCACCGACCCGAAAACTCCCTACCCGTGGATAAACTACCTTGGCACGCAGGAGTTTTTCTCGCTCATCTCCAATACGGCAGGAGGATATCACTTCTACAAGGACGCAAGACTGAGAAGAATAACGCGCTACCGTTATAATAACGTGCCTGTTGATATGGGAGGAAGATATTTCTATATCAACGATGGCGAATGTGTGTGGTCGCCGGGTTGGTCTCCCGTAAAGACGGAGCTTGACGCTTATTCCTGCCGCCACGGCATGGGCTACACCGTTATCAAGGGCGAAAAGAACGGCATAGAAGCCGAGGTTACGTTCTTCGTGCCGCAGGATTTCAACGGCGAGGTGCAGAAGGTCATCATTAAAAATAAGTCGGACGCTCAGAAATCGTTCAAGCTGTTTTCGTTCATAGAATGGTGTTTGTGGAACGCTCAGGACGACTCTACGAACTTCCAGAGAAACTTCAACACGGGCGAAGTTGAGATAGAGGGCTCTACCATTTTCCATAAGACCGAATATAAGGAGCGCCGCGATCACTTTGCTTTCTATACCGTGAACGCAGATATCTGCGGCTATGATACCGACAGAGAAACGTTTATGGGTCTGTATAACGGTTTTGAGAATCCTCAGGCTGTTATGGCAGGTAAGCCTAATAATTCCGTTGCTGACGGCTGGTCGCCGATAGCCTCGCATTGTCTGGACATCACTCTTGCGGCAGGTGAAACTAAAGAGCTTATTTTCCTGCTCGGTTACGTTGAGAACGGCAAGGATAAGTGGAACGCTGACGGCAGCATGAACAAGTCCAAGGCGTATGAGATGATAAAGGCTATGGACACCACCGAAAAGGCCGATAAGGCTCTCGCAGAGCTTAAAGATATGTGGAACGCTCTGCTTTCAAAGTATACAGTAAACACCTGCGACGAAAAGATGAACAGAATGGTAAACATCTGGAACCAGTATCAGTGCATGGTAACATTCAATATGTCGCGTTCGGCTTCGTACTTTGAGAGCGGCATAGGCAGAGGAATGGGCTTCAGAGACTCCAACCAAGACCTGCTCGGTTTCGTTCACCAGATACCCGAAAGAGCAAGAGAGAGAATACTCGACCTTGCCGCTACACAGCTGGAGGACGGCGGCTGTTATCACCAGTATCAGCCTCTTACCAAAAAGGGCAACGATGAGATAGGCGGCGACTTCTCTGACGACCCGCTGTGGATGATACTTTCTACCGCGCAGTATATCAAAGAAACGGGCGACTATACCATTCTTGACGAAATGGTGCCTTACGACAACGACGAGAGCCGCGCTCAGACGCTTATGCACCACCTGAAGCAGAGCTTCTATCACGTATGCGAGAATGTAGGCCCTCACGGTCTGCCGCTTGCTATGCGTGCCGACTGGAACGACTGCATAAACCTTTCATGCTTCTCCGATACCCCGGGTGAGAGCTTCCAGACTTCAACATCGCCCAAATACGGCGAGGACAAGTATTCCAAGATCGCGGAGTCTATATTCGTAGCGTCGCTGTTTACTTATGCAGGACCTAATTATGTCGAGCTTTGCGCTCGCAGAGGCGATCAGGCGGAAGCTGACAAGGCTCAGGCTGAGATAGATAAGATGAAGAAGAATATCATGGACTTCGGCTTCGACGGTGAGTGGTTCATAAGAGCATACGACGACCTCGGAAGAAAAATGGGCTCTAAGGAGTGCGAAGAAGGCAAGATATTCATCGAGCCGCAGGGCTTTGCGGTAATGGGCGGCGTTGGCAAGGAGAGCGGCGCTGATATAAAGGCTCTTGCAAGCGTTGACAAGTATCTCAACAGCCAGCACGGTCTTGTACTTAACAATCCCGCGTTCACAAAGTATTATATAGAATACGGCGAGATATCGACATATCCCGCAGGCTATAAAGAGAACGCAGGCATATTCTGCCACAACAATGCGTGGATAATCTGCGCCGAGGCGTTTGTAGGACACGGCGACAAGGCTTATGAGTATTATTCCAAGATAGCTCCTGCTTACAGGGAGGAAAAATATTCCGACCTGCACAGGACTGAGCCGTATGTATACGCCCAGATGATAGCAGGCAAGGACGCAAAGCGCTTCGGCGAGGCTAAGAACTCGTGGCTGACGGGTACGGCGGCATGGAACTTTGTTGCTGTATCGCAGTACATTCTCGGCGTTATACCCGACTTTGACGGCTTGAAGATAGACCCGTCTATCCCTGCCGCATGGGACGGCTTCACGGCTTCGAGGAAATTCCGCGGCTGCACATACAACATCAGCGTAAAGAACCCCGACCATGTAAGCAAGGGTATCAAGAGCGTTGTCTGCGACGGTGTTAAGGTCAACGGAAATGTTCTCCCCGTATTCGCTGAGGGAACGGAGCATGAAGTTGAAGTAATAATGGGCTGAAAAGTCTGACAGCATAAGGCGATAATAAGACCGCCGCTTTCCAAAAACGGAGAGCGGCGGCTTTTGTTATGTATCTGTATTTTTAAAGCTTGATGATAAATTCCCTGCCTGTCGGGTCGTACTTGGTGTACTTTATGCCCACCATGTCGAACATCTTCTTTGAGGCGACAACGCTGTCAGAGCCTGCGTACTTGTCCTCGCCATACACTATCTCTTTTATACCGCATTGTATTATAGCCTTGGCGCACTCGTTGCATGGGAAAAGCGTAACGTACAGTTTTGCGCCCTCGAGAGAGCCCGTAGAGCGGTTGAGTATCGCGTTGAGCTCGGCGTGGCAGACATAGGGGTACTTTGTATCAAGGTTCTCGCCCTCTCGCTCCCACGGCATATCGTCGTCGCAGCAGCCTGTCGGCATACCGTTGTAGCCCATCGAGAGTATCTTATTTTCTCTGCTGACTATACAAGCGCCTACCTGCGTGTTGTTGTCCTTGCTGCGCCCTGCCGAAAGCTTCGCTATGCCCATAAAATACTCGTCCCACGAGAGATAATCATTTCTTTTCATATGTTACGCCCCATTCATAAAATGTTATATACAGTATAACATATGGTACGGCATATTGTCAACCGTAGTAATAGCGAAAGGCTTTCGGCATGATAAGTTGATCATTACAAATATCTGTTAATAAGTATGGTATCATTTCCGTCGTAGAGTGATGTACGGTACCATTTATAAATCAGCCATTTACCGTTTATTTTCAACAAAACAAAAACGGAGTTTGTTTTCCAGTCGTCATCATCGCCGGTTATTGTCAGGTCAAGCTTGACCTCGTATCCTTTTGTTATTTCAAATGGATTGCTTTCAAAATACTTCGTCGGGTAATCTTCAATGCTTTCTTGTAATTCCTCAAGGTCTTTTCCGCTCATTGTATCGACATCTTTTATTGAGTATTTCCATTTTAAGTGCCCTCCGACCATATCTTCCAGTTCATCTGATAAGCCTTGACAGTAATCGGTCATATTCTCTGTTATTTCATCTTCACCATAAAACTCTATCATATCATTGGTAGCCATATATTTCAGCAGTTTCTCGCCGTCCTCATCTTCAAGTGCGTTTACTACGCCTCTGACTGTTGCCTTGTAACCCGAATTTGATATAATCAGTGTAACCGCTATTACCGCAGCAGCCAACAACAAAAGTATCAAGAAAACTATTTTGTACTTTTTCAGCAGGCTTGTCAGATTGTTTATCGGTGCTGCCTGTACATCATCTGAAGAACCTGCAACGGTATTCGTGCAGGCTGTGCCGCACGATGTGCAGAATTTTGAATTATCGCCGAGCTTTGCTCCGCAGTTTACGCAAAATTTACTCATAAATATTCCTCCTCAAACATTATAAAGAATGTATTTTAAATTATAATACCATAAATAAATTGTATTGTCAAGCGTATTCAATTAAAAATGATATAATAATACATAATAAATACATTAAAAGAGGTGTTAAGCATGGGGTATTATCAGAGGCTGAGAGACCTGAAAGAGGACAGCGACCTTACACAAAAACAGGTTGCCGAAATAATCGGAGTGTCTGTCAATCATTATGGTAAATATGAGCGCGGCGAGACCGACATACCGTTTGAAAAGGTAATTTTGTTGGCTGACTATTATAATGCCTCACTTGACTATATAGCAGGACGTACAAACAGAAAAAGTGACGGTGAGCTTTCTGAGGACGAGCGGAAATTTACAGAGCAATACCGTATGCTGTCAGAGCGCAGCCGCGGCAGGCTCGATATACTCATGCAGCAGCTTTTAGAGCAGCAGATAAATGAAAATAACAGCGCAAAAAAATAATGCCGCCATGTCGTTATGACAAGAGCGGCGTTTTTATTGGCAAACCGAGCGGACTAAATTGTAAACATTTTGTGAACATTTAAAAGTTAACGTTTTCAGGCGGAAATAAAACGTTTTCTTTTTGGGTAAAGACAAAATAGGGTATTGCAAAATTTATAAAAGTGTGTTTTAATATTATTAAAGGGCACAACCTTTGGGCGCGCCCCGTTAATACTTAATACGATAACCTACTTGAAAGGCGGATAATTTATGAGCAAGATAATCAACGGACAGTCTATACCAAATATGCCGTGGCAGGATAAGCCGCAGGGCTGCAAAGAGGTCATCTGGAGATACACAGAGAACCCCATTATACCTCGCGACCTTATTCCTACCTCAAACTCGATATTCAACTCGGCTGTTGTGCCGTTTGAGGGCAAGTTCGCAGGCGTTTTCCGCTGCGACGACAAGCAGAGAAACATGGAGCTGCACGCAGGCTTCTCCGACGACGGTATCCATTGGAACATAAACGAGGAGAGAATACAGTTCGTGCAGGCTGAAAAGTCTACCGAAGAGGTAAATCAGTGGGGCTACGGCTACGACCCGAGAGTTTGCTTCATCGAGGACAGATACTGGGTAACATGGTGCAACGCTTACGGCTGGAAACCGACCATCGGCGTTGGCTACACATTTGATTTCAAGACATTCTATCAATGCGAGAACGCTTTCCTGCCTTTCAACAGAAACGGCGTGCTGTTCCCGAGAAAGGTAAACGACAAGTATCTTATGTTCTCTCGCCCGTCGGACAGCGGTCACACGCCGTTCGGTGATATGTACATATCGCAGTCGCCCGACATGAAATACTGGGGCGAACACCGCCACGTTATGGGCCCCCTGAGAGGCTGGGAGTCCAAGAAGATAGGCGCTGGCCCTATCCCGATAGAGACCGACGAGGGCTGGCTGTGCTTCTATCACGGCGTTCTGGAAAGCTGCAACGGCTTTGTATACAGCTTCTCGGCTTGCATACTGGACAAGGACGAGCCGTGGAAAGTCAAGTACCGCTGCGCTGAGTATCTGCTCAATCCTCGTGAATACTATGAGTGCGTAGGCGATGTTCAGAACGTTACATTCCCGTGCGCAACGCTGGCAGATCAGGACACCGGCAGGATAGCTATTTACTATGGCTGCGCCGACACGGTGGTAGGTCTGGCGTTCTGCAAGCTCGATGAGGTCATCGAGTATGTAAAGAGCCATTCTTCAATATAAGCATTAGTATAGGACAACATAAAATCAACAAGACCGACATACCGCCTGACCGCGGTGTGTCGGTTTTTGCATACCCAACCTTTTATTAAAGCTGCACACTATATATACGAGAACGCTTCCGGAGGCATTCGATATGGAAAAACAACTTGCAGACAAATATATTTATCAGTACATGGACAGGATATTCGGCTTTGCGCTTGATAAACTGCACACCATTGACGGCGCGCGTGAGCTGGCTTCCGATATTGTGTATGAGGTGTACCGCTCGTTTCTGAAAGCTGACGACATTGTGAATATTGACGGCTATGTTTACAGAATTGCAAGAAACGTGTACGCGCATTATATTGACAGCCTTGCACGCGGCAGAAATTTTGTCAGCATTGACGGCATGATGATAGCCGCCCCCGAAGAACATTTGGAAGAAGAGGCTGAAACAGAGCAAATTCTTCGGCGCGAGATAGGGTATCTTTCTCAGCGGCAGCGCACGGTGATATATATGCACTATTATGAAAAACGCACGGTGGCAGAGATAGCAGACAAGCTGAAAATATCGCAGGGTACTGTAAAATGGCATTTGTCTGACGCGAGAAGCAGACTGAAAGAGGGTATAAATATGAATATCAATGAACAGAATATACAGCTTTCTCCGATAAGATTTACACACATGGGACACAGCGGTTCTCCTGGCGCAAACGGAGATACAAACGCTATGTTCGATACGCGCCTGAAACAGAACATTGCGTGGGCGTGCTACAGCGAACCTAAAACTCTTGAAGAGATAGCAAGGGCGGTGGGTGTGCCGCAGGTGTATGTTTCAGACGATCTGAAAAAGCTGGTGGAGTATGCCTACATTGACAGGCTCGACAACTCAAGCGACCCGAAATATCGCACGAATATGCTGCTGTTTGACGGCAGGGACAAGGCAGACCTTTCGCAGCTATACTTTAATGCGGCGGTGTTTATCTGCGATAAGTATCTGCCAAAGGTGTTTGAAGAATTTGAAAACGACAAAGAGCATTGGGGGATTTCCTGCGACGGGGAGGATATGAATTATCTGAAATACAGCGTGGTCATGCTGGCTGTAAGAAGGCTTATACTCTTTGACGAGGGGTTTGAAAAAGAGCTTGAAAAATACACGGTCAAGCGCCCCGACGGCGGAGATTTTATAGCCCATGCAAACGTTGAGGACGATATTTCCATTACCGCCGAGCGGCCAAATCCATACTGGTGCTGCGGATATATGACAAGGGGCATAAACGACGCGCCTGCCGAAGAAGCTTTTGAAAGCATTTCTGTTGACTGCCGATATACCGACCGCAGCGGCGGCTGGCAGGATAATTTGCAGGAGGACTGGCAAAAGCTCACGAAGTTTATCAGGAGCGGAAAAGGCGCGCTTTCGCAGGAGGGCTACAAACGGCTGTGCGACAAGGGGTATCTCTATGAGGACAGAGTTCAGCCTGCGGTGATGAGGGTAAAAAGCAGTCGGGACATTGCCTCGGCGTTTTACGGCATACTGAACGAAAAGATAGCAGTCTCGGATGAGGTAGTAGAATTTGCCCGGAAAATGGCGAACAGGTGATAAATGAGAACAAGAAGCATTTTCCGCAGCATATGCACAAAACGCTGGAATGTTATTATTCAAACTGCCTTGGAAGCGGTATGATGATACCGAAAGTTATTGAGATATTGCTAGAGCGCGGCGTGCTTAAACCGCTCTCGGAGATACAGAAAAAGACAGCGCTCTCGGTGCTGTGCATAATAGGATAGATCTTATCTCCCGCTGATATAAAAAGCGGGAGATATTTCTTTTTTCAAAAGATAAGGGATAATTTGCGATAAAACTGTCAAAATGACGGTTGACAAATCGTGCGGGATATGTTATAGTTGTATGTACAGCGAATACATCTGTTTGCAGGAGGTGTACTGTATCGTGGCCGAGAACGGTGAAAAAAGCTTTGTGGTAGTAAGCTCGGAGGTGCTTCCGGAGATAATACTCAAGGTATTGCAGGCAAAACGAATGAAAGCGCGCGGAGAAGCCAAAAATTCTACCGAGGCTTGCAAGGCTGTGGGCATATCCAGAAGCGCATACTATAAATATAAGGACAGCGTGTTCACCTATGCCGAAAAGCTCACGAACAAAATCATATCTTTGTACTTTGTTCTGCGAGACGAAAAAGGAGTGCTGTCGGCGATAATATCAAAGCTGTACGAGTACAACGTAAACATACTTACCGTAAATCAGAACATTCCCGTTGACGCGGTCGCGGCGGTAACGGTATCGTTCAGGTTCGAGGGCGAGCAAATGGATACGGCTGTGATACAGTCGGGGCTTGCGGGAATAAACGGCGTAGTAAGCGTAAAGCTTATTGCGGGCGAATGAACGCGTAACGCGCAGGAATATATGAACATATCAATGTAAATGAAAGGATCTTTGAAAATGAGCAGGAAGATAGCAGTCATAGGATACGGAGTTGTAGGCTCGGGAACGGTAGAGCTTTTTGAGATGAACCGCGAGAAGATAGAAAAGAGAGTGGGTTCGCCCATTGAGCTGGGGTATATTTTAGATCTTAAGGATTTCCCCGACAGCCCGTATGCTGATAAACTGGTGAAGGATTTCAACATTCTTCTGCACGACCCCGAGGTCGAGGTCGTTGTGGAGTCCGCAGGCGGAGCGACCTTTGCTTATAGCTATACAAGGGCTCTGCTGGAGGAGGGAAAGAGCGTCGTTACATCGAACAAGGAGCTTGTAGCTAAAAAAGGCGCGGAGCTTCTCTCCATTGCAAAGGAGCATAACTGCAACTACCTGTTCGAGGCAAGCGTTGGCGGCGGCATACCTATAATAGGGCCGATATACAGATGTCTTTCGGGAAATACCATAGAGGAGATAACAGGCATACTCAACGGCACGACCAATTTTATCCTCACTAAGATGATAAAGGAGCAGCTGTCGTTCGATGAAGCTTTGAAGCAGGCGCAGGCAAACGGCTATGCCGAAGCAGACCCCACCGCCGACGTTGAGGGTCATGACGCGTGCAGAAAAATATGTATTCTGGGTTCTCTTGCTTACGGAAAGCAGATAGACCCCGAAAAAATACATTGTTCGGGCATTTCAAGGATAACTATGGCGGACGTTGACTATGCAGACGTTGCAGGATATGTAATAAAGCTCGTTGGCTCGGTAAGGCAGACAAAGGACGGCAGGATAGCGGCAAAGGTGTGTCCGAGACTTGTGCCTAAAAAGCATATGTTCGCGCACGTTGACGATGTTTACAACGCTATCTGCGTCAGGGGCGACGGTCTGGGCGACGCTATGTTCTACGGCAAGGGAGCAGGCAAGCTGCCGACGGCTTCGGCGGTAGTGGGCGACGTTATAGACGCGCTGAGACACAAGGGTACGAATATCGGCGTGAGCTGGGAGCAGGGAAGCGACGATATGCTGCTTCCTTATAAGGACGACGAAGCTGCAATGTATGTAAGAGTAAAGGGCGAGGACGCTCAGAAAAAATGCAAGGAGCTTTCGGAGATGTTCGGCGGACTTATTTTCCTTGACAGACGCATGAGCAAAAACGTCGAAGAGGCTGCGTTCATAACTCCTTTCATGAAAGAGGGAGAAATAGACAAGAGCCTTGCGGTGCTGTCAAATTCTCTGACTATCGAGAGCAAGATAAGACTTCTTTGATTTCTTTAACGGAGTGACACATAATGATAAGTATCAGGATACCTGCCACGAGCGCGAACCTGGGAGCAGGCTTTGACGCGCTGGGACTGGCTGTCAGCCTGTACAACTATGTTGACATGGAGGAAAGCGATAAGGTGGAGATAATCTCCGCTGACGGCGCGCCGATACCTACTGACGACAGCAACATGGTGTACGTTGCCGCGCGCGACCTTTACGAGGTCTGCGGAAAAAAGCTGCGCGGTCTTAAAATACGGCAGACTAACAATATCCCGATGACAAGAGGCTTGGGCTCTTCGTCAGCCTGCATAGTAGCGGGTCTGGTAGGAGCGAACAAAATGCTCGGTTCACCGCTCGGAGATGACGATATAGTCGACCTTTCCGCGCAGATAGAGGGTCACCCCGACAACACCGCGCCCGCGCTTCTGGGCGGAATAGTCACCGCGGTATTCGACGGCAGAAAGGTACACTGGGTCAAGCAGGAAGTATTTACAAAGCTGAAGCTTGCGGCGGTCATACCCGATTTTGAGCTGAGTACGGCAAAGGCGAGAGCCTGCCTGCCAAAGCAGATAGATTTCCGCGACGCGGTGTATAATCTTTCAAGAGCCGCGCTGTTTTCGGCTTCTCTTCTGACGGGCAAGTTTGAGAACCTTAAAACGGGCGTTGACGACAGACTTCATCAGCCGTACAGAATGGAGCTTATCCCCGGCGGCAAAGAGGTGTTCGATATTGCCTATACACATGGCGCGTATGCCGCATACGTCAGCGGCGCAGGGCCTACGATAATGGCGATAGCCGATGAGGACAACGAGTTTTTTGCGGGTAAGGTGCAGTTTTCTCTGGATAACGCAGGACTTAACGGCTGGAGAGTGCATGAGCTGAAAATTGATAATAACGGTACTCAGATACTGGGTACAAATTAACATTCCCCCTTTCTACTTTTGCGTTGATAAGATAAATCGGAATTTATCTACTGTGCCTGTTTTTCTTTTGGGGAAAACCTTTCTGAAGAAAGGCTTTTCCCCA
>CANRNT010000039.1 GCA_947631995.1 uncultured Clostridia bacterium | reverse complement strand
CCCTGCGCGAGGAGCATATCCAGGTAGCCCGACTTATCCATAAGCTCGTCGAGAAGCTCGTCAAGAGGAACGCTTTCGCTTATCTCTTTGAGATAGTCGAACATAGCCGCAAGGTCGGTAAGCTGGTTTGCCTTTTTTGAAAGCGGTGCAAGCTCGCGCGAGTCTCTCATAACCGTTATCGGGTCGTCGCCGATATCGGAGGAAATCTGTTCTATCGTTGCGACGGTCGCTTCGCCTATTTTTCTTTTAGGCTCGTTGACTATCCTCTTGAAGCGCAGCATATCCGAGTTGTTGTCTATGACGTGCAGATATGCGAGTATGTCGCGTATCTCTTTTCTGTCGTAAAACTTAACGCCGCCGAATATCTTGTACGGTATGCCTCCCGATATCATTGCCTGCTCGAGGGCGTTCGACTGCGCGTTGGTGCGGTACAGAACTGCATTATCGCCGTATCTGCCGCCGTCCTTGACGCCTTGCAGCACCGTTTCGGCAACGAATTTCGCTTCCGCCGCCGTGCTTGCCGCCTTGTATACGCATACCTTATCGCCGTCACCCATAGCTGTCCACAGCTTTTTGCCCTTGCGCTCGCTGTTGTTTTGTATAAGAACGTTCGCGCAGGTCAGTATGTTCTGCGTTGAGCGGTAATTCTGCTCCAGCCTGATGACCTTGCAGTTGTCGAACTGATTTTCAAATTGAAGTATGTTTTCTATGGTCGCGCCGCGAAACTTGTAAATGCTCTGGTCGTCGTCACCCACTACGCACAGGTTCTTATACTTCTGCGAAAGCAAGGAGACCAGCTTGTACTGCGCCGCATTTGTATCCTGATACTCATCGACGAGTATGTATTTGTAGCGGTTCTGATAGTGCTCCAGAACATCGGGGAACCGCTCGAAAAGCTCAATCGTCTTGCCAATGAGGTCGTCAAAATCCATAGCGCTCGCGTCCTCAAGCTTTTTCTGATAGAGCGCGTATACCTGCGCATAAACATTTTTGCGGTAGTCGCCAGCATTTATTTTTGCATACTGCTGAGGATATATCAGCTTGTCCTTGGCGGAAGATATCTCCGCTATGAGCGAACGGGGAGGGAACATCTTGTCCGAAACGCCCAGCTCGGCAAGACAGTCCTTTATAAGACGTTTCTGGTCGTCCGCGTCATATATCGTAAAGCTCTTTGAGTAGCCCAGCCTGTCACATTCGCGGCGGAGTATCCTGACGCAAGCGGAATGGAAGGTCGCAGCCGTAAGCCCCTGACCCGCTTCGCCGAGCATATTTTCAAGACGCTCTTTCAGCTCGCCTGCCGCCTTGTTCGTAAATGTTATCGCGAGAATGTTCCAAGGCTCAACGCAGTCATACGCTATTATCTCGCGCAGACGCTCGCCGTCGTTCTCCGCGCCGTCGGCATACCTGCGGAGAAAATCGATATCCTCTTTGGAAATATCGCAAGGTTCTCCGTGACAGTATGCGTCGCCGAAGAATATCATATTTGCTATCCTGTTTACCAGAACGGTCGTCTTTCCGCTTCCCGCGCCAGCTAGTATCAGCACCGCTCCTTTTACCTGAAAGACCGCCTCACGCTGCTTGTCGTTCATTTTTGAAAAATATCTCTCCAAAGCCAATTGCTTCAGCGCTGTGTATTCCGACATTTCAAAAGCTCCTATCATTATATATCGAATATAAGTATACCACATCTCTCCGCTTTTTTCAACCAAAAATAAGTCCGACCTGTAAAAAAATAAATAAATTGCTCGGGGGGACTAGCTTTTTTTGAAACAATGTATTATAATATATATTAGATATGAATGTCAGAACGTCTGCTGAAAAAGGGGAACGGAAAAAGTGAGAATGTATTCCAATAAAAAATATAATACGATTGCCGTGTACGCTATCATCGTAGTAGCCGTAAGTATGCTTATGGTGGTGGCGATATTCAAGTTCTCGGCTATATCGAGAGTTGTGGGGAACATACTTTCGATACTTATGCCCGTGTTTATCGGCATTGCCATAGCGTTTCTGCTCAATCCGCTCCTTAACGCGATAGAAAAGCTGCTGCGCAGATATGTCATAAGAAAACCTCATCCGAAGCTGATAAGAGGTATTTCGGTCAGCTTTACATCGCTGTTTTTCATCGCCGTAGTCGGCGGACTGCTCTATATCGTAATACCTGCGTTTGCTGACAGTATATCGACTATGATAAATAACGTTTCGGATATTTACAACAAGCTCTATGATTGGTCGGCACGGCTGTTGAGCAATAACCCGAAGCTTGAAAATTTCGTCAACGATAAGATCGACGATTTCAGCGCGAACCTTAATTCCGTGATAGGTCAGGTACAGCCTATGCTCGTAAATGTCGCTTCAGGCGCATGGAGCATTCTCAACTTTTTAAAGAATTTCGTGCTGGGCTTTATAGTTTCGATATATATCCTCATCAGCAAGGAGACGCTTCAGGCGCAGTTCAAAAAGCTGTTTATCGCGCTTTTCAAGCGTTCCACCTGCGAAAAGATATTCAAGGTAGCGTCGATGTCGAACAAGACATTCGGAAACTTCCTTACGGGAAAGATAATCGACTCGCTCCTGATAGGAATACTGTGCTTCTTCGGCTGCTGGCTGCTCAAAATACCGTACTATGTGCTGATAGCGGTCATTGTAGGCATAACAAATATAATCCCGTATTTCGGACCTTTTATAGGCGCGATACCGTCGGCGGCGCTGGTTTTGTTCGTCGAGCCGAGAAAATGTATAGTTTTCATAATTTTCATATTTATACTTCAGCAGTTTGACGGCAATATACTCGGGCCGAGGATACTCGGAGGAACAACAGGTCTGCCGACCTTCTGGGTGCTGGTAGCGCTGTTTGTCGGAGGCGGACTTTTCAAGGTGGTGGGACTTCTTCTCGCCGTTCCCGCCTGCTCGGTGCTGTACGACCTGCTGAAAGAGCATACCGATAAAAAGCTTCGCAGCAAAAATCTTCCTACGTCAACGGAGGAGTATAAAGTGCCGTTCAGCAATATTTATCACGTCAACGGCAAACAGCCTGTTATAACGGCTGAAATACTGGACAGTATGGTGATACCCTCCGCCGATGAGGTAAACGAAGCAGATGATGAGTGACGAGTATTATATGTCCCGCGCGATAGAGCTTGCGAAAAAAGCCGCTCTGCTGTGGGAAGTGCCGGTGGGCGCGGTGGTAGTAAAAAAGGCTACGGGAGAGATAGTCGGCGAGGGATATAATCTTCGCGAGAGCGAAAAAGACCCCCTTGCCCATGCGGAGCTTATCGCGATAAGAGAGGCGAGCAGGAAGCTGGGTGGCTGGCGTCTGACAGACTGCGAGCTGTTCGTAACGTTGGAGCCGTGTCCGATGTGCTGCGGCGCTATGATAAATTCACGGATAGAGCGTGTGGTGTTCGGGGCGTATGACGGCAAAGCAGGTTCGTGCGGCAGCGTTATAGACCTGTTCGGGCTGCCTTATAACCATAAGCCGCTGACGGTCGGAGGAGTGCTGGAAGAGGAGTGCTCCGCTATGCTGACCGATTTTTTCAGAGAGTTGAGGAGCAGACGTGAAAGCGGAAGCTGAACTTTTCGTTTTCACGTTTTTGATGTTTCTTGGGAGGGGATATTTTGAACGACAGCGAAAGAGCGAAATTTCTGATAGAGTATCTTCTTAACGAGAACGGTGGGTATGCCGATATGCGTATACCGACGGACGAGGAGAACAGGTTCAGAATGTTCAGAAGCTTGGTAAATGTCCGCCCGGCAAGACCCGTAAGCGAGAATTTTCTTAAAGTGCAGGACGAGTATCTCCGTTCGCTGATAGAAAAGGCGGGAGTTACGGATATCGCTCAGTTAGAGCCTGTGGAAAAGGGGATATATCTGTGGCAGGGCGACATAACCACTCTCAGGTGCGACGCGATAGTAAATGCCGCAAACAGCGCGATGACGGGCTGCTATATCCCGTGTCACGCCTGTATAGACAATTGTATACATACTTTTGCGGGCGTGCAGCTGCGCCTTGAGTGCGACAGGCTCATGAACATACAGGGTCACCCTGAGGAAACGGGCAAAGCGAAGATAACTTCGGCGTATGCCCTGCCGTGCAGATATGTTATACATACGGTAGGACCGGTGGTAAACGGGGTGCTGACCGACGAGCACAGCAGACTTCTGAAAAGCTGTTACGACAGCTGTCTGGAAATCGCGGAGCAAAACGGGGTAAAGAGCATAGCCTTTTGCTGTATATCAACGGGAGTGTTCGGCTTTCCTAAAAAGGAAGCGGCAGAAACAGCGGTCGCGGCGGTCAGAGAGTATGTAAAAAAGCACGATATAAAAGTCATATTCAACGTTTTTTCAAAAACGGATAACGACATATATTTAAAAGCGCTTTCGCAGACTACTGCCTGAGCGTAACGTATAAAGGAGCTTTCATATGGGACTGAATTTTCATAAGAGCGTAAAGGTCAACGACAACACAAGGGTCAATCTTAATAAGAAAAGCGCTAGCGTAACGGTGGGTACGAAAGGCGTTCACCATACCGTCAGCACCAGCGGCAGACATACGACGACCGTGGGCATTCCCGGAACAGGTCTTTCTTATACTATGTCAAGCGGCGGAAAGAGCGGAAGCAAGTCCAAAAAGCGCGGCTCGTCAAAGAGCGGAGTGAACGTAAAGGTGGTCATATCCGCGATATGCTCCGTCATAGCGGCAATAATTATAATATTCGGTCTGCTGAAACACTTTGGCGTTATCGGCGGCAAAAGCGGCGGTATGCAATGGCGCAAGGACGAGTACAGCGTCTCTGTCGGCAAGACCGTGAATATGATACTTGACTTTGACAACGGCGAGGATATGTCGGGCGCAAAAGCAAAGGACTTCGATATCGAGGTAGATAATACCGACGCGGTAGAGGTGAGCTTCAAGCAGGCGTATTCGGAAACGGTGCATTTTACCGTAACGGGCGTTGAAGAGGGCGCAGCCTCGGTAAAGATAACATATGATGGTAAGACCTCCGACGCGGTAACAGTCAACGTTGAATGACAGGTAAAAGGAGAACAGTATGGAAATTGTAGAGATACTTGCGCTTGTGTGCTGCGTTGTAAACCTGATACTGCTCGTAGTTGTGCTGGTAAAGCAGGGGAAGAGCGGCAATACCGACAAGCTCGAAAATGATATACAGTCTGTAAGCAGGCAGACTGAGCTTCTTGAAAAAGAGTATAAAACACAGAGCGACGTAATAATGGGCAGCGTCAGCAGGCTGAACGACAGCGTGGTGAACAGCATATCAAAGCTTGGCGGCGACCTGCGAGCTTCTCAGGAACAGCAGCAGAAAGTCGTGAACGAAAAGCTGCTTCGACTGGAGAGCGAGTTTAACAGAATAAGCGGCGAGTTGCTGGCGTCTCTTGAAAAGATAAGGCAGTCGAATACCGAGAGCATAGAAAAGCAGCGCAGCGATAATCAGAAAAACCTCGATAAAATGACCGATACCATAGCTCAACGGCTGCAAAAGCTCGAAGAGCAGTTTGTCAAAATAAATACCGACCTTACGGCGTCTCTTGAAAAGGTACGCGCTTCAAATACCGAGAGTATGGAAAAACTGCGCACCGAGAACAGAGAGAGCCTTGATAAGATAAACGATACCGTCAACGAGAAATTGCAGAAAACGCTCAACGACAGGCTTACGCAGTCCTTCTCGGCGGTAAATGAAAGACTGGAGCAGGTGCATAAGGGTCTGGGAGAGATGAAGAGCGTCGCAAGCGGCGTTACCGACCTGAAAAATGTCCTTTCTAACGTAAAGACAAGGGGTACGCTGGGCGAGATACAGCTAGGCGCTATCCTTGAAGAGATACTCGCTCCCGGTCAGTACAGCGCACAGCAGGCAGTAAAGCCGGGCAGCAGCGAAAAGGTAGACTACACCGTAAATCTGCCGGGCGAGGAAAAAGGCGAGTACGTTTATCTGCCGATAGACTCCAAATTTCCGCAGGACAGGTTTTCGGCTCTGCTCGACGCCTATGACAGCGGCGATACCGCGCTTCTTAACCAGCGGCGCGGCGAGCTTGAAGCAGAGATAAAACGCTGTGCGAAAAGCATACACGATAAGTACATAGTTCCGCCGTATACTACTGACTTTGCAATAATGTTCCTGCCTTTTGAGGGGCTGTATGCAGAGGTAATAAATATGGGTCTTGTCGAAACGCTCCAGCACAATTTTAAGGTAAATATAGCAGGACCGTCCACTATGGCGGCTATGCTCAACAGCCTGCAAATGGGCTTCCGCACCCTTGCAATACAGAAAAAGAGCGGCGAGGTATGGAAGATACTCGAGGCCACAAAGAAAGAGTTCGGCAATTTCGGAACGGTACTCGATTCGGCGCGTAAACGTCTGCGTCAGGCTGACGACGACCTCGATAAGCTCATCGGCACAAGAAGCAGAGCTATCAGCCGCAGCCTGAAAGGCGTTGAAACGCTGGATACCTCGCTTGATACGAATACGATACTTGGTCTTACGGACGGCTTTGACGATACCGACGACAGCGAAGATTGACAGAAAAAACCGCACCTTAAAATTGGTGCGGCTTTTTTGTTTGCAAAGTTTTCCGCGCCGGGGAATAACCGCAGAAGTTTTTGGGATAATATCTTTGTAATACAAGGGCAAGTCCCTGAAAAGGAGATCATGATATGATAGAACAAGATACCGTAAGACTTCTTCGCGAATGTGACGCGGGTGTGAAAATGGGCATATCGTCAATAGACGATGTGCTGGATAAGGTAACTTCAAAGGAGCTTCGCAGACTGCTGGCTCAATGCAAGGAAAGTCATATAAAGCTCAACAGCGAGATACAGACCAAGCTTACCGAGTTCGACGACGAGGGAAAAGAACCGGATATGATGGCAAAAGGTATGTCGTGGATAAAGACCAACGTAAAAATGGCTGTCGATCATTCCGACGAAACTATCGCAGACCTTATGACCGACGGCTGCAATATGGGAGTGAAATCCCTGCATAAGTATTTAAACCAGTATAAAGCGGCTGACGAGGGCTCGAAAAGAGTGACTAAAAAGCTTATAGACCTCGAGGAAAAGCTCGTTATGGATATGAAACGCTTCTTGTAGAGCGCGGCACTTGACAATCTGATAAAAATGTATTATAATGTATTGGATATATTATAATATCCGCTGTGCGCGGAAAGGAAATAAAGGTGATCAGATGTCATTCAAGGCAATAAAAAGATTAGCGGCGTCGGTGTGCTGTGCTGCCGTTGCAGCCGCTTCGCTCACATCGTGCGGCGATACGACCTATATATGCAGATCGGGCGATAAAAGCGTCAATGCAGGAGTATATATCTATTATGTGCTGAGTCGGCTGAACAGTCAGGCTTACAGCTATTATACCACGAACGGTACGGCTTCGCAGGATATAATAAACGAAAAGTACGGCGACGGTACTATGACGGTCGGTGAGTTCTCGCAGACCGATTCGTACTCTATGTGTGAAAGACTTATTACCGCGCAGCTTAAGTTCGATGAAATGGGTCTTTCGTTTACAGATGAGGAAAAACAGCAGATAGAGGATACCGTGGAGTCCAACTGGGACGCTGATTATTACGAAAGTATGGGCATATCCAAGGACTCGCTGGACCAGATACAAACGGGTATAGCAATGCTCGATAAGATATTCCACGCTTATTACGGAGAGGACGGCGAAGCAGCCGTCAGCGACAGCGAGATAAATACCTTCCTTACGGATAATTATGTAAGGTTCAAGCTGATATCCGTCGAGAAGACCGAGGGCAAGGAAAGTCAGGCAAAGGCTACCGCAGAGGATTATGCGAAGCGTGCCGAGGAAAAATCCTTTGACGAAGTCATAAAAGAGTATCAGGAAGAACATTCCGACGACGAGAGCGGCGCGGATACCTCCGACGGCAGCGAAGAGCAGGATACGGATAACAATATAATGATAAATAAAAACAGCTCTTCCTATTCCTCGAACCAAGTGGTCAAGTATATTGACGGCTCAATGCAAAATGGCGAGATAAAGACCTATGAGGACGATAATTACTGGTATGTTATACAAAAGCTCGATGTGCTGTCCTATGGCGATTATGTAAAGGATAACAGAGATTCTTTGATAAGTGAGATGAAGTCGGAGGACTTTGAAGAGGTCATCAAAGGCTGGACGGACTCTTATCAGATAATAAGAAACGATGACTCGTATTCTAGGTATACGCCGAAAAGCATATACAAAAAGTATCAGAAATATCAGGAAAAAAATCAGTAATACAAGCGGTGGCGGCAGGAATAAAGCTTCCTGCCGCTTTTGTTCGTAAAAATTAGTCCAAAAGTGTTGCATTATTTAGAAAAATGTGTTATACTAAATATATATGTGTTATTAGAGCGTGTAAAGGTATTATTTTACAGATGATACAGAAATAAAAAAAGGAAACGCAAAAACGCTGTATGCGGCATTATCAGCCGTATCAAGATTGGAGAAGAGATATGTCAGAATTGCCGGAAAACAATGGTACTCAGAACAACGAAGAGCAGCCGTTAAACAACCTTATCGCTTCGGCTATACAAAAGAAAAAAGAAAGTCCGGTGCGCGAAGTAAAGAGGCCTGCCGTCAAGGAAATGACTTTAGAGGAAAGCATCGCGCAGGCAAAGTATAATAAGGAAAACGGAATAAGACCGACTGCCAAAGCGGCAAGTGATGAAGATATGTCGATAGAGGACATGGTCGCCGCCGCTATGAAGAAAAAAAATCACGGCGAGAGCATGGACAGAGACGAAAGATACGCTACACGCTCCGATATCAAAGCGGTCAGACCTGCCCCCAAAAAGCGCTATGATGATGTCCCCGAAGATGACGACGAGGATAAGACTTTTTGGGAAAAGACTAAGGACTTTTTGGTGCGCCATAAGCTGAAATTCATGATAGCGGGAATGGTACTGGTGGTTGTGGCGCTGATAGCGCTTCTGGTGTTTATAATATTGTTCAACCACTATTATAACCGTATCGAAAATGAGAATGCCAGCATTATATTGGAGAGCATAAACAGCGTCGGCGACAGCGACACGATAGGCAATGTTTACGAGTATGAGGACTTCTTGCAGGATCAGATAAAGGATTACAGCGACATCATGGCTTCTCAGGAAGTTTATAACATACTTCTTGTCGGAGAGGACCTCAGAGATACGGCGGAAAGCAGCCGAGGCAATACCGACGTTATGATGCTCGTATCCATAAACAGAGAAACGAAAAAGATAACGCTCACATCGTTCATGAGAGATATTTATCTGTATATCCCGGGATACTATTCAACAAGGCTCAATGCCGCTTACGCAACAGGCGGAGCGGAGCTGCTTCAGGAAACCATAGAAAAGAATTTCGGTATCAAGATAGATAACTATGTTATCGTAAACTTCTATACGTTCATAGATATCATAGAGATACTCGGCGGCGTTGACGTTGAGATAACGCAGGATATGGTGTATGCTCTGCGCAGCCCGATGATGGAGCAGAATATGTATCTTGGCAACCCCAGTACGCAGGATATAATCACAGAGCCGGGTTATTATCACCTTAACGGAAATCAGGCGCTCGGTTACGCCCGTATCAGACACGGAGTAGGCGATGACTTCGGAAGAACGGCGCGTCAGAGAGAGATAATCACCAAAATGATAGAAAAATCCAAGAGCATGAGCTTTTTGGAGATGAAAGAGATGCTCGACAGAGTAACGGAGGGTGACAATGTCCGCTGGAATTTGAGCCAGGACGACGTTCTGCTGCTTTTGGGAAATGCCGTTGATTATTACAGAAACTACGAGATACAGCAGATACAGATACCTGCCCCCGGAATGTACTCCGACCAGATAATAAGAGATATGCAGGTGCTGTGTCCTGACTTTGCGGCGAATATCGAACTTCTGCAAATGGCTATATACGGTAAAACGTTTATAGACCCGTCCATGACGGTGACATTCTATCTCCCACCGTCAAATGTCGAGCCGACGACGCCCCCGACATACTCTTCCGAGACAACTACAACGTCTCCGACGGAAACTACAACGGAGAGCAGCGTGACAGATGTGTCCGTAGACAGCGGAAGCGTAACAGATCCGTCCTCTAGTCAGTCATCAGATCCGTCGTCGTCCTCCGAGACCTTACCTTCGGAAACAACTACGTCGGCGGAAACTACTGCGCCGCCTCCTGTGACCGATCCTCCGGTGACCCAGCCATCGGATCAGCAGCCTGCTGAGCCTGCCGCATAGCGCAGATACTTGGGTGAATTGAATAATGTAACATTAAAAGGCTTCGGGAATTATCTTACCGAAGCCTTTTTGTTGCTGCTGACCTTACTGAAAATGCTATTCGCTGCTATCGGAGAATGTCGTTTGCAGCTCCAGCGACGTTATCACATCGCCGTAGATGAACCAACCGCTGTCGGCTTTTACGGTAACAATGTCCATATCGGAGCAGTATCCGCCTGTCGCGACCGAAAACGTAACGCTGAGCTTGTAAGCCTTTTTTATGTCAAGACGTTTCCCGTATTCGGAGCTGTATTCCTCTTTAAGAGAGGCGATGTCGTCCTCGGAAAGCTCTTCCTTGCCATCCAGAGTGTAGTATATGAGCGAACGGCCGTTCGTCTGCCGCTCGGTGCTGCTTTTCAAGGAGGAGTACAGCGACTGTCCACTTTCCGAGAATTCATCCGCTGCGGCAGGAGTAAAGCAATTAAGCAGCGTTTTCTCGTCCTCCTTGTTATAAGCGCTTACAAACTTTGCGATAGGCGTTTCATACTCCATTATCTTTATTTGCGGTTCGTCGCTGCCGCAGGAGGGAAATGTCATTACGACAGCCGCCAGAACAGCGGCGGCAAAGCTTTTTAAGTGCTTTATGCGTTTTATACGTTCCATAATATTTCCTCATATCAAAATAGCAGGACTGCGAGAGCCCTGCTATTTGTTTTTGATTTTATGATATCTTCGCGGATATTATCAGAAGCCGAATGAAGAACTAAAGCCCAACGAAGAATTAAGATAATCGTAATCGTCGCAAGAGAATGAGAATACTACCCAGTCGCCATTGAGCTTCAGGATAACAGCTTCAGCGTCTATCTCATCTTCCTTGTCGTCATCGCCCTTGATGGTAAGCTCCAGTTCAAGGTAGTATGCCGAGCCGACCTTCCACTTAACGTCGTCGGAAATGTATTCGAGCATTTCCTCCATATCCTCGCGGTCGTCCTTGTCAGCCTTTTCCTTGTCGGTTATCTTGAAAGAGATCTTAGGATCTTTTCCGAAATCGTCCTTGAGGTCGTTGTAAGTATCCTTAACGGTATCCTTTGCTGCATCTTCGAGATCGTCCTTATCCATATCGGCTTCGTCTTCGAGCCAATCCGCAAGAACGTCCGGCATGGTCACCTCAAGATAATCTCCCGCATCTTTAGAAGTTATCGACTTGAAATACTCTTTCAGCGTTCCCTTGTATCCGCCGCCGCCAAAAAGGCTAACGATGAGAACTATAAGCAAAACTACAACTACTGCAACCACAGCGATACCGATATATGTATTCTTCTGAGGGTTGCTCTTGAAGTTGTTTATAGCCTGCATTGATTTGTCTTTGAGCTGATCGAGCGGCGTATCGCCCTCAGCAGCGGCAGCGCCGTTGTTGTTTGCAGCAGCAGGGGCGTCGCCCATTTTATTGCCGCACGCAGTACAGAACGTTGCGTTGTCGTCGAGCGTAGCTCCGCATTTTGTACAGAATTTACTCATTTTCATGTCCTCCAAATAAAATATATAGTCATAGACCATTAATATTATAAATGATTTTATTAATTTTGTCAAGCACCCGTAAACATTTTTTACAAATTTTTTGTTTTTCTCTTGACAAACCATGAAAACGGTGTTAGCATATAGTTGTAAAGAACATATGTTCTTTATTTTTATGCAAACGCATGGCAGGGCGCGGACGCATAAAAGGCAGGGTATACATATAAACAAGGAGTGATAAAAAAATGATAATAGAAGTCGATGAGTACTTCTATGCGCAGGATTACGGTATACTCGGAAGAGCGGGAGAGATAGGATTTCGCACGATAGAATGTACATATCCGCAGGTCGAGGGCGCGCAGATGTATAAGCTGCGCTTTGAGCTGGAAGGCGAATACTGCTATGAGCTGGACGTGACCTCGGGAAGCGTGCAGGTGCCGCCTTCGCTTCTGGCAAAAGAGGGAAGCGTAAAAACGCAGTTTATCGCGACCGCTTCCAACGACGACGGCACTTACACCGTGATAGCGAGGTCAAATGTCTTTTACTGCGTTGTCGGGAAAAGTCTTGACGGTGAGCTTAGACCCATACCGACCTATGAACAGGCACAGGAGGCTTTGGAGGATATCACGGGTATGCTTGAGGACTATGAGGTAAAGTCTGAAATACTTACCTCGGAGGAATATGAGGCGATGAAGGAACACCGCCGTGATACCATGTATCATGTTTGCAGCGAAGATAAGGTGACGCTTTATCTGGGCGACATAAAGCTGATGTCAGGCGGGATACTGGAGAGTGCAAGTGTTGTTGTGGAGCAAAACGGCATTGCCGACCTCGAGGGAGAAATACATAATGAAAATGAACAGGAGGAAGTTTAATGTTAATATACGATGAATGGAGCGACGTAAAAACAACAAATGAGTTGTATGAGGATATTGCCGATATGTATAAGAACGAACACGGATTTGAGGCATTAAATTCAAGCAGCTATTGTGGATTGTACTTCAGCAAGGATAAGTCTTACGGCATACAGTGGGGTCCTTATACGAACTCCTGCAAGCTGGTCATAAACGGAGAAACCGTGCAGCTCAGCTCTAGCATTGACAGCAAAGGATACAAGTACTACATAAAGAAAAACGGAGAAATGCTTATTACTTCAATGAGCAGCGGAGGGGGCTGTGTGCAGATAGGTGTAGGCAAGACCTCGGACGGCGAATGGGGAGCTATATTTCTCGCACATAATAATCAAACCTCGGAGCTGTGCGATCCGGTCATAACCACAGGAAAAAATGTCACCGGCAAAACGCCTCATTACGTCACAAATTATAACACCCACAGCAATCAGTATCTTGCTATACGCCATTGCGTGATACAGACAAATGTAACGTTTGAAAATATCTATATCAATACTCACGGTTATGTAGGCTCGTGGAGCAAATTTGACTTGAACGGCGAACAATATGTTGCGGGAAGCGACGGCACCGGCTGCCACGATATCCTGATAATGAAGCTGTAAGCGAGGTGAACGTATTGCAGTACATAATAATGCTGCTCATAGTCGTAGGACTTGCTCTGGCGGACTTTTTGACAGGCTTTATAAAGGCGTAT
>CANRNT010000038.1 GCA_947631995.1 uncultured Clostridia bacterium | reverse complement strand
TTGCGAAGTCAGTTCGTTTCTTAATTTATTTTTCCATAGGGGTCTTTTGTGCTGTTCGCACAAATTGGTGCGGTTCAAAAATATATGAGTTTTAGTGAGGGGGCTTGGGGGATGACCCTTTTCCAAAAGGGTCTCCCCCAATAGCAAAGTAGGTACAGTAGATAAATTCTGATTTATATCAAGAAAATAAAACAGCCTTTCCCGCCGCTTTGGTGAGAAAGGCTGTTTGCTTATAATTTATACTCAAAATGCTGATAGTCCTTAGAGTCTGTCCAGTCGCCGCCCCATGTGAAGCCGTGCGCGGTAAACTGCTTATAGCACAGGTCATCGCGGTCTATCTTCATCGGGAAGCTCTTCGTGCGGTCGCAGTAGGGCAGCCCCTCAATGGGCGAGCACTTCTCTTTTCCGCCGATGTAGGTTATGTACGGATTGTAAAGAGGGTTAATATCTATCGCCAACCCCAGCGCGTGACGAGAAAGAATGTCGGTGTCGGCGATAACGCGGTAGTTGAACGCGGACGAGTTGTTGTCAGCCATTGAAAGCACATCGTCAGCTCCGTAATTATCCACCAACCGCATTTTTTCTATAACGTATTTTGCCTCATACAGACTGCCGAAAATATTGCGAAGTTTGTGCTCTATCAGCCTGTTTACCACAAGCTCGCCTGCGTGTTCCCTGCCGTCCGTGCCATAGTGCGTAAGCGTTATAAAAATAAGCTCATCGGGCGTTATGTGCGTGTTTTCGTGGTAGGAAACGCCGTTTATTCGTGCAAAAATTTCACCCTGAACGGGAAGAGCATTAAACTCAAACATCATATTACCTCGTAATTGTCGGCGGCGTTGTCCTTAGTGGCGTACTCATTTACGCTCAGCACGCGCACTTTCAGCGGCTTTGCGCCTATGTTTATCTCGATAACATCGCCGACCTTTACGTCATATGACGCTCTCGCAGGCTTGCCGTTGACCGAAACTTTCTGCGCGTCGCAAGCCTCGTTGGCAACGGTGCGGCGCTTTATAAGCCTTGTTACTTTAAGATATTTATCCAGCCTCATAAAAATTCTCCTCAATCATTAATATCAAGATATCAGTATTATATCATTATTACGGGGGAATGTCAATCACATCAAAAAACGCAGGAGCATTTTACCGCTCCTGCGCTTTACAGCATAGCTTTGCCGCTTACTTCTTTACCGTATCGGCAGATGTTGTTGCGTCGGCAAGCACGCCTTTCAGACCTGCCGCAAGACCTGCCAGACCTTGTATCTCGCTGGGTATGATGATCTTTGTAGCCTTTCCGTCGGCAGCTTTCTGGAACGCTTCAAGGCTCTTGAGAGCGATGACGTGCTCGTTAGGATCAGCCTCGTTCAAGCGAACGATAGCGTCCGCGAGAGCTTTCTGAACAAGCTCGATAGCCTGCGCTTCACCCTCTGCCTCACGCATTTTCTTTTCACGGACAGCGTCTGCATTGAGTATGAGAGCCTGTTTTTCGGCTTCCGCTCTGAGTATGGCAGCCTGCTTATCGGCTTCGGCGCGGAGTATCTTTGACTCCTTTTCACCTTCCGCAACAAGTATCTGCGACTTCTTTTCACCCTCCGCCTGGAGTATCTTTTCACGACGTTCACGTTCTGCTTTCATCTGACGTTCCATAGCGTCCTGTATCTCTCTCGGGGGAAGAATGTTTTTCAGCTCAACTTTAAGCACCTTGATACCCCACCTGTCGGTAGCTTCGTCAAGTATCGAAGTGATAGTGGTGTTGATATTATCACGCGAGGTGAGCGTTGCGTCAAGCTCCATACCACCTATGATGTTACGGAGCGTTGTAGCGGTAAGGTTCTCAATAGCTGACATAGGTCTTTCAACGCCGTAGGTGTACTGCTTTGCGTTTGTTACCTGGAAGAACACAACGGTATCTATCTGCATTGAAACGTTATCCTTAGTGATAACCGACTGCGGTCTGAAATCAACGACACGCTCTTTGATAGAGACCTTCTGCGCTATTCTGTCTACAAAAGGCCACAGGAATATAACGCCCGTACCCTTTGCGGCGCAGAACGTACCGAGACGCTCTATGATATACACATACGCCTGCGGAACTATCTTTATCCTCGTTATCAGGTATATGACAGCAATTATCGCTATACCTATAAGTACATAAATTCCGAAATCTTCCATTGCTATACCTCCAATATCAACTTAACTTTTCAACGACCAGCTTAGAGCCGTCGATACTGACTATTTTTGCGGTCGCTCCCTCTTCGATGATATCACCGTTCACGGAAAGAGCAGTCCAGTAAGAGCCGTTAAGCTTTGCCCTGCCCTGCGAAAGCTCATTATTTATCGTTTCGGTAACTACCACAGTTCTGCCTACGTCCAACTGCGCGTTAGTCTCATGCTTGCTCTTGACAAGCTTTTTGACGGCAGGCCTTGTGGCGACAAGCGATACCACCGATACCGCAAGGAATATCAAAAGCTGGAGCCACAGCGGAGAGTCCGGCGCCGCTACAGCTATTATGAGCGAAACCAGCGAACCTAATGCAAGCCATATGGAAACAAGCTGAAAAGTTGCCGCTTCCAGTACGAGAAAGAAAACAAACGCCGCCGCCCACAGAACGATGTAAATATAATCCGACATAAACAGGATAGCTCCTTTCGTCATAGTTTTGGCATTATTTATGCGTAAATTTAATTTACACATATAGTATAGCATACTTTTTTTCAAATTGCAATAGGTTTTAGAAAATATTTTTAAATTTTTTTTGAACGTTTTTTACCTTTCACTCAGCCATAAGCTTTACCATAACAGCTTTCTGGGCGTGCAGGCGGTTCTCCGCCTCATCGAATATCTCATCAGCGTGAGCCTCGAACACCTTGGCGGTTATTTCCTCCTCGCGGTGGGCGGGCAGGCAATGCTGGACCATGGCGTCTTTCTTGGCAACTGACATTATCTCGTCGTTTACCTGATAGCCTGCGAACACCTTTTTGCGCTCCTCCGCTTCGCTTTCCTCGCCCATGGAAGCCCAAACGTCGGTATAAACAACGTCTGCGTCTTTTGCGGCTTCGGCAGGAGAAGTTGTAAGCGTGAACTTGTCGCCGTATCCCTTGGCAAATTCAAGCACCTGCGCGTCCGGCTCGTAACCCTTGGGGCAAGCTACGGCTATGTTCATTCCGACTTTAAGACAGCCGACTATCAGCGAGTTAGCCATATTGTTGCCGTCGCCGATAAAGCACAGCTTCAGCCCGTCAAACGAGCCCTTATACTCCCTTATGGTCATAAGGTCGGCAAGCACCTGACACGGGTGGCAAAAATCCGTAAGACCGTTTATAATAGGTATGCTTCCATACTCAGCGAGGTCCTCGACCTCTTTTTGCTCAAAGGTCCTTATCATTATGCCGTCAAGATACCTTGAAAGCACGCGCGCGGTGTCCTGAACAGGCTCTCCCCTGCCTATCTGCAAGTCGCGGTTGGAGAGGAAAAGCGCCTGACCGCCGAGCTGATACATACCCGTTTCAAACGATACCCTTGTCCTTGTAGAGGACTTCTGGAATATCATGCCGAGTGTTTTGCCTTTAAGCAGTTTATGGTCTATACCGTTTTTGTTTTCATACTTGAGCTGATCCGCAAGATTGAGTATCTCTGTTATCTCCTCCGAAGTCAGGTCAAGAAGCTTTAGCAAATGTTTCATGTTGTTACCTCCGTAATATATTATGTTATGCTTTATCATTCAATACTTTGTCAAGTATTTCAATGCCCTTGTCTATCTCCGCTTTGGTAATAGTCAGCGGAGGGAGCAGACGCAGCTTTTCCTTTGCCGTAAGCGCGAGCAGACCGTTTTCAAAGCACGCCTTGCACACGTCCGCGGCTGTTTTGTCTTTAAGGGTGATACCTATCATAAGACCTATTCCCGAAAGGCTCTCTACCCCGTCAAGGCTCATGAGCTTTTCACGCAGATACTCAGCCTTTTCGCAAACGCTCTGCATAAAGCCGTCCTCAGTAAGCCTTTCAAGAACTGCCATAGCGCCTGCACAGCAAACGGGGTTTCCGCCAAAGGTCGAGCCGTGCGTGCTTTTGCCGAGAACATCGCAGCAAGTTTCATCAGCAAGGCAGCAGCCCATAGGCAGACCGCCCGCTATGCCCTTTGCAAGGGTGGTTATGTTGGGCTTTACGCCAAAGTTTTCACTTGCCAAAAACTTTCCCGTTCTGCCAACGCCCGTCTGCACCTCGTCGGCTATCACAAGCACATCTTTTTCTTTGCAAAGGCTGAATACGGCGTCTACAAACTCTTTATCAAGGGCTATAACGCCGCCCTCGCCCTGAACAAATTCTATCATCACGGCGCAGACCGTATCGTCAAGCTTTGCTTTCAAGTCGTCAATATTGTTCGCCTCAACGTTCACAAATCCCTCAACGAACGGGAAAAAGTAGTTGTGAAAAACCTCCTGCCCCGTTGCCGAAAGCGTTGCGAGCGTTCTTCCGTGAAAGCTGTTCACAAGGGTGATGATGTTATGTCTGCCCTTGCCGTATTTATCAAAGCTGTATTTTCTTGCAAGCTTTATAGCGCACTCGTTAGCCTCCGCGCCGCTGTTGCCGAAAAATATCTTTGAATATCCCGTAATGCCGCACAGCTTTTCAGCTAAGTCAGCCTGCACCCTTGTATAGTAGTAATTCGAGGTGTGCTGTATCTTCTTGACCTGAGCGCACACCGCGTCTACCCACTCTTCATCACAAAATCCAAGCGAGTTTACCCCTATGCCCGAGCCGAAGTCAACATAGCTTTTGCCGTTCTCGTCCGTCGCCGCGCAGCTTCCGCCGTTTTCAAGCACCAAGTCGTACCTGCCGTATGTGGGCATAACGTGCTCGTTGAACCTTTCTATTGTACTCATAATGTCTTTCCCTCACTTTTTGCGCATCTTGTCCAGATGCTCTTTTACCTCGGCGGCTGTCACGCCGTCAAGCTTTTTCTTGTCGATATAAAAAACGTTATTCTCCGTAAAGAAATATATCTTCTGCTTAGACTGCCTTACATCGTTTATTTTGTTGTAGCTGTAAAAGCTTTCCTTATCCCTCATAGTGACCGAAAAGCGATTGTCATAGAAAACGAAATGCAGCGTAACGTTGAGCAGCCTGTTTTTGTCGGTCTCATACATTTTCTGCGCGTCGAACATATACGAAAACGTTGTTGAATAGGTCAGCAAAAACACAAAGCCTATCGACATTGTTGCCAGCGCATACTCTATTATTATAATATCGTATATGCAAAAAGCCAAGCTGAGCGCCGCGCAGACAAGCAATATCGGGCGCAGCTTTCTGTCCTTATGCCGCTTCTGCATTTTTATAAGCTCGAAATACTGCCGCTTGTCGGAGCAAACGCCCTGAGCTTTAAATAGTATCTTATCCATATCCTTGACCTTATATGAACTGCGTGCCTATGCCCTCGCTGGAGAGCAGCTCTATCAGTATCGAGTGGGGTATCCTGCCGTCGATTATGCAGGTCTTGTGAACGCCGCGCCTTACAGCTTCAACGCAGCAGTCTATTTTGGGTATCATACCGCCGCTGATTATGCCCTGCTTTTTAAGATACGGCACTTCGCTCACGTTCACGGTAGGAATAAGGGTGTCGGGGTCGTCCTTGTCCCTCAGAAGTCCTGCGATGTCGGTCATAAGTATCAGGTTCTCGGCTCTCAGGCAGGAAGCTATCCTCGCGGCCGCGGTGTCGGCGTTTATGTTGTAAGTCTGACCGTCCTCGCTGGTGGCAACGGTAGAGATTATAGGCACATATCCGCCGTTGAGAGCCTCTATTATAGGCTTTGTGGCAACGCTTACTATCTCTCCCACATAGCCGAGGTCATTTTCGCCCTCCAGCTTTTTAGCCATTATCATCTGACCGTCAACGCCGCACATACCGAGCGCCATGCCGCCGTGCAGCTGCAAATTTGCAACTAAGTCCTTGTTCAGCTTTCCTGCAAGTACCATCTGAACTACTTCCATAGTTTCTTTGTCGGTGTATCTCAGTCCGCCGATAAACTTGCTTTCAATGTTCAGTCTGCCAAGCATAGCGTTTATCTCGGGTCCGCCGCCGTGCACCAGAACTACCTTTACTCCGACTGCCGTAAGCAGCACTATATCGGTCATAACGCTTTCTTTCAGCTCGTCGTTTGTCATAGCGTTTCCGCCGTACTTGATAACTACTACCTTGTTGTTGTACCTCTGTATATGAGGCAGGGCGTCAATAAGTATATTGCCCCTTGTCACATTGCTGATTTCCATTTTCATCTGTCCTTTTTATTTTATTTGCGTTGTCTATGTTCTGTAATCCCCGTTTATCTTGACGTAATCATATGTAAGGTCGCAGCCGTATGCAGTAGCTTTACCGCTGCCCTCTCCTACCGAGATGTCAATATATATCTCATCTTCGGCAAGTATCTGCGCTGCCTTCTCCTCCGAAAAAGCAAGCTGACTTCCCTTTTCGCACACCATAAGCCTGCCGGAGGCCGAGCTTAAAAACACATCTACATCTGCAATATCAAACTGCGCGTCAGCATAGCCCACCGCGCAAAGTATCCTGCCGCAGTTGGCGTCCTCGCCAAACATAGCCGCCTTGAAAAGCGATGAGCAAATAACGCTCTTTGCTATAACTATCGCGCTGTCGTCGCTCTCCGCCCCCGTAACGGTGCATTCAAGCAGCTTCGTTGCGCCCTCGCCGTCTTTGGCAAGCATTCTTGTAATGTTCATCATAACTATGTAAAGCGCCTTTTTGAAGACCTCAAAGTCCTCTCCGTCAGTCGCTATCTCATCATTTTCAGCCCTGCCGTTTGCCATAACGCAAACCATATCGTTTGTAGACTGGTCGCCGTCAACGGACAGGCAGTTATACGTTACCTTTACCACTTCCGAAAGAGCCTTTTGCAGCATATCTGCTGATACGGCGCAGTCGGTAGTGATGAAATTCAGCGTGGTAGCCATGTTGGGGTGTATCATACCGCTGCCCTTGCCCATGCCGCCTATGCGACACACCTTAGAGCCTATGCTGAATTGCACCGCGACTTCTTTCTTCACCGTATCGGTAGTCATTATCGCTGTTGCAGCCTCTGTGTTGCCGCTGTAAGAAAGACCTTCAGCAAGGGGCTTTATCGCGCTTTTTACGGCGTCTATATTAAGCGGCTGACCTATTACCCCCGTTGAGGCAACTATAACTTCCTGCGGCTGTATGCCAAGCGCCTCAGCAGTAAGGCTACACATCTGCATAGCCTTTTCAATGCCGTCAGCGTTGCCTGTGTTTGCGTTGCCCGAATTTACTATCACCGCTCTCGCCTTGCCGCCTGTTTTTTCAAGATTTGCTTTTGTAACGGTTATAGGCGCGCCCTTCACCTTGTTTTGCGTGTACACAGCCGCCGCGCTGCAAACACGGTCGCTGAGCAACATAGCTATATCGTTCTTGTGGCTTTTGGGCGGCTCGCCATTGTCAGGCTTTGCGGAATTTTTTATACCACAGTACACGCCGCTTGCCTTAAAGCCCTTTGCGGCGCACACACCGCCCTCAACGTAAGTATATCCGTCAAACTGCTTCAGTGTTATCTCTTTCATGGTCTTCCTCCATATTTACATAAGCTTTATTTCTATCCCTACCGCGCCGTACTTCTTTATCGCCTCGTCGGAATAATATTCGTTCATATCCTGCGGCTTTGCACTTTTCATATTTGCTTCATCGTAGCCGCATTTCAAAAGGTCAAGCGAAGAATACAGATCTGCAAAATCTTTAAATATATGCATACCGCACACTTTTGCCACAAGTTTCTCGCCCGTCTGTATCTGCGTAAACTCTATCTCGTCGCCGACTTTTATTTTCTGCCGCTTTTCATCATAAAGCCGAAGCTCTATAGTCTTTGCGCCTGTCTTTATCTTTTCAAACGGCTGCGGCGCGATGGACATAAAATGTTTCATCGGTTTCTCCTATTCCTTGTAAGGCTTGTGCATTACAAGCTCCACCTGTGCGCCCAAAAGCGTTTCGCCCTCAAGATCGAGCCTTATAACAAACGGCATAAAATTGACTATCTTCTTAAATTCTTCAAACCCGAACTGCGGATAAAAGTAGTTCAGTATCGTGCTAAGCGCAGTGCCGTGCGTGCCGATAACGATATTTTCACCGCCGTGCTCTTTCAGCAGCTTTTTCAGCGCGCGGATATTTCTTTCCTGCGCCTCGCCAAGGCTCTCGCCGTTTTCTATACTATAGTCAAAGTCAGACCACTGCTTTTTTGCAAAGTCGAAAAAATCCCCCTCGAACCATTTTCCGCTGGTGCGCTCTCTGAGATCCTCATAAGCGACTATCGCAAGCCCGAGCGTGTCGGCAAGGTCTTTCACCGTATCACAGCTTCTCTTATACGGCGACGATGCTATAACAGTTATATTTCTGTCTTTAAGTGTCCATGTTACCGCCTTTGCGTCGCGCCGCCCTATGTCGCTTAGCGGTCTTTCTCTGCTTGCGTGTACGCTGTTGTCAGACTGCGCATGGCGCACCAGATACACCTGTGTCATATTCTCTCCTTATATAATGCCGTATTTTCGCTTTAAGTTCAATATCCTGCGAACGCTCTCGTCAAGCCGCTCCTGCGTTATCTCGCCGCTTTTTACAGCATTTAGCACCGCATTGTAAGCAGTACCCAGATCGTTTGGCATAAGCACAATATCAACGCCTGCTTTGACTGCGCGCACCGCGCCGTTGGCGTCGCCGTACTGCTGTCTGACGGCTTCCATTTCCAGCGAGTCTGTCACAACAACGCCGTTAAAGCCCATTTCACCGCGCAGTTTGCCTGTTATAAGTTCATACGAAAGCGAAGCAGGCAGTCCGTCAGACGTTATATTCGGAACGTTTATATGCGCGACCATTACCATGTCAGCGCCTGCGTTTATGCCGCCTGCAAACGGCAGCATTTCGCACCCCTTGAGCTGCTCCCACGTTTTATAAACGGTAACGCTCTGCTTGTGGGTATCCTCCGTAGTGTCGCCGTGACCTGGAAAATGCTTCAGACAGCATATCATGCTCTGGCTGTGAAATCCGCTTACCGTGCTTGCCACCATTTGCGAGACAATGCTCGGGTCGCTGCCGAAAGCTCTGTCGCCTATAACTACGTTATTGGGATTGGTGTTCACGTCCGCAACAGGCGCTAAGTCAACATTGAAGCCGTAAGCTTTAAGATACGAGCCTATAACTGCGCCGACATTATAAGCCTGCGACGTATCGCCCGTATTTCCAACGGAGAGCATACTTGCAAACTTCTGTACCGCAAAGCCTGCGCTGTTGGCAACGCGCGCAACTCTGCCGCCCTCCTCGTCAACGGCTATAAAAAGCGGTATATCGCTCGCCGACTGCAAGCCGTTTATAAATCCTGTTATCTGCGACGGAGACTGGATATTCTGTCCGAACATACATACTCCGCCTACATGATATTTTTCAAGACCTCCTACCGTACCGCCGTCGCAATTTGTCATAGAGCCGCCCAGCTTTTCGGGTCTTACAACAAAAAGCTGACCTACCTTTTCTTCGAGCGTCATTGTGTTCAGTATCTCGTCTACCGACATTGCCGAATAGTTTTTCTTCGGCGGTTCCGTCACCGCAGGCGCAGCGGTTTCGGCAGGCGCGGGAACGGTAGTTACTGCATTTTGCTTAGCAGTATTCGCGCCGCCTCCCTGAGCCTGTTGTTCGGATGAGACGGTATTTTCGGGTGTTTTGCTATCATTTGAGGTATTTGTGTCCGAGCTGTCAGTTGTCTTTTTGGTAACGGTCTTGCTTTTTGAAGTTGTCGTGCCGCTTTCCGTTATGCTTTGAGAAACCGTCGTTGTCTGAGGTACATCATCTATGCCGCTCAGATCGTTTACGCTGCTGTCCGTACTGCCGCAGCCGCCAAAGGTCAACACAGCAGCAAGAACAGCCAATACAGCTATCTTTTTCATACTCTTTCTCTTTTACCTTCTTTTTGTTTTACCGTTTTTACAGTCCTGTCGCCTCGTCAAGACCGAGCATTATATTCATATTCTGAACGGCTGCTCCGCTTGCTCCTTTTCCCAGATTGTCAAGCCGTGAGGCAATAAGTATCCTGTCGTCATTACCGAACACGAAGATCTGCATATCGTTGCTGCCCTCCAGCGTGTTTGCAGGCAGAAAACCATCGGGAAGCGTATCGCTTCCGCCAAGCTCCATTACCTTTACAAATCGCTGACCCTCGTAATGATCGGCAAGTATCTGATGTATATCCTGCGGTGTATATTTTTTAGGGAGAGTTCTCGCTATCAGCGGAACACTCACCACCATGCCTGCGTAAAAATCGTCAACTATCGGGTTGAACATAGGCGGATACTGAAGACCGCATATCTTCTGCATTTCGGGTATATGCTTGTGCGACTGCGTCAAAGCGTACTGGCGGGGAGATGACATCTCCTTTGTCTTGCCGCCGCCCTCGATAGCGGCTATCATTTTCTTGCCGCCGCCGCTGTAGCCCGATACCGCGTGCGATATGACGGGGTAGTCTTTCGGCAAAACGCCTGCCTGAACGAGCGGATACACAATGCTTATAAATCCGCTTGCATAACAGCCGGGGTTTGCCACCCTTTTCGCTGTCTTTATCCTTTCCCTGTGAGCCTTTGAAAGCTCGGGAAAACCGTATGCCCAGTCGTCGTTCGTTCTGTGGGCAGTTGAAGCGTCTATAATTCTGGTGTTTTCATTTTCAACCAGCGTTACGGCTTCAACAGCCGCCGCGTCAGGCAAACACAAAAATGTTATGTCAGACTCGTTTATGAGCCTTTTCCTCTCGTTTACGTCCTTGCGCTTGTCCTCATCTATCAGCAGTATCTCAAGGTCGTCTCTGTTTGCGAACCTCTCGTATATCTGAAGCCCCGTAGTACCTTCTTTGCCGTCTATAAAAATTTTCGTCTTCATTTCTGCAAATTCCTCTTAACGTATTCTATCTGCTCTTTTACGCGCTCGGGCGCAGGGCCGCCTTTTGCCTTTCTCTGCATAACGCAGGTATCGAGACTTATTGCGTCGTACACGCCCTCGTCAAACACATCGCACAGAGCCTTATATTCCTCTATCGGCAGAGTTTCAAGCGTCAAGCCCTTTTCTATGCACTTTGCGACCAGCGTACCCGTTATCTTATATGCGTCTCTGAAAGGCATACCCTTTTTCACAAGATAGTCGGCGCAGTCGGTAGCGTTTATAAAGCCCCTCGCCGCGGCGTTTCTCATATTTTCGGGGATAACTTTCATGGTATCCAGCATAGGTATAAATGTTTTAAGGCACAGCTTTACGGTATCAATAGCGTCGAATATCGCAGGCTTATCCTCCTGCATATCCTTGTTGTATGCAAGCGGAGTACCTTTCATCATCGTAAGAAGCGTGTTCAGGTCGCCGTAAACACGCGCTGTTTTGCCTCTTATAAGCTCCGTAACATCTGGGTTTTTCTTCTGCGGCATTATCGAAGAGCCTGTTGCAAAGGCGTCGTCAAGCTCTATGAATTTAAACTCCCATGAGCACCACAGAATTATTTCCTCCGAAAAGCGCGAAAGGTGCAACATCAGTATTGAAAGCGCGCTTGCAAGCTCTATACAGAAATCCCTGTCCGAAACGCCGTCGAGCGAATTTTGCGATACCTCGTCAAAGCCGAGAAGCTCGCACACTCTGTCTCTGTTTATGGGATAGGTGGTAGAAGCCAACGCACAGCTGCCCAGCGGCAGGACATTCATGCGTTTGTATGTATCCTCCAGTCTGCCCTTGTCGCGCAGGAGCATTTGCGCATACGCCATTACATGGTGTGCAAAAGTTATCGGCTGAGCCCTTTGCATATGCGTATAGCCGGGCATGATAGTGGTCAGGTTATCCTCCGCGAGCTTTATAACGGTATTTATAAGCTGCTCGATATACGATATAATCTGCGTTATCTCATCACGCAGATACATTCTTATATCAAGCGCTACCTGATCGTTTCGGCTGCGCGCGGTATGCAGTCTTTTGCCGGTATCTCCAAGACGTTTTGTAAGCTCCGCCTCAACGAACATATGGATATCTTCGGCATTCGGGTCTATATGAAGCTTTCCGCTGTCAATATCCGCGAGTATGCCTTTCAGCCCCTCAACTATAGCAAGGCTCTCCTCTATGTCGATTATGCCGCACTCACCGAGCATTGTCGCATGAGCGACAGAGCCCTGAATATCCTGCCTGTACATTCTCGCGTCGAAAGAAACCGACGAGTTGAAATCATTGACCCTGTCGTCTACCTGCTTTGAAAACCTGCCTGCCCACATCATATCTGCCATAGCTTTTCTCCGTTCTATCCGTTACAACTGATTTTTTCATAAAATAACTTACGGGCAAAGCGGAAGCGATAAGCCCCGCTCTGCCCCGTGATAATTTCCCCAAAGGTCGTATCTTACTGCTCCTGCGTCTCTTTAAGATGTTGCTCTATGAGCTTTGAGATGTCTATGCCGTTGATCTTCAGACCGTCGATAATACAGTCGTTTATCTCAACGTTGGTAAGGTCGCAGTAAGCGAACGTTGCGCCTCTCATTACGGGATTTTTGAACTCAACGTTATTCATAACGCTGCACCCAAATCTCGTACCCGTCATATTGACGCCGAGAAATCTCGTGTTTGCCATATAGATGTCCGTGAGGTCGGCGCCGCTCATATTGATATTGTTGAGCTTTACGTCCTCCATATTAACGTCGTCAAAAACTGCGCCTTTAAGGTTTACGTTGCTGAATTTGGTATCTCCGAGGTTTACGTCCTCAAACGAAGAGTTAGGCAGGCTGTCGTATGATATAGCCACCTTTTTGTCCAGTTCGTGCTCATACTTTATGTTGTCGACCATTGTAGTTTCCTCCTTACAAAACAAATATTTTCCGCGTATTGTCCGTATTACTTATTTTTTCTCTGCTGTTCAAGCTTTGCCCTTACCTTTATAGGCAGACCGAACAGATTGATAAATCCTGCGCTGTCCTTCTGGTCGTATACTTCATCTGCCGAAAAGGTAGCCACCTGCTCGTCATAGAGCGTATACGGCGAAGTAACGCCCGCGTTTATTATGTTGCCCTTATAAAGCTTCAGTCTTACGTCGCCTGTAACGGTCTTCTGCGTTTCGGTAACGAATGCCGACATCGCCTCTCTCAGCGGCGTATACCACTGACCGTTATAAACTATATCGGCAAATTTTATCGAAAGGTACTGCTTTACCCTCGCGGTCTCTTTATCAAGAGTTATAGTCTCCAGTACCTCGTGCGCGTGGTAGAGTATCGCTCCGCCCGGCGTTTCATAAACGCCCCTTGACTTCATTCCGACAAGTCTGTTCTCAACGAGGTCTGCAAGACCTATACCGTTTTCACCGCCGAGCTTATTGAGGGTGCTTACAATTCCCGTGCCGTTCATCTGCACGCCGTCAATAGCGGTAGGCACGCCCTTTTCAAAGTGTATGGTAACATAAGTAGGCTTGTCGGGAGCTTGCAGCGGCGACACGCCCATTTCAAGGAAGCCTTCTTTTTCATACTGCGGCTCGTTCGCAGGATCTTCAAGGTCAAGACCCTCGTGCGAAAGGTGCCAAATGTTCTTATCCTTTGAATAGTTGGTCTCCCTGTTTATTTTAAGAGGTATGTTATGCGCCTCGGCGTAGTCTATCTCCTCATCTCTCGATTTCAGATCCCATATCCTCCACGGCGCGATTATCTGCATATCGGGCGCGAAAGCCTTTATAGCCAGCTCAAAACGCACCTGATCGTTGCCCTTGCCAGTGCAGCCGTGGCAGATAGCGTCAGCGCCCTCTTTCAGAGCTATTTCCGCTATTCTCTTTGCGATTATCGGTCTTGCAAACGAAGTACCGAGCATATATCTGTTCTCATAGATAGCGCCTGCCTGAACGGTCGGGAACACATAATCGGTGATAAACTCCTCGGTCAGATCCTCGATATACAGCTTTGACGCGCCCGTTTTGAGAGCCTTTTCCTCCAGACCGTCAAGCTCAGTTCCCTGACCTACGTTTCCCGAAACCGCAATTACCTCGCAGTTGTTGTAATTCTCTTTCAGCCACGGGATTATGATGGACGTGTCAAGTCCCCCCGAATAAGCCAGAACTACCTTTTTGATCTCTTTTGCCATAGCAAATACCTCTTTTCAACAATTGATAATATGTTATTATGATTATACATCATTTCCGCCCGATATGCAAGCATTTATACATATTTTCAGCTAATTATACATAATCAGCACATAAAATATTCCTCATCACGCAAATCATCACAATTTTATGCAACGATATAATGTATATTCATACATAGATGATAAATCGGGATTTATCTACTTTGCCTGTTTTTCTTTTGGGGAAAACCTTTCTGAAGAAAGGCTTTTCCCCATACCCCTTTCCAAAGACTTTTATATTG
>CANRNT010000037.1 GCA_947631995.1 uncultured Clostridia bacterium | reverse complement strand
AGGGGGCTTGGGGGAAGACCCTTTTCCAAAAGGGTCTCCCCCAATAGCAGAGCAGATATAGTAAACAAAATTCCGATCTGTTGAGCATTATATCTCCCGGCGGCGGGTGGCGAAGTAGGAAATCGCCGCGAAGGCAGCCATTATTGCCAGTCCTACGCCGAAGACTACTACATAATACACCGACTTCATATACAGCTTTCCCATGCCGGTGGCAAACTTGGTCAGCATTGATTGCATATCGATGTTCATTTCCACAAAAACTACCGTGGCGACGAACATCAGTAGCAAGCCCGTCACTATGCCGATAAACTCCCTTTCCATGCCCAGCACGAATATCGTCGTCAGCTCCCAAGCGCAGAACAGGCAGCTGAGATCAAAGATCACCGAAGCCATCATGACCGAGCCTTCAAACGTTCCCATGCCCTCCGATTCAAGGATAAGCTCCTTGTCGTAAAACAAATTCAGCTTAAAGGCAAGCCACGCCACCGCGATAACAAACGCTGTTGCCAGAGCTATAATTATCGCCGAGAGCAAAAACCTTGCCCACACTAAACGCCCTCTGCGTACGGGCAGCATACCGTAAAGCTTGTCCATATTGCCTTTGGCGGTAATGCTGAACAGCGCCTCGATCGGCAGCCATGAAAACACCAGTATCATCATCATAAATACCGGGTGCATAAATATACCTGTGGCTGCGGCGCATATCAGCGCGAGCACCAGCGGCAGCAGCGTTTTTCTTTTCATGCAGATAAAGTCGAGCCGCATAAGATCAATTATCTCTTTCATCGTTATCACCCTTTTTATCCTCTCTCGAAATGTATACAAGTATTTCGTCAAAGTCCGCTTTTTCGTACTCAACACCCTGTGGAAGTTCGTTTTTATAAGCAGAATCCAGCATTGCCTCAAAGCCCGTGGCACGCGTTCTGAGACCTATCGAATACTTTTTGATAGCCTCTGAAACTGCCGATCTTTCGCCTTTTATTATTATGTACTTTTCCGCCAGTTCGTCTTTTGTGCCCGTGAACCACACCTTGCCGCCCTGCAACACCGTTACATAATCGGCTATATGCTCAACGTCGGCGGTGATGTGCGTTGAAAAAAGTATACTGCGCTCGCCGTCCTCGATGTAGTCCGAAAGAATACCCAGAAGTTCATCTCTCGCAACGGGGTCAAGACCGCTTGTCGGCTCGTCCAAGATAAGAAACTGCGTATCGCGCGAGAGTGCGCAGGCAATCATCAGTTTCATCTTCATGCCCTTTGAAAAGCTGCCGACTTTCTTTTTAACGGGTAGTGAGAAACGCTTTGCAAGTGTGTAAAATTTTTCGCTGTTCCAGCTTTCATAAAAATGTCTGAGCATTTTGTCTATCTCGGAAATATACAAATGCTCTGCAAAATAAAGGCTGTCAAGCACAACGCCCGTGCGCTGTTTTATCTGTATTTCGTCTTTTACGCTGTCAAGCCCCAGCACTTTTATTTCGCCGCTATTGATGTTCGCCATGTTCAAAATAGAGCGAATAGTTGTAGTTTTTCCGCTTCCGTTCTGACCGACGAACCCCATTATATACCCCTTTGGCAGGGTGAAGCTGACGTTTTTCAGTTCAAAGCCTTTGTAGCGTTTGCAAAGGTCATTTATCTCCAGCACATTTTCCATAACTTTCCTCCATTATACTTTTCAGCGCCGCCATTATCTCGTCATCGGAAAGGCCTGCCTTCCGACCGTTATCGGCGGCTTTTTCAAGAGCGTTTTCCATTTCGCAAAGCATACGCTCGCGCAGCAGTTCATTCCCCTGCTCAGCCGCAAAATACCCCTTGCCCTGCACCGAAACAATGTATCCCTCGTCAGCAAGCTCGGTATACGCTTTTGCGGTGGTTATAACGCTTATGCGCAGGTCTTTCGCAAGCTGGCGCACCGAGGGAAGCTGCTCGCCCTCTGCGATAGAGCCGTTGGTAAGCTGCTCGCGTATCTGCGATTTTATCTGACTGTATATAGGCTCGTCAGACTTGTTTTTGATAATGATAGTCATAGTGTACACCTCGTATATACTGTATATGTTGCAACATATACAGTATAGCATATATACAAATACAATTCTTTGCAATAATATGAACATAGTGTGAATATTCTATAAACTATGCAAAATGCGTTTAACAAAAAGTGCGCACTTCTTGACATAAATATTTATTGGTGTATAATATTATCAGATATTATTTTAAGGAGGCAATGACAATGGGAAAGAAACTTGTAGCATATTTTTCGGCTGAGGGTCACACGGCAAAGGTGGCAAAAAGCGTTGCAAAGCAGGCAGGCGCAGAGCTTTTTGAGATAGCGCCGTCAGAGCCGTACACATTGGCGGACATAAACTGGAAAAATCCGCTCTCGCGCTGCAACAAAGAAAAGCTTGGCAAAAAGGACGTACCCGTTGCGGGCGAGATAGAAAACTTTGACGAATACGACACCGTGTTCATCGGTTTTCCGATCTGGTACTACACCGCGCCGAATGTGGTCGCCACGTTCATAAAGCAGTACGACTGGTCGGGTAAGAAAGTCGCGCTGTTTGCGACATCGGGCGGCAGCGACATAGCTAAGACAGCAGAAAAAATATCGCCCCTTTTTGTCGGCGGCGAAGTAGTATCATCTAAACTTTTCAAGCCATCGGACAGCCCCGCAACGGTCAAAGAATGGCTGGAGAGCATAGAGCTTTGACGGCTCTGTGACAGCATAATAAAAACGGTCACATAAGTGACCGCTTTTTTATTTACATATTGTACTTGTTTACCAACTGATAGGCAAACTGCTTTGCCGTTCTCGGAGAGCGGCCGTTGCCCTGCATTGCGAACGCTTCCGCTTCGAGAGCGAGCTGTTCGTCGGGAATGTTTATACCGCAGCTTTGCACTATTCTTTTGGCTATCTCGATATACTGCTTTTTATCGGGTCGCATAAAGTTGACGCGCAGTCCGAACCTTGCGGAAAGCGACAAAAGCTCCTGCATGGTATCGTTGCGGTGTACGTCGTCTCCCTCGCGGTCGGCAAAGCTTTCCCGTACCAAATGACGGCGGTTGCTCGTCGCATAGATAACGGTATTAGCCGCCTTTGCCGAAGCAGAACCCTCCAGTACTGCTTTGAGCGCGCCGAAACGATCCTCGCCTGACGTAAAGCTCAGGTCATCTATAAATATCAGGAATTTCAGCGGAACTTCGCTTATTTCCTTTAATATCAGCGGGATATCGCTCAACTGCTCTTTGGTCATCTCGATAAGGCGGAGCCCACGATCGGCAAACTCATTGACGACTGCCTTTACGGTTGATGACTTTCCCGTTCCCGCGTCGCCGTAAAGTAAAGCGTTCTGCGCGGGTCTGCCCTCGATAAGGGCAACGGTATTTTCAACGACTGCCGCGCGTTCCTTTTCGTAGCTGTAAAGCTCGTCCAGTCTTTGCTTGTCGGGGAACTCGATAGGTATTATCTCCTTCCCCTCCAGTCTGAACATAGTATACGCGGCATATTTTCCAAAGCCGTAGCGGCCGATATTTTCTATACGCTCCTTGTATTCCTTTACGATATCCACATCGGAGATCCTCCACTTAGGCAGAGAGCCGTCGTACCCGATATCGGATATCATTTCCTGCTGAGTTACCTGTGAAAGCTCCTGAAATATCTTCAGCTCATTCTCGACAGCTTCCTCAACGAGCGGATCGAATTCTTTGCCGGAAGCCTTTCCCCTGATATAGAAATTCTCGTCCTCGAGCACCCTTTTAAGGATATATTTACTGAGATCGACATTTTCGGCATACAGCGCCGAAATAAATCTTCCGTAGTCGCTTATGAAGTCCTCGTCCTTATCGGACATCAGCCTGCACAGCTCGCTTATTGCCATATCCTGCACTACATTGCGGAAAACCGCTATCGAGCGCAGCTTGCAGCTTAATGATCTTTTGTTCATTTATTATAACGCCTCTAACACCTTTTCGGTCATTTGCGTGCAGCCCAGAGGATCACCCTCCGCGCTGCCCATAATGTCTGCGGTACGCCAGCCGTTTTCAAGAACGCTGTCTACCGCTTTTTCTATGCAGTCGGCCTCTGCGGACAGTCCAAACGAATATCTGAGCATCATTGCCGCGGAAAGTATCGTAGCGATAGGATTTGCCTTATCCTGACCCGCTATATCGGGAGCAGAGCCGTGTATCGGTTCATACATTCCGCGTTTTCCGTCACCGAGCGAAGCCGACGCGAGCATACCTATTGAACCTGTTATCTGCGAAGCTTCGTCGGAAAGTATATCTCCGAACATATTAGACGTAACGATGACGTCGAACTGCTTGGGATCTCTGACGAGCTGCATTGCCGCATTATCGACCAGCACGTCTCTGTACTCTACCTCAGGATACTCTGCGGCAAGGGCGTGCATAGTCTTTCTCCAAAGGCGCGATGTTTCAAGAACGTTCGCCTTATCTATACTTGCGACCCTTTTGCTTCTCTTCATCGCCGCGTCAAAAGCGGCTCTGCCTATTCTTTCTATCTCCATAACGCTGTAAGCTTCGGTATCGAAAGCTTCCTCGCCGTATTTTCCCTGTCTGTATCCACGCTCACCGAAGTATATACCTCCAGTAAGCTCACGCACTATCATAATATCAAAGCCTTGTGAAACTATATCGCTGCGCAGCGGTGAAGCGTCTTTCAGGGCAGGATATAGCTTAGCAGGACGCAGATTTGTATACAGGCCGAGCGCCGCGCGTATACCGAGCAGGGCTTTTTCGGGGCGCATATCTCCGGAAAGCTCATCCCACTTAGGCCCTCCAACAGCTCCCAACAGCACGCTGTCGCTTGCAAGACAACCCTCCACAGTATCCTTTGGCAGCGGCTCGCCGCAGTTGTCTATTGCATATCCGCCTATGGGATACTCCGTAAAAACAAAGCTATGCCCGAACTTTTCGGCGGTCTTTTTCATTACCGCGACCGCGCTGTCAACTATCTCGGGGCCAATGCCGTCGCCCTTAAGAAGAGCTATATTATACTTCATTCAGATCACCTTTTCAAAAAATGTTTTACGTTATGATATAGTACCGTTCGCGACGGAGTTTACCAGACCGCCGTTCTCTATCATCTTCTGTATGAACTCGGGGAACGGAGTTGTCTTGTATTCCCTGCCCGTTGTAAGGTCGCGGATAATGCCGTTATCGAGGTCGGCTTCTACCCTGTCGCCCTCTTTTATCTCGTCGGTAGCTTCGGGACACTCTACTATCGCAAGTCCGATATTTATCGCGTTTCTGTAAAATATCCTTGCAAAGCTCTTTGCTATAACTAGCGATACTCCGCTGGCCTTGATAGCGATAGGCGCGTGTTCTCTGGAAGAGCCGCAGCCGAAATTCAGACCAGCCGTTATTATATCGCCCTTCTGCACGCGCTTGACAAATGTTGCGTCAAGATCCTCCATACAGTGAGACGCGAGCTCGGCATGGTCTGCGGTATTCAGATACCGCGCGGGTATGATAACGTCCGTATCTACGTTATCCCCATATTTTATGACATTTCCCGTATACGTCATTGCTTCATTACCTCCCAAGGACTGGTTATTTTTCCTGTTATCGCGCTTGCGGCCGCAACGGTGGGGCTTGCAAGGTACACCTCAGAGCCGGGGTGACCCATTCTGCCGACAAAGTTGCGGTTAGTAGTCGCCACGGCGCGTTCTCCGTCGGCAAGGATACCCATATATCCGCCGAGGCAAGGTCCGCAGGTCGGCGTTGATACCACCGCTCCGCTTTCTATAAATATCTTCAGCAGACCCTTTTCCATAGCCGCAAGATATATGCTCTGTGTTGCGGGAATTATTATCACCCTTACGCCCTTTGCGCATTTTTTGCCTTTCATTATCTCAGCTGCCGCTTCAAGATCCTCAAGTCTGCCGTTCGTACACGAGCCAATGACCACCTGATCTATCTTCACATCGCCGAACTCTGAAAATGTTTTTGCGTTTTCGGGAAGATGAGGGAACGACACCGTCGGCTCTATTGCGGAAAGGTCTATATCTATGACCTCGTCATACTCTGCGTCATCGTCCGCTCTGAACACCGTCGGCTTAGCTGCTCCGTGTTCTTTAAGATAGGCAAGCGTTTTATCGTCCACCTCAAAAATACCGTTCTTCGCGCCTGCTTCTATCGCCATATTCGCGATACACAAACGGTCGCTGACCGAAAGCGAAACCAGACCCTCGCCCGTAAACTCCATTGATCGGTAAAGTGCGCCGTCAACACCTATTTTACCTATGATATGCAGTATAACGTCCTTGCCCGAAACATACTTTCTCAGACCTCCGACAAGGTTTATCTTTATTGCGGACGGCACTTTGAACCACGCCTTGCCTATCGCCATTCCGACTGCCATATCGGTAGAACCGACGCCCGTTGAAAACGCGCCCAACGCGCCGTAAGTACAGGTATGCGAATCCGCGCCGATAACGACATTCCCTGCCGTTACAAGACCTTTTTCGGGCAGCAGCGCGTGCTCTATACCCATTTCACCGACATCGTAAAAATGAGAGATATCCTGCTGCGAACAAAAGTCTCGGCACACCTTGCATTGCTGTGCAGCTTTAATATCCTTATTAGGCACAAAGTGATCCATTACCAAAGTTATCTTTTCCTTATCAAAGACCTTATCCGCGCCTATCTTTGCAAACTCGTTAACGGCTACGGGAGATGTTATATCGTTTCCCAGAACCAGATCGAGATCGGCAAGGATAAGCTGTCCTGCTTTTACGCTCTCCTGCCCCGAATGTGAAGCAAGTATCTTTTGCGTCATAGTCATACCCATTATAAAGTCTCCTTTTTAAATTACATAATTATTGCCGTAAAGCGCCGCACAGTCGGCTAACGCGTAAACCTCCCACGCGCTATCTTTTGTTGATTATAGCGCCCTTATCCGCAGACGATACCATAGCCGCATAGCGTTTCAGGTAGCCTGAGATATTCTCCTTTTTCTTTATGGGCATAGTCTTTCTGCGCTGTTCAAGCTCCTCGTCGGACACCTCAAGAGTTATCGAATAATTCGGTATATCTATCGAAATGATATCGCCGTCCTTTACATAAGCGATAGTGCCTCCGTTCACGGCTTCAGGGGAAACATGACCTATCGCGGCTCCTCTTGTCGCGCCTGAAAAGCGTCCGTCGGTTATGAGCGCGACGTCCTTATCAAGGCCAGCGCCCGCTATGGCGGAAGTAGGCGAAAGCATTTCTCTCATGCCGGGGCCTCCCGCAGGGCCTTCATAGCGGATAACAACTACGTCGCCCGCCTTTATACCGCCCTCATAGATGACCTTTATCGCTTCCTCTTCGCTGTCGAACACTCTGGCAGGGCCTTTGTGGACAAGCATTTCGGGTGCGACAGCGCTCCTTTTAACAACGCACCTGTTGGGCGCAAGATTGCCGCGCAGAACGGCTATACCGCCAGTTTCGCTGTAAGGGTCGTCTATCGGTCTGATAATGCTGGTATCCTTATTGACACAGCCTGCTATATTTTCCCCGAGCGTCTTGCCCGTGCAGGTCATACAATCAGTATTTATAAGTCCCTTTTTGGAAAGCTCGTTCAGAACGGCATAAACTCCGCCTGCCTCGTTGAGGTCCTCCATATATGTAGGGCCTGCGGGCGCAAGGTGGCAGAGGTTAGGCGTTTTTGCGCTTATCTCGTTTGCGATATCGAGGTTTATATCCACGCCGCACTCATTCGCGATAGCGGGAAGATGAAGCATACTGTTAGTAGAACAGCCAAGAGCCATATCGGCAGTAAGCGCATTATAGAAAGCCTTCTCGGTCATGATATCCAAAGGACGGATATTCTTTCTGTAAAGCTCCATTACCTGCATACCTGCCATTTTGGCAAGCTTTATCCTATCGGAATAAACGGCAGGGATAGTTCCGTTTCCTCTCAGTCCCATGCCAAGCACCTCGGTAAGGCAGTTCATGGAATTTGCGGTATACATACCCGAACACGAGCCGCAGGTAGGGCAGGCGTGCTCCTCAAACTCCTCTACGTCCTCGGCTGTCATTTTTCCCGCCGTATAAGCGCCGACCGCCTCGAACATAGAAGAAAGGCTTGTCTTTTTTCCCTTGACGTGTCCTGCGAGCATAGGTCCTCCGCTTACAAATACAGTCGGCACATTTATCCTTGCCGCCGCCATAAGCAGTCCTGGAACGTTCTTGTCGCAGTTAGGCACCATAACGAGCGCGTCAAAGTGATGAGCGAGCGCCATACATTCGGTACTGTCGGCTATAAGGTCACGGGTGACGAGCGAATACTTCATACCCGTATGACCCATAGCTATGCCGTCGCAAACGGCTATCGCAGGGAACACAACAGGTGTGCCTCCTCCCATTGCGACACCTATCTTTACCGCTTCGACTATTTTATCTATATTCATATGCCCCGGAACTATCTCGTTATACGACGATACTATACCGACGAGCGGTCTTTTCATTTCATCTTTGGTAAAACCGAGAGCATTGAAAAGGGAGCGCTGCGATGCCTTTTCGACGCCCTCGCAGAAATAATTTGCCATAACCCTTGCCTCCTCGGGGCATACATACCGCCGCAGGTCGCGCGGCGGCTTTCCGATACTGCCCCAAATATTTTATACTTAACTTTTAAAGCTTTCCGATATATTGTGCGGCACGGCGAAATATATCATCATATCCCGCCGCGCACATAAGTATCAGTTATTTATGAGCTTATCCTCGTCGCTCCAGCTATAAAGCTTTCTTATCTCCGCTCCTACCTTTTCGGCGGGGTGCTCCGAGGCGAGCTTTCTCATAGCCTTGAAGTGTACCTGTCCGCCCGCGTCTGACATATCGAGCAGGAAGTCCTTAGCGAATGTACCGTCCTGTATATTCTTGAGTATCTGCTTCATGGCTTTCTTGGTGTCCTCCGTTATTACCTTAGGACCTGATGTATAATCGCCGTATTCAGCGGTATTTGAGATAGAATATCTCATTCCTGCAAATCCGCTCTGATAGATGAGGTCAACTATGAGCTTCATCTCATGGATACACTCAAAATACGCGTTTCTCGGGTCATAACCTGCCTCAACGAGCGTTTCAAAGCCTGCCTGCATAAGAGCGCAAACTCCTCCGCAAAGAACAGCCTGCTCACCGAAGAGGTCGGTCTCCGTTTCAGTTCTGAACGTAGTTTCCAGAACTCCCGCGCGTGCGCCGCCGATAGCGAGACCGTAAGCGAGAGCCATATCCTTAGCCTTGCCGGTAGCGTCCTGATAAACGGCAACAAGGCACGGTACTCCCTTGCCTGCCTGATACTCGCTTCTTACGGTATGTCCGGGTCCCTTGGGCGCTATCATTGTAACATCAACGTCCTTAGGGGGAACTATACAGCCAAAGTGGATATTGAAGCCGTGAGCGAACATAAGCATATTTCCCGCCTCGAGGTTCGGCTCTATATCCTTTTTATACATTGCCGCCTGCTTTTCGTCGTTTATCAGTATCATAATGATATCCGCCTGCTTGGCCGCTTCGGCTGCCGTAAACACTTCAAAGCCCTGCTTTACAGCCTTATCCCACGATCTGGAGCCCTCATAAAGTCCGATAATAACTCTTCCCTTATCGCCGAGAGACTCTTTTGCGTTCAGCGCGTGTGCGTGACCCTGGCTGCCGTAGCCTATGACTGCTATCGTCTTTCCGTAGAGAAGAGAAAGGTCACAGTCCTGCTCATAGAATACCTTTGCATTTTCCATTTCTGATTAACTCCTTTATATTGATTTTATATTATTCTCTTGCAGTTGTTGCATTGCAAGGGCAATAAGCGTTACTTTACCGTTTTGAGACAATTCTCGCCGCGCTCGATAGCTACAAGGCCTGTTCTGCACATCTCCATTATGCCATACGGCTTTACAAGCTCTATGAACGCGTCCACCTTTGACGTCTCGCCCGTAAGCTCACAGGTGAGCGAGCTTGGTGAATAGTCTACTATCTTTGAGCGGAATATCTCAACTGCCGTCATTATATCCTGACGGGTTTCCGCATTGTTCCTTACCTTTATCAGCAAAAGCTCGCGTATCACGGTATCCTTGCGGTCGAGCACCTCGACCTCCTTTACATCGTGCAGCTTTTGAAGCTGACTGAGTATCCTGTCTCTTATATCCTCGTCGCCGTTAAAGGCTATCGTTATACGGGAATATCCGCTGTTTTCCGTTTCTCCGACGGTCAGGCTGTCTATATTGAAGCCGCGTCTTGTGAACATACCCGATACTCTCGAAAGCACACCTGAGATATTGGATACTATAACTCCTATTACATACTGCATTACGTCTACCTCACTTTATCTCGGTTATTATATCGTCCACAGAGCCTCCCGGCGGCAGCATAGGCAGAACGAACTCATCGCAGTCAACGATACAGTCAATAAGATACGGTTCGTTCGCCGCGAACGCTCTTTCGGCGGCTCTTTCAAGCTCATCATCTGTAACACATCTTTCGCCCTTTGCGCCGAACGCTTCCGCAAGCTTTACGAAATCCGTTTTGCGGTCAAGCGTCGTATTGGAATAATGCTTGTCAAAGAACAGCGTTTGCCATTGGCGCACCATTCCGAGAACTCCGTTATTCATTATGACGATAACGAGCGGCGCGTTCTGAGATACCGCGGTAGCAAGCTCGTTGAGGTCCATTCCGAAGCTTCCGTCGCCCGTGAACAAAACAGCCTTTTTGCCTGCCGCGGACGCGCCTATCGCAGCGCCCATACCATAGCCCATAGTACCCAGACCGCCGCTGGTCAAAAACGTTCTCGGCTTACAAAACGGATATCTTTGAGCAGTCCACATCTGGTGCTGTCCAACATCTGTAACGACAACTGTATCGCCGTCGGCGTGCCTGCTTATGATATCGACTATATCGTAAGGGCTTAGCGTCGGGCCGCTGCCGCTGCATTGCGCGAGCGCGCGCTCGGTACGGTTTTTCTCTTCCTCTCTGAGCTGTGTTATCCTCTTTGCCCAGTCAGGGAGCTTCTTTTTGTTCACCATACCGATAAGTCTGCCGATAGCGTCCTTGATATCCCCCTGAACAGCCAAAGCGGCGGGAATATTTTTTTGCAGCTCGGCGCAGTCGATATCTATATGGATTATATTGAAATTCTTTGCAAATCTTTTTTTGTTGCCCGTTGCCCTGTCGCTGAAACGCGCACCGAGCGCGATAACGAGATCGCTCTCATCTTCAGCTATCGAGGAAGCATAATGACCGTGCATTCCCTGCATACCCAGAAATCTTGGGTGATCCGACGGCACGGCAGAGATACCCATAAGCGAACAGCCGATCGGCGCGTCTATCTTGTCGGCAAGCGCGATAAGCTCCTCATGCGCTTTTCCCGATATAAGACCGCCCCCGAAGTATATGTAAGGACGCTCGCTCTTATTTATGAGCTCAGCCGCTTTTCTCAGCTTATCCTCGTCTGCAAGGACGGACGGATACGGCGTTACGGGCTTTTTCTGCGGAGAAAACTCCGCAAGCGCTGTCTGAACGTCCTTTGGTATATCAACAAGCACGGGACCCGGTCTGCCCGATCTTGCTATCCTGAAAGCTTCACGTATGGTATCGGCAAGCTCCGCCACATTCTTGACTATGAAATTATGCTTGGTGACAGGCATTGTTATGCCTACTATATCAACTTCCTGAAAGCTGTCTCTTCCTATAAGGCTGCAAGGCACGTTTCCCGTAACCGCCACCATAGGCACGGAATCCAGATACGCCGTTGCTATGCCTGTAACAAGATTTGTAGCGCCCGGACCCGAAGTCGCGATAACGACGCCCACCTTTCCCGTTGCTCTTGCATAACCGTCTGCTGCGTGAGCCGCTCCCTGCTCGTGCGCGGTAAGTATATGTTTTATGCGGTCACGGTTCAGGAAAAGCTCGTCAAACAGATCTATGACCTGTCCTCCGGGGTATCCGAAAACCGTATCGCAGCCCTGCTCGATAAGCGTTTCGACAACTATCTTTGCTCCTGTTATCTTCATTTTGAACTTTCCTTTTCTGTGTTTATATATTTCTTACATAGTATGCTCTGACGCTGTTACCGATATTGTACCACATTGCACGGCTAAAATCAATACAGCTATGACTATTTTTATTTATTTTATACATACGCCGCATTTTCTTCGGCCGTTATTGTGCATTTTTATGCCTGCTTATGATATCATATTATTTACGGCGCTCACCAGAGCTTTTATTGACGATGTAACGATATCATTATCCGTTCCCATACCCCAATAGCTGCCGCCGTTCTTATCTACTATCTCAACATACGATACAGCCTTTGAATCAGAGCCTACTGCCAGAGCGTGCTCGGTATAGGTTCTTATGCTGTAATCTATGCCCGTATACGAGCGTATGGCGTTGCTGACCGCGTCAAGACGTCCGTTTCCGTTATTGGTAGCGGAGGCTTCAACGCCTTTATATGTAAGACCGACCGTAGCTTCTATGCCGTCGCACTGCACATAATGCGCCTTATTCACGCAGAGAGGAGACGTTTTATCTATATACTTATCCTTAAATATCTCAAATACCTCCTGCGGGAGCAGCTCTCTATGCTCGCGGTCGGACACGCCTTTTATCAGGTATCCCACGCTCTCTCTCATCTTCTTAGGCAAATCGTAGCCGAAGCGCGTTTCGAGGATATATCCTATTCCGCCCTTGCCCGACTGGCTGTTTATCCTTATTACGTCCGCTTCATATTCTCTGCCTATATCCGTAGGGTCAATAGGAAGATACGGCACTGTCCAATGCTCGGTATTTTTCTCTTCACGCCACTTCATACCCTTTGCTATAGCGTCCTGATGTGAACCGCTGAACGCGGCAAAGACAAGCTTTCCGCTGTAGGGTGAGCGTTCGTTGACAACCATTCCCGTAACGCGGGTATACACTTCGGTTATAGCGGGTATATCGCTGAAGTCGAGCAGGGGGTCTATTCCCTGAGAATACATATTCAGAGCGAGCGTTATTATATCAACGTTTCCCGTTCGCTCTCCGTTACCGAAAAGCGTTCCCTCAACTCTTTCCGCGCCTGCGAGCAGACCCATTTCCGTATCCGCAACGGCGCAGCCCCTATCGTTATGCGGGTGAAGAGAAACTATCACGTTTTCCCTGTACTTGAGATTTTCGCACATATACTCGACCTGTTCCGCATAGACGTGAGGCATTGAGAGCTGCACGGTAACGGGCAGATTTATAATGACCTTATTATCCGGCGACGGCTTCCACACGTCGAGCACGGCGTTGCATATCTCCAGCGAGAACTCCGGCTCAGTACCGGTAAAGCTTTCGGGCGAATACTCAAATCTGATATTGCCGTCGGCATTTTTACGGTATTCTTCGCAAAGCTTCGCCCCCGACACGGCTATCTCGATTATTTCCTCCTTGCTCTTGCGGAACACCTGCTCTCTCTGTGCGAGCGAGGTGGAGTTATAGAGGTGGACTATGGCATTTTTACAGCCCTTTATCGCTTCAAAGGTTTTGGCGATTATATGCTCTCTTGACTGCGTAAGCACCTGAATGGTCACATCATCGGGGATAAGCTGCTGCTCTATGAGCGTTCGGCAAAACTCATATTCCGTATCCGACGCGGCAGGAAAGCCTATTTCTATCTCCTTAAAGCCTATCTCCACCAGCTTTCTGAAAAACTCCAGCTTTTCGCCCAAGTCCATAGGAGTTATGAGCGCCTGATTGCCGTCCCTAAGGTCAACGCTGCACCACACGGGCGGTTTGTCGATACTCTTTTTCTCCGCCCATTTCATACAGGGAACGGGCGTTTCAAAAAACTGCTTTGAATACTTTTCTACATTTTTCATTGGATAATACCTCCTCGTTTTTCTTGCGAATGGGTATAAAAAAACTCCCATGCGCAGGCATGGAAGAGACGAAGCCTCACCGCTCCGTGGTACCACTCTTCTTGGCATATAAAATATACCCTCTCATCAGCGTCGCAACAACGCATATCTCTGTAACGGGAGTACCCGTTCAAGCTTACCTCGCGCTTACGCACGCTTTCAGCCGACTGCTCTGGGACGAGCTATGGCTTCAACCCGAATACTGCCTTTCACCAAACGGCAGCTCTCTGCAAAACAAGCTAAAGCTTTTCTTCCCTTCATCGCATTTGAAGTATGCGCGGAATTTGCATTCCGCAATAAAGTCTATAAATATATTATAAACGATTTTTTTGATTTGTCAATACCCTTTTTATATTTTCTCAACAATTTTTCCGCCGCCCTGCGCGCCGCTCAACCTATTACCTCGCCTCCTGCACAGCGACCAAAAACATCGTAACCCGATAACCTTGACTTTCATTTCAAGAAGTAGTACAATTGTTTGTAATGTGTAAAACCTGCTGCCTTAAAGCGGAATTTATCTACCGTACCTGTTTTTCTTTTGGGGAAAACCTTTCTGAAGAAAGGCTTTTCCCCATACCCCTTTCCAAAGAC
>CANRNT010000036.1 GCA_947631995.1 uncultured Clostridia bacterium | reverse complement strand
GGAAAACCTTTCTGAAGAAAGGTTATTCCCCATACCCCTTTCCAAAGACTTTTATATTGTTTTTTGGCGAGGGGTAATTTCTTTTTATAAATTAGCGATAAATTTATATATTCTGCATATTCTAAACAGGACAATTACCCCTCGCCAAAAAAATATATGAGTTTTAGTGAGGGGGCTATTGGGGAAGACCCTTTTCCAAAAGGGTCTCCCCCAATAGCAAAGTAAGTATAGTAAAAAGAACTGTGATCTATAACAGCAAACTAAGAAGCTCCCGAAAGAAGAAATCTCTTTCGGGAGCTTTGATCTTGATCACATTTGACCACACACAGCGGTCTACTTACCACAAATCACTTTTTATTGAAGATATTGAAGATATCATCATAGTAATTGGGGTTATCGGCAGGCTTTGAAGCTGCGCTGGCCGTAGTAGTCTCGGGCTTAGCGGCTGGTGCGATAGGAGCCTCATTATCAGCGGGCATTTGCACGTTGCTGAAATCTGCCGCAATAACGGTGATAAATATCTCGTCTGTCGAGTCCTCCTTGTAGTCCGTACCGAAGATAATGGTAGCCTCGGGGTCTACGGCGTTGGTTATGATATTGGTAAGTTCGTCAACATCGTCGGTGATGATATCATCTGACATAACGATATTGATAAGCAGTCTCTTTGCGCCGTTGATAGAGGTTTCGAGCAGCGGGCTGGAGATGACCTGCTTTGCGGCCTCCTGAGCCTTATCCTTGCCCTGACCGTGACCGATAGCGATATGAGCATAGCCTGCGTCTTTCAGTATGGAAGTAACGTCAGCAAAGTCAACGTTTACCACGCCGTTTCTCAAAATTATATCGGCTATCGACATTACGCCCGTCTTGAGTATACCGTCCGAGAGGGCGAACGCCTGACGCATAGTCAGCTTCTGGTCGCCTGTCAGCAGCTTCTGATTAGGAATAACGATGAGCGAGTCAACATTCTTGAGAAGCTCTGTTATACCGCTCTCTGCCTGTTCCATTTTCTTTGCGCCCTCGAACATAAAGGGCTTTGTAACAACTGCGATAGTCAGCTTGCCCAGCTCTCTTGAGATCTCTGCAACAACGGGAGCTGCGCCTGTGCCAGTTCCGCCGCCCATACCTGCGGTTATAACGACCATATCGGCGTCCTTGAGAGCCTCGGCTATCTCCTCTTTGTTCTCCTGAGCTGAGGACTCGCCTACCTCTGGCTTTCCTCCTGCGCCCAGACCGTGCGTGAGCTTAGTGCCTATCTGTATTTTTTCGATAGCCATTGACTTTTTAAGAGCCTGGATATCGGTATTGACTGCTATGTAGTCAACATTGCCGTAATCTATCGAGCCTGCCGCAGCCTCGGAAGCTATGCAGTTAAGCGCGTTTCCGCCGCCGCCGCCTACGCCTATTACCTTGATCTTTGCTCCAAAAACATCTTCGGAATTGATTGCCCAACCCATTTTGACATCCTCCTGTTTCGTTCTTTTATTCAACAATACTATTATACTGCGTTATTCTACGCGTTTCTCATATACATATTTATAATAACACATTTTTTTAAGAATATCAAGTAGTTTTATCAAATTTATTATAATTTTACTCAATATATACTTTTTTCGCCTCAAGATCCGTATCAATTGAGCGTATTGTTATATTTATCCTGAAGCGGAACGTCGGGATCGTCGCTATCCTCATTGAATATCGAGTAATCGTTCGGCGCTTCGTTTTTCAGCGAACCTGAGAGCTTATCCGAGTCTATAACGGACACACCGCCGGAGTCGCTGTGATAATAGATGACGCCGTTGAACTTTTCGTTTATCTTGGTATCTATTATCACCTTGACGGCGTTCAGCTTATACTCCAGATCCAGAGAGCTTCCCAGCAGGATATTTATCCTGTTGTCATAATTGAGCTTGATATTTGTTCTGTCGGTGATATTCACCGCGGAGATATGCTCTTTCATATCGCTGCTCTCTACGGACGTAAGTATAGTATCCATTATATTGTCTTTCAGATCGTCGTTGGACACCAGCTTATCGCCGAGCTTTACGCTCTTTATATCATACCCGACAACTATCACCAGTCCGCTTTTGGGGGTATCCCTGTCTGCTTCCAGTATCTTTCCGCTCTCGCTTACGACATAATACTTTCCGCCGCTCTCTATATTTGCCCTTGGCACGGCCTGCGTCACCTTTATGGATATCTTATCGGGGAAGCTTCTCAGCACCTTTATATCGTCTACATACGCAAGGCTGTCAAGAACGCATTTTTCCGCGGTATGAGGGTCGAGGCGTATAAGATTATCGCCCACTTCAACGCCGCATATCATTCTTATCTGTTCGTCGGTATACAGATCCGTTCCGCTGACCTCTATATTTTTGGCTTTGAAGAGCAAAGTTACGGAAAGCAGAGTTACGGTTATCACTATTACAAAGAACGTGATATAGTAATACAGAGTTAAGTTGTTCCTGCGCTTTCTTCTGCCGACGCGCACTCTGCTCCCGTTTATGACCTTATACTCCGCCTTGTCGGTCGTCTGCTTTTTGATATCCCTCATCGCCATTATCTTTTCATCTCCTTGCGCCCGCAGCTACTGCTCCTGCACTCTTTTTATCATTCCCCCGACAGAGCTGAAAGCCTGTTCTATTGCCTCGTATCCCCTGTCGATATATTTTATATCGGAAACCTCCGTTATCCCCTCTGCGCCCAGACCTGCCACGACCAATGCCGCTCCGCCTCTCAGGTCGCCCGCTCTCACGCAAGCTCCCGAAAGCCGTTTCACGCCGTCTATTATCGCTACCTTGCCCTCGGTCTTTATATCCGCTCCCATACGGACAAGCTCATCAACGTGACGAAACCTGTTTGAAAAGATATTCTCTATCATAACGCTCGTTCCGCGCGCCTTTGTCAGCGCAGCCATGACCACCGCCTGAGCGTCGGTCGGAAATCCGGGAAAAGGCATTGTCCTTATCGTCTTTACCGCTTTAAGTCCGCGTCTGGCGTTTATATAAAGTCTGTCATCGTATGTATACAGTATACAGCCCATCTGCTCGAAAACGGGAAGAACGGTCTCTATATCCTCGACACGCGTATTAAGCAGCGTCAGCTCTCCGCCTGTTGAAGCGGCGGCGCTCAGGTACGTTGCCGCTACTATCCTGTCGGGCATGACCTCATATTCACAGCCGTGCAGCTTATCAACGCCTACTATGGTTACGGTATCCTCGCCGAAGCCGCTTATCTTAGCGCCACACTTGTTGAGAAAGCGTGCAAGATCCGATATCTCCGGCTCTCTCGCCGCGTTATGTATCACGGTAGTACCCTTTGCCGCAGCCGCCGCAAGGATTATATTTTCCGTTGCACCAACGGACGGGAACGACAGCACTATCTTAGCGCCTTTCAGTCCATGGCCGACATCACATTCAAGCGTGCCGTGCTCCTCCTTTATTTCAGCGCCCATTTGCCGCAGCGCGGAAATGTGCATATCTATGGGTCTCGGGCCTAGCTCACAGCCGCCCGGGAATGATAATCTGCACTTTCCGACCCTGCCGAGTATCGCGCCCAGAAACACTATCGACGATCTCATTTCTCTCATAAGCTCATCGGGAACATCAAAATGCGTCAGACCGTCGGTATTTACCGTAACGGTATCGCCGTTCCTTTCGCATTTACAGCCCAGACAGGAAAGTATCCTGCACGCCGCATAAACGTCACTGAGCTTGGGACAATTATGTAAACAGCTTTCACCTCTTGAAAGAACGCAGGCTGCCAGCAGCGGAAGCGCACTGTTTTTGGCTCCGTGGACCTCAAGCTCTCCTACCAGCCTTTTCTCGCCCTCTATCACCAGCCTTTGCATAAAGCTTCTCTCCTTTTTACAAGCATATTATTATAAGTCATAATATGCCGTGAAAAGGCAGTTGGTGATTGGAGCGAGCGGCGTTATCCCTCTATCGAAGCGATGAGCTGATACAGGGCGTTATATATCCTGTCATCGGTATCCTGAATATAAAGTCGGTGTGCGTTTTCCGAAAGCCTGTTCAGCTTTTCCCTGCCGTCGGGTTCGACGCACAGCTCTTTTACCGTATCGATGAGCATTTGCGGCGTAAGGTCTTTTTCCTCTATAACTATACCTGCTCCCGCATTATGCAGTACCATACCGTTATGGTACTGATGATTTTCGGCAACGTTCGGCGACGGTATAAGTATAGAAGCTCTTCCGAGCGCTTCAAGCTCCGTAAGAGCGTTCGCGCCGCAGCGGCTTATGACCAAGTCAGCCGCCGCCATACAAAGCGGCATATCCACATAATCGCTTATGAGAAATCTGTTCCAGCCGCTGACGGTGACGCCGTCGCTTTCCAGCTTTGATATAAAATCGCTGTTGCCTTTATATGTACCGTAAGAATGGATATGATTTATCTTTGCTCCGCTCTGCTGTTCCCATTTGAGAAGCTGAGCGACATTTTTATTGAGCACCTGCGAACCTAAGCTGCCGCCGGTCGAAAGTATACATATCTCGTCATGAGCAAAGCCGAGCTTTTTTTTGGCTTCTGCCTTGTCAACAGCCGAAAATGCCGCTCTGACGGGAAGCCCCGTTACAGTATAGTCGATACCGTCGTCGAGATATTCCTTTGCTTCCATAACGGTGAGCATTACCTTATCCACCATTTTGGAGAGTATCTTAGTTGTTACTCCGGGATAGGCGTTCTGCTCGTGGATAGCGGTCTTTATGCCCATATTGGCGGCGGCGCGCACTATGGGGCCGCTGACGTATCCGCCCGTTCCTATGACGAGCTGCGGGTCAAAGGACTTTATTATCTTTTTTGCTCTTCCGTTCGCGAACATCAGGCACTTTACCGCCTGAAGATTGCGTTTTATATTATCAAACGAAAGCGACCTCTGAAAGCCGTGGACGTCTATCTCCTCAAAGCGATAGCCAAGCTCCCTTACTATCCTCGCTTCTATACCGTTTGGCGTCCCCGCGAAACAAAATTCCGCGTCGGGACGGTTTTTCTTTATTATCTCCGCTATGGCGACCGCAGGATTTATATGTCCAGACGAACCGCCGCCCGCAAGCATTACTCTAAGCACCGTATATCTCCTTTACAGATATTTATTCCTGCCGCGAGGCCTGCCGCGAAATGTTCAGTATGATACCCATTTCGGCAAGCTGAACGAGCAGAGCCGTACCGCCGTAGCTGAAAAACGGCAGGCTTATTCCCGTATTCGGGAAAGCGTTGCAGGCAACTCCTATGTTCAGAAAAGCCTGTATGCCTATTTGCAGGGTAAGACCTGCACAAAGCAGCATACCAAAGCGGTCGGGCGCGTTGGACGCTATGTAAAATCCCCTGAATATGAACAGCGCGAACAGTATTATTACTGCCATAGCTCCGACAAATCCCAGTTCCTCGCATACTATCGAGAAAACGAAGTCGTTCTGCGCTTCCGGCAGCCACAGGTGCTTTTGCCTTGACTGACCGAAGCCCAGTCCGAAGATACCTCCCGAGCCTATCGCCATCAGCGACTGATAGGTCTGCAAGGTCGAACCCAGTATATCGCTTTTAGGGTCGCGCCAGCTCTGTATTCTTTCTGACAGATATCCGAAGCCTCCGCCGCTTCCCGCGACCTTCAGCATAAGGAACGCTCCCGCTCCTGCCGCCGCGACTATGCACAGCGCCGCGTAATGCTTTAACGGCACGCCCGAAATAAGTATCATTATCATTCCGATAAGACCGAATATCAGCACGCCTGAAAGGTGTCTTTGCAGAACGAGCACCAGACAGCAAGGCCCGAGTATCAGAAGATACGCGCCTATCGAATACTTTATGTTATTGAATTTAGGATAGTTCAGCGCGCCCAGATACGCAAATATTATTATAAACGCGACCTTGAGCAGCTCCGACGGCTGAAAGCTTATTCCGCCTATCTCTATCCACCGTCTTGCGCCCGCTACCTCCGTTCCTACGAACGATGTTACGAGAGTTATGCCGAACGTTATCGCCAATGCGAGATACGCTATCTTGGTATTCTGGAAAAAATGATAATCAAGAAACGATATCGAAAACATAGCTACGACTCCGCATATGGCGAATATCAGCTGTCTGTTGAAATAATATGAGCCGTCGTTATAATCGTTCAGTCCCCATACATAGCTTGCAGAGCCCATCATAAGGATACCTATTGCGAGCAGTATTATAACTATAACAGCGAACGGTCTGTCCAGCGCCAATCCTATAAGACGGAAGTTATTCATTTTTCTTGCCTGAGCAACGCCCTTTTTCCTTTGCTGTGTGACGTGCTCTATGCCGCGCCTGTTCGTTCTTGTTCTTTCCGCCGCCATAGACAGCTCCTCCTTTCGCATATATATTCGGGTATTCTTATCCGAACACTTCACCGTATATCTTATCCAGCTTCATACCGTGGCTTCCCTTGAACAGCACAAGGTCGCCGCTCTTAATTTCTTTTTTGAGAAACTCTTTCATAGCCTGCTGCTCCTCCTGCGCAAAGCAGAAGCATTTTTCCTCGGGATACCCTTTTTTGACCGCTCCCGCGGCATACTGAGCAGCTTCCTCGCCGTAGCAGACGAGCATATCCGCGCCAACCGACGCAAATTTCTCACCGACCGCTTTATGGTAGCTCTTAGACTGCTTTCCAAGCTCCAGCATATCGGCAAGCACGGCTATTTTTCGCCCCTGTGCCTTGCAGTCGCCGAACACCTCGAGCGACGCTTTCATAGCCTCGGGGCTTGCGTTGAAGCAATCGAGAATAAAGCTTATGCCGTCCTTCTCAACGCGGTTCTGCCTTACTCCGTCCGTTGAGAATTTTGCTATCGCCTCCGCCATTTTCTGTGGCTCTACGTCGTAATACAGTCCTACTGCAAACGCGCACAGCGCATTAAGGATATTGTGGCTTCCGCCGACGTTTATCCTTGCCCGTATGCTCTTACCGCCGTAATTTACCGTGAATTCCGAGCCATACTCGTCCTTTGATATATCGGACGCGTACACGTCGGCATTTTTATCGCTCAACGAATATGTGATCTTTCTTCTCCCGGGTCTTACGGGGACCTCCGCGAGCAGCTTATCGTCGGAGCACACTACCAGCGGGGCGTCGTAATCCGCTCCGTCAAGTATCTCCATTTTCGCTTTGAGGATATTCTCCTTGCTGCCGAGATTGCCGATATGCGCCGTACCTATATTAGTAATTACGCACAGCTTTGGAAGAGCTATGCCCGAAAGGCGCGATATCTCTCCCGAATGTGACATACCCATTTCTATGACCGCCGCTTCGGTGTTGTGAGCAAGACCGAAAAGCGTCTGCGGAAGACCTATCTCATTATTTAGACTGCCCTGTGTTTTCAGCGTATCATACTTTTCGGAAAGCACAAGGCTTATCATCTCTTTTGTAGATGTTTTGCCGACCGAGCCTGTAACTCCTACAAGCCGCAGCTCGCCAAATCTCTGTCTGTAATATCTGGCTATATCGCCCAGAGCTTTCAAAGTGTTGTCAACAATTATGCACTTTACGCCGTCTATCGGGCGTTCCGCGACCGCCGCGACCGCTCCCTTTTCAATTGCCTGAGCGGCAAAATCGTGGCCGTCGAAGCGTTCGCCTTTTATACAGACGAACACCGCGCCTTGCTGTATCGTTCTTGTGTCCGTGGATATCTGAGTAATGTCTGTATCGGCAGGGTAACCGAAAGAGCCTCTCACAGCCTCCACTATCTCATAAAGCTTTATAGTTTCCATATGTTATCTCCCGAATATTTTGTCAGCCGAGCTGTGCAAGAGCTTCCCTCACGACTTCTCTTTCGTCAAAGTGTATTTTCCTGCCGCCCGCTAGTATCTGATAATCCTCGTGACCTTTTCCGCACAGCACTATGACGTCGTTCTTCTGCGCGTTCTTTACAGCCCAATGTATCGCCTCGCGCCTGTCCGTAATGCGGATATACGGCGTATCGCTGCCCTCCAGTCCCGCGAGGATATCCTCTATGATAGCGTCGGGGTCTTCGTTTCTCGGATTATCCGATGTTACTATCAGAAAATCTGCATATTCCGCGGCTGCCTTTGCCATAAGCGGTCTTTTGCCCGCGTCTCTGTTTCCGCCGCAGCCGAACAGGCATACAACTCTGCCGTCGGTACTTGAAGATATGGCTTTCAGTATGTTTTCTACTGCGTCAGGGGTGTGAGCGTAGTCGCATATCACGGTGAAATCTCTGCCGGTATCGACAGTTTCCGCTCTGCCGCGCACTCCTCCGAAAGAGCGCAGAAGCTCGGCGCACTGCTTTACGTCAAAGCCGAGCGACGACATCGCCGCCAGAACGCCCAGCGAGTTTGATACGTTGAAATCTCCGGGCATTGCAAAATCCACCCCGAAGCTGTCGCCTGCGTGCTTACAGATATAGCTGACGCCATGCGCCGAAAGCTTGCAGTCACAAGCGAAAAAGTCAGTATTTTCGTCCTTTTCTCCAAATGATACCTTATCGCAGCTTATCTCTTTGAAATAGCGTCTGCCGTAATCGGTATCGGTATTTATGACCGCCTTTTTACAAAGCGAGAAAAGTATCTTTTTTGCCTGATAATAGTTTTCCATAGTACCGTGAACGTCAAGGTGGTCCTGAGTAAGATTTGTGAACACGGCGCTCTCAAACAGGCAGCCGTCAACTCTTCCCTGCTCCAACCCCTGCGAGGATACCTCCATAACACAGTATTCGCAGCCCTTATCAGCCATTTCCCTGAACAACTCGAACAGGTCGTAAGGCTCGGGAGTAGTTCTTTCGGTATGGAGTATTTCATCGCCTATCTCATTGCAGCAAGTACCGATAAGTCCCGTTTTATGACCCATTTTTGTAAGCAGATACTTTATCACGGTGGTGGACGTAGTCTTTCCGTTCGTGCCCGTAACGCCTACCAGCTTCAGCTCCCTTTCAGGGTGACCGAACCAAGCGGCGCACAGCCTTGTAAATGCGCGTCTGCTGTCGGGAACGATTATCTGTCTGTCAAGACCCATATCGCGCTCGACCACAACCGCCGCCGCGCCCTTTTCGAGCATTTGCGCCGCATGGTCGTGACCGTCAAAGCTTCCGCCCTTTATGCACACGAACAGTCCACCCTGTTTAAGCTCTTTTCTCGTATCGGAAGATATATCCGTTATCTCTGTGTCAGCGAGAGCCGTTTCGGCTATCCCGTTTATAAGCTCATACAATCTCATATGCTGTAAGTTCTCCTTTGACTTCTTGCCTTGTGTGATATATCATTGTGACGATACCGTCTGCTGGTGGAACGTCACCGAAACTATCTGTCCTTTATATACGACCGTTCCGGCGGCAGGGTTCTGGTCATATCCTGCCGTAGCGCCGGGTTCATAAGCTGCGCTTCCGTTCGGGAGCAGGTTAAGTCCTACATTTTCAAGCGCCGCCTGCGCCTGATCCAGACTCAGACCCGCAAGCGAGGGAACGGTAGTCGTTTCGGCAACGGAGTTAGGATCGGTATAAAGTATGACCGTGCCGCCTTTTTTCATAGAGCCTGACGAGGGCACCTGTGTCACGACGCTGTCTCCCGTGCCTATAACATTGACGTTCAGTCCGAGCGCTTCGAGCGTTGCCTTTGCGTCGTTAACGCTCGAATATTCGGTGTTTTTAACGCTTACTGCTATCTTGTCGAGCTCCTCAGCCGTGTATTCGGGGTATATGCCCATATACGGCAGCGTTGCTTCGAGTACCTCTCTGGCATACGGCGCTGCTACCTTGCTTCCGTAATACTCGCCGTTCTGCGGATCGTCAACCACTATCAGAACGATGACCTGAGGATCGTCCGCAGGCGCGAACGCGCAGTAAGAGCCGACATGATCATGAGTTCCCGTCGGGTCTATATCGAGCTTCTGCGATGTTCCCGACTTTCCGCCTATCTTATATCCCTGTATGTAAGCGTTTCCGCTTTTGGCGTTCTCAACGACATATTCGAGTATCTCTCTCATCTGTGCCGAAACGCCCTCTGATATGACCTGTCTTTTAACAACGGGTTCAAAATCCTTTACAACGTTTCCGTTGGAGTCCACTATTTTGTCTACGACCTGCGGTGTGATAAGGTATCCGCCGTTTATTACGGCAGCATACGCGGTTATCATCTCTATGGCGGTTACCTTATTTGCCTGACCGAACGAGCTTGACGCAAGGTCGACTATGCTCATATCGTCAACGCTGACGTGTATGCTCGAAGCCTCGCCGGGAAGGTCAATGCCTGTTATATCCGTAAAGCCGAATGCCTCGAAATACTGTCCGAAAAGCTGTGTGCCGAGCGTTTGTCCTATCCTTATGAATGCAGGGTTGCAGGAATTCATCATAGCGTCGCGCAAGGTCTGCATACCGTGGTCGTATTCCGCCCAGCAATGGTACGGTATATCCGCTACCTTATACTCTCTGCCGCATTGGAAGCTGCTGTTTACCGATATAGTCTGCTCCTCCAGCGCAGAGGAAGATGTTATTACCTTGAATACCGAGCCGGGATAGTATATCTCCGAAACGGCTTTGTTTTTCCATTGAGTAGCCCAAGCCGTGCTGATAGCTTCTGTCTTTTCGTCGCCCTCGGGCATAGCGTTTATAGCGGCAGCTACTCCGGGGTCTGTGATCTCCGCGGGGTCGTTCAGATCGTAACCGTATGTAGTAGCCATAGCTAAAACGGCTCCCGTGTTCGGGTCCATAACGATACCCGTTGCTCTTCCGAGCGGCTCATATGTCTGCACGCATTTCATCAGGGCATTTTCCAGCGCCGACTGTATCGTTATATCTATATTCAGAACGAGCGAATCCCCCGGCTGAGCGTCGTATGACTGCTTATACTCATACGGTATCTCGTTGCCTCTGTTATCGGTGGCTATCAGCGTTTTTCCGTCAACGCCCGAAAGATAGTCGTCATAATAAGCTTCCAGTCCGTATATGCCGTAGCCGTCATAGTGAAGATGACCTATAACGGAAGCCGCGAGGGTATTCTCGGGATAAAATCTCTTTGAAGATTCCGTTGCTCCTATACCGCTTATGCCGTTTTCGGAAGCATATTCGCGTATCACGTCCGCCTTGTCCTTTTCGATATTCTTTTTAAGCTCCTGATAGCGGTTCTCTTTCATGCACTTGTTCATGATCTCGGGCTGATCCATTTCCAACAGCTCCGCAAGCTTGGCGGTTATCCCGTCGAGCGTCAGCGGCTCAACTATCTCAGCCTCGGGATCCTCCGCATGGTCTTTTATTGACTGCTCGGCGGCCTCGACGCTGTCCTCAATGTTTTGTCTGAGCAGCACGGGGTCAACGTAGATAGTGTACACGGTAGCGCTTTGGGCAAGTATACCCATATTGCAGTCATATATAGCGCCGCGCGGAGCGGTGATAGTTGTACTTCTGAGCTGCTGTGAGCTTGCAAGCTCCTGCCATTGCGAAGCATTTACTATCGAGAGCTTCACCATAGTATATATCAGATAGCCTATGACCAAAAATATTATAGGCCATACAAAGCCGTTAAGCCTTTTTTTCATAGATGAGCTAGGCTTATCAGACATACATTTTCCCTCCTGTTTTTTACCTATGAGAACAAGAAAGCTAAGTCTAATCCAAATAAGACTAAACTCAACTTTCTGTAATTATCTTATTCATTCAATGCCGAGATATTCCTTTATATCTTCAAACCAGCCCTTGACGGAGGAGAAAAATCCCTCGTCCTCCTTTGATACGACCTCCGATACCGTTGATACCGGAACTTCGACAAACTCTACCTGAGATTTGTCAAGCTTTGTCAGACCGAGCGTATTTTCGGCGTAATCTTCAACCGCCGTGACGCTTGTCTTGGCGGCGAGCTGCGCTTCAAGGTTCGCACAGTCGTCCTGAAGCTGCGCAAGCTGCTCGTTCATCTTTGACTGTTCCGAGGTCAGCCTGCTCATATCGATCTGGTTCGATATCACCCCTGCCAGCACCACAACGGCGACCAGCGCAGGGATCAATATCTCGATGAGCGGAAATATCGGCGCTTTCTTATTAGGATTTGCATTATGTTCTATTTCAGGCTTACCCGAAAGCTTCGGCGCATACGCGTACCCGTCGTCCTCATACTCGTCGTAATCGCGATCGGGCAGGTCGTAAGCCAGATTATCGTTTATCATTGCCAATACTTCTCACCTCTTTTGCTTACACATTTCTTTTTTCTGTTTTGTCTGTTGTTCTTTCTTTGATACAGTAACGAGCGCGTTATATTTTTTCTATTATTCTCAACTTCGCGCTCCTGCTTCTGTGATTTTCCAGAAGCTCCTGTTCGCACGCCGTTATAGGCTTGCGCGTAATAAGCTTTCCGCGGGGCGTTTTTCCGCAAACGCACACGGGAAAATCGGGCGGACACTCGCAGCCTTTGCAATAGGCGGCGAACCGCTGCTTTACCAATCTGTCCTCCAAGGAATGGAAGGTCATTATACATAGACGTCCTTTCGGATTTAAGGCGTCGAACGCCTTATCCAGAGCCGCGGACAGATGTTCAAGCTCCTCGTTCACGGCGATCCTTATCGCCTGAAACGTTTTTCTGCATGGGTTTTTCTCTCTTTTTGCCTTTGCCGGAACTGCGCTTTTTATTATCTCTGACAGTTCTCCGGTAGTATATATTGTCTTTTGTTCTCTACACCTGACGATCGCCGACGCTATATTTCTTGCATATTTTTCCTCGCCATACTCAAAGATGATCCGTGCGAGCTCTTTTTCCGGCCACTCGTTCACGATATCTTTTGCCGATACGCCCTCCTGACTCATTCTCATATCCAGAGGTGCGTCAAGGTGATACGAAAATCCCCTTTCCGCCGTATCCAGCTGATGTGAGGACACTCCCAGATCTAAAAGTATCCCGTCTGCTCCGTCAATACCCAGATCTCTCAAAACGGTATCGAGCTCCGAGTAATTTGCTTTTATAACGGCTGCGTTAAAATCCTTGAGCCTTTCCGCCGCTATCTCCACCGCCGTGGGATCGCGGTCTATCGCAATGAGGCGGCCTGTTGTCAACCGCCGCGCGATCTCGCATGAATGTCCCGCTCCGCCCGCCGTACCGTCAACGTATATGCCGTCGGGCTTGATATCCAGCCCTTCGATACATTCGCGGAGCATTACAGGAAGATGATGAAAATCCAATCAGAAATTCAGCTCCTCCATCTGTGCCATTATGCTGTTCTCGTCGATACTGCTGTTCAACTCGTCCCAGACAGCCTTATCCCATATCTCCGCTCTGTCGCCTACGCCCGTTACTATTATTTCTTTATCGAGCTTTGCGAACTCACGGAGGTTCTGCGGGACAAGTATCCTTCCCTGCTTATCGGCTGTTACCTCGCTCGCCCACGAAAGGAAGAACCTTTGAAGCTGCAAGCCTTTAGAAAGAGGTATCGCCTTTATGCGCTCCGTCATCTCTCTGAAGTCCTCCAGCGAATAAGCGAACAAACAGCCGCCCAGTCCTCTGGTAACAACGAATTGCTCGCCTAATATCTCTCTCAGCTTAATAGGAAAGCTCATTCTGCCTTTTATGTCCATAGATTGTGTAAACGATCCTGTCAAGCTTGACAAGCAACTCACCTCCGTTCAGAATGGGCAGTGTTAAGCAGTTGTTTTGGGAACGAACACCACTAATTAACACTTTTCACCGTTATGAACCCATTATACATTATAAAATTGCAGAAATCAAGCCTGCGTCCAAAATGTTCTGCTGTCTTTTTGTACAATATTTTAATATCACTTTTTGTAGGCTTTGCACAACAAACGCCATTTTTCGATATTTTTCAGATACGGTAAAGGCGTACACCATAATTGTAAACTTTTTGTGAACGAGAACATTCGTTCTAAAATCTGTAAAGTGAACACCTTTACACAAGCAAAAAGACGTGATGAACAAAATCTGTCATCACGTCTTGAATGTCAAACTGTTAAGTTTTAAGCTTTACAGGTCGTACTGCCGTATCTCGCAGTTTCCCATAAAAAATCCCATAAATCGCTCCAAAGTCATATCGTAAAAATAGCTGTCTATCACCCTGCAAATGCCGCCGTGGCACACCAGCAGAACGTCCTCGCCGCCGTATAAACGTATTATATCGTCGATAACATTGTAAGTGCGCTGTACCACCTGAAAGACCGACTCTCCGCACGGCATTTTGCAGCCCCAAGCCGCCTTTGCCTTCGGGAAGTCCTCAAGGTAGCGGCTCTTGCCCTCGAAAATGCCGTAATCCCACTCTATCAGACGCTCGTCCGTCTGCACCGTGAGACCCGTTTTTTCAGCGACTATCTGCGCTGTCTGCATAGCCCTTTTCATCGGCGAGGAAATAATGCGCCCAAGCGAAAGGTCGGCTGCCTTGTCGGCAAGCTGCTGCGCCTGCCGTATGCCCTCGTCCGACAGAGGTATGTCTGTCCTGCCAAGAATTATGTCTTTTGCGTTCCATTCGGTCTGCCCGTGGCGCGTCGCGTAAAGTTTCATATGTCACACCTCGCCGAAACATTCAGCCCTCGAGCTTCATTATCTTGTCAACTCTCACAGCGTGCCTGCCGCCCTCAAACGGCGTTTCGAGGAACACTTTCACTATCTCGGCCGCCAGTCCGTCGCCCACGACCCTCTGACCTATGCAAAGAACGTTGGCGTCGTTGTGCAGGCGGGTGAATTTTGCTGAGAAGGTGTCGCTGCAGCACGCCGCGCGAATGCCTTTTATCTTGTTTGCCGCCATAGACATTCCCACGCCCGTGCCGCAAAGCAGGATAGCCTTTTCACACCTGCCGCTGACAACAGCCTCACAAACCTCTTTTGCCTTGTCGGGGTAGTCGCACTTCTCGCCCTCGGCAACACCGAAGTCAATGTACTCGATACCCTCGCTCTCCAAAAATTTTGCCACCGCCGTTTTCAACTGCGGCGCAGCATGATCGTTTCCAATTGCAATCATTTTTATCGCTCCTTGTTAAAGTCTCTAAGTCCCTGATATAAGACATTATTTTGTTTGCTGCTCCTGCTTTATTTTTGGGGAAAACCTTTCTGAAGAAAGGCTTTTCCCCATACCCCTTTCCAAAGACTTTTATATTGTTTTTGGCGAGG
>CANRNT010000035.1 GCA_947631995.1 uncultured Clostridia bacterium | reverse complement strand
GCGCTTTACCCCCTACCCTAAGGTTTCCCCCTCGCGCTCCCCTTTTCCTTACCCGACCCTCATCCACGCGCAGAGCCATGGTGAAAATTCGCGACCTCTTTGCTCGGAACTTTGTGCCTTTGTGGAGGAGGCAAGAGAGCGCAATACGCATAGGTTTTGTTTTGGCAACAACAGAGGTCAGTAGTGCGGGAATTTGATTTGAAACGTACTGCATATGAATTTCATAAATGCGGGTTTACAACTTTGTTGTGGGGCGCTGCCCAGAGGCTGCTTGCAGACGCTACACCCCGTGACCCTTTGCAGTTGCGAAGCAACTGTGCAAAAGAGGTCTCCCCCAATAGCAGAGCAGATATAGTAGATAAATAGCGTTATACTAAACCGTCGGAGGTTTTTTGCTCTCCGACGGTTTTTATATTCAGTCGCCTGTTGACTCTCTCAAAACGACCTTATGCTGCAGCGTGTACTGCTGTCTGTCCTTGTTATCCTCGGTCATGTTGGCGATGAGCTTTTGCGCCACCAGCCTGCCCATTTCGGCGCACGGCTGTGCTACGCTGGATATCGACGGCACAAAGCGTTCACACCACGTTATACCGTCAAAGCCTATTACAGCCAACTCGCTTCCGACCTTTATACCCATTTCGGAGGCTTGCTTTATAGCTCCTGCCGCAAGGTTGTCCGACACCGCAAAAACAGCGGTCGGCTTTTCCTCCAGCGACATAAACTGCTTCATTGCCAAAGCGGCATTCTCGTATTCATAATCGCCATGCCAGATATAATCCTCGCGCGGCTCTATCCCGTATTCCGAAAGCGCTCTCTTATAGCCTTTTTCACGCTCGGTAGAAGATATGACATCGCCCTGAACGGATATCATCGCTATCCTGCGGTGACCCTTTTCCAGAAGAGCTTTTGTAGCGTCATGACCGCCCGCCTCGTCGTTGACCACGACGGTAAGCACATTTGCGCCGTGCACGCCCTCGCAGCAAAGCGCGATATTGAAATTTTCCGCAATACCGTTTATAGTATCCTTATCGAGTGATGTTCCCAAAAGCACCGCTCCGTCAACGGTACGGTTATAAAGCATATCGAGCTGACGACTTTCGGAAGCCGTACTGCCGTTGGATATCGCGGTAACTATATCGAACCCCGCTTTTTCCGCTTCCTCCTGCATACCCGCGATTATCTTGGCATACAGCGAATGCTCCGACGACGGCTGGATAACGAGTATCCTATTTGTTCCGCACTTACGGAGATTTCTTCCCAAAAAATTCGGACTGTATTTCAGCTCCCTTATAGCGTCGTTGACGCGTTTGGCGGATTCCTGCGAAACGTTCGCGCTGCCGTTCAATACTCTTGATACCGTCGCGACCGAAACATTCGCCGCCTTTGCTACATCTTTTATAGTTACATTCATATTAGCTCACCCTGACAGTAAATAGTATGTATTGTATTATAACATAAAAGCGAAAGCGTTATGTTATAATTGTCCGATACGTCGGGAGCAGACCATTGGTCTGCGTATCGACGAGGACATAAATATATAATAAAATCATTTATGATTTTATTATAACATAAAAGCGAAAGCGTTATGTTATAATTGTCCGATACGTCGGGAGCAGACCTTTTGGATCTGCGTATCGACGAGGACATAAATATATAATAAAATCATTTATGATTTTCATTATAACATAAAAGCGAAAGCGTTATGTTATAATTGTCCGATACGTCGGGAGCAGACCATTGGTCTGCGTATCGACGAGGACATAAATACATAATAAAATCAATTTATGATTTTATTATAACACATTTTTATCCGCTTTGCAATAGTTACTGCTTTGCTTCGTACCAGCTCCTGCCCATGCTCACGTCGGCAGGTATAGGTATATCCAGCGTAACGGCTTTTTTCATTTCCTCTTCAAGCACCTTTGCCGCCTTTTCTGCGTCCTTTTCCGAAGCCTCTACGATAAGCTCATCGTGCACCTGCAAAATAAGCTTAGCGTTCAGCTTTTCCTCTTTCAGACGCCTGTACACCCTTACCATAGCTATTTTTATGATGTCCGCCGCCGCGCCCTGAATGGGAGCGTTCATAGCCGCGCGCTTGCCGAACGCCTGAACGTTCTTGTTTGAAGCGAGCAACTCGGGGATATATCTTCTTCTTCCGAAAACGGTAGTAACATAGCCGTTTTTCATTCCCTCGTCAACAACGCTCTCCATATACTTTGACACATTCGGGAAGTTGTTCAAATAGTCTTGAATATATTTTTTCGCCTGCGCTACCGTAACACCTATATCCTTTGACAGCGAGAACGGACCTATGCCGTATATTATGCCGAAGTTGACAGCCTTTGCGGCACGCCTCATCTCGGGCGTTACAAAATCCTCGGGCATATCGAACACCTGTGCCGCGGTGGAAGTGTGTATGTCGCCGCCGCTGAGGAAGATGTTTTTCATATTCTCATCGCCGCACACCGCCGCAAGCACGCGCAGTTCTATCTGACTGTAATCTGCGTCAAGCAGCAGATTACCGCTTTCGGATACGAAGAATTTGCGCATATTCCTGCCTATCTCCTTGCGGACAGGAATGTTCTGCATATTCGGCTCCGTAGAAGATATCCTGCCCGTGCGCGTTTCGGTCTGCTTGAATACCGAGTGTACTCTGCCGTCCTGTTTTATCTCCTTCAAAAGCCCGTCAACATAGGTAGAACTGAGCTTTGTAAGCGTGCGGTATTCGAGTATCATAGGTATTATCGGCGAGCGGTCGGCTATCTCTTCAAGCACCTCAGCATTTGTGGAGTAGCCCGACTTCGTTTTTTTCCTGCACGGCAGTTTAAGCTCCTCAAAAAGCACAACGCCCAACTGCTTTGGTGAGGAGATATTAAATTCGTGCCCCGCAAGCTCATATATTCTGTTTTCAAGCTGCCTGATGTCGCCTTGCAGGCTTTCGCCGAAAGAACGCACACCGTCGGTATTTACCTTGACTCCTGCAAGCTCCATAGAGGCAAGCACCTCGCACAGCGGCAGTTCAACATCGTAATACAGCTTTTCCATACCTGCCGTCTGAAGCTGCATTTCCAAATGCTTGCAGAGATTTTCAAGCGAAGCTATATCCTCAAAGCCCTGCATATCGCTGCGGTACAGCACCTTATATTTAAGGCACATATTCTCAACTGTATACTCCGTTGACAGCGAATTGAGAAGATATCCTGCCAAGTCGCAGGCAAAGGTCAACTTCTTTACTTCCCTGCCGTGAGACATAGCCAGCTTGTGCGCCTGCTTTCCCTCAAAGCATTTCTTTTCACAGTCACATTCAAGAAGCTCCAGCACAGTCTGTTCGTCGTTCGTTTCGTATATCGTTCCGCCGCTGAACACACGGCAATTGCCGTCGGCATATATAAAATACACGATACCGCCGAGCGCTCTTACTGTTTCACCGTCGAGCGGCTTCACATCGTATTTGGGTGCGTTGGAAAGCTTTGTTTTCTCTTCGGGAGCCGTATCGGCTATATCCTGCGCTTCCGATGAAGCAAAACGCTCTCTCATCTTGAACATCTCAAGCTCGCCGAAAATATCGCACAGAGCGGCGTTGTCCTGCGGCTTTTTGGCGTATTCACTCATATCCTGCGGTATCGGCGCGTCCTTTACGATAGTACCCAGCCAGCGGCTCTCGTAAGCACTGTCCTTGCCGTTTGCAAGCTTTGCTTTTACGGACGCCGTCAGCGTACTGCCGTCAAGCTTTTCGTAAAGGCTGTCAATGCTGCCGAACTGCTGTATAAGCGAGAGAGCGGTTTTTTCACCTATACCTGCAACGCCCGAAATGTTGTCCGAGCTGTCCCCCTGCAAGGCCTTGACTTCAATAAGCTGCAAAGGCTCTAAGCCGTATACCTCTTTGACCTTGGCAGGGTCGTATATAACGGTGCCTTTGTTTGTAGCAAGGCGGACGGTAGTGCTTTCGCTCACAAGCTGCAAGCTGTCGCGGTCGCCCGTAACGATATAACACTCGCCGCCGTTTTCGGTGCAAAGGCGTGAAAGCGTGCCTAAAATATCGTCCGCCTCAAAGCCCTCACACTCTATTACCTTAATGCCCATAGCTGTAAGTATCTGCTTTATTATCGGAAGCTGCATGGCAAGCTCCTCGGGCATACCCTTTCGGTTAGCCTTGTATGCCGCAGACTTTTTGTGCCTGAATGTAGGCGCGCGCATATCGAACGCCACCGCCGCGCAGTCGGGCGATACCTCCGAAAGCTCTTTCAGAAAGATGTTTAAAAATCCCGTTATCGCGTTGGTAAAGACCCCTTTGGAATTTGACAGCAGCCTTATGCCGTAAAACGCCCTGTTGAGTATACTGTTTCCGTCTATTGCAAGTAGTTTCATATCATGCCCTCCAGACCGTATTTATCCAGTTTGTATATCCTTTTCATTTCTTCTGAGTAACCGCCATTCCCGTCAGAGGTATACAGCGGCGGCTCTATCGTCATGAACGGCTTTCCGCCCTTGCACCCCTCTACCAGTATCAGCCACGGCGGATCAAGCGGCGTTTTCTGCACCGTCCGCAGACGCTTGGGCTCAATACCGTTTTTTCTCATCGCGTATAAAACGTCGCACAGCCGCTCGGGTCTGTTGCAAAGGCACAGCCTGCCGCCGAATTTCAGATTTCTTGCCGCGCTCTGGCAAACGTCGTCAATAGTGCACATTATCTCATGACGCGCTATCGCGGCGGCGTCCGAGCTGTTTTTAATGCCCGTATTATTTATTTTGTACGGAGGATTGCAGGTTATCAGGTCAAATTCTTTTTCGCCCCTGAAATCTTTCAGGTCTCCGTGGATTATGTCAATATGCAAGGCGCTTTTCCTGTCGTATGAAATATTCATCTGCTCGACTGCCTGCTTTTGTATCTCCAGAGCGGCAACGTATTTCGGCTGAAAGTCGCGTATCATCAAAAACGCCACAATGCCGCAGCCCGCGCAGTAGTCGCAAACGCAGTCTTTGTGCCGAGGGGAAGCAAAATCCGCAAGCAGAAAAGCGTCCGTTCCAAAGCGGTGCTCGGAAGATATGCAAACGTCAATGTCGTCGCACAGCTTTTCAAAAGTCCAGCCGCGCTTTGCCGCCTGACTGTCGGTACGCTCTATGCGTATTTGGGCGCGCGCCTCGTCTACCATACGGCACACCTCTTCATCGGTCCACTCTGCGTTTATGTTGTCCTCCATACCGTCACTTCCCTGCGTATATTACATATTTTCATTTATTATAGCATATTTTTTTCATTTTAGCAATACGCTTGTAACGGCAGTACAAGAGGTTTTAAAATATTATTGAGAAAAAGTTGTCAAAAGCCCTTGAAAAAGATGTGAAAATAATATATAATATATATGTATTGCGGAATGTCTTCCGCAGCATATACCAGAAGGGAGTTTTTATCAGTATGACTTACACAAGCGAAGTTGAAAGAATGTGTCCTGTAGCACAGGGCGCAGCTCACGGCGCTGCTCCGATACCGGAGGAAGCGAAATGGGTCAAGGCTAAACAGATAACCGATATTTCGGGATTTACTCACGGTATCGGTTGGTGCGCTCCTGAACAGGGCACCTGCAAGCTGACACTCAACGTAAAAGAGGGCGTTATACAGGAATGTCTCGTTGAGACTATTGGCTGTTCGGGTATGACTCACTCTGCGGCTATGGCAGCAGAGATACTTCCCGGAAGAACTATCCTCGAGGCTCTTAACACAGATCTCGTGTGCGATGCTATCAACACCGCAATGAGAGAGCTGTTTTTGCAGATAGTTTACGGCCGTTCGCAGAGCGCGTTCTCCGAAGGCGGACTTACTATCGGCGCAGGACTTGAGGACCTCGGAAAGGGTCTGCGTTCACAGGTCGGCACTATGTACGGCACTTTGGCAAAAGGTCCTCGTTACCTTGAGATGACAGACGGCTATGTTACCAAGATAGCTCTCAACGAAGATGATGAGATAATCGGCTACAAGTTCGTAAACTTCGGCAAGATGATGGACTTCATCAAAGCGGGCGACGATGCGAATACCGCTTTCGAGAAAGCTCAGGGTCAGTACGGCAGAGTTGCAGACGCGGCGAAGCTTATCGACCCGAGAAAAGAATAAGGAGGAACGAACAATGGCTTTATTTGAATCTTATGAGAGAAGAGAAAAGCAGATACTTGCCGTTCTGGAGCAGTACGGCATCAAGTCAATAGAGGAATGTGCCGACATTTGCAAGGAAAAGGGTTTTGACCCGTACACCATAGTTCAGGGCATTCAGCCTATCTGCTTTGAAAATGCTAAGTGGGCTTACACCGTAGGCTGCGCTATCGCAATAAAGAAAGGCTGCACCAAGGCAGCAGATGCCGCCGCAGCGATAGGAGAGGGACTTCAGTCTTTCTGCATACCCGGCTCTGTTGCTGACCAGAGAAAAGTTGGTCTCGGTCACGGCAATCTCGGCAAAATGCTGCTCGAGGAGGAGACAGAGTGCTTCGCATTCCTCGCAGGTCACGAGTCTTTCGCCGCCGCAGAGGGCGCTATCGGTATAGCTGAAAAGGCTAACAAGGTACGTCAGAAGCCGCTGAGAGTTATACTTAACGGTCTGGGCAAGGACGCGGCACAGATAATCGCAAGAATAAACGGCTTTACATACGTTGAGACCGAGATGGACTACTACACCGGCGAGGTAAAGGAAGTTTTCCGCAAAGCTTACTCCGAGGGTCTGCGCTCCAAGGTAAACTGCTATGGAGCTAACGACGTTACCGAGGGCGTTGCTATAATGTGGAAAGAGAATGTTGACGTTTCTATAACGGGCAACTCCACCAACCCCACCAGATTCCAGCACCCTGTTGCAGGCACTTACAAGAAAGAGAGACTCGAGGCAGGCAAGAAGTATTTCTCCGTTGCTTCGGGCGGCGGTACGGGAAGGACCCTCCACCCCGACAACATGGCGGCAGGCCCTGCTTCCTACGGTATGACTGATACCATGGGCAGAATGCATTCCGACGCGCAGTTTGCAGGCTCGTCCTCTGTTCCCGCTCACGTTGAGATGATGGGACTTATCGGTATGGGCAACAACCCGATGGTTGGCGCTACCGTTGCGTGCGCTGTTGCTGTTGAAGAGGCTATGAAGGGCTGATCGCCCTGCAAGCCGCTCTGATAGTTTGTTTAGGCCTGTCGGTCAATCAGGATCGACAGGCTTTGTTTTTTCTAATGCTGTAAAGGGGGGCAGCACGGTGCTGCTCTTCCCTTGTACTTTTCTCTCTTGAAAGAGAAAAGTACCAAAAGAGTTCAAGAATTTGTCTCCCTCGCTCAAAAAATGCGCCGCCTTAAAAACCTGTTTGCGGCGATTTTTTGTATGCGGAATCGACAAATTCGGTTTGTGCCGTGTGCTGACGCGGTAGGATAGCAGTATGTGTGACTGCCATCAGGGGTACTTTTCAAAAGTAATATTTACAAGATAGCACACGGCATTTGGCAGGAACGGAAAGACGGAAAAAATCTTTGCAACAAACAGCGATGTTTTGATTTCACCTCTTTTATATATACGTAATACCCTAAATTATGCTGGCAGAATATTCTTCCAACTATTTCTCCTCGGGCGGTTAGGGGGAGGGTATCAGAAGAAAGATAACTAGAGGCAAGAAGTTTGACTTTTTCGTACTACGGAAATGCTATGCAACACACAGCGCAGGTAGGCGGTCTCAGCGCTTGCACGGCAAGCGCTAAAAGAATTGCTTTGCAATTCGAAACAAATGCGGCTTGCCGCATTTGCGGAGACCGCCCAAACATCGCCTGTGTTTTGACTTTTTCCTCTTTTATATAATCGCTGTACCCTAAATCTGCGCGCTGGCAGAATATTCTTCCAACCATCTTTATAGCTTGCAAATCCACTTCTAAATTGCCAGATATCAAGGTTTGTTAAGAGTGGAAAAAGACCCGACAAGGACTTCCCTCTTTCAGAGGAGAAAAGTACAAGGAAACAGCCAAACGTAGAGAACGGCAGGCGCAGTGGTGTTTAAGTTTGTATTTTTCAAAAAATGCGATATGCCTCTTTACATTTTCATGAAATTACTATATAATATAATTATATGAAAAATATGAAAAGCGCGAAAGGAAATATTTATGCTTATATTAGATGACCTCAAACAAACGCTCGTGTCGTTCGAACCAAAGCTGAAAGAGCTGTACACCGTTCTTGCTATCGAGGATAAAAAGCGGCAGCTCAAGGAGCTTGAAGAGCAGTCGGCAGGAGCGGACTTCTGGAACGATGCAGACAATTCTCACAAGGTGCTGAAAAAGATAAGCTCTCTGAAAAGCATCATAACCAAGTACGACAAGCTGCAAGAAAAGTTTGACGACATAGGCGTTATGATAGAGCTTGCCGCCGAGGAGGACGACGAGAGCATTCTTGCCGAGATAAAGACCGACCTTGACGAGTTTACCAAAAATGTAGATGAGCTCACCTTAGCGACCCTGCTTACGGGTCAGTATGATGCGAACAGCGTTATACTCACTTTGCACGCAGGCGCAGGCGGAACCGAGGCGCAGGACTGGACAGAAATGCTCATGCGTATGTATCAGCACTGGGCAGACGCTCACGGCTATAAAACGACCGTTCTTGATACTCTTGACGGCAACGACGCAGGCATTAAAATGGCTTCTATGATGATAGAGGGCGAGAACGCTTACGGCTATCTTAAAAGCGAGGCAGGTATTCACAGGCTGGTAAGGATTTCGCCGTTCGACGCTTCGGGTTCAAGGCACACCTCGTTCGCGGCGGTAGACGTTATGCCCGAGATAGACGACGATATTGAAGTTGAGATACGCCCCGAGGATATAAAAATGGACGTTTTCCGTTCAAGCGGCGCAGGCGGTCAGCATATAAACAAAACGTCGTCGGCGGTAAGGCTTACGCATATACCCACGGGCATAGTAACTTCCTGCCAGACACAGCGTTCGCAGGTGCAGAACAGAGATTTTGCGATGAAAATGCTCAAATCAAAGCTTATGGCTATAAAAGAAGCCGAGCACCTTGCGACTATCGCGGATATAAAGGGCGTTCAGAAGGAAATAGCGTGGGGCTCGCAGATACGTTCGTATGTGTTTATGCCGTATACGCTTGTTAAAGACCACAGAACAGGCTACGAGCAGGGCAACGTGAACGGCGTTATGGACGGCGACCTTGACGGTTTTATAAACGCGTACCTCAAAGCGCTTTCTATGGGGCAGATAGAAAAGTAATATATGAAAGGGAGGCTGCATTATGGCAGGCTACGGAGCGATAACTATTGAAAGGCAGTATGCCAGCGGAGGCAGCGAGATAGGCAGGCTTATCGGCGAAAAGCTTGGCATACCGTATCACGACCACGAGATACTTGAAACAGCGGCAAAAAACATAGGCATAAAAGAGGAAATGGCAGGCTTTGCGGAGGAGACCACCACAAATTCGCTGCTGTTCAACCTGTCGCTGCTGAGAAATAAAAGCGGAGAGCTGCCAATTTCAGAGCGCATTTTCAACGAGGAAGCGGCTATAATCAGCGGCCTTGTTAAAAACGGCCCATGCGTTATTGTAGGCAGATGCGCAGGATATATACTTAAAAACCGCGTAAAAACGCTTAATGTGTATATCTACGCAGAATATGAAACGCGCTTTGACAGGGCTATAAATAAGTATGGTATCTCGCCCGACGAGGCAAAGGACGTTATAAAGAAGTACGACAAAAAGCGCGGAGATTTTTATAACGCCAACACTAAGCTCAAATGGAGCGATAAGGAATGTTATCATCTTTGCCTCAACAGCGGCAAACTCGGCACAGAGCGCTGCGCGGACATCATTTGCGCGATGTACGATATGGGGAAGTAAAATAAAGATGGATACTAATGTTTTATTTGATCGTATAATAAATGCGGTGCATACCGACGGTGTTAGCGTGATAGGTATCGACGGACTTGGAGGCGCAGGAAAGAGTACTATATCCGAAAAGCTATGCCGGGATTTCTCAGAGCATGGTTTTCATACTGTTTTGCTTCATATAGACGATTTTATACATATGCGAAAATTAAGATATAATTCGGCATATCCTGATTGGCAGTGTTACTATGATCTGCAGTGGAGATTTGATTATTTTTCAAATATAATAAACGAGATCAAGAGCAGACACGATGATCATGTTGATATTGAGTTGTACGATAAAGAGAACGATACATATTATCAGCAGCGTTTTTCTGTCCTTGATAAAACTATCGTTATCGTGGAGGGCATATTCCTCCAAAGGGAAGAATACTGTAATATATTCGACTATATGATATATATTGATATTCCCGAGCAGATAAGGCTTGATAGGGTGCTGAAAAGAGATACCTATATCGGCGATGAGCGGCAGATCATTGATAAATATAAAAGCAGATATTTCCCTGCCGAACATAGGTATATGGAGCAATTCTGCCCTCAGAATAATGCCGATCTTGTGATAAGTGAATAATTGGTTGTGTTATTTCCAATTTATCGGGTTAATAGTGAAACGGTAAACCGGGATTTACTTTACATATTACATGAAAGGAATTGATCGAACATGGCGCTGCCGGAGTTTAGCAAGCTTACGCAAAACACAACAGCCGTTCCGCAGTGGGCGAAGTACATGAAAGACGGCGAGTTCATAAGCTACTACACCACATACCAAAGCAAGATATATTTCGACCTTTTTGATAAGTATGTTTATCCGTGCGAAAAGTCGGGAGATATTACATATTACGTCTACGACCCCGTAAAGCACGGCGCACCTGCCGATAAAAAATACCCCGTTCTTATGTGGCTGCACGGCGCAAGCAACGCCCTTGACGGCGTGAAATGCATTATGTGCTGCGGCGCGGAGCAGTATGCCTCGCCAAAGTATCAAGACGCCATGGGCGGCGCGTATATCATAGTTCCCCTTGCCAACGAAAAACGCCTTGAAAACGGCAATATCGATGGCACTTGGTCGAAAGTTTATTCCGCTCCCGTAAAGGGCATATACGATAAGGTCTGCAAAGAGCATGAGGAAAACATCGGCAAAAAATTCGTCATGGGCGCTTCTTCGGGCGGCTATTTTACATGGCAGCTTCTGGAGGACTACGGCGGATATTTTAACGGCGCTATACCTATCTCGTCGGGATATGTTCCCGATGACGAAGCTCTTGACAGAATATCCGACAGCGGCGTGAATTTGCTTATCGCCCACGGCAGACACGACGAAATGGCTGTTTTTGACGAGTGTATCGTGCCGCGTATGGAAAAACTGCTAGGCATGAAAAACTGCATTTGCTTCTTCCCCGAGTGGGTGTATAACGGCGACGGCGGAATATCGTCTGTACATTTCGGCATAGAAATGGGTCAGCATTGTATGATAAACTGGGTGCAGTCGAACCTGATGTTTGATAACGGCACACCTGCCGACGAGCGGCTTCCAAACGGCGTTACGGGCTGGATAAAAAGCGTGTGCGATAAGTAATGGCAAAGTAAAAAATTACTATAAAATACGAACGGAGAAAACAGTATGACCGAAAAAGAAAAAATGATTGCGGGTATGCACTACGACCCTACCGACGAGGAGCTTGCACAGCTTCGTGTTAAGGCGCACAGGCTGTCGCAGGAGTATAATATGACCGTTGAAACGGACACAGAAAAGCGAAACGCTCTGCTCGACGAGCTTATGCCGAACAGAGGAACTAACGCCTATCTGCAAGGTCCTATACAGTTTGACTACGGCGTGTTCTTGACAGTCGGCGATAATTTCTATGCAAATTTTAACTTCACCGTGCTGGACACCTGCCCCGTCACCATTGGAGATAATGTCTACATCGGTCCTAACTGCACCATAGCCACCGCTCTGCACGATATCGACCCCGATGAGCGCAGGGCAAGGCAGCGTGAGGACGGCTCGTTTTACGATATTGAATACGGCAACCCCGTTACTATCGGCAACGATTGCTGGATAGCCAGTAATGTCGTAATATGCGCAGGCGTAACGATAGGCAGCAATGTTGTGATAGCCGCAGGAGCGGTCGTTACTTCAGATGTGCCTGACAACTGTATGGTCGGCGGAGTGCCGGCAAGAAAGATCAAGGATATAAAAAAGGACAAATGAACATTAAAAACCTTATAATGAACAAGGACGCCGCAAATGCGACGCCCTTATTTTTTGTATGCAGCAAGCTAAAATTACTGCTTGTTTCCGCTCTTGTAAGCGTCGATCATTTTCTTGACCATCTGACCGCCTACGGAACCTGCCTCACGAGAAGTAAGGTCGCCGTTGTAGCCCTGCTTGAGGTTTACGCCAACCTCGTTGGCAGCCTCCATCTTAAATCTTTCGAGGGTCTGTCTGCCCTGATCAGTAGTAATACCTTTCATTACTTACACTCCTTAAATAGTTTACTGTTCGTTAGGGAACATACTGTTATTTTGTAAAACATTCGCGATTTTATTAGTGGAAATGCTTGGAGAAATGTATACCGCAGTCCGGTACTGACATTCTTGTCTCAAGCGTCTCCGATCTGAAATACGATCGCGGATATTTTTTTGCCGCACGATATTTCGCACAGCGATACAGTTCATATTTTACCCCTGATATTTTTGCGGTCTTTGCCGCTGAAAATATTTTAACCGAAGCAAACGTTATTATGTAATTTCAGCTTTGACAAATAATTGAAGATTTTTTGTAAGCAATGACAAAAGCGTTTCAAGTTTGCGTTAAAATTCGGACTGTTGAGATCAAATATTTAGTAGCGAATCATATGCTGCGCTTCTTTAACACTTGTACAGGCTGATTTTTGAAGAATGTGCAAAGTATAATTATCGTCCCGATAAACAGCATAACTGAATATATCAGCAAAGTAACGATATAATTATTTGCCAGGATCACTACGCCCAGACTATTGTCGAAGCCTGATATACTTATCAGTTTCATAACAAGCAAAAGTATGATGACCGAGATCAATTCTACCGTCATTATTACTGAAAGACTTATAAATATACAGTCTTTACGGTCTGCGCCGCAACTGTAAAATATCGCATTCGTCTTTGCGCACAGAACATTGATTATACTAACACAGCATACTATGCCAAACAAAGCTATCACGCCTACGCAAACAGCAACGGGGAATATCTTTTTAAGATTGTCATTAACATAGGTCTTGCTGCGCTCGTTCAGTTCGTTCAGAGGCATAAACAGTCCGCTTTCGGAATGTATAAGCTTATCATTATATGCCCGCTCTTCATCGGTGGGAGCTGTGTTGTAGTAAAGAAATTTAAACTCATTTCTTTCAAGTCTGCTAAGCAGAGCGCTGTCATTTTCTATGAGTGAAAGCGGCGCTATCACGGTCGGCGTTCTTTCGCCCTCCACACCGACTTCGCTTTTGTATTCATCATAAATATCTGCGACCGTCATATCTTCAATATAGCGCGACATTTTAGGGATATATGTATTGCTTGTAAGCACTCCGCTTATCTTTATATCAGTATTACCGATAGTAATGATATCTCCAACTGTATATTTACTGTTTAAGGTCATTACCGCTTGTGAGTAGCTGCCGTCTGCGACTGGAAGCTCCAACGCATTATATATATCATCGTCAAGTACGATAAGACTGACATTTCCACGCTTGACGGCTGCCTGAGCGGATAAAATTTCCGTATATGAAATATCGCCTTTTAACTTAGGAAATATCTTGTCAAATACCGTATTGCCTGATATCCTGTCCGACACGTTTTCTTCCGTATGATCGTTTTCAACAGATGTATCCGAAGTATCTGAAAAAATACTATCGTACATAATATAATATCCGTCTTTTGAAAGTATATCTTCAAACGGCACATACAGCATATTCCGCGAGTTGTAGTTGCCTATCGCGATATTCAAAGCGCACAGCACAGCGGTCAGCTGTATTATGATCATCGCGCACATAAGTTTGTATCTGCCGAAAATTTTGCAGCCGTATTTTGCATAAGCAGTTATTTTCATAGTCCGCACCTCCTTAATTTGTCTGTGCAAGTGGTTTGGAAGTGAACCGCGACATACAAACTGCCATTATCATTATGCTTATTATAAGGTACGCTCCTGTCACCAGCAGGTAATTTTTTGCCGTATAACATACATCTATGCCTTTGAAATACTTTTCTGCGACCGCTTTCAGCACTCTGTCGTATATGATAAAAGATACGCATATGCTGAGAACGGCGTGCAGGATAACCTCCGCGATGTAAATGCTGCGGCAGTCTGAGGTCGTCGCGCCGCACAGTCTGAACACACGCAAGGTATTTTTGTTTGTCAGATAGATATAGTAATAACAGAAAGAGCAGTTGAACACGGCGAACAATATCATTATCACCGAAACGGCTATCTGCGTGCTGTTCAGCTGTTCGTCAAGCAGCTCGAGACCCTCGGGCATTTGTATCGAGGACGGCATTAAATACAGCCTTTGCATAAGCTTTTCGATTTCCTGCGCGTCGTTGTATGAGGGCTTGTTTTTCAGCGTTATAACAATATCTCTTACCTTGCAATCATCTGGAATGTTGTTCATATCGGGAACAGTAAGATCAAAAGGTACGTCCTCTAAAAATGCGTTTACGGTATAGTCCGCGCCGCCGATATTTACACTATCGCCGACTTTGACGCCCTCAAAGGCTTGACTTCTCGGGTTTATATTTACTATCCTTTTGCCTGTTTCGCTTTTGGTAAAATCGCCGCCGCCCGTTACAAAGCGAAGTTCTTTGTTGCCTGACTGCATGATACCGAAAGAAGAATAGCTAACCGCCTCGTTATTGCAGTCATCTTTGATAAAGGAAAGTAGTTCATTTGTAGCTTCAACGAAGGTCTTGCCGTCCAAGCAGGTCGAAAACCTGTCCTCATCTGAGACGGCATTATTGTTTTCAAAGGAAACATATATTTCCTTTTCACTTTCCTTTGCGGCCTCAAAAACCGTAAAGGCTCTGAATATCAGCCCGAAAACAAAGTATATGCTTATCAGCGAAACTATCTGCATCACTATAAGAACGGCATATAATGCAGGCCGCGCTGCAACAGAGCGTTTAAGATATGTTGAAAGCAATAGATAATCCCTCCCGTAAGATCAATAATGTTTTTTGTTTTACATGATATTTTTTAAAATAAAGCGTTTCGGCGCCGATACGTTTTGGGTGCGAAATGGCGTCGCCGGATCTTATGAGCTGTTTATCATGTAGAATATCTGCCTTATCAAAGCATACTCCCCCTTTTATTTTCTACAAGTAAGTACACATCTTCGCCGCAAAATGTTACACATTTTTTTCATATTTTTTGTAATTTTGTACGGTTGCACAAATTTCACGGTGCCGTTTTGTGCATTATTACATCTTGCTTCTCCTTTTCGCCACACAGTCCAAATCAAAAAAGCCCATACAGAAATTTTGAACCGAACCAGTAAAAAAGAACAATGACAAAAAAGACCTCCTATGGTATAATAGAAACATAGGAGGTTTTGT
>CANRNT010000034.1 GCA_947631995.1 uncultured Clostridia bacterium | reverse complement strand
CGACCAAGATATCTCTTAGTCGCTTTGCATAAATTTATTTTTATATTTTTGTCTAACTTTTTGGGGTCAGATCAGAGTGTGCGGTTATTTTTTTCGGATATTTTTAATAATTTCGTTTATCAAAACGAGAATTACTATGGTCAGTACTGCTGTAGCAATGTCCATTAATATCACCCCCGTTCCCTATGTATTCAGACCGAAGTCCGGAATTAGGATAGGATGGGGAGTATAACCGCTGCCGATGTCGTATTTTGTCGACGCTCCGTACATAGTATATCACATTTTGTTTACGATTGTCAATATGCCTGACGCGGTGAACAGGCGGTTTATTGCGGTATTTCAACAAAACTGCGGCGCGGCGGAGCATTGCTATGAAGTAAATTGCCCAAATTTCGGTCAAATGATAAAAAAGGGCTTGACAATGGAGAAAATATGATGTATAATGTTTTTACCTCTTTGTGAGGTTATATTTTTTGCGCCGTTTTTTCGGTGCGACCTCATGATCCGACATGACCGTCGGAACGCGGCAAAAGCCGTGTGAGGGAGGCAAGGGATTAGACAGTGTCCCGAGCGATCGCGGGACATAATTTTCGTCAGGAGGTGCCGAATATGAGAGTGAAGATCACTTTGGCTTGCACGGAATGTAAGCAGAGGAACTACAACACTAAAAAGAACAAGAAGAATGATCCCGACAGACTTGAGATGAATAAGTATTGCAAGTTCTGTAAGAAGCATACTCTTCATAAGGAAACCAAGTAAGGTTTTCGGCAGGAGGTAGCGTTATGGGAAAAACAGAAAATGCAAAGGCTAAAAAGCCGGAGGCAAAGAAGAAAAAGCAGGGCGGTGTGCGCAAGTATTTCAGGGACCTGAAAAGCGAGCTGAAAAAGGTAACATGGCCCACCAGAAAGCAGGTCGCTAACAATACGGCAGTTGTATTGGCAACGATGTGCATCACAGGTCTTTTTCTCGCGGGTATTGATATCGGACTGGGCTGGCTTGTAACTCTGCTGGCTGGTCTGGGAGCGTAACGTGAGAAAAAGTAACAAAGAGCGGTTTTCGCCGACAAAATACTTTTTGAGGGAAGGAGAGATTGCCGTTAACATAACGCGGCAACGATAAGAGAATGGCAGAGCAGGCAAAATGGTATGTTATTCACACCTACTCGGGTTATGAGAACAAGGTATCCGAGAACATCAAAAAGATAGTCGAAAACCGAAAGCTTCAGGATATAATCCCTGAGGTCATGGTGCCGACTGAGTTTGTTACTGAGGTAAAGGATAACAAGACCAAGGAGGCAGAAAGAAAGCTTTTTCCAAGCTATGTGCTTGTAAAAATGGTAATGACAGACGAAACATGGTATATCGTCCGCAACACAAGAGGCGTAACGGGCTTTGTAGGCCCGGGATCGAAGCCGATACCGCTGACCGATAAGGAAGTGGCGGCTCTGGGAGTTGACGTCCATAGAGTAGATGAGGGTATCAGCTTCAGCGAGGGCGACAGCGTCGTTATAACGGGCGATAAGCTCAACGGCGTACACGGTGTTGTAAGATCGGTCGATAAGGAAAACAAGACGGTCGAGATAACGGTTTCCATGTTCGGCAGGGAAACTGCCGTAGAGCTGCCTGTATACCAGGTGGAAAAAGTGTGATACGCTTATCGGTAGGATAAGCTTTATGCAGCAGGGACGCTTGTCCCGACAGAAAGTGGGAGAGCATATAGAAGGCTCGCCTTACCACAAATTATGGAGGTGTGCATTATGGCACAGAAAGTAGTAGGCTTGATCAAGCTTCAGATCCCCGCAGGAAAGGCAACTCCTGCACCGCCTGTTGGACCGGCTCTCGGTCAGCACGGCGTAAACATTATGGCGTTTACAAAGGATTTCAACGAGAGAACAAAGAACGATATGGGTCTTATAATCCCTGTTGTTATTACCGTTTATGCGGACCGTTCTTTCACATTCATTACTAAGACCCCGCCCGCAGCAGTTCTTATAAAGAAGGCTTGCGGCATAGAAACGGCTTCGGGTACTCCGAACAAGACCAAGGTCGCTAAGATAACCAAGGAGCAGGTAAGAAAGATCGCCGAGCAGAAAATGCCCGACCTCAATGCAGGCTCTGTTGAAGCGGCAATGAGCATGGTCGCAGGTACAGCCCGTTCTATGGGTGTAGAAGTGGTTGACTGATAGATTTTAAGGTTTTAGTACGAATGGCTTACAAGGTGGGAGGAGGAAAGCTCCGTTAACCGTTCTGCGATGTACAGCAATGCGGTATCACCACCAATAAGGAGGAAAATATAATGAAACATGGTAAGAATTATGTCAACTCTGCAAAGGAAGTTGACAGAACAAAGCTTTATGACTCGTCCGAGGCGCTCGAGCTTGCCTGCAAGTGCGCTAAGGCTAAGTTTGATGAGACCGTAGAGGCTCATATACGTCTGGGCGTTGACTCGCGTCACGCAGACCAGCAGGTAAGAGGCGCAGTTGTACTTCCCAACGGAACGGGCAAGACCGTAAGAGTTTGCGTGTTCTGCAAGGAGGATAAGTTTGACGCCGCTAAAGAGGCAGGCGCTGACTACGTTGGCGGACAGGACCTCGTTGATAAGATAATGAAAGAAAACTGGATGGACTTTGACGTCGTTGTAGCTTCTCCCGATATGATGGGTCTGGTAGGACGTCTCGGTAAGATACTCGGACCGAGAGGCCTTATGCCTAACCCCAAGGCGGGTACAGTTACGCCCGATGTTGCCAAGGCTGTTACCGACGCCAAGGCAGGTAAGATAGAGTACCGTCTGGATAAGACCAACATAATCCATTGCCCGATAGGAAAGGCTTCTTTCGGCAAGGATAAGCTGGAGGAAAACTTCAATACCCTTATGGACGCCATAGTTAAGGCTAAGCCGTCCGCCGCAAAGGGACAGTATCTCAAGAGCGTTGTCGTTGCTTCCACAATGGGCGTCGGCATAAAGGTAAGTACTGCTAAGTACGGCGTGTGAGCCGAAAGCGCGACAGCTTGACAGAAAAATATGTAAATAAAAACAGAGATCTTTAAGACCTCTGTTTTTTATTTGCAATGAAACAATGCGGAGCGAGCCGCATATAATGTATCAGACGTTTGCGTGAGCGCAGAAGATATCGCCTTTTTTGGTTATGTCTATGTAGGCGTAAGACGGCGGCAGGAAGTCGCGCGGCTCTGCGGCGCTTCCGGGATTGAGCAGATATATGCCGTCAATGTATTCGGCGCGGCGGCAATGAGTGTGTCCGAACAGCATGACCTTTATATCGTTGCTTTTAGCGAGCGACAGGAGAACGTCAAGCGTGTATTTGACCTTGTGATGATGTCCGTGAGTGAACATTATCCGCACGCCGTTCTCGCTGTATATGTCAATGTTCGGAGCGGAGGAGAATATATCGCAGTTGCCGCAAACGCTGTATATCTTCTTGTCGGGGAAAAGCTGTCTTGCTTCATCAAGCTCACGCTCTCCGTCACCGAGAAATATGTATGCGTCCGCAGGCTTTTGCAGTATTTTCCGAACTGCGCTGCCGCGTCCGTGAGTATCCGAAAAAACTATTATGCGTTTTATGCCGCCAGAGCTCATAGACAGACAGTCCCTTTCCGAAATTAATACAACTACGCTTATTATAACACAGTACGACATATTTTTCAAGTGCGTTTTTACAACTCTGTAAAAGGGTGATACCCTTATTAAATATGAAAGGCAAGTGACAAACATGAACAACATGGATCCGAAGGCTATGCAAGGTATGCTGAAGGTCGTAAGCTCAAAGCTAGGTATGTCTCCGCAGGAACTGCAAAAACAGTTGGAGAGCGGCAAGCTCGACGGCGCGATGAAGGGGCTTTCCCCTCAGGACAGCGCTAAGCTTATGAACGCGCTCTCCAATCCCGCTATGGCACAGCGTATCTTGTCCACTCCGCAGGCGCAGGAGATAATCAAAAAGCTGAAGAATTGACCTATCGCAGACCTGTGCGGGTCATTGCGTAAGATATAATAAAAGGGAGGGAAAGCTATGGACGACCTGATGAGCAAGATACAGAGCGTCCTGAACGATAAGGAAAGCATGGAGCAGCTCAACCAGCTCGCGCAGATGTTCTCACAGCCGCAAGGCGCGCAGGGACAGGCAGCGCAACAGACCGCTCCGCCGCCCGTTCAGAATAATGTGCCGGATATAGCTCCGCTGCTGGCAGGGCTGAGTCAGCAGAGCGCTCAGGGAGGTCAGCAGCAGGCACAGCCAAGCTTTGATATGAACAAGCTCATCGCGCTGCAAAGCGTTATGGCAAGGGCGTCGCAGCCCGACAAGAACAGAGATTTTCTTATTGCGCTTAGGCCGCTGCTGAAAGAAGGGTCGCAGCGCAAGGTAGATAAGCTCATATCCCTGTTCAAAATAATGGCTGTTCTTCCCGCATTGAAAGAAAGCGGCTTGCTGGGAGGTGATCTGCTTGGCATCTTATGACGAAGCGAGCTTTGACAGAATGAGACAGGAGGCTGTCGCGCGGGCGAGGGAAATGCAAAGACGCGCCCAAATACCCGTAAACTTCTCCTCTGCCGGCAGGGATAACGAGCGCCGTCCCGAAGCGCCGAGCGGACACAGCGCCCCTCCTCCTCCTCCGCCTTCGCCGCCCTCCAACACAACGCCTCAGAAAAACAGCGGCATTGGCGGGATACTGAGCTCCATACTCGGCAATGATACAAAGATAGATGAGGAAAAAGCCCTCATCGGTATGCTGATATACATATTATATAAAAACGGCGCTGATGTAAAGCTTATGCTCGCGCTGGGATACCTGCTTTTGTAGGAGCAAGAGGAAAAGTATCGTAAAAATTTTTCTCTGATACTTGACAAGCGGCGGAAATAGTGATATAATAGCTTTTGTCAGGCAGACAACGCCTTGATAATTTCTTTTTGGGAGTAAATTTATGTACGTCATGAACGCTCGATTTTTTAACGGCTTTTTCGGCTTTTCGTTTTTTGAAAGGTCTGATTTGTGTTGCCGTGAAAGTTGAGCTGTGTACATAAAAAATTTGTCAGACTTGCGCGGTAACGAACGGTTGCCGCGTTTTTGTTTTGCAGAAAATTTTGATATTTTGAAAGGAAGAAAAAGAAATGATAATCGTACTGAGAAAAAACGCAGACAAAGGTCAGCTCGACCACCTGAAAGAGTGGCTGGCTCAGCAGAACGTAGAGGTAGAGGCGATAAAAGGTTCTCACTCAACGGTATTGGGTCTTGTAGGAGATACCAGCCACGTTGATATCGAGCTGTTGGAGGCTCTGGACATAGTTGAGTCCGTAAAGCGTATACAAGAGCCTTATAAGAAAGCGAACCGCAAATTTCATATGACAGATACCGTTATAGATGTAGGCGGAGCAAAGATAGGAAAAGGCTCGTTCACTATAATAGCAGGCCCCTGCTCGGTAGAGAGCGAAGAGCAGATATGCTCTGTTGCGGCTTCGGTAAAGGCTTCGGGAGCAAAGCTTCTGAGGGGCGGAGCTTTCAAGCCGAGAACTTCTCCGTATGCTTTCCAAGGACTGAGAGCTAACGGTCTGGAGCTGCTGTCGGAGGCAAAAGCCAAAACGGGTATGCCGATAGTCACCGAGATAATGGACCTTTCACAGCTCCCGCTCTTTGATGATGTAGATGTGATACAGGTCGGAGCGAGAAATATGCAGAATTTCGAGTTGCTGAAGGCTCTGGGCAAGATAGATAAGCCTATTCTGCTCAAGAGAGGTCTTTCGGCTACGATACAGGAGTTGCTGATGAGCGCCGAGTACATCATGGCAGGCGGCAACGAAAAGGTTATACTCTGCGAGAGAGGTATAAGAACGTTTGAAACGGCAACAAGAAATACTCTTGACCTTTCCGCTATACCCGTTCTTAAAGAAAAAACTCATCTCCCCGTAATAGTAGACCCGAGCCACGCTACCGGTATCGCGGCAATGGTAAAGCCTATGAGCCTTGCCGCCGTTGCAGCTGGAGCGGACGGACTTATCATAGAAGTGCATAACGACCCGCCTCACGCTCTGTGCGACGGTCAGCAGTCAATTACGCCGAAGATGTTCGACGAGCTTTCAAAGCAGGTGTATACGCTGTATAACACCGTCAGGGAGATGTACTGATGAGCGGTATAACGGTAGCCTGTCAGGGAACGTTCGGAGCTAATTCGCAGACCGCCTGTAAAGCGGCTTTCGGCGACGAAGCAGGGATAATGTTCATGCGCAGCTTTGACGCGGTGTTCACCTCGGTGGAAAACGGCCTGTGCGACTTTGGTATACTGCCGATAGAAAACTCCACCAACGGTTCTGTTTCGGCAGTCTATGACCTGCTGCGGCGGCATGATGTAAGCATTGTAAAGGCGGTGCGTATACCTATCCGTCACTGTCTGGCAGGCATAGAGGGAGCGGATATGTCCGATGTAAAAAGAGTGCTGTCGCACGAACAGGCTCTGGGTCAGTGCGCTTGCTATCTCAAAAAGAATAAGCTGGAGCAGGAGGGCTATCCCAATACCGCCACCGCCGCCAGATATGTTTCAGAGCAGGGCGATAAAGAGATAGCGGCTATTTGCAGCGAGGACTGCGCTAAGGAGTACGGTCTGAAAATATTCAAAAGGGATATACAGGACAGCGACAAAAACTATACGCGGTTCATATGTATAAAAAGCTGCGATGAGAGCGAGGAGCTTTCGGGCGGCAAAATAAGCATAGTGTGCAGCCTTGTAAACAAGTGCGGTTCGCTGTGTTCGCTGCTGCAGCTCCTTGCGGAAAACGGCGCAGACCTTACAAAGATAGAGAGCCGCCCCATACCCGATACCGATTTTGAATTCATGTTCTATATAGACTTTGTCGGCGATTTTGATAATATGTCAAAGAACGGACTTTTTGAAAAGCTCCGCGGTTCCTTGGCGTATTACAGACTGCTCGGCTGCTACGATGAATACAGCGTTTGAGAGGCCGTGCATATGGATATTGAAAGCATGAATATCTTTCAGCTTGAAGAATATTTAAAAGAGCTGAAAGAGGAGCTGGCAGAGCTTGACGGTCAAAGACCGAAGGACGAGATGTCCGAAAGGTTTGAGGATTGGGCTGACGAGCATGAGGAGCTGGAGGACACGATAGACGACGTCTGCGACAGAATTGATGAAATTGCACAAAACAAAGCGGAATAATTTGTCGGGTCAAAAGGATAAAATGTCTATACTTTTCTGCAAAATAGTGGTATAATAGTATTAGCAGGAGCAAATGCTTTGCAAATATCATGCAGGAAAGAGGGCGTTGGTATGAAATATGTTATAACTATAAGCCGTGAGTTCGGCAGCGGAGGTCACGCGATAGGCAAAATGCTCGCCGAAAAATTGGGTATACCTTTTTATGATAAGGAGCTTCTCAGCGAAGCCGCAAAGCACAGCGGACTTTGCGAGGACCTGTTCGTAAGACATGACGAGACCTATTCAAACAGTCTGCTGTATTCGCTTGTAATGGGAAACTATACGCCCACCTCCGACGGCAGAATGGTGTCAAACAATATGCCGCTCAATCATAAGGTCTTTCTGGCGCAGTTTGAAACTATCAAGACCCTTGCCAAAGAGCCGTGTGTCATAGTCGGCAGATGTGCTGACTATGTGCTGAAAGACCAGAACAACGTGTTGGATTTTTTCATAGTCGGAAATATCATAGACAAGAAAAAAAGGATACTCGAAAGATATGATATCGAAAAGGACAAGGTAGAGGACTTTATCCGCAAGACGGACAAGCGCCGCGCAGGATATTATAACTACTATACCGATATGAAGTGGGGCGAGGCAAAAAATTACGACCTGTGTCTCAATTCCTCAAAGACGGGTATAGAGGGCGCGGTAGATATCATCATGAAGTACATCGAGCAGAAAGACGCGAAATAATAAAATTCCCTGCGATACGTTTTTGTACCGCAGGGATATTTTTATCTGAAGCCGAACGGGCGGCGTTTTCCGAAAGAAAGGTCGAAGTCTTTTTCGCCAACGGCTTGCAGGAAGTCCTCTTTTGTGACCGTTATTTCCGAAGCTCCCGAGAAGCGGCAGCGCATAGCCGCCTTTCCCCATGTCCTCTCAAACAGGTTGCGGACGAACCGCGCGTTTGAAAACTCCTTGGAAGTCAGAACACTTTCGGGGATAGAGCAGAAGTGTTCCCTTGCCGCCTCGAGGACACGTTCGTCGTAAGGGAACGACTTGTCCAGCATGGAGCGGAATATCTCAAAAAGCTGCTCGCCCGTGTAGTTGGGGAACTCAACTACATACGGCATTCGGCTTTTCAGACCCGGATTGCCCTGCATGAGAGTTTTCATCTCATCGCCGTAGCCCGCCATTATCACGACAAGATCACTGCGGTGGTTTTCCATTTCCGCTATGAGAGTTTCAAGCGCTTCCATACCGAAATCCCTGTGGTCGTCGCTGCCGCGGTAAAGAGAATATGCTTCGTCAATGAACAGCACCGAACCGTATGCGTCGCGGCAGATACCTGCCGTTTTTGGGGCGGTCTCGCCTATGAATTTTCCGCAGAGGTCGCGTCCGCCGTACTCAAAAAATCCTCCGTTGCGCAAAACGCCGTTTTCCTTGAGCATTTTTCCTACTATGCGGGCAACGGTGGTCTTGCCTGTTCCGGGGTTGCCGATAAACTGCATATGCAGGCACGGCGAAGCGATATTTTTCTTGCTTACGGCTACCTTTATCTGGCTGACTATCTCTGTAATGCGCTCGGCGACCTTTTCCATGCCTATAAGCTCGGACAGCATATCGGCGGCGGACGTTTCTCTTTGCGTGAATGTCGCCGAAAGCCCTGCCATATCGTTTCGGCTTATGACGGTACAGCAGTCCTTTTTGCCTACGCTGCAAAGCTGCTTTCTGTATATCATCTCGTTGACGATCTTTCTTACGGTGTTTATGCCGTAAAATCTGCCGTCTCTTTTTTCCTCCGCTATTCTGGCGTCGAATATCTCCCAAGAGTCGTCCTCCATGCTGTAACCGTTGAGAGAAAGTCCCAGCTTTGCGCACTCGCGGAGCTGGACAGTATCGAGCGGCAGGAAAGATATATCGCGTATGTAAAGCAGGTCGGAAAGAACATCCTTTATGTTGTGGAGCACATCGGCTTCAACGAACGGTATGCGGAATATGAATATGTTGTCGGCGGTGTGACGCTCCAGCATTGCCAGCATATCTCGGAACGGCTTTTCATCGGTCATGCTCATCCATTCGCTTATGTCTATGCAGTATATGACGCCCTTGCTTCCGCGCTCCTTGCGCTTAAAGTCGGCAAGCTCGCCCATAAAAGTGTCGGGCGCGTCCGTCGGCGCTCTTTGACTGAGCTTTATCTCCACTATCGGTCTGTCGCTTCGCAGTTCAAATATACCCAGCTCGTCTACAAGCCCCGCAAAGAGCTTTATGTAAGTGGAAAGACCACAGCCGTCGTTTATGGAAAAAAGATATGACTGCGAGGCAAACACGTTGTAGGTCGAATACTTTTTTATCTGCGGAGCTATGGAAGCTATCTCCTGCGCAAGCTGCTTGAATTCCTGCGCGCCTATGAGCTGCTGTATGGCGAGGCGTGCGCTTATTGTCTTTTCTGCGCGCCTTTCGGGCACAAAAGTGACCGTGACAGCTTCCGCGACATTTTCAAGAGCGAGCGTGTCTTTGGCGACGCCTTTTATTATCCTGACTATCTGTTCAGCGTCGCTTATGCTGGTGTTTACAGTCATACGGCAGTTTAGCCCGTCCTCCTTTACGACCTCGGCGCCCTCAGGGAAAACGCTTTTGCAGGCGTCGGATATCGAGCCGAGAGGGTCGGGAAAGCGGTCGATATTTTTGCTGTACCAGCTTTTGTTTATAGAGATGTGTATGCTTTTTCTGAAAAAAGAACCGTCCATATTTTTGCGCCTCCGAAAAATAACTAATTATATTATAACATCGGCTGAGGCTTTTTTCAAGTGTTGCAATCGTCAAAACAATGTGATATAATATAAAATAGTATATCATATCAGGAGGCTGTGTTATGAACAAGTTTGAAAAAAGGAAGCGCATAGTTGCGTGGATACTGGTAATAGCGATGACGCTCAGCGTTATCGGCGGAATACTGGTTGCCGCTATCTCGGGCGTAGCGTAAGGCGTGGCGTAAAATGATACGCATAGGCAATGACTGGGACGACGTCCTGAAGGGCGAGTTTGAAAAGCCGTATTTTCAAAAGCTTTGCGAAACGCTCAGGCAGGAGTATGCGCGGTATACGATATTTCCCGAGAAGCAGAATGTTTTCAACGCGCTGAGAACGACCCCGTACTGCAGCGTAAAAGCCGTTTTGCTGGGGCAGGACCCTTACCACGGCAGGGGTCAGGCGCACGGGCTTTGTTTTTCGGTGCAAAAGGGCTGTGAGATACCGCCCTCGCTGAAAAATATGTACAAAGAGCTGCAAAGCGATCTGGACATTCCGCCTGCAAGTCACGGGGAGCTTACCTCGTGGGCAAGGCAGGGGGTGCTTTTGCTCAATACCGTGCTGACGGTGAGAGAGGGTCAGGCTAACAGCCATAAGGGCATAGGCTGGGAGATGTTTACGGACGAGATAATTCGCAGGCTCAATGAATGTGAACGCCCGATAGCTTTTATACTGTGGGGAGCAAACGCTCGCTCGAAAACGGCGCTTATAACGAACGACCGCCACGGCGTGTTCACAGCGGCGCACCCCAGCCCTCTTTCGGCTTACAACGGATTTTTCGGGTGCAGGCATTTTTCAAAGGTGAACAGCTTTCTTTCGTCGAACGACATAGTTCCTATAAACTGGAGGATACCCGAGTAAATTATATAAAGGAGTTTTTGAAATGGAATTGACAAACATACCAAAGGAAAAAATTGCGCTTGTGGCTGTCAGCCGCGACTGTTTCCCGATGTCGCTTTCCGTAAGCAGGAGAGACAGGCTCGCAAAAGCGTATGAAGAAAAGTACGGCGCGCAGGGCAATCTGTACGTTTGCCCCGTGTGCATTGAAAATGAAAAGGATATGCTCAAAGCCCTTGACGACATAAAGGCAAACGGCTGCAACGCTCTGGCGGTGTATCTTGGCAACTTCGGCCCCGAAACGCCCGAAACGCTGCTTGCAAAGTATTTTGACGGCCCTGCTATGTACTTTGCGGCGGCTGAGGAAAGCTCGGGCGATATGTGCGACGGCAGAGGCGACGCATACTGCGGTATGCTCAACGCAAGCTATAATCTGTATCTTCGCGGCATAAGCGCTTACATACCCGAATACCCCGTTGGCACGGCTGAGGAATGCGCCGACATGATAGCAGGCTTTGCGCCTATCGCAAGGGCTGTTATAGCCGTTAAAAACTTAAAGATAATCTCGTTCGGCCCTCGTCCGCAGGATTTTCTCGCCTGCAACGCGCCTATAAAGCGTCTGTACGACTTGGGCGTTGAGATAGAGGAAAACAGCGAGCTTGACCTGTTTGAAAGCTTTAAAAATCACGCAGGTGACGAGCGTATACCCTCTGTTATCGCGGACATGGAGAAAGAGCTGGGAGCGGGCAACAAAAAGCCCGAGGTGCTCCAAAAGCTTGCGCAGTATGAGCTGACGCTTCTTGACTGGTGTGAAAACCACCGCGGCGGCAGAAAGTATGTTGCTGTTGCAGGCAAGTGCTGGCCTGCGTTTCAAACGCAGTTCGGTTTTGTGCCGTGCTACGTCAACAGCCGCCTTACATCGCGCGGTATACCCGTTTCGTGCGAGGTGGATATTTACGGCGCGCTCAGCGAATACATAGGCACGGTGATAAGTCGCGACGCGGTAACGCTTCTCGATATAAACAACACCGTCCCTGCGGATATGTACGAAAACAACATAAAGGGCAAATTCGATTACACCCACCGCGACACGTTCATGGGCTTCCATTGCGGAAACACCCCGATATGCAAGCTCTCTTCCGGCGAGATGAAGTTCCAGAAGATAATGGCGCGCACTCTGCCGCAGGAGTGCACCAACGGCACGCTTGAGGGCGATATAGCGGCAGGGGAGATAACATTCTTCCGCCTGCAAAGCACCAGCGACTGCAAGCTTCGCGCGTATGTGGCGCAGGGCGAGATACTGCCCGTGCAGACCTGCTCTTTCGGCGGCATAGGCGTATTTGCGATACACGATATGGGCAGGTTCTACCGCTATGTACTGATAAACAAAAACTACCCTCACCACGGCGCGGTGGCGTTCGGTCACTTTGGCAGAGAGCTGTTTGAAACGTTCAAGCTTCTCGGCGTTACGGAGATAGACTACAACCACCCCGAAAGCGAAAAATACCCCGATGAGAACCCGTTCAAATAACGAGCAGTTGATATAAAACAAAAAGGAAAGGTATGTACCTTCCCTTTTTATATGCTTCGTGTTATTTCAAAAAGCCGTTGATTATCGTGGCTTCGGCTTCCTCTTCTGTAAGACCCAGCGTGCGAAGCTTGAGTATCTGCTCACCTGCTATCTTGCCTATCGCGGCTTCGTGGATAAGCTCGGCGTCCTTGCAGTTGGCTATCAGACTGGGCTGTGCCGAAACCTTGCCGTTCTCGGCAAGTATGCCGTCACACTCCGAGTGCCCCGTGCAGCGCGCGTTGCCGATAATTTTCGAGGAGTATTCCTGATAGGAGTCGCCCTTTGCGACCGAGCGCGAAATGAGGTTCACGGAGGCGTCCTCGCCGTTTACCTCAACGACAAAATCCGTAGAAGCGGTCTGCCGCTTGTCGGTAAGGATTCTTTCGCGGATAATGAGCTTTGCTTCCTTGTCCATTTTTATATGGCATTTGCGCGACGTTGAGGTAACGCCGCCAAGCTGTGAGGTGTCCATTTCCAGCACAGCGCCCTCGCCTATCTCCGCGTCGGTAACGGGGTCGATAGTTCTGTTGCCGTCGTCAGCGCCCTCGCCGACGTGCTTTTCTATATACAGGACGTGCGAACCCTTGCCGAGGAAAAACCTGTGCACGCCGTTGTGGCGCGAAAGCTCGTTCGTCTCGGTGTGAACGCCGCACCCTGCGACTATTATAACGTCAGCGCCCTCGCCGACAAAGAAGTCGTTGTACACCAGATCGTCAACATCGGCTTGCGTTATGCAGGCAGGAATGTACACTTTTTCGCCCTTTGTCTCGGGTGAGATGTGTATCTCAATGCCCGGCTTGCCGTCCTCCTTGTTGACAATTTTTATATGCTCCGTTGACTGTCTCGCAACGCTCTGGCAGTCCTGACGGATATTATACGCGCCGTCAAACTTGCCGCCAAAGTCCGAAACTATCTCTAAAAGCTGCTTTGTTATGCTGTTTACCTCGCTCATTCAGCCGCGCCTCCTTTTATGCAGTTGGGACATTGACAGTTTTCTCCGCCCGCGCAGAAAAGCCGCGGATACATAGAGTCGCGCCTGCCCTGCTCGCAAATGTCGCCGTCGCGCAGAAGAATTATCTCATCGGCGATAGAGAGTATCCGCTCCTGATGAGAGATTATTATAATGGAGCTGTCGGTCGTCTCTTTAAGCTCCGAAAACGCGTCGATAAGGCTGTTGAAGCTCCATATGTCAATGCCTGCTTCCGGCTCGTCAAACACCATGAGCTTTGAGCTGCGCAAAAGCACCGTTGCTATCTCAACACGCTTTATCTCGCCGCCCGAAAGGTGTGCGTCAACATCGCGGTCAAGGTATTTTTCGGGCTGCAAGCCGACTTTCAGAAGCACGTCGCTCAGCTTGTCCTCGCTTGCAATACCCCCTGCCGCTAAAACGAGCAGGTCTTTCACGGTTATGCCCTTGAAGCGCACAGGCTGCTGAAACGCAAAGCCTATGCCTTTTTTCGCCCTTTGTGTTATGTCAAGCGGAGTGATGTCCTCTCCGTCAAGGAAAATTTGGCCGCTCTCGGCGGTCTCAACGCCTGCAATCAGCTTTGCAAGGGTAGTCTTGCCGCTGCCGTTAGGGCCCGTTATCACCGTAAGCTTGTTGTTTGGTATGGTGAGCGACAGGCTCTTTATTATCTTTCTTCCGTCGGGCGCAGACCACGACAGGTCTTTTATTTCTAACAAAAATATCACCAACTTTAGTAATTCATGTACTGATATAGTATACCACACTTTGTTATGAAAATCAAGAGCGGTACGATGTTTTTCGCCTTGACTTTTAACTTTGCTTGCGGTATAATAAAATAATAGTATAAGGGGAGTGGGCAAGGTGAACAGCTCATACGCGTTTAAGAGAAATTTTTACCGCGATGTTGAAAAGGCGATCGGCAAAAGCAGCGTTGCTTTCCTGCTCGGACCTAAAGGCTGCGGAAAAACTGTTTGCCTAAAGCAGCTGAGAGATAATTTTTCGTATCAAAATGAGTTTGAAGAAGTTGTGTATATCGACGCGAAAAATGACCTTGCTTCGGCAGATGAAAAAAGCTCGTTTATAGACGGCGTAATAAAGTCTGTATACAACAACGAAAAGAAACTGTTTCTGATCGATGAAACAACGTATCTGGAGCAGCCCGACATTGCAATAAATTGCGTTGAAGATTCGTTTACCTCGCTGCGCAACACAAATACAAAGGTGGTTTTTGCAGGAAACCCGTCGGGAGCACTGGAGTGTTGGGGGCACCGCGCCTTTGCAGGTGACGCTGTTTTTATCAGACCCGATCTTATAAGCTACCACGAATGGCTTGATTTTAAGGGGATCTCCGAAGTATCTCAGAAAACATACAAGCAGTTTGTTTTTGGTATCAGAGAGTTTTATACCGATTTTCACTCAACGCAGGAATATTTGCAAAGCTGCCTTGATGAAGCGGCGGTTTCCAACCAAAGAGCCGCGGAAATGGTTTTGAAAAACGACTGCGACGGCTTGACATCAGACAAATTACTGGACATTCTTTATGCCGCGTTGGGTGATAAACTGTCCGAAAGATGTGACAATTATCAGAATATGAGCGCTCATGAGCTGAGGCAGGCGCTAAAGTTTTTGAAGGACTGCGGAATTATCGCTGTAACATATATATCTTCTTCATTTGATACAAAGCCATATGTTGTGCAAGATCTTCTGAGCGGTGCACGAGACTTTAGCAAGAGCGAGATATTGAACAATTTGAAAATAAGCATTAAGTACCCTATGTTCTATGTTGATATACTGAAAAATATATTGAAAGATAGGCTGTCGGAATATCCGCTTGAGAGTATTGCAAAGGCTCATATAAGAGGGCTTTTGCCGGATACGGGCTGCTTTGAATATCGCGATGAACAGGGCAATAAAATAGACTATGTAAGAAAAAACGCGCGAAAGGCAATAGAATTTTCGCTCTCGGACGAAAAAGTATCGCAGCATTTTGATGTGCTGCCGGGCGGCTTTGAAAAAACTTTGCTTACTAAAAATACGCAGGGCAGGCAGGGCGATGTAAAATGTGTTCCGTATTATCGCTTTATATTTGAGATGTCTGAAAACTCACATGCAAGCTTGTTGTTTTGAATATAGTACAATATACAGAGAAAAAGGGAGGAGTTTTGGTGGCAAAGGCTGAATTTATAAAAATGCACGGCTGCGGCAACGATTATATCTACTTTAACTGCTTTGAGCAGGATATACCCGACCCCGAGAGCCTGAGCATACGCCTATCCGACAGGCGTTTCGGCATAGGCGGCGACGGCATAATTCTTGTTTGCCCCTCTGAAGTGGCAGATGCTAAAATGCGCATGTTCAACGCCGATGGCTCTGAGGGCAAAATGTGCGGCAACGGCATAAGGTGTGTGGCTAAGCTGTGCCACGATGAGGGAATTGTAAAAAGCGATACCATTAAAATAGAGACACTCAGCGGCATAAAGACCATAAAACTGATAAAAAGCGGCGGAGAAGTAATAGGCGCAACCGTTGATATGGGCAAGGCCGAAACAGCTCCCGAAAAGATACCCGTGCTGTTGAAGGGGGAGAGCGTTATTTCTCGCCCCGTGCAGATAGCAGGGGAGCAGTACTGCATAACCTGCGTTTCAATGGGCAATCCGCATTGCGTTGTTTTTGCGGAGGACATTGATAGCATGGAGCTTGAAAAGACAGGCCCGCAGTTTGAGAAAAACGCTATTTTCCCCGAGCAGGTGAACACCGAGTTTTGCGAGGTCATCTCGCCAACCGAGCTTAAAATGCGCGTGTGGGAGAGGGGCAGCGGCGAAACGTGGGCGTGCGGCACGGGCGCGTGCGCGACTGTTACGGCGGCGTGCCTGAACGGCATTTCGCCCAAAGGCGAGGAGATACTGATACATCTTCGCGGCGGCGACCTTACGATAAAATACACCGATGAAACGGTGATAATGACGGGCAGCGCGGTAACGGTGTTCAAAGGCAGTGTTGAGATAGGATAAATGCAGAAATAGTGAATAGTGAAAGAATGAATAATGAATAGTGAATAGTTAAGGTGCGGCTTCGCCGCGTATCTTAAAATCCTGTCAAGAAAGGGAAAGTTTTCGGTCAAGCCTTTTTCAAAAGGCTTGCAGGGTGTGGGGCAGCGCCCCACAATACAGCGTGCGCTCCGAAAATAGGTGTAGCGTCTGCAAGCAGCCGCGGGAAGAATTATTTCGCTTTAAATTTTTTTTGCGAAATAATTCTTCAGGCGTTCCCAACGGGAACGCTAATCCCTTGCAAGAGAGGGATTTTCCTGTGAGAAGCCATATCAAACTTTCCGCGTTCCATTCTGGAACGCCGTGCAAAGTGAAAAGATTTTATACAACAAAATGCGTGTGGTGCTGGCATGAAGTGTTATTAGTAAGCGACCGACTTTTACATATATAAATCGGGATTTACAGGAGGAAAAGTATGAAAAATAAGATCATATACTGCCTGAATTTTCTTTGGACAAGTTTTATCGCATTTACATTCCCTCTTTGTTTTGGTGTGATTTTTCTTAATATAACCGGACATTCTAAAGGTTATGGTTATGATTTAGGTCCGGAAAAAGATGTTTCCATTCTATTAGGGTGTATTGAAATTCCAATATGGATCGCTTTGGCATTACCTTCAAATATCTATATCTTTCTTAAAACTATGAAAAAAGGAAAGCTGTATTTACTGTTGCCTATTGCAATATACATAGTTCTTGCTATCATATGTATTTTTATTATAGGCGGTTGGGCTGAATATATAAAAGCTGTTTTCAATATATAAATTTCGATTTATCTTATAAACACTTTTGCTTAAATAAAATTATAAAAAGGACTGATCAAAATGGTTAAAATCAACGAAAATTTTCTGAGCATGAAGAAAAACTACCTGTTCATCGAGATAGCTAAGAGAGTGAAAGCCTTCTCTCAGGCGCACCCCGACGCGGACATCATCAGAATGGGCATTGGCGACGTTACCCTGCCGATAGCCCCTGCCGCGGTGGAGGCTATGAAAAAAGCCGCCGACGAAATGGGCGTCAAAGAGACCTTCCGCGGCTATGAGGACAGCGGCGCAGGCTATGACTTTCTGAAAGAAGCCGTCGCGAAGTATTACAACAGCTTCGGCGCGAATGTCAAGGCGGACGAGATTCGCATAAACGACGGCGCTAAGGCAGACTGCGGAAACATCGTCGATATTTTCGGCGACGACAACGTTGTTATGATAACCGACCCTGCCTACCCTGTGTATGTAGATACCAACCTTATGAACGGCAGAAAGATAATTTACGCCGATTCTACCGAGGAAAACGGCTTTGCCGCAATGCCCGATGACAGCGTGCACGCGGACATAATCTACCTGTGTTCGCCCAACAACCCCACGGGTTCTGTCTACACAAAAGAGCAGTTGAAAAAGTGGGTCGACTATGCCAACAAGAACGGCTCTGTTATAATTTTTGACGCCGCGTATGAAGCGTTTATCTCCGAACCAGACCTGCCGAGGAGCATTTTCCAGATAGAGGGCGCGCGCACCTGTGCTATCGAGATGTGCTCGCTTTCAAAGACGGCGGGCTTCACGGGTATGCGCTGCGGCTACACGGTCATTCCCGAGGAGCTGAAAGTTACAGCTTCTGACGGCAGCGAGGTGTATCTGGCGCAACTGTGGGGAAGACGTCAGGGCAGCAAGTTCAATGGCGTATCATACCCCGTGCAGAGAGCGGCAGAGGCTATCTTCACCGATGAGGGTCAGAAGCAGATAAAGGTGAATATCGACTACTACCGCGAAAATGCGCGAATAATCGCCTCAACGCTGGACGAAATGGGCATATACTACACGGGCGGAAAAAATTCGCCCTACATATGGCTAAAATGCCCCGGCGGTTTGGGCAGTTGGGAATTTTTTGACAAGCTGCTTGAGGAAGCGAATGTTGTCGGCACACCCGGTGAGGGCTTTGGCAAAAACGGCGAGGGCTATTTCAGGCTGACGGCTTTCGGCGACAGGGAACGCACCAAGGAAGCTATGCAGAGATTTAAAAAACTGTCTTTCTGATATTAACAACGCGCTGTAAAAAAGTTTACCGCTCTCCCCGAACGATGAGGAGAGCGGCTTTTTATTTGCCTATCAGCATATAAAGTCCCAGAAGCAGAAGAAATCCTCCCTGTATGTAGCTGAGATTGAATTTTCCGCCAAGACGCCTGTTTATCTGCGTGCCTAAGTTCCTGCCTATAAGAACAAGGAAAAAGCATACCGCAAGCGTGGCAGTCGATGTGAATATCTTTCCCGCCATGCTCAGAGACGGCCCCGTGCATATGCCGACCGCCATGGCGTCGGAAGCTACCGCAAGTGAAAGCGGTATGCACTCTTTGACAGACAGCGTTTTAGAACAGTCTATGTCCGCCGTGGTCTCGTCGATAAGCAGAGCCAGCAGGCGTGAACGCGTTCGCAGCTCGCCGTTATTTTTTTCGTCAAGCTTTGAAAGAACTGGCCTTATTATTCCTGTAATGCCGAACAGCAGTATGAGTACAGCGCCCAGCTTTATACAGGTCTCAGGGGAAAATGGCAGCACCGCGTCCGCAAGAAACAGCGCAAATGCCATACCGAAGCCATGAATCAGCGTCATGACCGCAACACAGCGAAGCGGAAAACCTATGCCCGAGATCCTATAACTTACCGATACCGACATAGCGTCAAAACAGCTCGCAAGCGCCATCAGCATTATCTCCGTTATTGTCATGTAGCACCTCCGTTGTAGCATATCTTTCATATTCTATGCTGTAACGGAGAAAATGGTTATCGCTGCGATATTTTGCCGCGCCTGTGAACAGCCGCCTTTTTCTGATATAAATCAGGATTTGTCCGAGCGCGGACGGCGCGAACAGCACGTCGTCACACAGTACGCAAAATTTTGAAATCTTGTCAAGAAACCAAAAGTTTTCGATTGACCTCTTTTTTACAGTTGCTTCGCAACTGCCAAGGGTCGTGGGGTGTAGCGTCTGCGAACAGCCGCCGGGCAGCGTCCCACAAGGACACAGCGTGCGCTCTGCAAGAGGTGAATTAGAAAACAGTCCGGTGGACTGTTTTCTAAGAGGAGAGGCTCTGCAA
>CANRNT010000033.1 GCA_947631995.1 uncultured Clostridia bacterium | reverse complement strand
ATGCTCCCCTTTCATTAGACTTCTTTCGGGTATATTTCTATTATACCATATTGTCTAACAAATGGGGAGCATTTCACCCCTAAAGCATTGCGATTATTTTTGATCGTATAAATTGGGAGACAACCGCTTAGTCTAAGCCGGTACTCCTTTTTCTATATATATATATATATATATATATTATACACCACTTCCGCGCGTTTGTCAAGGGTTTATTTTCTTGACAGCAGCTGATACAGTATGTTATAATAAAATCATAAATGATTTTATTATATTTTTATGTCCTCGTCGATATGCAGACCAAAGGGTCTGCTCCCGACGTATCGGACAATTATAACATAACGCTTTCGCTTTTATGTTATAATAAATATGTATGCAATAACAATAACGAAAGAAGAACCTTTATGATATACTTAGATAACGCGGCTACAACAAAGCCGTGCAAAGAAGCCGTGGAAGCGGCTGTCAACGCACTTACCGAATGTTTCGGAAATCCCTCCAGCACGCACGCTGAGGGTATAAGGGCAAAGCTGCTGCTCGATGACGCGCGTCAGACCATAGCAAAGGCTATAAGCGGCAGAGAGGAATGTCTTTTCTTTACTTCGGGCGCGACGGAGAGCAGTAATTGGGCTATACTGGGCGCGGCTGAGAACCGCTTGAAGCGTAAGCCTAAGGTGGTGACGACTGCGGTGGAGCACCCCTCCGTAAAGGCTGCTTTCGATAAGCTCGAAAAAAACGGCGCGGAGGTCATCAGGATAATGCCCGACGAAAACGGCGAGATAAAAGCAGAAAGCATTGTAAACGCCGTTGACGACAAGACCTGCCTTGTGAGCTGTATGCTGGTGAACAATGAAACGGGATATGTCCTGCCGATAGCGGAGAGCTTTGCGGCAGTAAAAAGAAAGTACCCCGACTGCATTACGCATTGCGACGCGGTGCAGGGCTTTATGAAGCTGCCGATAAAGGTAAACGCTCTTCACGCAGACCTCATATCGCTCAGCGGTCACAAGGTCTGTGCCCCCAAGGGAGTTGGAGCGCTGTATGTGGGCAAGGGTGTGAATATTTCCACCTATCTGCACGGGGGAGGTCAGGAGAGCGGCAAGCGTTCGGGCACGGAGAACATACCTGCCATTGCAGGATTCGCGGCTGCCGTTAAAATGCTCAGCGGCAGTATAAACGAGCGTTACGAAAATGCGTGTGCGCTGAGAGATATATTATATAATAGTATATCGGATATAGACGGCATTGTGATAAATTCAAAGGAGCAGGCGCTGCCGTATATATGCTCGATAGCTATGCCGGGATATAAGTCGGAAACGCTGCTCAACTTTATGAGCGAAAAAGGGATATGCGTGTCAAGCGGCTCAGCTTGCAGCAAGGGAAAGAAAAGCTCGGTGCTGAAAGCGTTCGGTATACCCGATAAGATAGCGGACGCAACGCTCAGGATAAGCTTTTCGGCAGATACGGCGGAGAGTGACATTATGCAGTTCGCCGACGTGCTGAAGCAGGCGAGAAAACTGGCTTCAATAAAAGTGTAAGGGATACAGATGATATGAAAGAGATAATACTTGCAAAATTCGGTGAGATAGTTCTTAAAGGACTTAACAGAAGCTCGTTTGAGGACGCGCTCGAGAGAAACGTCCGCCGCAGACTGAAGGAGCTGGGCGCGTTTGAGTACTGGAAAGCGCAGTCTACATTGTATATACGCCCCGTTGACGACGGCATAGATGTTGACGAGGTAATGGACAGGGTAAGGAAAATATTCGGTATAGTAAAGCTCGCAAGAGCCGTCGAGGTCGATAAGTCCGACTGGCAGAGCATAGAAAAAGCGGCGGTCGAGTATCTCAAAGAACAGCTTACTGCCGCCAAAAGCTTCAAGGTAGTTTCAAAACGTGCCGATAAGTCTTTCCCTATGGGTTCGCCGGAGATATGCACGGAGCTTGGCGGATATATATGTGAAAAATTCCCGCATATTCAGGTCGACCTGCATGAACCGGAAATAATTGTCAATATTGAAATAAGAGAAGAAGCTTATATCCATGCGGGCGCGGAGGACGGCGCAGGCGGGATACCCGTCGGTACATCGGGAAGAGCTATGCTGCTGCTTTCGGGAGGTATAGATTCTCCCGTGGCAGGCTATATGATGGCGAAGCGCGGCGTTATAATATCAGCCGTGCATTTCGAGTCGCCGCCGTATACGTCCGAAAGAGCAAAGCTCAAGGTCGAGAAGCTCGCGGCTGTAATGGCTCGGTACTGCGGCGCGATAAATTTCCATTGCGTCAACTTTTCAGCCATACAGGAAGCTATCCGCGACAATATGCCGCAGGAGCTTTTTACGATAATCATGCGCAGACTGATGATGGAGATAGCGCAGAGGATATGTGAGAAAGAAAAAATAAGCTGCCTTGTAACGGGCGAGAGCCTCGGTCAGGTCGCGAGCCAGACAATGGCGGCTATGGTCTGTACCGATAACGCCTGCCGTATGCCAGTTTTCAGACCGCTTATAGGCATGGACAAGTCGGAGATAGTTGCGGTATCGCGCAGGATAGAAACATTCGATATCTCCATAGAGCCGTTTGAGGACTGCTGTACGGTTTTCACACCAAAGCACCCCAAAACGCGCCCCGTGCTCGAGGATGTCGTAAAAGCGCAGGAAAAGTTCGATTTTGAGCCGATGATAGAGGAAGCCGTCAATAGCTGCCGAAGCTATATGATAAATGCAAAATAATACATTTATATTACTATTTTAAAGTAAACGCGCCGAAAAAGAGAATGTCAAAGATTACGATTTGGTAACGCCCGGGGAGCGAAAAGTTAGTTTGTTTTGAGCGCCGAGTTCACGATTTGTTCATATTTGTGGAGAAATATATATGAGAAGTATGTAAAAACGGGGTCGTGATTTAGTGAGAATTGATAAAAGTGACAAAGTGGTTACAAAAAGACTTGACATGGTTACAGAATTTGTAGTAAAATATTTATGTGAGCAGGGGATAACCATATCCACAGCAGAAAGCTGTACGGGCGGTCTCCTCAGCTCAGCGATAACATCTGTGCCGGGATCGTCAAAGATATTCTGGCTGGGATTGTGCAGTTATTCTGAAAGAGCCAAGGTCGAATACCTCGGCGTCGACGCAAAAGTCATAAGCGAGTACGGAGTGTATTCGGAGCAGACAGCGAGCGCGATGGCGAAGGCTATTAAAAAGAAAAGCGGCTCACAGATAGGAGTAGGCATAACGGGTATAGCAGGTCCGCTCCCCGATGAGGACGGAAAACCTGCGGGTACGGTATTTGTTTCGGTAACGGACGGCGAGAGGGAGATAGTCAGAGACCTTGCGCTGTACGACGGGAGCATAGAACCGACAAGAGAGAATATCCGTTTTGAAGCGGTCAGCCGTGCGCTGCGCATGGTGGCGGAGCTTCTGGGTCACGAGATAACAGAGGTGATTTGAAATGTCTATGATGAACGAACTGGCAAGCCTGCGTTCCGAAAACGGTAAAAGAAAAGAAAATTTCTTTGTAAGATTTTTCAAATACTTCATACCGTGGAAGGGCGACGGATTTTCCGAGATAATGAGAAAGCTGGTGTTCGCAGCCTCGATAGTGGTGTTCTGCGTGTCACTGAGCGACCTTTCGGATTATCTCAACGGAAATGCAAAGACCAATGAGCTTATAGAAGAGATACAGTCGATAAAGCCTGCACAGATAACGAACGACAACGCTCAGTCGGTGCAGCACCCCGATGACGGAAATAATGACAGCAGCGTCGAGGCTCCGCCGACACAGCAGCCGGGCGGAGAACAGCTCAATACAACGATAGGTGAGAACTGGGGGCCTCTGCTGGCGATAAACGACGACGTCATAGGCTGGATATCGATAGATACCTTTAAAAGCTCAAGTGGCGAGGTCTATATCGACTATCCCGTCGTTAAGGGCGAGGATAACGACTACTACCTCGAAAGGGATATCAAAAACAATTACAGCGGATCGGGCGGTACTATATTTATGGATTACGCAAGCTCGATCGTGCCCGGCGAGAGGACCGATAATATAACGATATTCGGTCATAACATGAAAGCCGGAACCTTCTTTGCAAGACTTGAGGAGTATAAGTCGGGCGTGAATTTCTTAAAGTCAAATCCGCTTATAACCTTCAATACGCTGTATTCCACATCAGATGAAAAATACATAATCGTCTACTGCTCTCTGTTCAGTATCTATGAGGATCAGGATAACGGTAATGTGTTCAAGTATGTGGGTTACAGAGACTTCGACGAGGAACACCCGTTTGAAACATGGAAAGAAGAGCTTTCAAAGAGATCGTGGTATTCGAGCGGCATAGACGTAAGCGAGGACGATGAGTTCATCACGCTTTCGACCTGTACGAACGATATCGCAAATATGCGCTGGGTAATAGTAGCAAGGAAGCTGAGACCGAACGAGGACGTAGACGCATTGGTACAGACCTATCAGGACAGACCGAACGAGGATATATATTTTCCGCAAAGATGGATATATTCTTGGGGACACAAAAAGGTTTACAGAAACTAGCCGTAAAAGAGAAAGATATAAACGGCTTGGCAACAACGATCCGGGCAAATTGGAGAGCGCTCGGAAAGATCTGACTGCATGACAGACCGAAAGAAAAATAAAGGGTCTGTCGGAAAGGACGAATTTTTGATGGAACGAGTTAATGCGGAAACGCAGATACACGAAACGAACGTAAAGAAAACAACAGTAGGTAAGCTGGCTTCTATGCTGGGTATCGGCGCGATCTCTATCGCAACTATTTGCGCTGTTGGCATAATGGGTCTTGAAAGCTCAAGCGAAAAGCCTCAGACAGAAGCAGCCGTTACACGCAATGCGGTGGCTGAGATAACTACCGCGGCAGCGGTCGTTACGCGCCCTGCCGAGGAACTGTCAGTACCCGAACAGATAGCTACCGTAAGCTGGTGGAAAGCCGCTCTCGGCGATTACGACTTTATAACCGTTGACGAGAACGTTACTACCACTACAACTACTACGACTACCACCACTACTACTACGACAACAACTCCGGAGCCCGTTGAAACAACTCCCGTTGAAACTGCACCGCCTGAAACATCAACTGCGTATCAGGCTCCTATAAGACCTGCCGTTTCCGATAACGGTTGGGTGATAAATTGCAGCGACGAGGAGTTCGAAATGTTCTGCTATGTTCTTGAGGGCGAAGCGGGCGGAAGCTCCGACGCCGCAAAGATGGCAGTCGCAGGTACAATAGTGAACAGAGCTACATGTCCTTATAAGTTTGATAATACGATAAAGGGCGTGCTTACAGCGCCCGGTCAGTACAACGCTATAAGCAAGTACTATAACAGATCGGTGACACCCTCACAGAGCACTATCGACTGCGTCAACAGAGCGCTCTGCGGCGAGGACGGCTCAAACGGAGCATTCTATTTCTACTCGCCCAGATATACAGGCGGAAGCACAGCGGCTTGGTTCGAGTCACTTACGTTCTGTATCGAGATCGACGGACACAGATTTTTCAGAGCATAACAGCTTAATAAAATAAGATATTAATATCAGCGGAAAAGTCAAGATAGATGTCTTGACTTTTTTCCACCGTAAAATATACAGAGAAAATAAACAAACCGAGGATGTAAAAATCAGGAGAGGAAATAACACAGATGAGGCTTTTGCAGAACTTGCATTTGAGAACGACAGCTAAAAAGCTGAAGGAATTGTCCGAAGCCTGCACGCAGCGGTTGACAGAAATAAAAAACGACCGTAAGCTTGTCAGACGCGCGGCAAAGCATATGAGTATAGGAGCTGCGGCTCTTGTGGTAACGGTGTTCGGAGCTGTGCCCGTAATATACGGCAGCGCCGACAGGGCAGAGCCTGCGAAAAATGACGAAGCTGCCGTGCAGCCCGCCGAAACGCGCCAGACGGTATATGCGGTGGAGTCATGGTGGAAAGCAGGTATAAATGAGTACGACCTCATAGAGTATACTCACTCGGAAACGGAAAGCGTGAGCGAGGAGGCCGCACCGCAAGCAATAAGCTATCCGAATATAAGCTTTACCGTGTCGGGCCCTGACGGGGCTGCCGCCTCAATGCCGACGGTCTATCCCCATGCCGAGTACGGCACGAGAGATATATCCAATGAGTATTATACGGTCAAGTCGGTGACTAGCGGTGCTATCGTTTCGGGAAACGGTCATGAACTGGTTTGCAGAGTGCTGAGCGGCGAGCTGGGCGGCGGATTTTCCGATGAGGCTATGAAAGCGCAGGCTGTCGCTATATATTCGTACATACGCTACTGCGACGCTAACGGTATGCTGCCTGTTGTGGCGGTCGCTTCGGGCTACAGCAGCAGAGTTGAGAGAATAGTAAGCTCCGTTGAGGGTCAGGTGTGCACCTACGGAGGAGCGCCTATAAATGCGCTTTTCTGCTCGTCAACGGCAGGCAACTCTATCGGAAGCGAGAGCGTGTGGTCAAGAGCATTGCCGTATCTCAAGCCCGTTTTCAGCAAGTATGACAGCATAGACCCCAATTACGGCGTTAAAACATATTTCTCAGCCGATGAGATAAAAAGAATGGTCGAGAGCAATACGGATATAGTGCTCGACCCCAACGACGTTGAGCATTGGTTCGAGATAAAGAGCCGCCTGACAGGTAAATATGTCAACGTGATAGCGATAGGCGGAAGAGACAGATGTTCCGTCAGGGGCAGTACAAGAACGCTCACAGCCGCCGTGCTGAGAGAGTCCATAATGGGCAATCAGCGTCTGCGCTCTACGGCTTTTGATATATCCTATAACAACGGCGTTTTCTGCTTTACTACATACGGCTTCGGTCACGGTGTAGGAATGTCGCAGAACGGCGCTCAGCTTCTCTCTACTATCGACGGACTGAAATATGACCAGATACTCCGCTATTACTATACGGGTATCACGATAAGCTGTTCGGGAGTAAATCAGCCTGCGGTAGACAGATACGGTCAGTCAGCCGATATATCTGACCTCGAGGAGGCTTCTCCGTCGGGAAGCGTTCCGAGCGATGACGACGCAGATAAGGATAACACCGAAAACGCCGATAAACAGGATGCTGACAGTCAGAAGCAGGAACAGCCTGCCGATACATCTGCGGCGGACGGAGAAACACCGCCTGAGGTGTCTGACAGCGGCACAGCGGATACAACGAGCGCTCCGCAGACTTCACCCGAGAAGCAGTCGGATACCGCTTCGGGCAGCGAGAGCGAAAAACCCGTTACTACTTCGCCTGCAAATAATGAGCCTGTTTTGGAATAGTAAACAAGCGGCGGCAATAAAAATTATACAAAGTATATAAAAAGTCAGGACGGCGAGATAACCGTCTTGACTTTTTTGTGCATTGAAAATATAATTATATATAGAAGCAGAGTGCCCGAAAGCATAGGCGTGAGGCGGCTCGGGTCAGGCTCTCTGCTGCTAAGAAGTTATAAGCTCAAAGGCTTTTCGGAAAGGAAGAATATTCATGGCTTTTTTTGATAAGATAGGACAAACTATTTCAGCAGGAGTGACTACCGTTTCGGACTCCACAAAAACCTTTGCAGGCACGACTAAGCTTAACAGTCAGATAAATGCCGCTAAGAATAATATTAAAAAGACCTATGAGAATATAGGAAAGTATTATTACGAGAACCGCGGCGACAGCCTGTCTTCAGCGGAGCTGGACAGAATGTGCGGCGAAATAGATAAGCTCAATAACGAAATACACGACCTCGAGCTGAAGGTCAAGCTCGCAAAGGGCATAGTTCCGTGCTCTAACTGCGGCGCAGATGTGTCGGTGAATTCATCGTTCTGCGCTAACTGCGGAGCAAAGGTAGTTATGCCTGCCCCTGCGGAAACTCCCGAGGGCAAGAAAAAGTGTATCAAGTGCGGAAATATAGAGAACGCGGATACGAAGTTCTGCTCTAAGTGCGGTACTAAAATGCCCGAGGATATCCCCGTGTCGGTCAGCGAGACCAAGGTCTGCCCCAAGTGCGGTATAACACAGCCTGCGGATATGAAGTTCTGCGCTAACTGCGGCGAAAAGCTGGAAGCTCCCGCAGAGGAAGTCAAGGAGGAAGCAAAGCCCGAAGCGGCGGAAGAAGTCAAAGAAGAGGCAAAGCCCGAAGCGGCGGAGGAGGTCAAAGAAGAGACAAAGCAGGAAGAGCCTGCCGCGCCAAGCTCCGATAAAGAGGGGCTGGTCTGCGCTAAATGCGGAAACAAGGAGCCTGACGGCACGCGCTTTTGTTCCGAGTGCGGAACGCCATTGACGGCTGCCGCAAAGCCTATCGAGGCGGTGTCACCGGCAGACAGCATAGTCTGCTCCAAGTGCGGAAACGTTGAGCCGAGCGGCACGCGCTTTTGTTCCGAGTGCGGCAATAAGTTCTGACGGCATATGTAAGTAACATATCAATATACATACGCGGACCGTTTGGTCCGCATTTGTTTGCTTTGAGCAGGCAGGCTTCAGCGCGCTTTGTCGAGCCGTTTCGTCTTGACGCGACGCGGAATATATGGTACAATATCTTTAGATGTTTGGTCTGCTGCGTAAGCTTTGGGTGTGATGAAACAACTGACCGTTCATAAAGCAGGAGGAGGACGTTTAATGCCGAACGTGAAAAATATATCTATACTCGGCTCAACGGGTTCAATAGGTACGCAGGCTGTTGAAATAGCAAAAAAGCACGGTCTGCGCGTCATAGCGCTGACGGCGAACACCAATGCCGATAAGCTTATACGTCAGGCAAAGGAGCTCAGCGCCGAGTATGTCTGCATTTATGACGAAAGCAAGCTGCCGATGTTAAAGCAGGCTTTTGACGGTACTGACGTTAAGACGCTTTGCGGTATGGACGGTCTTTGCAGGATAGCAAGACTGGAAAATGTCGATATAATGCTGAACAGCGTCGTCGGTATGGTGGGTCTGAGACCAACACTTGAAGCGATAGGAGCAGGAAAAGATATAGCTCTTGCAAACAAAGAAACGCTCGTTGCGGGCGGAGAGCTCGTTATAGCGGCGGCAAAGCAAAAGGGCGTTAAGATATTCCCCGTTGACAGCGAACACTCCGCGATATTCCAATGCTTGCAGGGGAATAAAAGAGAACAGCTCTCAAAGGTGATACTGACGGCGAGCGGCGGCCCGTTTTTCGGAAGGACAAGAGATGAGCTGAAAGACGTTACCGTAGAACAGGCGCTCTCGCACCCCAACTGGTCTATGGGGAAAAAGATAACCTGCGACAGCGCGACCCTTATGAACAAGGGGCTGGAATTTATCGAGGCTATGCACCTTTTCGGGTTGACCCCTTCGCAGATAGAGATAGTCGTGCAGAGGGAAAGCGTGATACACTCCGCGGTTGAATTTAACGATCATTCCGTTATAGCGCAAATGGGCGTGCCCGATATGAAGATACCTATACAGTATGCGCTTATGTACCCTGACAGGCTGGATTGCCCGACAAAGCCGCTGTCGCTTTGTGATTACGGAACTCTCAGCTTTGCAAAACCCGATTTTGATACCTTCGACTGCCTGACGGCGTGCATAAAGGCGGCGCGTATCGGTGGAAGTATGCCTGCGGCTGTGAACGGAGCTAACGAGGAAGCAGTTTCACTTTTCCTTGACGGGAAAATACCTTTCCTGCGTATAGGAGAGCTTGTGCTTTCGGTAACGGAGAAGCTGGAGCGCAGGGATATACATACTCTGGACGATGTGCTGGCGGCCGACGAAGAAGCCCGCAGGTTCGTTAAAGAGAGTTATAATGAGCTGACATAAGGAGTAAAAAGATTTGAGTATAATTATTGCCATATTGGTGTTCGGTCTGATAATAGCCATACACGAGGCAGGGCATTTTTTTGCCGCAAAGGCCTGCGGCGTAAAGGTAAATGAGTTCGCGCTGGGAATGGGACCTGCGATATTCAAATTCAAAAAGGGCGAGACTACCTATGCTCTGCGCATACTGCCTATTGGCGGCTTTTGCTCCATGGAGGGCGAGGACGAGGACAGCGAGGACGACAGGGCTTTCGGCAACAGACCCGTATGGAAAAGGATAATAATAGTCGTCGCGGGAGCGGTGATGAACCTGATACTCGGCTTTATACTGCTTGTATGTATGGTCGCTTCCGACGACGCGATAACCTCTACTACGATACACAGCTTTGAAAATGAAAATGCGGTATCACATTCAACAGGTCTGGAAGCGGGCGACGAGATAATAAAGATAAACGGTATGAGGATATTTACTGCGTCCGATATATCTTACCAGTTCCAGAACGACAAGGACGGAGTTTTTGAAATGGTGGTAGAGCGCGGCGGCGAGAGAAAAACTCTGCCTGATGTGCGCTTCGATAAGGACGGCGATATACTGCACATCGATTTTATCGTTGTCGGCGAGAGGATAACGTTTGTATCCACGATGAAAGAAGCGACCGCGCAGTTCGGGACGTACTCGCGGCTGATATGGATAAGCCTTTCTGACTTGGTTCGCGGAAAGTACGGTCTGAACGACCTCTCGGGCCCCGTGGGGATAGTTGATGTTATAGGCGACGTGGTAGAGAGCCAGCGCGACGAGGAGAGCCGCAAGATAGACTGGGACGCGCTTTTGACGCAGATACTCAATATAGCGTCGTTCGTAACGATAAATCTTGGTATATTCAATCTGCTGCCGCTGCCAGCGCTCGACGGCGGACGGCTCGTGTTCCTGATAATAGAGGGTATTCGCGGAAAGAAGATACCGCCCGAAAAAGAGGGTATGGTGCACCTTATCGGGCTCGGTCTGCTTATGCTGCTGATGATAGTTATAACGGTAAAAGACGTTATACATTTGTTTTAAACTTTGCAAGTAAAATAAAGGAGCGGTAAATATGCTGAAATGTGCGGCGGTGTTTTCAAACGACATGGTGCTGCAGAGGAGCAAGAACATCTATATATGGGGAACGTGCGGAGAGAACGATACGGTGTTTGTTTCCATATCCGAGCGCGGCGTCAAAGTCAAAGCAGATAACAGCAAAGGAAAATGGCGTGCAGTATTGCCGCCGCAGGAGGCTTGCGAAAACTGTACGGTAGTAGTTGAGAACGGCTGCGACAGGCTTACTTTCTATAACGTTGCGATAGGCGAGGTATGGCTGTGCGGCGGGCAGTCAAATATGGAGCTTGAGATACGCAATGCAAAAGGCGGCAAAGACCTTTTAAAGGAGCTTTCTCCCGAGTGCGGCGTGAGGTTTTATTATACGCAGAAAAAGCCTATGCTGTGCGAGGAGTTTTACCGCGATGAGGAAAACACCTGCTGGCAGACGGCGTCTGAACAAACTTCGCAGGCGTGGTCGGCTGTCGGACTGTATTTCGGGCTGAAGCTCGCAAAGGAGCTTGGCGTTACCGTAGGACTGATAGGCTGCAACTGGGGCGGTACTTCCGCAAGCGCTTGGATGAGCAGAGAGGCGCTGGCGGAGGACAAGGACACCGCTCTGTATCTTGAGGATTACGACAAGGCAATTGAGGGTAAAACAGCAGAGCAATGTATAAAAGAGTATGACGAGTTCAGCGAGTATGACGCAAAGTGGTACAGAGATTACTCAAAGCTTCTGGAGGAAGAGCCGAACATCGGCTGGGACGAGGCGCAGGAGAGGATAGGCAAAAATATTTTTCCCGGGCCTATGGGACCTAAAAACCCGTATCGTCCGTGCGGACTGTATGAGACAATGCTTATGAGAGTATGTCCGTATACGCTGAGAGGCTTTACCTATTATCAGGGCGAGAGCGACGACCACCGCCCCGATACCTACTATAAGCTGTTCTCGCGGCTGATAAGACAATGGAGAGAGGATTGGCAGGACGATACATTGCCGTTTTTAATGGTGCAGCTTCCGATGTTCAAGTATAAGCACGACCCCGACTACAAGCATTGGGCTAAGATACGCGAGGCGCAGTACAGAGTGTTCCAAACGGTGAAGAATACGGGTATAGCTGTTATACTGGATATGGGCGAGCTTGACAATATCCACCCGACGGACAAAAAGCCCGTCGGCGAGAGACTTTGTTTGCAGGCTGAAAAGCTGGTGTACGGTATGGACGTCCCTGCGTTCGGGCCGATGTATAAGTCGCTTTTGTACAAGGACGGCGGCGTTGAACTGATATTTGACCACGCTGAAAATGGCTTTGACATACGCGGCGATATCTGCGGCTTTGAAATTGCGGGAGCGGACAAGATGTTTTACGAAGCAAACGCGCAGGTGCAGGGCGGCAGGATATTCGTGAGCAGCGATAAGGTGAGCGAGCCTGAGTATGTCAGATATAACTATATAAACTACGGCGATGTGAGCGTGTTCGGCAAAAACGGAATACCGCTCGCACCATTCAGGACTTCGCTGAACGACTGCTGAAAGATTTATAAAATATTAACAGAACGTGCAAAAATATCGCTTGAAATATATGCTCGTTCGGATATAATAAACTAAGAATACATTGTGAGGTGACGCGCATGGCAGTAGATAAGGACCTGATGACCAAGGACGAATACAGAGCGTATATGAAAGGCGTGCGAATAAAAAGGCTTAAAATATTCGGCGTCCTCGGTGCGATATTGGCTGTGATAATAATAATATACACCATTGTCGGAAACATGAAAGGCAAGCAGGAGGAGGACAGGGTAAAAAATCTCCTGTCGGGTATACAGAACGATACGCTGGAGCTTGAAGAAGATTTCCATATCTCCGATGACGACGACAGCGACGGCATAAATAACGGCAAGGAAACAGAGCTTCTTACCAACTATCAGGAAAGAGATACCGATAAGGACGGTATCTGCGACGGCGATGAGATAACCGTTGGTACTGACCCGACTAAGAGCGATACCGACGGCGACGGCATACTGGACGGCTATGAGCTGATAATGGGTCTCGACCCGACCAAGACAAAGAGCGACGGCGCGCAGGACGACGGCCAGCGCATTTTTGACGTGGAAAGAGAATATAACAATGCAAAGCTTGTAGTCAGCGGTACTGCAAACCTCAGCGATACCGTTTTTGACAACCTCGATCTGGTCGGCTTCAAAAACAATATGGGCATTATGTCCGACGCTATGAGCTTCTATACCGACTATACATTCGTCACCGCGGAAATATCCTTTGCGCTGAACGCTGATGAGCTGAGCGCGAAGAATATCCCGCCCGAGAGCCTCTCGGTATATAAGTTCAACGCCGATACGCAGGACTTTGAAAAGATAGAGTCAAAGGTAGATACGGAAAGCATGACGGTTTCGGCAGATATAACCGAGTGCGCTACATATATGTTGGGCAATACGAATATAATCGGCGAGCCTCCTATAATGAGAGTACAGCTTTTGATAGATAACTCCGGCTCGATGTATCCGGCGGCGATGTGCCCCGGCTCTGAGGAGAACGACGTTGAGTTCAAGCGGCTCGACCTTTCAAGGAACGTCATAGATATGCTGTCCGAGGGCAGCCTTGTAGGCATAAGCAAATTTACCGCCACATATACCGAGCTTTGCGACTTCACAAGCGACAGGAACGCTATGAGCGGCGCTCTTGACAGGATAAGGAACGAGAATGAAGTGTTCAACGGCACCAACTTTGAATTGGCGATAATGAACGCGATAGGAGAGTTCGGCGCGGCTGACGGCAATTACAGCAATATGATAATAATGCTGTGTGACGGCAACTCTGACGACGAGTACGGAGTTGACTCGCAGAAGATAATCAATGCCGCAAATGAAAATAACGTCATCGTGCTGATGATAGGGCTCGGTCAGAGCGTAAATGCGCAGAGAATGCAGGAGATAGCCGAAGCTACGGGCGGACGGTATTATACTGCCGCCAATGCCGACGCGCTCGACGAGGTGTTTACGCAGATAGAAACTACTTTCAATTACGATATAACAGCCTACGGCGACGAGGGAAAGTCGGGTTACTCTATTGCCAATACGGGATTTGTTCCGGCGAAAAACGGCTTCAGCTTTGCAAACTTCAGGACTACCAGCTCCAATGGTACTTGCTTTGGTATGGCAATGTTTGCAAGGGATTGGTATACGGGCGATCTTCCGCTGTCGCTCGATGAGTACAGACCCGATACGCTCGGCAAGCTGGTATATACGGCTATGGGATATGACCTCAACGGTACTTCTGTCGGCGACGCCTACGCGAGCAGCTCCGACTTGAACGGTATAACGGTAAACGCCGTAAAGAATAACGAGTTCAACGATATAACAGGCTATCTCGACCTTGAAAACAACAGCAGCAATATGGTGCTGACGGTCAAGTCCGATATCCTGCAAAAGGCGGCGAAAATGGGCTTTGGCGCCGTTGAGTACGATATAACGGAGCTGGGTCTTGACTGGAAGTATGTTCAACTTCTTGCTCTTGACGTAAAGAACCACGCCAAGGAGCTGGAGGAAGCATACGGTAAGGACGAAACGGAGCTGTATAAGGCGCTGCTCAGGTATCACGTTCTTCAATGGGAAGATGTAGAAAACAATACTGTCAGACTTTCCTCCGACGGCGAAGCGTGCTTTGACAGGCTTCAGGAGCTGCTTCTGGACGGTACTCCCGCCGTAGTTATGCTCAACGGCAGACACGCTGTCAACGCTATCGCTATGATACAGGACGCTGACTGCCCCCGCAGATTTATACTCCAGCTCTATGATAACAACTATCCCGGAGAGATAAGGGAACTGGTGATAGAAAAGATAGTCACGGGTACGTTTGACGAGAACGGCAGCAATACAGGCATTGTGTACTCATATGTTGCGGTCTATGACAGCGAGAACGTTTCTCTCACTCTCTATGATACGCCTACCAAATGACGCACTATATGTTGTAAGTGAGCGCAGTTGGGCGCAGCATAGCAGTATATGTGCGGAGGAAGAAGCTATTCATAAATAGTTTACAAAATATTAATTAAAAATAAATATTAAAAATATAATTTGTTCATCATTTTAAGAATGTTTACCTGCCTGAAAAAGCCAATTTGTAAGCTATGACGATTTATGGAATAAGATGTCAAAATCCGCTTTCAAACGCGAAAGTGTTGAAAACTCGGTTGAAAACTAGTGAAACGCCAATAAAAAAAGTTGAAAACTTAGTTGAAAACTTTGAAAAGTCCCTGTTTAAGGGCGGTTTTTCAAACTGTTGAAAAAAACAGGCGCGACCGCCCGAGAGTATCCCGAGTTAAAAATGTATAAAAAAGAGCCTTTCGGAGGCTCGAAATGTGTGAATAAATTATTAACAAAAGTTACAAAACGGAACAGCATTAAAACACCCCACAATTTTGGGCGTTTGAGCTGTTCCGCTTTTGTTTGACTAAAATTTGGCATACTATATATAGACGTTCGTTATTCGGTGTACCTATCGGACAGTTAGGAAAAATTTTTCAGTATAATTGCTTGTTTGAGATATGCTGTCCTATAAAACGTACTTTTATGCAGTCGATTGCATACTCATCGTGTCGTGAGGAATTTTATCGCGCGTTCTATGCTGTCCTTGGAGTTGCCCCAGTCGGCGTCCTTGCCCGTGTTGCGGTAGTCGTACATATCGCAGTAATGCGTTACGTCGGCGGTCAGGCTCTCCAGATAGCCCTTCACAAGCTGAGTGCAGGCTTTGTCGAAGTCCTTGGCAGTCGGCTTGTCGAGCTTTTCGGCGCTGAGGTTTATGAGCAGTTCGTAATGCGGCAGACAGATGTACTCCTGCTGTGAGAACAGCTCGCGGAAAGCCTTGTCCTTGGCATACATCTCAAACAGCGTCACCATGAACCTTTCCATGCCCCAGTCTATCTTGGAGCAAACGAAACAGCTCTCGTTCACCTGCGATATCTTGCGCTGTTTGGCGTTCTTTCCGCCGAAAAGCGTCTTGTGCTCAAAAGCGTCAAAGTCTAATTTTTTGAGATGTGTTGAAAGCATAAGCGCCAGCGACAGGCGGTTTTTGCATTTTTTCATCTGTTCATAATGAGTGTGACAGAAGCCCTGCGCGTTAGTTTCTATGCGCACGTCAGGCTCCATCATCGCCGCCCCCATTATGTATTCTACGCACCTTTGCTCCAGCGTGTCCCTCATCGCGCATATGGGGCACCCCTCTTTTGGCTCGAATACCTCGTTTATCGGTATCGTGAGTATACTATCCCGCATTGACGTTCAACTCCCTTGTAAAATTTGGTGTTGCAATTTGCCGTTAAAACAAGTATAATTGAATATGTAAAAAAAGTCAAGATTTGAGGTAGGAGCAAAATGCGTTATACAAAAGACGGTCATGATATACTGCTGTATCAGGAGGACTTTTCGCTCGACGATACTCTCGACTGCGGTCAGGCGTTCCGTTGGCAAAAGGACAGCGGCAAGGATAAGGTCACATACTCGGGCGCATACCTGAACACGAAGCTCGTGATAGCAGAGGAAGAAAAGGGCGTGTTCAGGCTTTACGATACAGATGAGGAAACGTTTCTCGGAGTGTGGAAGGATTATTTTGATCTGGATACCGACTACGGTGAGATAAAAAGGCGTATATCCTGTGATGAAACTATGAAAAAGGCTTGTGAGTATGCGGGCGGGATACGTCTTTTGCGTCAGGACAGCTGGGAAGCCCTTTGCTCGTTCATCATCTCCCAGAACAATAATATCCCCAGAATAAAAGGCATAATATCGCGTCTGTGCGAGCATTTCGGCGGCTTTCCCGATCACGGGGAGCTGGCGCGTATGACTGCCGACGATCTGGCGTTCCTCAGAGCAGGCTTCAGGGCGAAGTATCTGATAGACGCGGCGAAAAAGCTGTCCGACGGAACTGTCAGTCTGGAAAGAGTAAAAAGCGCGCCCGTCGAGGAAGCAAGAAAGGAGCTTATGCTCATCAGCGGGGTAGGCCCTAAGGTAGCGGAGTGCGCCCTGCTTTACGGAATGTACAGAACACAGGCGTTCCCCATCGACGTGTGGATAAAGCGCGTTATGCAGCAGTGGTATCCGAGCGGACTGCCGCAGTGCTGTGAGGGAGTGCAGGGTATAGCGCAGCAGTATCTTTTCCATTACATACGAACGGGAACGGGCAGCGAAAAAAATGACGGACAAAAGTAAAAAATTCGCTCTTTCTACTTGTAATTCGACAGAGAATGTGATATAATTAAATTTGTATATTTATGTGCGGAGAAGTCGGTATGAAAGATCGGTATAAACATAGTGATATGGGCAGATATGATAGAAATGACAGAAATAAGAGCTCGCCTGATAATGAGGATCGCCGCAGCGACCTAATCGTTGGCAGGAACGCGGTCACGGAGGCGTTGAGATCGGGAGCTTCCGTCGATAAGCTGTTCGTAAATCCCGACGCGGGAGGCTCTGTCAGGAATATCATACGCCTCGCAAAGGAAAAAGGCGTGCCGATAAAGGATACCCCCGAGAGCAAGCTTTCTCAGATGTGCGGCGGAATGTCACATCAGGGGGTCATAGCCGCGGCGGCGTGCGCAAAGTATGTTACGGTAGACGAAATACTCGATATAGCAAGGCAAAGAAACGAGCCGCCGTTCATCATCATATGCGACGGCATAGAAGATCCGCATAATCTGGGAGCTGTGATCAGAACAGCCGAGGCTGCGGGAGCGCACGGGATAATTATTCCGAAAAGGCGCAGCGCGTCGCTGGATATGACGGTGTATAAAACATCGGCAGGGGCGGCAAGCTGGCTGGCGGTGGCAAGAGTGCCAAATCTGGCGGCTGCTGTTGACGATCTGAAAAAAAGCGGCGTCTGGATATTCGGTACGGACGGCAGCGGCGAGGATTATAAGAGCGTCGATATGAGCGGCGCGATAGGATTGGTCATAGGCTCGGAGGGCTTTGGCATGAGCAAGCTCATAAAGGATAAATGCGACTATCTGGTCAGCCTGCCGATGAGGGGCAGGATAACCTCGCTCAACGCTTCGGTGGCGGCAGGGATATTCATGTATGAGGCTGCAAGACAGAGAGGCAATTAGCGGTCAGCATAAATGTTTGTAAGCTGCTAAGATCATAAAGATTTTAAGATACTCAGGAAGGGAAGGATACCCGATATGTCAGATAAATTTTCGATAGACGATATACTGGAGGAGTATTCGGCGAAGAAGTCGGCTGCCGATAAAGAACGCCCAGACAGCGCCCCGGCAGAACCTAAAAAAGATATCGATCTCGAGGAAATAATAGGACAGACAAAGCGTGAGACGGTACAGGAAAAAACGGAGGACAAGCCCGTGCAGGAGCTAGAGCATCCTGTCGCTGCCGACAGCGAGAAGCGTTCTTCTGTAATAACGGCGGAAAGCATAGTCGAGGCAGCCAACGCTCTTCCGATAGAGGAAGAGCCGCCGCAGGACGACGATAGCGGCGAAGAGCAGGCGGAGCAAGAAAACCGTCCCTCTGCTGGAATGGATCTCAACGAGGTAAAATTCGATAAGAATAAGAAGAATACCGAAAAGAAGAAAAGCCGTATAAATACCTCCGTTATAGAGAGAATGGTAATGGAGAAGAAAAGCGGCTCGGGCTATACTCCGACAGGCGCGATACCGCCCGTCAACAGAGCCAGCGTCAAGGATATAGATATGGATCTCGAGGGAAAGATCATTCCCAAGACCGAACAGCTTGAGATCAGCGACGACCTTACCGACGAGCAGAAAATGGAGATACTGGAAAAGCGCCGCGAGCAAAAGGTGCAGAATTTTGTTCTGGATAACGACCGTAACGACGAGGAGCAGAAAAGCAGAGCGGCCGCCAACGAGGAAAAGGAAGCTTTGCCGATAGAGGAGTTCACAGCGCTTGATCAGGCGCAGGACGTGCTTGCGGATATAATGCAGCTCAAGAGCAATATAGCCGTCAGACTTTGCGTTTTGATATTCACATCGCTGTTTGCCGTGTACCTGACGCTTGCAAACGACCTCGACCTGCCGATAGTTTCTATGTTCAGCAGAAAATACAGTCCCGAGGCTTTCGTGTTCACGCTGACCATATTGGGCATAATCGCAGCGTTCGTTTCGTATACCGTTATTTTCAGCGGACTGAAAAAGCTGTTCGCTTTGAAAGCGGACTGCGACAGTGTTGCTGCCATAGGAATGGTAACAACGATAATAACAGGCATAGTAAATCTTTTCGCGCCCGAGTCGATACAGGCGGGAAATTACCATATATATACAGCCGCCGCGATATTGGGTATGCTGTTCAATACGCTCGGTAAGCTGTCTATGGTTAACAGAGCGGACAGAAATCTGCGCTTTGCGGCAGGTGAGTTTGAAAAGCACGCGTTCTCAAAGATAGAGGACGAGGACGTCGCATATAAATTTACAAAGGGTACTCTGGACGACTTCCCCGAGCTGGTAACAACAAAGGAAACAGAGTTTGTCGATGATTTTCTCAGAAACTCCTATTCGTCGGATATATCCGATGAGTATAGCAGAAAGGCTGCCCCGATAACGGCTGCCGCAGGTATACTGGCGGCGTTGCTGAGCTTGCTTTTCAACCGTACCGACGCAGGTATGCCCGAAAAGATAGTCACCGCGCTGAGCGCAATGTGCGGACTGGTAACGATGTGTTCGTCGTTCGCGCTTATGCTGATAGTAAATCTGCCGCTTGCGAGAGCGTCAAAGAAGTATCTGCAGTCCTCGGCGGTGCTGCTCGGATATTCGGGAGTAGAGGAGTATTCGGATACCAACTCCGTGCTTATTGACGCTGAACAGCTTTTCCCCGACGGTATGGTCGATCTGGTAAACCTGAAAGCGATGTCGTCAACTCTTATAGAGGACTGTATACTTTATGCGGCGAGCCTGTCTTGTCAGGCGGGCGGCATAATGAAGCCGACGTTCTATAAAATGCTCAGGGGCAAAACGGAAATGCTGTTCCCTGTAGAAAGCTACATCTATGAGGACGGTCTGGGACTTTCGGGCTGGATAGAGCATAAGAGGGTGCTGTTCGGGAACAGAGAGCTTATGCAGAACCATTCGATAGAGGGATTGCCAACGCTCGCTAAGGAGTCGGAGTATTCAAAGGGAAATATACCGATATATCTTTCGATATCAGGCGTCGTGTCCGCGATATTTTTTATCCGTGTAAGCCCCAACCTTACGGTAAGCAAATGGCTTCAGGAGCTGACCGACCGCAATGTCACCGTTGTTATAAGAACTGTGGACTCGTTTGTTTCGGCAAAGTTTTTGTCGGAGATGTTCGATGTTGATACCGCTAAGCTGAAGCTCCTGCCTTTCCGCTTCCACAGCGATTATGCTAAGGAAACAGCGTATGTGCCGAGGATATCTTCTCCGCTGATATGCAGCGGTCACTTCCCCTCAATAGCTATGCTTATATGCGGCACGAAAAATATTCAGGCGCTTTCGGTAATGGGTATGATGCTCCAGCTGACGTCTTCGGCGCTGGGCGCGCTGATAGCCGTTATAATGGTTATAATAGGCTCGCTCGGACAGCTTTCGGCAACCATAGTGCTGGTTTACAATCTCGTATGGCTGGCAGTAACGCTTTTGCTGCAGCAGATGAAGAGAGTATAGCACACAAAGCTTATAGTTCTTGTCAAGAAACCAAAAGTTTTCGATTGACCCTTTTTCAAAAGGGTCACGGGGTGTGGGGCAGCGCCCCACAAAGACACAACGTGCGCTCCGAAAAAGGTGAATTTCAAAATAGTCCGGTGGACTATTTTGAAAGAGGA
>CANRNT010000032.1 GCA_947631995.1 uncultured Clostridia bacterium | reverse complement strand
TAACAAAACCTCCTATGTTTCTATTATACCATAGGAGGTCTTTTTTGTCATTGTTCTTTTTTACTGGTTCGGTTCATATACCATAGGAGGTCTTTTTTGTCATTGTTCTTTTTTACTGGTTCGGTTCAAAAATGCAAGGCGGTATTTTTTATGAAGCTGTAAATTTATCAGTCGTACTGAATTTCTTCAACGGTGTAGCCTGCGTCCTCAAGACCTTTGAGAATGCCCGTTTCGCCGTAGAAATGCGCCGCGCCTACAACATAGAAAACGTTCTGACCGCCGTCTATCATAGCTTTTGCTTTTTCTATCATGCCTGCGTTGCGGTCGTCGAGCAGCTGTTTGTTGTATTCGTCTATCATGGCTTGAAGCTCCTCGGATAACTCTATATCGCTTTCGTCTTCGACTTCAAGCTCTTCCGAGTTTTCAAGGTAATCCTTCATATCTCCGCTTTTCCACAGCTCGAACGACTTTTCAAGCTCGTCGCATTGATCCTCGAAATAGTACACATAATTCTCCAGCATAAACGTGTACAGCTCATCGGGTTGGCTGTAAAGAAGATCGTTCTGAAAGTCAACGGACTCTATCTCTATAATATCTTTGCTCTCCTCGTGCGCCATTGTGAGAAGCTGTATATCTATACCTTTCGCGCTGTCGAGATTTGTTTCGGACAACATGGCGATATCCATGAGCGAGTTCCACATTATAACGTTGTAATAGTCATAAAACGGATTATACAGAGTGGAGTCGATGAGTATCTGCTTTGCAGAGGAATACAGATCGGCGTCTATGTGGTCTGCAATAGTAGTTCCGTCAGTATAGAGCATACCCTGCACAAGCTCCATTTGCGCGTCGATATCCTCCTGATAGGCGTATATGTCACACTCCACAGCAAGGCTGTCGCTGCTGTTGTATGCGTCGAGTATCTCATCGGGCAGCGGATAACAGCTATCGTCGAGCGCGTGCATAGAGCCTAAGAAATATACCGTATTACCGTCCTTGCCTGTAACCTTCCACATGGCGGGGGTAATGTCCGATTCGTCCTTCGGCTCAGGCTGAGATGATGTATCGGACGTTGTCGTTTCCGCCTTGGAAGAGCTTTCGGGAGCGGCGGTCGTAACGGTGGTCTGAGCAGCCGAAGAGCTGTCAGCCTGTGAAGAAGATGTATCGATATCGGTGCAGCCTGCCGCGCACAGGCACATTGTCAGCGCGACGGCGGCGCACAGTATTTTTTTGAACATACGAATGCTTCCTTTCAAATATGTCATTGTTTAACGCCGAACTTTTTTCTTGCCTTGGCGTACTTGTTTTTTCTTTCGCCGAAGTTTAATGTAAGAGTGAATATCTTATCCGATGTAAACATCTTCACAGCGCAGCCCATGCAGATTATAAGCAGTATAAGCTGATAGATGAGCCCTCCGAAGTATGCGGGCATATCGTTCAGTATAATGTTAGTCTGCGCCATAAATGTGTGACTATACGGAATTGCGTAAAGCACCCACTTGAACGGGCCGAGTGCGCTGATATCCGTAAACATAGATATCATGTAAGGTATCATTACCATGCCCATTATCGGCAGCAAAAGCGTTTGCGATGATTTTGCGTCCTTTGCCAGAGCGCCTAAGATGAGCGATACTGCAAGGGTTATCAGAAGCGAGAGGAACATCTGCGCTACGAGCATTATGTATCCGCCCATTGAAAGGTCGAGCCCCAACTGCGATACAACGGACGAGTCGAGCGCGCCCGAGATAGTATCGGTCATGCCGCCCACGCCCATCATGTCTTTGAAGCCTATCAGGAACGCCACGGCGTACAGAGCCGAAACTACCGAAGCGGCTGTCATTTTTGCAAGCAGTACGGAAAGTCTGCTTATAGGCGCCGAGAGCAAGGTCTCCAAGGTTTTGTCTATCTTCTCGGTGGCAACGGCGTTCATTATCATCTGCGAAGAATATATTATCAGCAGAAAGATAACTATCGGCACGAACATTGATGACATCATTACATATGCCGAGAGCATTGTAGCGGAAGCCTCCGCCTGCTTGTCGCCGACTATCGTAGTTTCTTTAAGGGAAACGGGAGCTTCGAGCATTAACATCTGCTCGGGTGTAACGCCCATTTTTGAGTATACGACGGTCTTTACCGCGCTGTCTATAGCCGTTGTCGCCATCATCGAGCCGTCTTCCATATTGCCGGTAAGCGAAAGGCTTTCAAGCCGTGATACCATTTCAATGTTGACGGGCTTCAGCTCTACACCTTCGCCCGAAGTTATAATATCCTGCATTTGCTGTTCAAAGCCCTGTGGGATTATTACAACGCTTGTAAGGTCAAGGTCTTTGAGCTGTTTTACATAGTCGTCTCCCGTAAGCTCTACTTCGTTGATCTCATAATCTGCGGCTTTCATAGCCTCTATTATCGCGCTCGAAAACGTGCCTTTGTCCTGATCGCAGATGTTTATCTTTCCCGTTTCTTCCGAGCTCTTTTCAATCTCGCTGTCCATAATAGAGCCGAGAGCCGTAAGACCGAAAACGCACAGCACCAGTATTACTATGGTAGTAGGGGTAAGAAGTTCTTTAAGCTCCTTCTTCAGAAGATACATGAATTTCATTATCCTTCACCACCCTTTCAAATACCTGTTCCAAGTTGTCAACGCCGTACTGCGCTTTAAGCTCCGCAGGTGTGCCTACATTGAGCAGATGACCGTTTGCTATTATACCTACTCTGTCGCTCACAAATTCTATCTCGAGCATATTGTGCGAGCTGAGAAGAAATCCCATTTTGTATGTAGCGGCAAGCTCTCTTATCATACGCCTTATCTCCAGCGCGTTGAGTATGTCAAGACCGCTTGTAGGCTCGTCGAGTATCGCGAGCTTCGGGTGCGACATTACTGCGCGCGACAAAAGCAGCTTTCTTATCATACCGCGCGAGTAGCTGCCTATCTTGTCCCCAAGCCTGTCGCCCAGACCGCACATATCAACGGCGCGCTGGACGTATTCGTCAGCCGACTGTTTATCGGGCGCGAATATGCCTGCCATAAATTTCAGATAGTTCATACCCGTCATAGACTTATAAGCGCCTGCCTCATCTGGCAGATAGGTTATGTTCTCCCTGACCTTATCAGGCTCGGTAAGGATACTGTGCCCTGCTACGACCGCGTCGCCCTCGGTGGCTTTCAACAGCGTGGCTATCATTCTTATAGTGGTAGTTTTGCCCGCGCCGTTAGGACCTATCAGAGCGAACACTTCGCCCTCGCCTATGCTGAACGACACCTTTTCGCTTGCGTATACGCCCTTTTTGTACTGCTTTGAAAGTCCGCGCACTTCCAGAACGTTTTCCTCATTCGGCGGATAAGCATCTGTCATGTTAATACCTCCATGTGTTTTGATTTTTTTCTTTATACAAAGTGTTGATAAATTATTTTCGCGCTTACGCGCAAGCCTGCGGAGCTATTCAACGTCACACTTTATGCAAAGCTTTTAGTTCTTGTCAAGAAATTAAAAGTTTTCGGTCAAGCCTTTTTCAAAAGGCTTGTCAGGTCGAGGGGCGAGCCCCTCGTCGCCGTCCGCAGACGGCGAAAACTCCATACGGCAGGCGCCCCGCAAAGGGTGAATTGAAAAACAATCCTGTGGATTGTTTTTCAAGAGGGAACGCCCTGCAAGAGAGGGCGTTCCCTAGTTGTAGTTCAACGCTCTCTTTTCGCGTTCCATTCTGGAACGCCGTACAATATGAAAAATTCATAAAAAGTAAAATGCGTAAAGTAATGATAGCACACACTTGACTGACACTTTTGGCGGTTAACGTGTGCGCTCCTGCGCGCTGCGAAAGCAGCAACATTATTACGCGCTAACGCCGCAAAACCATTTCTAACCTCTAACCTCTCACATCTAACTTCTAACTGATAACATCAGTTTACCACAGCGGCTTGATATTTGCAATAGTATTTTACATATTCTTCGCGATTTTCGGCAATTTTATCAATTGTTACAATTGCATGGCTCTGCCGTTGTACAAAATGTCAATATAATTTACTATGAGATATTTTGCAAACTGTGTATATCTGATATATACAGTATATCACGCAGAAAATATTTTGTCAACCCGCACTTTTTACGATACTGCGTTTGATATGCGTCGGCTTTTTGTTTAATGTAACGAACCTGCCGCGTCTGCCGTATTGACTTGCGGACGAAAAAATGGTATAATCATATCGTATAAAAGACTAATATGTGATAAGGTGAGATAATGGCTGTAAATCTTGAACATTGCAGAACATTTTATTATGTCGTAAAATGCGGCAGCATAACTCTGGCAGCCCGCAGGCTTTTTATTTCTCAGCCCGCGGTATCGCAGGCGATAAAGCGCCTTGAACAGGAGGTAGGCTGCACGCTGCTTTGCAGAACGTCAAAGGGCGTTGTGCTTACGGCGGAGGGGGAAGTCTTTTACGTCAGGGTGAAAAAGGCGTTCGAGGAAATAGAGCAGGGGGAGAGAGAGCTTGCTTCCATGCTCGATATCAACAGCGGAGAGATACGCATAGGCGCTTCCGATATGACGCTGAGATTTTATCTGCTGCCCTATCTGGAAAGCTTTCACAAGCAGTTTCCGAATATTCGTATAAGCGTTACCAACGGCCCTACCCCCGAAACGCTTTCGGCGCTGAGCGAGGGTATCATAGATTTCGGGGTGGTAAGCACTCCCGTGGAACGGCAGGACGGTATAAAGCTTATAGAATGTACGGAGATAACGGATATATTCGTGGCGGGAAAAAGATTTGAGGGATACAGGGACAGAACGGTCGGCTTGAAGGAGCTTGAAAAGCTCCCGATAATCCTTCTGGAAAAGAACACCTCCACTCGCAGGAGCATTGACGCTTTTTTGTCCGATAACAAGATAATCGTTATCCCCGAGATAGAGCTTGCCACATCGGAGCTTATCGTAAGGTTCGCTGAAAGAGACCTCGGCGTCGGCTGCGTTATGAGCGGCTTTGCGCAGGAGGAGATAGACAGCGGCAGGCTGTTTCGCATAAGGCTCGATAAAGAGCTGCCCAAGCGCAGGGTGTGTATAGCTGTAAATTCAAAGAAGAAGCTTTCGGCTTCGGCGGAAAAAATGTTGGAGCTTATCGACACGGATAAAATGTTAATAAATCGTAAATAGTAAAAAGATTAATATAATGTTCATACTGAAGTAATAAATTTATATTATAATACATGGTGCCTACCAGCGGCGTTTTTATGGGATTCGCCGACTATTGCCGATAGCTACGGCGGATTGGAGATTAATATGGAACAGCACGGAATAAGCAAGCTTGACCTTAAAAGACAAAACCGTATGCACGTTTTGAAAATACTGAAGCAGAGAGGCCCGACATCGAGAATAGATATCGCGGGAGCTTTGGAGCTTACAAGAGCGGCGGTAACGATAATAACCAACGAGATGATAGAACAGGGGATAATCGTTGAGCTGGGCGAGTATAAGCAGACCTCGGAAAAAACGCCGCGCGGAAGAAAAAAGATACTTATCGACATAAACAGCAACTATCGGTTCACAGTCGGTATGACCATAGAGTGCAATAATGTGAGCGTTGGTATATCAACGCTTTCGGGGGCTGTGCTCGACAAGCGCAATATATCGATAGACGATAACGCTTCCCGCGAGGATATAATGGGCTTTATTGACAGGTCTGTTGAAGAGATACTCAGCGGCAACTACATAGACAAAAAGCAGCTTCTGGGCGTAGGCGTTGGCATTTACCCCGGAATGTTCCGCAGGCTCGGCATACCCGTTGCCGGCAATGCGCCCGACTATACGGAGATAAGAAAAACTTTGGAAGAGCATTTTAAGCTCCCGGTCGTTATAGATAACTCCGTAAAGGGAATGGCTATGGCGAATATAGACTTTATGAAGGTCAAGGATTCCGAACGCAGGAATATAGCGTTTTTGCAGTATGGGGATTCAACGCATTTCGTAGTTACGAACCTTAACGACCCGATAGTTTCATACGACCACAGAACGGATTTCGTTGACAGGATAATAGTCGCTCCCGATTCGTCTCATACGTGCGAATGCGGCAGGAAAGGCTGCTGCAAGTCGGAGATATCTCCGAAAGCGATAATCAAAAAGGTATCGGAGGTTTACAGCGCGGAAAAGACCCCGTATCTTTACAGAGCAACGGACGGCGACGCTTCGAGGATAAATATCGGGGAGATAGGAGCGTCTTACGCAAATAAGGACGCGGGAACTATGGCGGTCATGAATGATGTTCTGGACATGACGGCGGTTTTGATAAACAATCTTTACTTTACCACCAATCCGCAAAGGATAGTCATGCATGATTTCTTTACCGCGGACGACAGGATAAACGAGAGGTTCTTGCAGTCTGTTGAGCGGATAGCAGGCAGCTCGGTGGCGGATAAGATATCCCTCAGCATAATAGACGACAAGCAGCGTTTTCTTTCGGGCTGCGCGCTCGCTATCAGGGAGCTGTTTTACGACAAGGGCGGCTTCGTTACCAAAACGTACTCCGGCGCGAAGCAGTAATACAAGATCTTCGCAATTCGTACTGACAGGCGGATATATTACAGTATAAAGGCGTTATTCTTAAAATGAATAGCGCCTTTTTATTTTATGTGTGCAATGTTGATCATATTTTTATTTTTCTTTTTAGCATAGACCATTGTATTATATGCACCGCCCGAGTTATGATCGACATAAAACAGTACCAGATCGGAACGATCTACCATACATTTGTTTCTGTTCTGTATAGCAGCTTTATAATATGAAAAATACGCCTGTTCGCATATTTCGATATTATCATAATAATTGAGATAGCTTTGATCGTTATTTCGTATATCAGCCGTCATATACGGAAGAACCAAGGTCATAGAACAGTTTCCGTTATCATATTTTTTCTTTGACTGCCTTATCAAAGAAGCTGCAAGAATGTCAAAGTCACCGTTTCGCCCAAGCAAAAAATCAACGTATTCTTTTTCTGTTATGAGATCGTATAATATATTTTGCAGTTTTTCTTCCACAATGAATGGATCGTCAATGATCCGATGACCAAATAAGCTGACAGTATAAATATCCATATTATTCTTCCTCATTAAATTGACAATATATAGTTAAAAAAGAGCTTATAATAATTATACCTATTTAAAATAGATATGTCAATCATAATTGACAAAATAAATAGGTATATTTTCGCCTGCTTATATTATAATTAAGATACAGGCGGTGGTCATATGATAGATGCAGATTATATTGCGGACAGGATAGCAAAGCTGAGAACAGAGAAAAATATATCGGCCAGGGATATGAGCTTGAGTTTGGGACAGAGCCAAAGCTACATTAATAATATAGAGAATAAAAAGGCGTTGCCATCAATGCAAATGTTTCTCTATATATGCGAATTTTTAGAGGTCGAGCCGAAAGACTTTTTCGATGAGGGAATTGCCTGTCCGAACACTTATAACGAGGCTTCCGAATTACTCAAAGCTCTTTCTAAAAAGCAGTTGGATATGGTAATATCGTTGGTCAAGGAGATAAAGGATAAATAATATCATTATAAAAAATAAAAAGCACGACGTTTTTACGCCGTGCTTTTTTGCGTCAGGAGCTATCAGCAGCCGCATCCGTTGTTGCATCCGCAGCCGTTGTCGCATCCGCAGCCGTTGAGGCTGTAGCCGTTGCTGAATCCGCCGAAAGCGATGATGATTATGAGGATTATTATCCACCAGTAACCGTTGAAGCCGTTGCAGTTCATAAAGAAATTCTCCTTTTCAGATTTTTTAAGCAATGCTTTTAGGCAGGAGCCTTCGAAGCAAGGCTTATAGTATAATTTATGCCGACAAAAAAATTGTGTTACCGTATAACCGTCAGGACGAAAAAATACAGGCAGTTTGACGTTTTTTTGCGCGTTGACAAGCTCGTGAGCCAAAATTGAGGAAAGGAAAATATGTCCTGTGAATATAATAATTCAGACAGCGTGAATATATGGCGGAATACTTTTTGTAAATCTGCCCAAGCTTTATTTGCGGCTTATCAAGTTAAACACGAAAGGAGCAAGCTGCCGAGGTGTGACATTCGGCGGCAGAGGGCTTATGTTTAATGAATCCAATATGGACGGTTTTACAAAAAAGGCTAAGGATATCCTCAAACGTTCGCTGGTGCTTGCGGGAAGTATAGGTCATACTTATGTGGGCAGCGAGCATTTGCTTTGGGCGATACTGGACGAGGGCTCGAGTACGGCTTGCCTTATCCTTATAAGGAGCGGTCTTACGGCGCAAAGAGTCAGGGAGAAGATAGTAAAAGCAGTAGGTACGGGCACGCCCTGCCGCCTTTCTTTCGATGATATAACTCCCACGGCTTCCAAAATACTGGACGGCGCAAGGGCTTTCACGCAGCAGGCAAAGACCAAGCTTGCCGGCAGCGAGCATATCTTAGCTTCGATACTTCGTCAGAACGGGTGCTGCGCGGTCAGCATAATGAGAGAAATGGGCGCTAATATACCACGGCTGCTGTCGGAGTGCGCCGTAGGGGCGATGGAAGAGGATATATCCGCCGTTAAAGGCGCAGGAACGCAGAAGCTGTCGCGGTATGCCAGAGAGCTTACGCGTCAGGACGTTTGCGGCGCGTTTGACCCGCTCATCGGCAGGGACGCGGAGCTTGAAAGAGTTACTGAGATACTGTGCAGGCGCAACAAAAACAATCCGTGTCTTATAGGAGAGGCAGGCGTCGGAAAGACCGCGATAGTAGAAGGTCTGGCGCAGAAGATATGCGAGGGCAGAGTGCCTAAAGGTCTGGCGGATAAGCGGATATTTTCTCTTGATATGACCCAGCTCCTTGCAGGAGCGAAATACCGCGGCGATTTTGAGGAGCGTCTCAAACAATGCGTTGAGGAAGCTATATCGGAGGGCAATATCATTCTCTTTATAGATGAGCTCCATACCATAATGGGCGCGGGTGCGGCAGAGGGAGCTATCGACGCGGCAGGTATCATGAAGCCTCAGCTGGCAAGGGGAGAGCTTCAGATAATAGGCGCAACGACCTTTGACGAGTACAGAAGGTATATCGAAAAGGACGCGGCTCTGGAGCGGCGCTTTCAGCCTGTGACGGTTGAAGAGCCGTCGGAGCAGGCAACGGAGGATATAATAGAGGGGCTTGTGCCTAAGTATGAGAGCTTTCACGGGGTAGAGATAACGCATGAGGCTGTAAAGAGCGCGGTGAAGCTTTCGGGAAGATATATCTTTGACAGGTATTTTCCCGACAAGGCTATAGACCTTATAGACCAGGCGTGCGCGAGGGTAAGGATAAGAGAGCAGGAAAGAAACGACGAAAAGGCGGTATCCAGAGCGTTTTCGGATTATATAGTAGGGCGGATAACAAAGCAGGATTATCTGGAGGCGCTGACGCTTCAGGTAGCGGGGAGCAGTATGCGGCCGCTCATAACCGCAAAGGATATAGCGCAGGTCATCTCGTCGCTGACGGGCATACCAACCGATACTATCACCGAAAGCGAGAGCAAAAGACTTATGCGTCTTGAAGATGAGCTTCGCCGGGAGGTGGTAGGACAGGAAAAAGCTGTTTCGCTGGTATCCTCGGCGATAAGGCGGTCGCGTTCGGGACTAAGAAGTCCGCAGCGCCCGATAGGCTCGTTCGTGTTCCTGGGACCGAGCGGAGTGGGCAAGACAAGTCTTGCAAAGGCGCTTGCCAAGGCGATGTTTTCAAGCGCGGACTGCCTGATACGTTTTGATATGTCCGAGTATATGGAGCGGCACGATGTTTCGCGGCTGTTGGGCCCTCCTCCGGGATATGTGGGATTTGAGGAGGGCGGTCAGCTCACCGAGAAAGTAAGGCGAAAGCCGTATTCGATAGTGCTGTTTGACGAGATAGAAAAGGCACACCCTGATATTTTCAATATTCTTCTTCAGATACTGGAGGAGGGCTTCGTCACCGACTCGCACGGAAGAAGAGTTTCGTTCTCAAACACAGTCATAATAATGACCTCCAACATCGGAGCGCGCGAGAACAAAAATCATCTCGGCTTTTCGGACTCCTACGAAAAGCAGTCGGAAGCCTTTGCTGACGAACTGAAAAAATTCTTCTCGCCCGAGCTTCTCAGCCGTATAGACGAGAAAATAATTTTCCGTCCGCTTTCAGAGGAAAGCCTCAATGCGATAGCGCGTTCCATGCTGGAGCAGCTTTCTGAGAGGGCAAGGAGCATGAAGATAGAGCTTGATTACGGCGACGATATAGTTGCGCGTCTGGCACAGAGCGGCTCAGGCTCTTTTGGGGCGAGGGAGATACGTCATATCATATCGACACAGCTTGAAAATATGCTGTCAGATTATATTCTCGTCCACAGCGGCAGTATAAGCAATGCGGAAGAAAAAAGGCTTGTGCTGTCGGTAGGTGATAACGGATTTATCCTGACCGATATGGAGGCTGACAGAACTCTTGACGCCTCGTAAAAAAATACCCGTCAGACCTGAAAATCTGACGGGTAAAATTATGTATGTGCTATATCTCACGGCGAGTGAAGCCGTCCCAAGCTATCAGCCAGAAGACCACCATGTGCACCGCTATAACAGCCAGCGCAGTACCTACCGTCTGATACATGAAGGTAGAAGTGCCGTTTGCTATCGCAGAAAGATCGAGGTTTGCAAATATCAGGTATCTTGCCCAGTTCATGCCCATTTCCTGCAGCATGATAACTATGCCGCTGCCCGAGAGCATACAGAACATACTGATACCGATAGCGAATGCGGAGCTTTTCATCAGCACCGATATCGCAAACGCCATTGTTGCCATTACCACGACCGAAGTGCTTGCCAGCAGATAGCTCTTAGCCATGTACAAAATGCCGCTGACAGCGCTCACTTCTCCGCCGCTTGCCGTTATGTACATCGCTCCTATATCGTCCGCGCCGAACAGTATCATCGACGTGATCAGCGAAAGAACGAACGTTATGGCTATCAATATGTAGCCCATTGAAAGCACGGTGAAGTATTTTGATACGAGTATCTTCCAGCGCTTTACGGGGTTTATCAGCAAGAATTTAATAGTGCCGTTTGAAAACTCCGAAGCCACCGAGTGCGCCGCTATAACTACCACCAGAATACCTATGAAGGTCACCAGCGCGACAGTCATCTTGAAAGGCGACCACAGGGTATCTCTGTCTTCATCGGCAACGTTTGTTTCAATGTGGTTTTCTGTCATGTAGTTGTATACGGCGTATTTGTTCACAGCGCTTTTGTATTCGCCCACAGATACATGATCCGCAGAGCTTTTGTCGGCGTTTTCATAAGATATGATAGTTTTTCTTGTGTTATACAGCTCTGTCGCGTTCTGATAGTCGGCGTCATAGTACTGCGGAAGATATTTCTCCAGAAAATCATACATATAATCCTCGGAGGTGCATTTGTATACATCATTATCACGCAGATAGGTGTAGTACCATATATCAAGATCTGCTATCTGCTTGTCATACTCCGTAACGGCTGACGACAGACGGCTGTTTGCTTCATCGATATTAAGCTGATAATATGCCTTCATATCGTTTGACATTACCGCCGCCATAGGTTTAGCATACTCGTCCGTTTTCCATACGGCTTTAAATGCCTCGCCCATTTTGCCTTTTAAAAACTCGCTTGCTTTTTGCGCGTCCTCGGGGTCTGTCAGCATGTGATTTTCTTCGTCCCAGCTTGGCAGAGTTGTAATGTATTCCGTGTATTCCTCGTACACCTGCTCGTCAGCTTTATCCCACGCCGAGTAAAACAGATCCTCCGTAACGGAAAAACGCCAGTCGTATGTGCTTTCCGCGCCCGAGTTTATCAAACCGTTCATTATATCGCTGTAGTATATATATGACGGATCCTCGGAATACATAGATTCAAGCTCTTGCTTTATAGTAAAGTCGTAGTCGCTCGCGTCACCCTGAGATATTTCAACATCTACATAGTAAGCTATTCTTGCAAGCGCAGGCAGACCTATCGCCGCGATCGCCGTGAGTATCAGCATTACCCACGTTGAAACGAGCTTTAAGTTCTTGATGTACTCGTTTTTTACAAGTCTGAAAAATCTACGCAATCTGTCCGCCCTCCTTTGTGTCGCTGGTCATTTCTATAAATACGTCTTCAAGCTTTTTCTTTGGCTTGAGCGATACGGTGTATACCGCCGCGCCGCCCTCTATAAGCAGCTTGTTTATCTTAGCTATATCCTCGCGGTGAGCCTCGTTTTCAAGAATTACCTCCACAAGACCGTCCTCTGTAAGGCTTACCTTTTCGGTGACGCCCTTTATTATCTCAACGGCTTTTTCTCCGTCGTCGGTGTCAATTATGTAGTCGCTCGTTGCGCCTGCCGAAGCCGCCAGCAGCTCGTCTATAGAGTATACGCCCAGCATACTGCCGTTTGCTATAACTCCCACCCTGTCGCACATAAGTTCCATCTCGCTCATCAGGTGGCTGGAAACTATAACGCACACGCCCTCTTCATGGGCAAGCTTTTTCAGTATGTCGCGAAGTTCCTTTATTCCGGCAGGGTCTAAGCCGTTTGTAGGTTCATCGAGTATCAGGGTTTTCGGTCTGTGCAGTATTGACTGCGCAACACCGAGCCTCTGGCGCATACCCAGAGAATACTTTGATATCTTTTCGTTTATCCTGTTTGAAAGACCCACCAGAGCGACGACCTCGTCAATGCGCTCTTTGGTAACGCCTTCTCTCATTCGCGCGTAGTGCTCCAAGTTCTGATAACCCGTAAGGTGCTTGTACATTTCGGGGTTTTCAACTATGCCGCCGATATTTTTCAGCGCACCCTCAAAGTCTTTCTTTATCTCCGCGCCGCACACCGATATTTCGCCGCTGTCTATCGAGAGCAGACCAACTATCATTTTAATAGTAGTCGTCTTGCCTGCGCCGTTGGGCCCTAAAAAGCCGAACACCTCGCCGCTGTATGCGTCAAAAGAAATATCGTGAAGTATATGCCGTTTGCCTATCGTCTTGTTAAGACCCTTTATAGAAACGGCAACTTCATTTTTTACGTTTTCCATATTGCCGCCTCCTTAATAATGCCAGTCAGAGCCGACGATCTTCCATTCGCCGTCCTGCTTGTACAGCTCTATGCGATAGCTTTCAGAAGTACTCACCTGCGAGCCTGTTCCTGCCTCTACATAGTCAACGCCAATAGGCCCTGCCAGTATAGGAACGCCGCTTCCCATGGCATCGTACCTGACGGTCACTATTGCGGTAGCGCCCGAACCGTTGCGTTTAAGGCTTTCAACAGTTGTAGTGCAGTCTATTTTTGAAAAGTACGGCATCGCAGAGGACGTATCATAGCTGTTGTCTAAAAAATCCTTGAGCGGGGACATCTCCTGTACTATATCGTCCTTTGTGGTAAAGTATTCACCGAAGATGCTGTTCTCGTTGTACTTTTCCAAAGCCTCCGAATGATCCCAGTATTTGTTAAGCGCTTCTTTGCAGCCCGGCTCTGCCTGCTCCTCGTAAAATTTGAGAATAGAGTCTCTGTCGGTCGCGCTGCCCGTGTAAACGCACGCCTGAGCCGCATCGTTTACAAAGCCGCTGATGACCTTTTCTATCTCGTCTTTTTCTTTCGACTTAAACAGGGCATTATCGGCTGTTATGTATATTGCGAACGCTAACAGAACGAGTACACCCAGCAGGATACCGCGGTTGAGCCTTTTGAGCCTGTGCTTCATTGTCATCTTCCTTCCAAAATTTATTGACAAACCGATACAAATGAGTTAAACTAAATATATCGGTCGTTTTTATAACGGTATTATTATAACACACAAATTCTTAACTTTCAATATATCAAGAGCTTAAGAAAGTCTTAACGACAGGAGGGAACGAGGTTGGTAAAATACTGCAAGAGCTGCGGCGCGGAGTACAAAGGCGACTACTGCGATAAATGCGGCTACGGCAAGCCTGCGGAGCGTTCAAAAACGTTTGATAAATATAAGTCCAACAGGCAGAGAAAAGAGGAAAAACTGGCAGCCGCGGCAGAGAGGGAGGCAGCTCTGCAAAAGAAAGGCATACACGAAAAAAGCAAGATGACAAAGTCGCAGATAGTTATAGTTGTGTGCGTGCTCGCGGCAGTCGCGGCTGTTGTGATATGGGCTTTGTGGAACGCGGGAGTTATCGGCGCAGGCGACAAGACCGAGCCGATAGTCGACTACTTTACCGCTATCGCAGAGAACGATTATGATAAGTATGTATCTTCCATGCCGAAAGCTATCGCAAAGACGTATGACGACTATGTTTCCGAAAACGGGCTTTCAAAGGATACGTTTGTAAAGGAGAGCTACAGCGATTATCATGCGATACTGGGCGAGAGCTTTACGGCGGAGGTCACCTGCGGCAGAGAAGAGGAGCTTTCGGCAGAAGAGATTGCACGGGCAGAGAACGACTACAAAAGCAATTTCGGCGACGATATCCGTATCAAGGAAGAATATGCGGTATCTGTCGAGGTGAAGTTTACGGGCGACCTCTCGGAGCAAACGTATAATTATGATGCGTATGTAGCTCATATAGGCTGGCATTGGTATATTATAAATATGGAGGACTACTACGAAAACGAGTAAAAAGTTTGGCTTCGGCTATTGACAAGACGGTCAAAATGGTGTATAATATCTATTTGAACAAAGGCGTTCATCAGGCTGCGGCAAAATATGCGGCTTGTGGACGCTTAGATTATGTTAAAACGGGGTGGCAATTTATGACACGGCAGCTTTTCTCGCCAAAAGCAGGCGGTATATACAGCGTATCGGGAAAGACACCGTGCTTTATTTTCGCCGTTTCTTCTGTTTTACATGATATGTTATCTGCGCTTGACGCTTTTTCGTGAGGATATTGTTTTTCCTCAGCGAAACGGCGGCAGGCTTTTTTATTGTATCGGGAGGTTTGAATAATGCTTAGACAAAAGGACAGAAAAATAGTCCTGGAGGACGGCTCTTTCTATGAGGGCTACGGCTTCGGCGACAATTGCGACGCGGTGTGCGAGATAGTTTTCAATACATCTATGGTCGGTTATCAGGAGATAATCTCCGACCCGTCGTATACATATCAGGCGGTAGTGATGACATATCCGCTCATAGGAAACTACGGCATTACCGACGAGGACTTTGAAACAAAGAGCCCTACCATAGGCGGTCTTATAGTAAGAGAATACAACGATTTTCCGAGCAATTTCAGGTATACAAAAACGCTTTCGGAGACTATGGAGGAAAACCATATTCCCGGCATTAGCGGCATAGATACCCGAAAGCTTACAAGGAGCATAAGAGACCTCGGAAGCAGGAGGGTGTGCATTACAAGCATTGATACCCCCAACGAAAAGGCTCTGGAGATAATAAAAAATACCCCCGTGCCGAAGGACGCCGTAAGCAGGGTGAGCTGCCGCAAAAAGTGGTATTCGAGGACTTCCAACCCGAAGTATAACGTTGTTGCGATAGACTGCGGCATAAAGCTCAATATCATACGCAGTCTCAACCAGATAGGCTGCAACGTTACCATAGTGCCGTGGAACACTTCTGCTGAGGATATCCGTATGATGAAGCCCGACGGTCTGTTCATCTCAAACGGCCCCGGCGACCCCGAGGACGTTCAGCCGGTTATTGAAACGGTCAAGGCTCTGAAAGGCAAGCTGCCTATATTCGGCATATGCCTCGGACATCAGATGATATCGCTTGCATACGGCGCTAAGACCTACAAGCTGAAATTCGGTCACCGCGGCGGCAACCACCCCGTAAAGAACCTTGAAACGGGCAAGCTGGAGATAACCTCTCAGAACCACAGCTATGCGGTAGCAAGCGAGTCGGTCGAGGGAACGGGTCTTAAAGTCACGCATATAAATCTGCTCGATAACACGGTTGAGGGCGTTGAGTGTAAGGAAGATAAGGTGTTCTCGGTGCAGTACCACCCCGAAAGCGCGCCCGGCCCGCAGGACAGCAAATATCTGTTCGGGAAGTTTATAGATATAATGAAGGAGGCGAAGGACAATGCCTAAACGCACGGATATAAACAAAATACTCGTCATAGGCTCGGGACCAATAGTTATAGGTCAGGCGGCGGAGTTTGACTATTCGGGAACGCAGGCATGCCTTGCGCTGCGCGAGGAGGGTTATCAGGTAATACTGGTAAACTCAAACCCTGCAACTATAATGACGGATACTTCCATCGCCGATAAGGTGTATATGGAGCCGCTGACTCTTGAATATCTTGCAAAGATATTGAGATATGAAAGACCCGACGCGATACTGCCGGGAATAGGCGGTCAGACGGGACTTAACCTTGCCATGCAGCTTGCAAAGAAAGGCGTACTTGATGAATGCGGCGTTGAGCTTCTGGGCACTAGCTTTGAAAGTATAGATATGGCGGAGGACAGAGAGCGTTTCAAGGAGCTTTGCATATCTTTAGGCGAGCCCGTTTTGCCCTCCGAGATAGCAAACACCATAGAACAGGGCGTTGAAGCCGCAAAGAGGATAGGCTACCCCGTGGTGTTAAGACCTGCTTTCACGCTGGGCGGCACGGGCGGCGGCTTTGCAGACAACGAAGAAGAGCTGCGCGTTATACTGAAAAATGCGCTTGCGCTCTCGCCTGTTTCGCAATGCCTTGTTGAAAAGTCTATCAAGGGCTACAAGGAGATAGAGTATGAGGTAATGCGCGACGCGAACGACACCGCGATAACTATCTGTAATATGGAAAACGTTGACCCTGTTGGCATACACACGGGCGACTCTATCGTTGTATGCCCCAGCCAGACCCTTACAAACAAAGAGTATCATATGCTGCGTGACTCGGCGCTGAAGATAATACGCGCGCTGAAAATTCAGGGCGGCTGCAATGTGCAGTTCGCGCTCGACCCTCACTCTTTCAGCTACTATCTTATAGAGGTAAACCCGAGAGTTTCGCGCTCGTCTGCGCTTGCTTCAAAGGCGAGCGGCTACCCGATAGCGAGAGTTTCGGCCAAGATAGCAACGGGTCTTACGCTCGATGAAATACAGATAGCCAACACCCCTGCCAGCTTTGAGCCTACTCTTGACTATGTTGTAACGAAAATGCCGCGTTTCCCGTTTGATAAGTTCACAATGGCTTCTAACACTTTAAGCACGCAGATGAAAGCCACGGGCGAGGTAATGAGCATAGGCAGAACTATTGAGGAAAGCCTGCTGAAAGCGATACGCTCGCTGGAGATAGGTCTTTGCCACCTGCACAGCAAGAAGTTTGACAGCTATACGATAGAGGAGCTTTTGGACTACATAAAACTCGGCACGGACGACAGGATATACGCGATATCTCAGCTTATGTGGAAGGGCGTTGACCTTGGCATAATATGCGACATAACGCAGATAGATATGCTTTTCCTCAACAAGATAGAGAACATCGTGCTTTTCGAGCGCGACATAATAGAAAACAAGTTCGATGAAAAGGTGCTTTACGAAGCAAAGAAAATGGGCTTTTCTGATAAGTACATAGCCTCTTTGTGGGAGTGCAGCGAGGATGACGTTTACACTTTGCGCAAAAAGCTGAAAATGTTCCCTGTTTACAAGATGATAGACACCTGCGCCAGCGAGTTTGAAAGCTATATACCGTACTTCTATTCGACCTATGAGGACGAGAATGAGTCAATAGTTTCGGACAAGCCAAAGGTAATAGTGCTGGGCTCGGGCCCTATAAGAATAGGTCAGGGCGTGGAGTTTGACTATTCTACGGTACACGCGGTATCTACTATAAAGAAGTTCGGCTATGAGGCTATCATAATAAACAACAACCCCGAAACGGTATCTACCGACTACACCACCAGCGACAAGCTGTACTTTGAGCCGCTCACCGTTGAGGACGTTATGAACGTTATAGAGCTTGAAAAGCCGTTCGGTGTTATAGCGTCACTCGGCGGACAGACAGCCATAAACCTCGCAGAGCCTTTGATGAAAAGGGGCGTAAAGATAATCGGTACCGACTTTGCCGCTATCGAGAGAGCGGAGAACCGCAACTCTTTTGAAAAGGTGCTGGAGGAGCTTAATATCCCTCAGCCGCCGGGAGAAGCGGTAACGGACATACCCGCGGGAATTGCAGCCGCCGCAAGGATAGGCTACCCCGTTCTGGTAAGACCGAGCTATGTTCTGGGCGGCAGGGCTATGCAGATAGTTTCAAACGAGGATATGCTGAAAACATACCTTAAAACCGCCGTTGAGATAGACGAGGACAAACCCGTGCTTGTTGACAAGTACATAGAGGGCAAAGAGGTTGAGGTAGACGCCGTGTGCGACGGTAAAGACGTATTCGTGCCGGGCATAATGGAGCTTGTTGAGAGAACGGGAATACACTCGGGCGACTCGATAAGCGTGTACCCGACGTTCTCTATCTCGCAAAAGGTAAAAGACACCATTCTTGACTACACCAAACGGCTAGGGCTCGGCATAGGCATTGTAGGTCTTTACAACATACAGTTCATTGTTGACAAAAACGAGGACGTTTATATAATCGAGGTAAATCCGCGCTCGTCAAGGACTGTGCCGTTTTTATCAAAAGCAACGGGCTACAGCCTTGCCGACATTGGCACGCTGGTTATACTCGGCAAGTCGCTGAAAGAGCAGGGGATAAACGTACTGTTCCCGCCCGAAAAGAAACGCTGGTATGTAAAAGCGCCTGCGTTCTCGTTCTCAAAGCTCAACGGTCTTGACGCGTATCTGTCGCCCGAAATGAAATCAACGGGCGAGGCGATAGGCTACGACAAAAAGCTGACGAGAGCTTTGTACAAAGCGCTGAAATCCTCGGGTATGAAGCTTTCAAACTACGGCACGCTGTTCGTTACCATAGCCGACAAGGACAAGGAAGAGGCTTTGGAGCTTGTGAGAAGGTTTTATCACCTTGGCTTCAATATCGAGGCAACACACGGCACGGCTGTTTTCCTGCGCGAACACGGCATACGCACGCGCGAGAAGCAGAAGATAAGCTCGGGCAGCGACGAGATACTTCGCGGTATGCGCTCGGGATATATCAAGTATGTTATCAACACGCGCGATATGAGCTCGGCAGGTCATCTGACCGACGGCTACGAGATACGCCGCTGTGCCGTAGAAAACGGCGTTGCGATATTCACGGCGCTGGACACCGTAAAGGTGCTTTTGGACGTATTGGAGGAAATGACGCTGTGCATTTCCACGATAGATGAGGAATAGTCAAAGGAGAAAATGAAATGGTAGACGTTAACGGAAGATGGGCTCTCGTAACGGGCGCGGCAAGAGGTATAGGCAGACTGGCTGCGGAGTTTCTTGCAAAGCGCGGCTGCAACATAATTGTTCAGAGCAGGACGCTTGCGGCTTCGGAAAAGGCGGCGTCCGAGCTGGAGAGCTTAGGGGTAAAGACTATCGCGGCAGAGGCTGAATTTACGGATATTGCCTCGGTGGAAAAAATGCTTGCAGGGATAGATAAGTCAGGTGTGGACGTTGACATAATCCTCAACAACGCAGGTATGCAGGTGGCGTACAGGACGGAGTATCTCAAGACCCCTGCCGAGGATTACGAGAAGAGCTTTCTTATCAACACGATATCTCCCATGATGATATGCTATCATTTCTTGCCTGCAATGCAGGAAAAGGGCTTCGGCAGGATAGTAAACACGACAAGCGGCATAAGATTAGAGCCGCAGCAGGCAGGTTATTCTGCGAGCAAGGCGGCTCTTGACAAGGTAACTATAGATATCGGTTCAACGCTGAACGGAAGCAATGTTATGATAAACCTTACCGATCCGGGCTGGTGCAGGACAGATCTCGGCGGCCCTCACGCTCCTAATGCGCCCGAAAGCGCTCTGCCGGGAGTGGTGGTCGGCGCGTTCGTTGACGATAAAAGGTCGGGACGCTGTTTCGGAGCGGGTCTGTTCTATGATATGGATCTTGAAGAGGCGGTCAGAAAAGCGGAAAGCATGGAAAGTCCGTACTGATAAGCTCTCTCCAGCGTGATATAAGGCGCTGTAGGCTCCATGACGCGTTGGCGGCGCTGGTGGACGGAAGAAGCACTATATCCCTGCCTGTTGCAGGCTGCTGATATTTGCGGTATATTTTCTCGGCTGTTTTGCCATTCGCATAAATTGCCGAGATATCGCTTTCATTCAGCACGCTTTGCAGGTCGGCGGGGATAACGTTTTTTATGCTCGCGTCGGACGAGCCTGCTATATCGCAGCTCGATATGACGTCCCACAGCGCGATCCTGTGTTCCAGAAGCATGGCGGTCTTTTCTTCAACGGTATCGGGAACGGGACAGCTCAGCAGGGCGGCAAGCACCCTCCAAAAGCGGTTTTGCAGGTTGCCGTAGTAAAAACCGTTTTTACGCGACTGTACTGACGGCATACTGCCCAGAATAAGTATCTTGCTTTCGCTGTTGTATATCGGCGCAAAGCCGTGTTCAACGTGTGTATACTGCATGGTATCTCGCCCCCAAGGCTTTATTTTAGCATATCCGAAAAGATTTTTCAATATCTGCGTGCAGGTATATCAGTCAGACAGGCAAAAATGTTTTTTGATTTTTTTGATAAAAGGTCTTGACAAGCAAATGATAAAGTGATATAATAATAAAGTCGCCGAAGCGGCGGCATGAATATTGTTTGCGGCAGTGCTGGAATTGGCAGACAGGCACGTTTGAGGGGCGTGTGTCTTTGACGTACGGGTTCAAGTCCCGTTTGCCGCACCAGCAGCGTGACGCTGCACCCATTTCGGGACACAGAGCGATGTGTCCCGTTTTTGTTCCCGTGAAAATAATTTTGTGAGTTAAGGAATTTTTTGTACTATCCACTACACTTCGGCAAAGTCGAAGTGCCAAAACAAGTCTCGCTTGCTTATCCTGTTCGCTTGTAAACTCGCTCACGACGGCTAAGCGGCGCTACCAACTCGTTTTGGCTCTGATAAAAGCTGCACTCGATACTAAACCACGTTTTTTGACTGCTCATAGAGAGAATGTTGAAAGTGTTTGAATTATTTGAAAAAGTAAGAATAATTTCAAAAGATCTGATAGGAACTATAGTTGATATTAGTGAAACTGACGGCAAAACAAAATATGTTGTTGAAAGTGACGTAAAAGGGAAAAGACCAGATGGCTTTGGCGGTATATATCCGTTATTTGATTGTACAGAAGAAGATATTGAAAAAGTAGAATAAAAACACTTTGAAACCGTCTGAATAAGGCGGTTTTCTTATACCCAAAAGGAGGTGCAGTTATGCCGCAGCCAAGAGCAAGACCCAACCTGCGACCCGACCACAACGGCACGCAGCGGCAGGACGTATGGAGCAAGCGCACATGGGAGCAGCCGGCAAACCCCGAGCCTTATGAGCCGACGGTGCTTTCACCCGACGAGGCAAAGGAGATACAGCAGCGCAAGCTCGAAGGGTATAAGGGATTGACAAAGAGGCAAAGTAGTGATATACTTGAAACGGTTCCGATAAGGATAAGTATGCAATTTTTTGCGAATAAGAATATCCCTAAAATGAGCAATACACAATTGACAAAATCCATTGCTTCGTGGAAAAAGCGGCAGCTCAATCATGTAAATTAGGAGTGAATTTTGATATGGAGGACAAGAAGCCGGAAAATAATTCGTATTATCTTATGTGCGAGAGAAAAGAGATTTATTATGTTTTAGTGGTTGTAGCCGGATTCTTCGGTGCATACACCTTTTTGCTCCGAGGCAATGTATTCTGCAATGCCCAGACGGGAAATGTAGTGCTGATGGGTATGGCGTTGGG
>CANRNT010000031.1 GCA_947631995.1 uncultured Clostridia bacterium | reverse complement strand
CGCCAAAAATATATGAGTTTTAGTGATGGGTGCCACTCTGCCTGCGGCAGAGGAGGGGAAGACCCTTTGCAGTTGCGAAGCAACTGTGCAAAAGAGGTCTCCCCCAATAGCAGAGCAGATATAGTAAACAAAATCCCGATTTATCTTATCAATGCAAAAGTAAAAAGCAACCTACTTCTTATAGCTTTCTGCAAGCGCTTTGAAGGCGGGCATTGAATTGACTATCGTCTTTTCGTCAACACAGTATGAGATACGCATATACCCGGGGCAGGCAAAGCCGTCGCCTGCGACGAGCAAAAGATCGTATTCCTTTGCCCTTTCGCAGAACGATTCGGAGTCCTCCTCGAGGGTCTTTACGAACAGATAAAACGCGCCGTCGGGTCTCACGCACTCATAGCCGAGCTCAGTAAGTCCGTTATAGAGCAGATCGCGGTTCTTTTTGTATGCCGAGATATCCGAAACACAGTCAACACATTTTGCTACGACCTGCTGGAACAGCGTCGGCGCGCAGACATATCCCAAAGCTCTTCCCGCGCCGCATATGCAGGCGTATACATTTTTGCTGTCGGTCACCTCATCGGGAACGACTATGTATCCTATTCTCTCTCCCGGAAGCGAAAGCGACTTGCTGTATGAGTAGCAGACTATCGTGTTCTTATAATACTTTGTGACATATGGCACCTTGATATCGTCGTACACAAGCTCTCTGTACGGCTCGTCCGTTATGAGGAAAAGCTCTTTGCCGAGCTCTTTTGACTTTTTGTTCATTATATCGGCGATCGCTTTTATCGTATCTTCCGAATACACCACGCCCGAGGGATTGTTCGGAGAGTTTATTATCACAGCCTTTGTGTTCTGACCTATAGCCTTTTCAAAAAGCTCCAGATCGGGCTGAAAATCCGCTCTCGGGGGAACTATTTTTACCTTTCCGCCCTGACCCTCGGTAAACACGATATACTCGGGGAAGAACGGCGCGAACAGTATGACCTCTTCATCTTTCAGCAAAAGCGCTCTCAGCGATATACACAGCGAAGCAGCCGCGCCGCAGGTCATATAGATATTGTCGGCGCTGATATTTGTGCCGTGCAGCTTGTTTATATGATCGGCTATCGTTTTTCTTACGTTTGCGTCGCCCTGTGCGGATGAATACCCGTGCAGCAGAACGGAGTCCTGCTTTTCAACGAGCTCCTTTACCGCTTCGTCTACCTCTTTCGGCGCAGGTATACTCGGATTGCCGAGACTGAAATCATACACCTTATCCTCTCCTACGACAGCCTTTCTCATCTTTCCGTACTCAAAAAGCTCTCTGATCGCGCTTCGTTTTGTACCGAGCGCCAACATATCCTGTGGAAGCATAAAACATCTCTCCGTTTCATAAAAAATAGTCATTATAATTTTATCACTTGCCGCTCTGTTTGTCAAACTGTCTGCGGCTTCAGCTTTGTTTTATACGCAGCCTTATACTGCTCATAGGCTGAGCTTGTTTCCTCACCGCTCGGCTCTATGCCGCCGTAATACGTTTTTTCAAACACCTTGCCCAGCACGCCTATCTTCATACCGTGCTCCTCTGCCAGTTTGCACATCTGATCTACCGTATACGCCGAAAGATCCATATCCAGCTTGCGCGATACGCGTTTTACAAGTCTGGCGTAAAGCTTTCTGACTGTCTTACCGCCGTCGGCGCGGGATATATATATTCTGAACGCCGCCTCGCATATGGGTCTTATAAATATCAGCACCAATACTACTGCCGCCGCTGCCAACACAAGGAAGATATACGTTCCGCTTTCACCCAGAAAGCCCAGAACGCCTCCGCCATTGTCGTCGGGTATGATATTCATAAGCTGCTCAAAGCCAGAAACCGTCGGCTCAAACACTACCCAGCCGCAGGCAGGCAGATATATTTCAACAAATGCGTGGGCATTGCTGTCGCGCACCGTCAGCCAATTGCTTCCTACGGGGCTGAATTCGCTCGACACTCTATTGTCAACATCTGCGGGAGGGGCTTTCTCAAATGCGATATACCCCTCGCAGTAGCGCGCGGTAAGCCCCACCGACCTTGCCATAAGCGTCATAGCCGTTGCAAAGTCGGAGCATATGCCAGTTTTGCTTTCAAATATAAAATACTCAATGCTGTCGTCGTCGGGTACATACGAAAGGTCATAAGTAAATCCCGCGTTATCAAAATACGCCTCCAACGCGGCAGCCTTTTCATAGTCCGAAGTGCATCCCTCGGTTATATCCTCGGCAAGCTCGCGTATCCTGTCGTCGTACTCATCATACTCTCCGTTATCGAGTTCTGCGGCTGTGCTCCTGTCATTGTTCGCGCTTCTGTAAAGCTCGCCGCTGAAGCCGTCCTCCCCTATACGGTCATGATACCATCCCATTATATAGTCCCATTCTTCCGAAGTCATATCCAGCCTTGCCGCAAGCTCTCTGGCGGCGAGACCGCTTTCATATCCGACCTCGTAACCGTATATATTATTTCTTCTTATCTCCCATTCGCCGTTGCAGTAATTATTTGCTCTCTGCGCGTCAGGGAGATACATATTATACCATTTTGAATCTACGCTCAAAGTAAGCTCGGGTACTGACAGATATCTGAACGTAAGATCCGATACCGTCATTACAAACAGGCGGCTTATTGAATACTGCTGTCTGAACTCATCTATGATATTGAGCCTTTCCTCGTCTCCGTACTGCTCGCAATAGGCTTCGAGGATATCCAGCTTGTTCAATATGCTCATACCCGGAATGACTTCCTCGGGATCTGTCCATACATAGTCGGCTTCCTCATATCTCTGCTTGCCGTAATTCCACCTGTTTTTCTCATAATAGCTGAAAGACTGCGTTTTGAGATACACTATATCCTCGTCGGTATTGACATAAAACAGCTCCCGACCGGTAGGATATATCCCATGGTCTCTTTCCGAAATGTCCGAAAGGTCGATATCCGTTTGTATAGGTGCTTCGTTATCAAAAAGGCTCAGGTCGTTGAACACGCTCGCGTCCTTTTCCTGAACAGATTCTATCTCCGGCTTAGGTATCAGGAAAAGTATCCCTACCACGGCGGTCGCGAACACTATTATCGAGGCGGCGTAGGACTTATCCGGCACGACTATTATACCGCTGTCCGCCGCGGTCTGTCTGTTATGCACCATTACCAAAAGGTATAAAAACAGTATCGCCGCAAGATAGCCGTTTGGCATAATGTCAAGTCTCTTGGCGTATATCGCGAACGGGAATATCACAAGCAAAAGTGTGAACAGTCCTCTGTATCTCACCTGTGTGAAATAATACAGCGCCGAATAGAACAAAAATCCTCCGCCGAATATCAGCGCATAGAGATAGTACGGAACATAGTCGGATACGGCATAGAACCACACGTTGAACGGCACGCCGTATCCGTGATAGCCGTAAGTTATGAGCCTGCTCATAACAACCAGCGCGCCTGCCAGCATTGCTATATACACTATACTTCTGAGGAATTTATGCTTGCTGTGATACAGCACGTCCAGTATTATAAAAAGCGCGATCTCGTATACCGCCGATATCGCCGTAAGCGTTCCTGACTCAATGCTCCTATAATCATAGATGATCGACGACATTATGGCTATGCCAAGCAGCATAGGCAGTATAGTTCTGCCCAAAAAGCCTTTTATATACTTTTTATCCATACCCCGATCACCTGCCTTTTCATATCAACAATATTTCCTGCTTATCTTACGCTCGTCATATCAAAGTCCTCGTTGACGCTGTAACAGCCCTCCGCGCCTATATCCGACGCATATTCCTGCGCGGTCACGGTATATACCTCGCAGCCTGCCTGACGCAGCTCCTCCAGTCTTTGAGGAAGAGTATCCTTTCTGTTGGTAAAGTACATAACAACTCTATGATGACGGTTTTGCAGCTCCGATATCGGCATAGGCGCCGCCGCGGACGACGGAGAATTATCGGCAAGCGCCGTCTGGAACACCATAAGCTCTCCCTCTCCTCCGATACTGAACTGCTCCCAGTTTCCGTTATAGCTGTACACATCGCAGCTAAGACCCTGCCTCAGCATAAGCGCAGCCATTGACAGCGCGGCCTCGGCGATGAGGTCGCAGCATTTACAAAAGCTGTCCTCTTTCCCTCTTTCGTCCGACAGCTCAAAAATTATAGCCTGACTGGGCGAAGCGAGTTTTTCGTCCAGCCTTATCATATAGATATCCCTCTTTGAAGAGAGCTTCCAGTTTATCCTTTTTACCGGGTCGCCCGGCACATACTCCCTATGCTCATAACCTGCAACGCCGTTTCCGATAGTAGTTGTTTCGTCCGTTTCCTCGGCATTGTCGTCATATGCGGAAGCGTCACAGCATATTTTCAAAAGCTCGTTCTGGCTGTGCATTTCATGTATCTGCGGTATTATGGAAAATCTGCACGCTCCGTCACCCGAGATGACAAGCCCGTTCACTTCGGAGGTGAACACTCCCAGATAATCTATTATCATCGGCGTATTCAGCCTTACGCTGCCCGACGTGCAGTATTTAGCCAGATATCTCACGCTGTAACAGCGTTTTTTCTTTGAAAAGCCTAGCGATATCCTGAACCTTTCGGGCGTTGCCGCCTCAAGATTGCCGTGCGACAACAGGCTTATCTCTATGAACGGCGTAGGTATGAACGTCTTTTTTGAAACGGTAAAGCTTATATCTATCATATCGCCCTTGTTGACCGTTTCGTTTCTTGAAACAAAGGATATCTCTACCTGCTTTACGGTTATCCAGGTCATCAATGCGGACAGTATAACGGCAAGCACAAGAAGTATGACGGCATAAAGTCCCAGCCGTCCGTTCATAAAAAAGCAGAACGCCGCCATTATGCTCATACATACGAACATACTGAAAAAGTGCTTGAAATTCACTCTTATGCCGCCTTTTCGCTCTGCGTTTTTATTCTGCTTCTTCACCGTTTCACCGCCTTTCCGAAGGTCTGCCGTTTTTTACTCTATGGGTACTTTCACAAACGAAGTTATATGCTCTATCGCTTCCTCCTGCGTTGCAAACTTTGATTTGCCCTTTGGCGAGAGTATCACCCTGTGCGCCAGAACGCTTGTTGAAACGCGTTTTATATCATCTGGCGTGACGAAATCTCTGCCGTCGATAAAAGCGACCGCCTTGGACATTTTAAGCAGAGCTATGCTTCCTCTGGGGCTTGCGCCGAGCTTTAAAAACTCGTTGTTCCTTGTTGCCGTTACAAGACGAAGTATGTAATCCCTGACCTCACTTGAAACTCTTACGGCTCTTGCCTGCTCCTGAAGCCTTATGATATCGTCAACGGTACAGCAGCTCTCCAGTTTTGCAGCCTCCGTTCCCGTTTCCGAACGGGAGAGTATCTCCAGCTCGTCGCTCACCTCGGGATATCCTATGCTTATCTTTATGATAAATCTGTCCATTTGCGCTTCGGGCAGATGATATGTACCGTAAGTTTCAACGGGGTTTTGCGTTGCAAGGGTCATAAACGGCAGCGGCAGATGAAAAGTCTTTCCGTCAAGGCTTATCTGATGTTCCTCCATTACCTCCAGCAGGCTCGACTGCGCTTTCGGCGATGCTCTGTTTATCTCGTCCGCCAAAAGGAAATTGCACATAGCCGCGCCGCTGCGGTATTCAAGCTCGCCCGTTTCCTTGTTTATCATTGAAAATCCGACTATATCGGAGGGCATTACGTCGGGCGTGAGCTGTATCCTGTTAAAGCTGCCGTCGACCGACTTGGCAAGCGCCGAAACAAGCTGCGTTTTGCCTACTCCCGGCACGTCCTCTATAAGAACGTGACCCTCGCACAGCATTGCAGCTATAACGTTGATTATAACGTCTCTTTTTCCAACGATGACCTTTTCTATATTCTCTGCTATCTTTAATATGTCAGCGTTCATTTTAAATACCTCCGACAGAATTTATATACAATTTAATTATATATCATTTTTCCCTATATTGCAAGTACCTGAAAACAAAAAACAGCCCTGCATAGTTCAATACTTATAAAGAAGTTTAAGCCCCGAAGCAATTATAGCGAACTGCTTCGGGGCTTATTGTCAATATTTAATTACTCATATAAATCAGAATTTATTTGCCGTACCTGTTTTTCTTTTGGGGAAAGCTCTTTCTCACAGTTGCTGCGCAAAAGAGGTCTCCCCCAATAGCAGAGCAGATATAGTAAACAAAATCCCGATTTATAAAAGCCGTTACATTGTCAACAGAAACGCCATAGCACTTTTGACCGATGATCATAAGCACTATGGCGAAAACTTTTTTACTGCATCTTTGCTCTTTCCTTGGCTCTTAAAGTATTTGAGAGCGTGCGTTTTCTTATCCTCAGCGACTTCGGTGTTACTTCCAGAAGCTCGTCATCGGCAAGAAATTCAAGGCAGTCCTCTAATGACAGTATCCTCGGCGGAATAAGCCTTAAAGCATCGTCGCTGCCGCTGGCTCTGGTGTTGGTAAGGTGCTTTTTCTTGCACACGTTTACAACGAGGTCCTCCGCCTTGGGCGATGAACCCACTATCATTCCCTCATAAACGGGCACGCCTGCGCCGATGAAAAGCTCGCCGCGCTCCTGCGCGTTATACAGACCGTAAGTGATAGCCTCGCCAGTTTCAAACGCCACGAGAGAGCCTGTTTTTCTTCTCGGTATATCGCCCATATACGGCGCATACTTAGAGAACACCGAGCTCATTATTCCCTCGCCCTTGGTATCTGTCAGAAACTCGCTTCGATAGCCGAACAGACCTCTTGACGGGATAAGAAACTCCAGTCTCATTCTGCTGCCGACGGGTGTCATCTGCGTCATTTCGGCTTTTCTGCTGCCCAGCTTTTCCATTACCGCTCCCACGCAGTTTTCGGGGACATCTATAACAAGTCTTTCTATCGGCTCGCACAATTTGCCGTCTATCTCTTTGAGCAGCACGCGCGGTGTTGAAACGCCCATTTCGTAGCCCTCACGGCGCATACTTTCAATAAGTATAGAAAGATGCATTTCTCCTCTGCCCGCTACCTTGAAGCTGTCGGTGCTGTCTGTCTCCGTAACTCTGAGCGAAACGTCTTTCAAAAGCTCCTTGAAAAGCCGCTCTCTCAGCTGGCGCGATGTAACATACTTTCCCTCTTTACCTGCAAAAGGCGAGTCGTTTACAGAGAATGTCATTTCAACGGTCGGTTCGCTTATCTTAACAAACGGCAGCGGCTCAAAGCTTCCGAACTCGCATATCGTATCACCGATAGTAATGCCGTCAATGCCGCTTATGCAGATGATATCCCCTGCCTTTGCGCTGTCAACCGGCACACGCTCCAGACCCTGTATCTGATAGATAGTAACTATCTTTCCGCGGTACGGCTTTTTGCTCTCGTGGAAGTCGCCTATCGTCACTTCCTGATTTACCTTTATCTCGCCGCGCTCCACTCTGCCTATGGCTATCCTGCCTACATAGTCGTTATAGTCAATAGAAGAAACGAGCATTTGCATAGGGCCGTCGTTATCCGCCTCGGGCGCAGGGATATAAGAAAGTATCTCATCGAAAAGCGGTACCAAGTCGCTGCCCATACTGTTTGGCGAAAGCGAAGCCGTGCCGTCTCTGCCCGAGCAGTAGAGTATCGGGCTGTCGAGCTGCTCGTCCGTAGCGTCGAGATCCATAAGCAGCTCAAGAACCTCATCTCCGACCTCGTTAAGGCGCGAGTCGGGTCTGTCTATCTTATTTATAACAACGATTACCTTATGACCCATTTCAAGCGCTTTTTGCAGCACGAACCTTGTCTGCGGCATAGGGCCTTCCGCGGCGTCTACGAGCAGTATAACGCCGTTCACCATTTTAAGTATTCTCTCTACCTCGCCGCCAAAGTCCGCGTGACCGGGGGTATCGATTATATTTATCTTCACGTCCTTATACACAATAGACGTATTTTTGGCAAGAATGGTTATACCTCTTTCGCGCTCAATATCGCCCGAGTCCATAACTCTTTCATCGACCGCCTGATTTTCTCTGAAAGTACCGCTCTGCTTGAGCATCTGGTCGACAAGTGTTGTTTTGCCGTGGTCGACGTGGGCTATAATAGCGATATTTCTCAGGTCTTCTCTTTGCATATATATTCCTCCGTTTTTTCTTCCTTGACCTTCCATTTAATTCAGCACACAAAAAGCAACGACAATTCCCATTACGAAAATTGTCGTTTCTCGGTGACGTTTTACGTCATTGGTGGGAGAGGACGGATTCGAACCATCGAAGCGAAAAGCAACAGATTTACAGTCTGCCCCCTTTGGCCACTCGGGAACTCTCCCATTAGAGGTTAGATAACTAGAAGCAAGAGGCAAGAAGATAGGCTAGAAATTAGAAGTTTGATAGTTGAGGTGAGGTATGAGAAGTTAGAAGTAAGATGTTAGATGTCAGATATCAAAAATCTTCCTTAGACCCTGCCTTGCTTTAGCGCTGTTGGAGCTGGTGGACGGACTTGAACCCCCGACCTGCTGATTACAAATCAGCTGCTCTACCGACTGAGCTACACCAGCATTACAGCGAACAAGCCTCATCAAAAAAGCCTCTGCTCTAAACAAGCAAGGTATATTATAACACAAAGGCAGCGCATTGTCAAGCATTTTTTCAAAAAAATTTGCGCGATATCACCCACGACGACGCCCCCTATCCAAGGCATTATCCTTGACGGCCATTTTCTCAACCGGCCGCTAGAACATATCCTCCTCACGACCGATACTTTATAACAATTTCTGTCCGACAGCTGTCCGATGACCGTCTTTTTTCATATTTTTGCAATTTTGTACGGTTGCACAAGTCACAAGAAGTAAATTTATGAAGTATGACATATTGACTGACGTTTTGCAATATGATATACTGTATATACAAGGTATACACAGTATACCGAAAGCGAACTGAAACACGGCAGTCCTTGACCGACAAGCGAAAAAATTATAAAGGGGAATGATCCGTATGCTTAGTACAAAGAAAAAGACGCGTCTGTTTATAGTTATCGGCATTGTTGCAATACTCCTCACAGCAGCAGTAATGATATACTGTTTTGTGGGTCGCAGCGACAATGGAGGCGAGCTCAGCGAGTATGCTTCTGCCGGTCTTTCAGAGATAGTTTCCGATACAAAGATTCCTGACAAAGAATATGGTAATCTTGATCTTTCCGGCGCAGTTCTGAACATTCCGCAAGCCAATAAATTCTACAAGCTGTATACTTCAGATGAGGATCATTTCTCTGCTGAAGAATGCTCGTCAAACTGCTATGAACTGTTTAACACGGTCTTTGACTATGTGATAAAAGAAAATCCGGACATCACTTTTTCTGATATGTATGGCGAACCGCTTCCCGATGGCGAGGCGTCACAAAGCAAAAGTAGCATTACGGGTGAGTTTTCCGAAGCTGAAATAAACTACTTTGCTGATGACGGCACAGTCTACTCATGCAGATTTGGGAAAGAGGGTTATTTTATAATATATGATTCACAGCTTATACAGATCTCCGCTGTCAGCGCAGGAGGCTCCGGAACTGTGGAAGAAGTTTTTCACCTTGACAGAGGCGAGAAAGCGCCCGATACAAAGTACCTTGTAGGCGGCGAGGAGTATTCACCTGCACAGGCTCTTGAATTTGCTCAAGGAGTTTTATCTGACAGGATAAACAAATTTTTGCCCTCAGATAAGTTCTCCCCTGCCGAGCTTATCGTAATAAAAGACCCCGCAAGTCAAAATTACATTTACAAGCTTCAGTTTGAATATGTGTATGATGGTGCTCCGTATTTTCATTTATCTGTGCCGCGCTCTATTGAAGATGATGTCGGTATACAATATGGTATGATCTACATGACTATATCGGCTCCCGACAGGGTCGGAGAAATATATAATATGAACTACTTTGCGAAATTAAATAACGGCGGCGAATACAAGGATAAATACATACCTCTGAGCGCTGCCGCCGACCTTGTAAATGATTATTTTGCTCCATTATTTAAGCAGACTATATCTGAGATAACCATAAAATATGTGCTGTCAAAAAGCGCCGACGGTGAAAAGACATATATGCGCCCTTGCTGGTGCTTTATAATAGATATAAATGATCCTTTGTCTTATGACTACTGCTTTAGAGCAAATGCAATTATTTTAGATATGCAGACAGGCGAGATCATGAGCTGCGTTGACGATGGCAGGAGCAAATGATGGGTATTATCAGAGCAATAAAATGCGATCTTGACAAAGCGGTAATAAACATAGGCTTTGTGGGAGCTGTGTTTATGGCAATGCTGCTGTGCTTCACCGCAGTAGCTTACGTTGACCCGAATACAAGCAAGAGTTACACCGTGTTTGAAGCAATGCTTACGCTCGATAGAAACATCATCAGGCAGGATAATTCTTTTGCTTCCGTATATGTATTCCGGCTCTGTCTGTCAGGCTACATAACGATGTTTATTCCCATAATTGCGGCTTTCCCGTTCATGGTAACATTCTGTGCCGAGCGCAACAGCGGTCTTATGAGATTCACCATATCACGCACGGGCAAAATAAGATACTGCCTGTCAAAATTCGTTTCGTGCACCGTCAGCGCAGGACTTGCGGTAATGCTTGGCGTTATGCTTTACGGCATAATTGTTTGCGCGGCGTTCCCGAACATAAGCTCTTATGGCATTGACGGCGAACAACTGAAGCATATATTCCCGAACGGTATTATACCGTTTGTTATGAAAATTCTTGCAGCGGCATTTGTTTACGGTGCTGTTTCGGTAATGCCTGCATTTTTCATAAGCTCATTCTGCAAAAATCCCTATCTTATCACATGCGTGCCGTTTCTGCTCATATACCTTTGGAATACTGCGCTGGAAAAAGTGTACTTCTCTTTCATAGATGCCGACAGGTGGGAAGAACTTGGTAAGCTCACGCCATACTACCCGAATTCCGTTGTCTCCGGTGTTGTATACAGCTATGACGACAACACGGGCAGAAATATTATTATTTTCAATTCGGTGTATGTGCTTGCGCTGTTAGCGGCATTTATAGTTATTATGAACAGCAGAAAGGATAAAGGTGTCTAATATGGGCGGCTTTAATATAAAGCAAAGCTTTGCAAGCGCAAAGACCGAATACATAAAATGGATATGCGACGCACGAATGATCATACTCGCCGTACTTTTGGTATTCATACACACATTTGCAATAACGCCTTTGACCGAGAATGCCAAGCTTATGGGAAAGCCGTTGAATATGCTCGAACCTTTTATCGCTGTCGCAAACTCAAATATGCTGTTGCTGATCATACCGCTCGTGTTCCTCACCCTTGTTGCGGACTTTCCTAAGATAGATACAAACACAGTATTTTACATAGCGCGCGTCGGACGCATGAACTGGTTGACAGGGCAAATACTCAAGCTTGTATTCATGGCGCTGTCGCTTATAGGTGTAGTATTTGCAGGAACGGTCACACCTATGCTGACAAGCGGATATTGGGGAAACAGTTGGAGCGAGGTAACGACCGGTTTTGCCGAGGCTTTTCCCGACCGTTCGGGGAACTTCGGCGTATCTCTTCTGCCGGAAAATCTATACAACCAACGCTCTGTTTTTACTTTGGCAATACAGAGCTATATTCTCATGTTTGCATACCTTATGGTCATCGGAATGTTATTGCTGAGTTTTTCGCTCGTAAAGCAAAAAACCGCAGGTTTCGTTACATGCGGCGCGGTTATATCTATGGGCGCTGCGCTATGCGCGATAAACTCAAAACTAATGTGGGTAACTCCTATGGCGCACTCGATAATTTGGCTACATTATACGAAATTTTTCAGACAGCCCATAGTTTCCATAACAGGCTCGGCGGTGTATTTTGTAACCGTTCTACTGCTGCTGATATTTTTCTGCTGCATCGCGATAAGCAGATTTAATTACGACAATGTTTCTGAGATCACCATGTAAGGAGGCAAAACAATGGCGATAATAGACGTCAGGAATGTCAATTTGACCCTTGGCAAGACAGATATACTTAAAGATATCAGCGTTTCCTTTGAAGAAAAACTTATACACGGTCTGATAGGGCGCAACGGTTCGGGAAAGACCATGCTGATGAAGTGCATAAGCGGTTTTATAAGACCCACCAGCGGCGAGGTCGAGGTTGACGGAAAGATAGTCGGCGAAGATATAGATTTTCCCGACGACTTGGGTATAATAATCGAAACTCCGGGGTTTATCCCCTATTACAGCGGTTACAGAAATCTGCGGCTCATAGCGGGTCTCAACAAAAAGATAGGCAAGGAGAAAGTCCGCGAAAGCATGGTAAAGGTGGGTCTTGACCCCGACTTGAAACGCCATGTGAAGAAGTATTCGCTCGGTATGCGGCAAAGGCTGGGTCTTGCGCAAGCGATAATGGAAGACCCGAAGCTGCTCATTCTTGACGAGCCGTTCAACGGTCTTGACAAGGACGGCGTAGTGCAAATGCGCGAATATCTGCTTTCATACAAACAGCAGGGCAAGACGATACTTATCTGCTCACACTCCGCGGAGGATATAGATATTCTCTGCGACACCGTGCACGAAATGGACAAGGGAAGCATTGCAAAGATACGGTGAGGTGCAAGTATGCTGTCACATTCTACGGATAAAAAACAAGGGCTTTCAAAATGTATTGAAAGTCCTTTTTCATTGGTGTGAGATTAGGATAAAATACCGTATGCCGCAAGATATGCGGCGCCGACCGTTTTTGGCGGCAAGGGCTTTTTGGCACTTCGGCTTTCCCGAGGTATAGTGAGTAGTGAAAACCCCAAACACACCCTCACAAAAACACTCTATCCAACCTCTCCCACCCTCAGACCGCCCTCCAAAATAGTGTGGAAGAATATTCTGCCAGTGGCGTGGGTAGGCGTAGTTTTTGGGAGTGAGAGCAATTAGGGTGTCGTGTGGTTTAGAAGCAAGGGGTAAGAAAAAGACCCTAAAGGTCTCTCAGCTCGTTAAAAGCAAAAGCAATCAATAAAATTTAGTGAATAGTGAATAGAGAAAAGTGAGTAGTGCAGAAGCGCCTAGAACGCATATTATAAACTATTCACTATATAATACAAAAATACAAATCAAAAGTAGTAGTAGAACAGAAAGAATTATGGTTTTGTTTTCTGAAAGGCTTCAGACTTTCAGAATAAAAAAGAAGTCCCAAAGGGGCTTCTTTGGCACTTGACCGCTTCAGCGGTCAACGTGTAAAAATCAGCCGACCCATTGTCGACAAAGAAAATTGTACATTCTCAAAGTGGTGAAAGTATAGAAAAAAGCCTGTCATACCGAAGGTATGCGCCGCCAACAATACATGGCGGCGAGGGCTTTTTTGGGCACTTCGGCAAAGCCGAAGTGTGTGACTATTTAACGAAAAAGATAAATTTAGAAAACTTAGATTTATCGAAGTTTTTTAAATTGCAGAAAATATCGTATTATAATTTCAACGCATTATTGAGTACAACGAGCTTTGAAAGACAAAGAAAGACCCGTAAGGGGTCTTTTAGCTCATTAAAAGCAAAAAAGCGATTGACAATAGTTAGTGAATAGTGAATAATGAATATCGAATAGTGAATAGTACAGAAACGCCTTAAAACATTTACTATAAACTATTCACTATTCACTCTTTCACTATTCGCTGAGCCTTTAACGATAGTTAAAGGCGTTTCTGGTGCCGGTGGCGGGACTTGAACCCGCACGCCATTGCTGGCAATGGATTTTGAGTCCACCTCGTCTGCCAATTCCAACACACCGGCATATTCATTAAAAACACTATCTGTTATTATAACACAAAAATTTTTCTCTGTCAATAAATTTTATAAATGTGTATCGCTGCAAGGTGCGCTGCCAAAAAATTTGTCTGTAATTTGTGAACAATCACAACGCTTTTTGTGCATTATACACTTGCAAATTGTTAAATTTTATGTTATAATATATTAAATGACGGTTAACTGACTGTCTTAATAACAAACAAAGGCGGGATAAATATATGACTATCAATGATGTTACGGTTATGATATGCGATGATTCTATGTTTGCCAGAAAAAAGCTGACTACTTATGTGCTTTCTCTGGGTGTAAAGGCTTGCTATGAGGCTGCCGACGGCGAAGAAGCCGTAAAAAACTACAAGGAGTATAAGCCCGATATTGTTTTCATGGATATCGTAATGCCCAAAAAGACGGGTATTGACGCTGTTAAAGAAATAATCGAGTTTGACCCCGACGCCAAAATAGTAATGGCTTCGTCGGTCGGCACTCAAAACCACCTGAAAGACGCTATCAACGCCGGCGCGTATGAGTTTTTGCAGAAGCCCATCTCAAACGAGCAGGTCCTGAAGCTCATCGAAACAGTTGCGGAAGGAGTTTGATCTTATATGTTTGCACAATTTTTCGGAAGCTATCTTCTTAACGAGGGTATTGTTACTGCTCCGCAGCTCGCAAAAGCATTGGAGGACAAGAAAAATACCAAGACAAGGTTGGGCGTGCTTGCCATAAACGCAGGCTACATGACCGCAGGACAGGTAGAGTTTATACATCAGGTACAGTCTACCGTTGACAAGAGAATTGGCGATATCGCCGTTGAAATGGGATTTATAACCCCCGAGCAGGTAGATGAGCTGCTCTCAAAGCAGCCGCAGGATTACTTGATACTCGGTCAGACGCTCGTTAATAATAACGTGCTGACGAACGCGCAGTTTGAAAAGGCTCTTAACGACTACAAAAGCTGTAATGCGCTTTCCGAAAGCGATATGAGCGGCGACAAGACCGACAAGCTCGAAAAGATAATCGCCGAGTTCTACAAGATAAACGGTCATGAAAACGTAAGCGAATATGTTACATATCTTACGCTGCTCTTTAAAAATCTTATAAGATTTGTCGGCGACGATTTTACTCCTATGAACGCAAGCGTTATTGACAAGGCAAGCTACGAAAATATGGTACGCCAGAAAATCGACAGCGATGATGACCATTCGTACACCGCTATTTGCTGCAACACGGATATCTATATCAAATTTGCAGAGAGATTTTCTGAGGAAAAGCTCGATACTGCTGACGATTTCGTAAATGCTACGGTCGGCGAGTTTTTAAATCTTCACAACGGTCTGTTCATCGTTAACCAGTCGAACGAGTTCGGCAAAGAAATGAACCTTGACCCGCAGGAATTTGTTTACAACACAGATGTCAGCTTCGATAAGGCGGCTGTTGACGTTCCTGTCGCTTATTCGTTCGGAACTGTACATTTCATACTTTCTAACGTTTGATAACGTGCATATCATATTTAAGGCAGGGCTTTAGGCTCTGCCTTTTTTGCGCAAAATCATTACTCATTCAAGCCGAAAACAGGCGTATTTTCGTTAAAAATGCCTATAACATCGATTTGCGAAATGTGCTATAATATTAATAGGAAGTTATGTTTGAGATACTGCGAAAGGAGCGAAAGTATGCTGACAGCAGGTGAATACGTTTTGTACGGCGGAGTGGGCGTTTGCAGGATAACCGATTTCGAGGAAAAAAGCGTTGAAAGCGTTGACGGTACTAAAACACACGAGTATTGCAGATTGGTGCCGGTGTTTGCGTCAAATTCCGTGTACTATATACCGTCCGCTATTTTGGAAAGCAAGGTGCGCGGATTACTCAGCAAAAGTCAGGTAATGAGCATTATAAATAATATGCCCTCTACCAATAGTTTGAAGATCAATGATATGAAAAGTAAAAAAAGTATCTTCGGCTCTATCCTGAGAAGCGGCGATTATTCGCAGATAGTGCCAATGATAAAACTGCTGCACGACGAAAAACTCCAACGTATGAGCAATGGCAAAAAGCTGACCTTTTCTGACGAAAAAGCTATGCAGGACGCGGAAGAGCTCCTTTGTCAGGAGTTTTCTATGGTCCTTAATATCGATAAGAACGACGTCCCCCAATATATCGAAAATACTTTGCACTCCGCAGTTTGACAAAGCAGAATTTTGTTTACTATGCCTAATTTGCTATTGGGGGAGACCCTTTTGGAAAAGGTTCATCCCCCAAGCCCCCTCACTAAAACTCATATATTTTTTGGCGAGGGGTAATTATTCTCTTAAAAAATATAGAATGTACAAATTTATTGCTGATTTATAAAAGGAATTACCCCTCGCCAAAAAACAATATAAAAGTCTTTGGAAAGAGGTATGGGGAAAAACCTTTCTTCAGAAAGGTTTTCCCCAAAAGAAAAACAGGTACAACAACCAAACTATGCTCTGTAAAAAATGCGATGCGCACAGAGGCGCATCGTGTTTTTTTATGATATTCTTTTACCTGAGCCTTTACCGCTTTTAGATTTTCCGCCTGAAGTCTTTTTACCGCTGCCGCTATTTCGCGGCATTTTGATAGGCGCTTCCTTACCGCCCTTATCCTCGAATATAGCGTCATCGTCCTCGGCAGGTCTGAGGTAATCGAACTCGGGATTCTTCTCGCCTCTGGAGTCATAGTACGGCTGTATAACATATTTTCTGATAACGGGATAGCAGTTATAAGATATTATAAACGCGCTTCCCGAGAACAGCAGGGCGGCTATTATCACCAGATCAAATATGATACTCACCTTAGTTGCGCTCAGCAGGAACAACAGCAGCAGGACGAGTATCCCAACGATAGAAAAGAACGACATAAGCGTTTTTTTCATACCGATACTGGCAAGCAGGAATGAATTTTTAAATATCTGTTTCAGTTTAAGATTTGTGGAAACTATGAGCAGATAAATATAAAAATGCAAGATGTATATTATAAGCGTAAGGCTTATTGAAAGCACGACAAATATTTTCCACCACGAATAGGTATTTGAAAAATGATAGTAAAACGCTATCATATACGGCAGCCATATCATCAGCACAAGATCTATTATACCCATAACGAACGACTGCTTGAAGCTGCTCTTAAAGGTTTTCCAGAACTCGTGCAGCATAAAACAGCTTCTCTCCTGCGAGTAATTTCTCGTTACCTTGAACAGCGCCGCCGTGGCGGGTCCGAAAGTTATTACGGGGATACAGAACACTATATACAAAAGATTTAAAAGCACCAAGTCCCAGAAATGCCGTCCGAACACTTCGGCAAACTTTACAAAGCCGCGCTTTTCCTGCGGCATTTTCGGTATTCCCGGACCGGCGTTATTATAATTTGAAAACAGACCCATTTTGATTTCCTTTCATATTAAAGACCTTGTTATTTGGAAAGCTCGTAAGCTCTTGCCGTGCAAGCCTCGCAGCATTTTTTCACAGTATCCTCAAGACCGCCCTCGCGGAGCTTTTCAAGTCCCGCAATAGTCGTACCGCCCTTAGACGATACCATTTCTATAAGACGTTCTATACTGTTGCCGCTGTCGGTAAGCATTTTTGCCGAGCCGATAAGCGACTTTGCAAAAAGCTTCAATGCGGCTTCCCCGTCTATACCGACTGAAACAGCGTAATCCACAAACGCCTTTGCGTACAGATATATAAACGCAGGCGACGAGCCGTTTACAGCGATGACCTCTCTCATTTTATCCTTTGGCAAAACTGCCGTTTCACCGCAGGAGTCAAATATCGAGCGGACAAGCGCAAATTCATCGTCCGCAACGCTGTCAGAGCGGGAAAGCGCCGTTGCGCCCTCTCCGAGCAGCAGCGGAGTATTTGGCATTACCAAAACCACCTTTGCGCCGTCTACGGTCTTTGAAGCGATATACTCGTCCGAAATGCCCGCGCATATGGATATTATGACGCTGTCGCTCTTTACGCTTTTTGCTGCTTCATTTAAAACATCATCGAGCTGCTGCGGCTTGACTGCAAGAAAAACATACTTGCAGCAGTCAAATACTTCCGACGCGCTTTTACATACAGACGCGCCTGTCTGCTTTGCGGCTGTCAGCTTTTCCTCGCTTAGGTCGAACGCATAGAGCCTTATACTGTTATTAAGCGCGCTGCCCGCGATACCTTTCATTATAGCGTATCCCATATTGCCTGCTCCGATAAATCCTACATTAGTCATACACGATCAACCCTTTCGCCATATACAGACAAATTCATACAGATATATTATACAACAATTGTCCGCAAAAGGCAAGGACTTTTAAAAAAATTAACGGACGACACACAGCCGTCCGTTACCGATGATCATTTGCCCATAGCCGCTTTGACGGCTCTTTTCCTTTCATACTTTTCCTTAGTTGCCATACCGCCGCGGATATGTCTCAGCGCTTTATTCTCGTCCAGAACTGCTTTTACTTCCAGAAAAAGCTGAGGATCTAGCTTTTCCAGTCTTTGTGAAACATCTTTATGAACGGTGCTTTTGCTTATCCCGAAGCGTTTCGCCGCAGCTCTGACTGTTGCTTTATCTTTTACTATGTATTCTCCCACTACTACAGGTCGTTCCTTATCTGTCGGAACCATTGTCTCACTCCCATTTCGTCTTTTTTACAATGTATATGCGCCGCAGGCTCGTATCATTCTGAAAAACTTTCGGCGCTGCCAAAATTCGCCTCATAACGGCTTGACTTCGGCATAAAAATATTACAGGGACAAAATGAAAGGAACGGTGGAGCTTATCAAACACAAAAATATACTGAAAAGACAAGGCTTTCTTCTGGCAAGCATTATTCTCATCGCTACCGTATTTATAACTAAGGTAATAGGTATGATATACCGTATACCCCTCGCACACATACTCGGCGGAAGCGGTATGGCATACTTTTCTTCGGCTTACTCGATATTCATGCCCGTTTACGCTATCGCCGTATCGGGTATACCGCCTGCTGTGGCGCGTCTTACGGCGGAACAATGCGCCGTTGGCAACTATCGCAACGCGCGCAGACTTCGCTCGGCGGCTATGACCTTTTTCTTTCTGATGGGTCTTATAGCTTCTCTGCTGCTGATATTCTGCGCCAGACCGATATGCGACTATGTTATCGCCGAACCTCTTTCAAGACTGTCGGTCGCGGCGGTAGCGCCGTGTATCGCAATAGGAGCTATTGCGGCAGTTGAGCGCGGATATGCCGAGGGCATGAGAAACATGATACCTACGGCGGTATCGGAGATAATTGAAGCGGTCGTAAAGCTGGCCGCGGGGCTCGGACTGGCATTTCTTGCGGCAAAAAAAGCCGACGCGGATATGGCGGCTCATTCAATGGTGTTCGGCGTTCATTGCTCCAATGCTGAAGAAGCTAAGGCCGCTGCGCTGCCCGTCATTGCCGCCGCCTCCGTTCTTGGCGTTACGCTTTCAAACCTGTGCGGGTGCGCTTATCTGTGGCTGTCGCGCAAGATAGCCGGCGACGGTATCACCGACGATATGCTTATGATGTCGCAGCAGCACACCCCGAAGCGCGTCATGCTGAAAAGCCTGACAGAGCTGGCTATGCCGTTCGCTCTTGCTTCTGTCATAACGACGCTTTCGGGCGTTATAGACCTTATGACGATAAATCGCTGTCTTGAACACGCATTTTCGCTCGACCCTGCTTATTCGCTGAAAAAATTCGCCTCAGCGGTGCTTGAGCTTTCGGAAGGCGAAAAGCTTTCCAGCTTCATATACGGCTCATACAGCGGTCTTGCGCTTACGGTATTCGGGATAGTACCCTCTCTGACAGCCATGTTCGGCAGGAGCATATTCCCGTCGGTATCCGCAGCCTGCGCGACTAAGAACAAAGCCGCTCTCTCCTCCTCGGTCAACACCGTGCTGACCCTCGCGCTGTTCATTGCCCTGCCGTGCGGAATAGGCGTCAGCGTTTTTTCGGAAGAGATACTGCGCTTGCTTTTTGCAGGCAGGACAAACGAGATAGCCGTTTGCGTCAACGCACTGTCGGTACTGGGTCTTGCAAGCATACCTGTGTCACTTTGCGCGCCGTCGTTCATGATATTTCAGGCCGCCGGTATGCAGCGTGAACCGATAAAAATAACTCTCATAGGAAGCATAATAAAGCTCGCAGCGAACATACTCTTAGTAAGCAGACCGCGGCTGGGCATAACGGGCGCAGGTATGGCAACGCTTATATGCTATATGGCAATGCTCGCCATGTGTCTTAACGGTCTCAGACGTTTGTGCGGTCAAGATCCTGTTCACGCACGCCCTGTACTGTCCATGCTGATGTGTTCCATGCTGAGCATTGAAGGAGCCATGCTTATGTATATTTTGATGTCCGAGATAGCCAGCTTGAGAGTTTCTTTAATAATTTCCATATTTTTCTCTGTCAATATATACATACTTTCGTCACAACTATTGAGCGTATTGCCGAAAACTAAAGCAAAATTGAAAAAATCCTCGAAAAGCTCTTGAATTTTATTTAAATTTGAGTTATTATATATATGCGTTTTATCACCGCGGAAAATATAAGGCGATAAAATTGCTGTATTCTTGTTATCAGAGGCGCGGTAAATGGACGGTTTCGTTTTTAAAGATCATTACGGTATAGACGACCTGAGAAATATCGTCAAAGTCCTCAGAAGTGAGAACGGTTGTCCGTGGGATAAGGTGCAGACTCACAAGACGCTCCGCAAGGATATGATAGAGGAAGCGTATGAGGTCGCCGAGGCTATCGACTGCGAAAGCGTGCCAATGCTCCGTGAGGAGCTGGGAGATGTGCTGCTGCAGGTCGTGTTTCACGCAGATATCGAGGCTGACGCCGATAATTTCGATCTGGACGACGTTGCCGACGAGGTCTGCAAAAAACTGATAACGCGTCACCCGCACGTTTTTGGCGAAGTAAAGCTGGACACCGCCGATGAAGTGCTGGAAAACTGGGATAAGATAAAAAAGGAAACAAAAGCGCAGTCGTATACCGATACGCTCAACGCCGTCCCGAAGGTGTTCCCGTCGCTGATGAGAGCGCAGAAGCTGGGCAAGCGTGCAGGCAGAGCGGGTCTGGACTATGAAAATGCGCAGTCGGCGTTCGAGTCGCTCAAAAGCGAGGTTGACGAGGCGCAGCAGGCGCTTGCTTGTGAAAACATCGGGCATATTGCCGAGGAGCTTGGCGATGTGCTGTTTTCCTGTGTCAATGTGATACGCAAATGCGGTCTGGACGCGGAAGAGGTACTGACAGCCGCCAACGAAAAGTTTGTAAAAAGGTTCGCGGCGGTCGAAGAAGCAGTAAGGCAAAACGGGGCTGATATGAAGTCCCTGAGCATAGATGAGCTTGATTCCTACTGGAAGAAAGCAAAGTAAAGATAAATGGAGAGATCCATATAAAATTTTTTGGAGGTTTTAAAATGACAAAGGCAGAATTTGTGAACGCGATCGCAGAAAAGGGCGGTTACTCTAAGAAGGACGCGGAAAAGGCTCTTGCTACCGTTACAGCGGCTATCACCGATGTACTCGCAGCAGGCGACAAGATCACTCTCGTAGGCTTCGGTACTTTCGAGGTTCGTGAGAGACAGGCTAAGACCGGTATCAATCCTCTTACCAAGAAAGCTATCAAGATACCCGCTAAGAAGGTTCCTGCTTTCAAAGCCGGCAGCGCACTCAAAGAGGCAGTTGACAAGTAATCATTCTCATAAGAAAGCCCGATGTACTGCACATCGGGTTTTTATTTTTTATACGCCGCCTTGTTCCAATTTGTTGACAATATCGGCGCGCGATGTTATAATAAAATCATAAATGATTTTATTATATATTTATGTCCTCGTCGATACGCAGACCAATGGGTCTGCTCCCGACGTATCGGACAATTATAACATAACGCTTTCGCTTTTATGTCATAATAAAATCATATCTGTCATGACCCGAGCGGTGTTTTCACGCTGCGGCACATGACTTAACAAATGCTCACAGAAAGAAGGAAAATTAAAAATGCCCGATAATAGTAAAGATATATTTGACAGGATAATGGCTCTGCCATTTTTCAGGCTGTTTGAAAAGCCGTACAAAAAGTACAAGGACATACTGCTTTATCTGTTCTTTGGCGTGCTGACAACGCTGGTGAATTTTGTGGTGTTTTTCCTGCTGGGTGAAAACGTGGCAGGGCTTAATGTGCACATCGCAAACTCGGTCGCGTGGGTGGCAGGCGTTGCTTTTGCATACGTCACCAACAGAACTTGGGTGTTCAAAGAACACGCCGACACCAGAGACGGCATCATTAGAGAGGTCATCAGTTTTACGGGCGGCAGGCTGTTCACCTACGGCTTTGAAGAAGCAATGCTGCTAGTATTTGTAACATGGCTGAAATTTGACGAAGTGATCATAAAGATAATAGCCGCCGTCGGGGTGGTAGTGTTGAATTACATCATCAGCAAGTTGATCGTCTTTAAAAAAGGCGAAAAGGAGGAAAAATAAATGGACGAATTTATTGAAAACCTGCTCATAATATTATGGGTCGGAGGTGCAATGCTGCTGGTGTTTTTGCCGCTTATAGCCGCGAGCGTTGTATTTGAGGTATTTTTGATAAAGTACAAAAAAGCACCCGATAGCGAGAAAAAAAGCAAGTACAAATTCCGCGCGATGATATCGGGAATCATAGCGGCGTTTGTGCTGCTTGCGTATATCGCGTTGGCGCTTATATTTATGCAGTCTATTGCATATATGTGACAAGGAGATATTTATCATGAAAGAAAAAACATTTCGCATAGTGGTATCAATAGTAGTCGCGCTGGGTATGCTCTCTACCGCGGCGCTGCTTGCTGTTACATACTATCTGCACGGGCATTGTTCGATAATCAGCTTTATAGCAAACGGTGGCTGATATGGCAGATGTGACAAATAAAAGAAAGCTGCTCTTAAAGCAGCTTGCGGTGATATTTTTGCTTATTTTATTCTTTGCCGCGCTTGACATAGCAATTTTTGAGGTCTGCACAAAACGGTGCATGAGCAGCAAAAGCGCCGAGCTTCAGGCAAAGGCAGTTGACTTGGACAAGTATCTGCCGTTTGACGAAAACACCCTTGCCGCGACGGTCGAAACTGATTTTCAGCTCGACGGAGAGCTGCCCGTGATAGACGGAGCCGCCGCGCTGTACCCCGTTTTTTCGGGAATAGTAGGCTCTGTGTACCCCGAAGATTCGGTACATTTTGACGGTGAAAACTTCACGGCAGACAGCAAGCTGCAATTTCGCAACACGCTGAAAGCGTATACGGCTGTGGTAGACGGCGACGCTGATATAGTTTTCTGCGCCGCGCCCTCAAAAGAACAGCTAGAGTACGCACAGCAAAATGGCGTAGAACTGGAGCTTGTGCCCGTTGGCAGGGAGGCGTTTGTGTTCATTGTGAACGCTGAAAACCCCGTCAGCGACCTGACGGTACAGCAGGTGAAAGACATTTTTGCAGGCAAGATCCGCCGCTGGTCTGAGGTCGGCGGAAGCGGCAGGCTCATCAGCCCGTTGCAGAGAATGGAGGGCAGCGGCAGTCAGACGGTAATGCTGCAATTTATGGACGGCGTGAAAATGCCAAAAGACATCGACGCTTTTCTGGGCAGCGCGATAGGTTTTTCGTTCAGATATTACGTTGAGGGGATAGCTGACAGCGGCGGCGTGAAAATGCTCTCGCTGAACGGCGTTTACCCAAGCATGGAGAACGTACAAAGCGGCAGTTACCCTTTGGTGTACGATTTTTATGCGGTGTATGACAAGAACAACGATAATCCCAACGTGAAAAAGCTAGTAGAATGGGTGCTTTCCGATGAGGGTCAGGAGATCATAGCTCAAAGCGGTTACGCGCCGATAGGGCGGGAGGAATAAAATGAGAAAGCGGATTTTTGAAATAATCGAGGTCGCTCAGAGCGACGATCTGCTCAGCAAGGTGTACGACATTTTTATGATGTTGACGATAATCTTCAGCCTTGTGCCGCTGGCGATGAAAGATCCGCCGTTGGTATTTGCGTGGGTGGACAAAGCGGCGGTGACAATTTTCATAGCGGACTACATTCTGCGCCTGCTGACCGCCGACTACAAGCTGCGAAAGGGCTGGTTTTCGTTCATAAAATACCCGTTTACGTTTATGGCGATAGTAGATCTGCTGTCAATTCTGCCCTCGCTGATAATGATGAACGGTGCGTTCCGCGTGCTGAAAGTGTTCCGCCTGCTGCGCACGTTTCGCGTGTTCCGCGTTTTCAAGGCGTTCAGATATTCAAAAAACATACAGATAATCGTGTCGGTCTTCCGCAAGCAGAAAGACTCGCTGCTGATAGTCGGCTGCCTTGCGGTGGGGTACATAATAATTTCGGCGATGATAGTTTTCAACATCGAGCCTGACACGTTCCCGTCGTTTTTCGACGCGGTGTACTGGGCGACGGTATCGCTCACGACCGTGGGCTACGGCGATATTTACGCGGTATCGGACGTGGGCAAGTTCATGACGATGTTATCATCGCTTTTCGGTATCGCGATAATCGCGCTGCCCTCGGGCATAATAACCGCAGGGTATATGAAAGAGATCTCGCCGCAAGATGATGAAGAGTAAGCAGCGGGAAATAGGTTGCTTTTTAGTTTTGCACTGATAAGATAAATCAGAATTTATCTACTGTGCCTGTTTTTCTTTTGGGGAAAACCTTTCTGAAGAAAGGTTATTCCCCATACCCCTTTCCAAAGACTTTTATATTGTTTTTGGCGAGGGGTAATTTATTTTTATAAATCTGCTATATACCATAAATCCTGCGTATTTTATAAAGTAAAATTACCCCTCGCCAAAATGAACCGAACCAGTAAAAAAGAACAATGACAAAAAAGACCTCCTATGGTATAATAGAAACATAGGAGGTTTTGTT
>CANRNT010000030.1 GCA_947631995.1 uncultured Clostridia bacterium | reverse complement strand
AACAATATAAAAGTCTTTGGAAAGGGGTATGGGGAATAACCTTTCTTCAGAAAGGTTTTCCCCAAAAGAAAAACAGGTATAGTAAATAAAACTGTGGTTATAATTATTCAGACAAGATAAGCGCCTGCGCTGCGAGCTGAGACCAGGAGTGAAGCGCCGTCCTTTGAAACGGGTACACCGATCGAGTACAACGTTTGCTTTGGTCTGTAGAGGCAGGGGAGCGAGACCTCCTTGTCCGACGGATTTATCACGACCAGAATTATCTCGTCGCCGCACATTCTCAGATAGGCGAGGGGATAGGCGTTCTTTTTTGCGTAAACGAACTCTATACCGCTGCCGTTCTGGAGCGCCTTGTGAGCCTTGCGAAGCTCTGTCAGCCTGCGGATCTCGTTCCACAGCGAATTTTCGTCTGACATCTGTGCTTCGACGGTAGGTCTGTCGGCAGAGCCGTCAAGAGGGATATATAGCCTGTCCTCGTCAGCATTGCTGAAGCCTGCGTTTTTTGTGGCGTCCCATTGCATGGGAGAGCGCGAGCCTGTCCTGCCGTATCCGCCCTCGACCGAAGTAAGACCCTCGACGTACCTCATTCCTATCTCGTCGCCGTAGTATATGAAAGGCACACCGGGCATGGTAAGAAGAAAAGCGAACGCTATTTTCAGATCAACGCCCTGTATCGACCTTGCAAGCCTGTCCATGTCGTGATTGCCCGACGGTATGCATATCAAACCCATACCGCCTGTCTTTGAGCGGCTCTCGCAGTATTTTTCAACAAATAGCGAAGCGTCGCCTTTTCCGTTCGGGGAAAAGAACGGCTCTGCACATCTGAAAAGGTCGTTGTAGTGTGACGGGCCGAAATGCAGCAGAAAATCCATGTGGAAGCCGCCTGCAAGCGACTTGTCAGGCTCTCCCCATTCGGATATAAGCGCGGCTTCGGGATATTCTTTGTCAAGAAATCCGCGTACATTTTGCCATAGCGCTATGTTTCCCTTGCCGTCAACGTCGTTTTTAACGAGCGAGCCTGCCATGTCAACGCGGAAACCGTCGCAGCCCATAGAGAGCCAGAAGCGCATAACGTCCTTTATCGCTTCCAACGTTGCCCGCGGGCCGTCCGCTTCCATAGGCTGCTGCCACGGGCGCTCGCATTTGTAATAGCCGTAATTAAGCGCAGGCTGATGAGAGAAAAAGTTCACAGCGCATGAGCCGTCGCGGTCGGATATGCCGCGTATGCAGCCCATGCCCTGCGGCTCTTCCCAAACGCTGTCAGTCCAGACATAGCGGTCGGTGTACTCGTTTTTCTCCGCCTGCATTGACTTTTTGAACCACTCATGCTCAACCGATGTGTGACCCGGAACAAGATCCAGAAGTATGTGCATATCCAGCTCGTGAGCCTTTTCAAAAAGACGCTTCATATCGTCGTTGGTGCCGTATCTCGGGGCGATAGTGCAGTAGTCCGCAACATCGTAGCCCGCGTCACCGAACGGAGATACGAAGCAGGGGTTTATCCATACTGCGTTGCAGCCCAGCTTTTTTATGTACGGCAGTTTTTCTGTGATACCGTCTATGTTGCCAATGCCGTCGCCGTCCGTGTCCTTGAACGACTGCGGATACACTTGATAAAATATCGCATTTTCGAGCCATTTGGGGGTTATCGCCATGTTATTGACCTCCGTTTTTTTCTATAAGGAACTCTGCCAGTATGCCTGCCGCGTCGGCGCACAATTCGGGACAGGGGCGTTTTTTGTAATACTCTTCGGTGCGTCTTTCGGGCGCACCGCCGTCCGTGTGCTCAACTCCGCTTAGCAGCTCCCGACATATGTATGAGCCGTTCTTTTCCTTAAAACGCGCCGCTAAGGTCTGTATATCTGCGTATAAACGCGCTTTTTCTTCATAAGCCTTAGGCTCGCAGTAGCCAAACAAAAGTCCTGCCGCCATGCTCATGCCAACAACAGTACCGCACATCTCCCGCAGTCTGCTAAGACCTCCGCCGAACGGAGAAGCGATAAGCAGCGCGGCCTTTTCGTCAATGTCAAGTATGTCCGTAAACGCCATTACGACCGCCTGAGAACAGTTGTAGCCCGAGAGGAACAGCTCCCGCGCCCTGCTGCGGTAATACTCAACAGACTGCATACGACATCACCTTATAGCCTTTCTGTATATATGTCCCGTCAGCGAAGAGGGGAGCAAGAACAGCGCGAGCTGAGCCGCGCAGGGTATCAGAAAATCAGGCAGGGACGAATATCCCGAACGGTATATACGCCATCTTACTGCGATAAACGCCTTTGTGTTGGCAAAATTGCGGCGCCGCCTGTAATTTTCCTCAGTTATCCTGTATTTCAGCACTACCTGCGGTATATTGCCGCCGACAGCTCCGTCAGCCAGCATTTTTACAACGAAATCGTAGTCCTCGCAGCGCGCGAGGTCCTCGCTGTATCCGCCAGAAGCGAGCGCAGCGCTCTTTTTGAAGAGCAGAGTTGGATTGTTGAAAGGATTTCGTCTTTTGGCGAACCTGTGAACGGCGTCGTTTGACAGAGGAACTTTTCTTACCGATATGGAGTTTCCGCTGTCCGAGTCAAATTCTTCTATATATCCTCCGATGATATCCAGCTCGGGATGCAGCATCATTCTGCGAAGCTGCATCTCAAAACGGCGCGGCAAAGCGATGTCGTCGCTGTCCATCTTGCCGATGTATTCGTTTTTGCATAGCTTGAGAGCCATGTTTGCCGAAGCCGCCGTACCGACGTGCTTTTTTGTGCGTATAACTCTCACCGTGTCAGGATATTCTCTTTGCGCGTCGTCGAGCACATTGTTCAATCCGTCGGTCAGTTCACCGTCGCATACTATTATAAAATCATTCGTGCGGTGAGACTGCTCAACAATGCTTTTTATGCTGAGCCTTAAAAAATCAGGCTGCTCCTTGCCGTACACGGACATTGTCACGCTGTAATCGGGCAGAGCAATTGCTGACGTTGTTTTCATTGTGCCGTTCTCCTTTAATTATTGTAAAACCGTTAAAGTCGTTAATATCCGCAAAATAACCGATAATATAATTATATTATATCCCGTCTGTTTTGTCAATACGGGTATAACTGCGGCGGCATAATGTGAAAATATGGTGAAACCTCTTGAAAAAGAGAAAATTATGTGATAAAATATAGCAGTAGGGCTGACCCTGCAAAGTAAGTTTATGATAATGTCATAAAATGTTAAGGAATAAATAAACATGAAAAGTAAAGAACAATTCAAACGCATAATAATGTTTACGGATTCGCTCGTACTGATATCCGCCGTTACGGTCATGTTTGCGTATCTCTGGAACAGCTACTACAACAGAGAAATGGAGTTCAAGCCGTTCGTGCTGAAGGGTACTCTTTTGCTCACGGTGCTGTACGCTGTTATATTCATACTGTTTTCAATGGCGTTCGGAGGATTTAAGGTAGGGTATTCATACCCGAGCGGACTTGTAGGCTCGCAGGCGATATCCCTGATAAGCACAAACGCGGTGACTTATTTGCAGATAAGCCTTATAGCAAGAGAGCTTATGCCGTTAGTACCGCTTCTGCTGCTGACTGCCGCTGAGATAGCGGTCGGAGTGATATGGTCGATAGCAAGTACGTTTGTTTACCGCAAGATCTTTCCCGCAAGGAAAATGGTCGTTGTGTACGGGAAGCGCGACTCGAGCGACCTTGTCGTGAAAATGAGCCGAAGAATGGACAAGTATATAATATGCTCGTCAATAAGCTGCGAAGAGGATATTGAGGATATAAAGAAAAAGATACTTGAATATGAGGCGGTCATAATATGCGACGTGCCTTTGGAAAAGCGCGCCAAGCTGCTCAAGTTCGCTTTTGAAAATTCCATAAGAACATATATCAGCCCGAAGATATCGGATATTATAGTTCGCGGGGCGGACGAGTTCCATATGTTCGATACGCCGCTGCTGTTGGCAAGAAATCAGGGCCTGAGCGTTGAGCAGCTGTTTATAAAAAGGTTTTTTGACATACTGCTGTCCGCGATAGGGATAATAATATCCTCGCCGTTCATGCTCATAATAGCCCTGCTGATAAAGATATACGACGGCGGCCCTGTGTTCTACTGTCAGAACAGATATACTAAGGACAGAGAAGTGTTCAGGCTGATAAAATTCCGCAGTATGGTAGTAGACGCGGAAAAGGACGGCGTAGCAAGGCTTGCAGCCGATGATGACAGCAGGATAACTCCCGTAGGAAAGTTTCTGCGAAGCTGCCGCCTTGACGAGCTTCCGCAGCTTTTCAACATTCTTGTCGGAAGTATGTCGTTTGTAGGGCCGCGCCCCGAAAGACCCGAGATAGCGCAGCAGTATGAGGAGATCATGCCCGAATTTGCTTACAGACTGCGGGTAAAAGCGGGTCTTACAGGCTTTGCGCAGGTGTTCGGGAAGTATAATACAACTCCTTACGATAAGCTGAAGCTTGATCTTATGTATATAGAAAGACATTCGTTCGCGCTCGATCTCAGGATAATGCTTATGACGTTCAAGACGATGTTCGTTCCCGACGCCACAGAGGGTATAAAAGACGGCGAGACCGCTATGCCGAGGGATACCACGGATCCCGACGAAGACGAAAAGTAATAATAGACCGAAATATTTTTATAATGTATAATGTATATATAAATATAATCAGCAGAAAGGTCGATGTTAAAATGAAAGCTAAACGGTTTTTATCGGCTGCTGTGGCTGCCATGCTTGCATTGTCAATGGCTGCCTGCGGCAACAAGGGGAACAGCTCGGGAGGCTCGGAGAGCAGCTCGTCAGACGACAGCTCCTCGGTGGTTTATGAAAAGGTAGACAGGGGCGAGATAACCGAAACGGTCGGAGATCTTGACTATTCCGATTACCAGCCAGATGTAGGCGTGGCTGCGGATTTTCATTTTGAGACCGAGGCGGAGGACTGCGTTATCAGCGGCAATAATGCCGTAACATTGAGCGATGACGGCATGGGCGCTTTCAGCGGCAGCGGATATGTAGGAAAGATAAACGGCGGCGCGATAAGATTTAAATTCAATTCCGAGACCGACGGCAGATATGACGCCGTTATAACCGCCGCTAAGGTCGATACAGGCGCGGCTGCCGTATTCAAGTTTGACGTTGACAGCGGCGCGACCAGAGAACAGTTCAGCATTCCCGAGAACGAAGAGTTCGTGGAGATAACTATCCCGAACGTTTACATGGCGGCGGGAGAACACGTTATTTCAATAGAGGATACGGTAGGTTCTCTGTACGTTGACAAAATAGAGTTCAAGGCGTCGCAGGGCGTTGACCTTTCAATATACAGCGTTAGCCACAAGCTCTCCAATCCCAACGCCAACGATACAACGCAAAGGCTGTATAATTTCCTTGTTGATATTTACGGAAAGTATACTCTGACGGGACAGTATGCAGACTCGAACAATTATCCGCTTGAAGACAATATGCTCTATTCGCAGGACAGAGCTTTCAGTCAGATACAGGCAAACTGCGGCGACCTGCCTGCCGTGCTGGGTCTTGACCTTATGGAGTGTTCGCCCAGCAGAGTGGCGCACGGCTCGGCAGAGGGAGATAAGTTCTATACCGCCGCCAGAGCTTGGGACGCAAAAAACGGTATAGTTACACTTTCGTGGCATTGGAACGCCCCCGATCCGTATCTGGGAGTAAACGGTGAACCTTGGTACAGAGGCTTTTATTCCGACGCGACAAACTTTGATCTTAAAGCCGCAATAGAAAAGACCGATCAGGAGGGCTACGACTATCTGATAAGCGATATAGACGCCATTGCCGCAGAGCTTCAAAAGCTGGAGGACGCCGATATACCAGTACTGTGGAGACCTCTCCATGAGGCAGGCGGCGACTACCGATACAACAATACATGGTTCTGGTGGGGCGCGGCAGGCTCTGAAGCATACAAGGAGCTTTGGAAGCTTATGTACGACAGGCTGACAAACTATTGGGGACTTGACAACCTGATATGGGTATGGAACGGTCAGAGAACCGACTGGTATCCTGGCGACGAGTATGTGGATATAATCGGCTATGACTTCTACGCGGAAGCGTTTGATTACTCATCTCAGGAGGAAATATTTGATTATATACGCAAGTCGACCTCCACAAACAAGATAATCACGCTCAGTGAGAACGGAGTAGTTTACGATGTTGACGATTCGTTCAACAGCGGGGTAAGGTGGTCTTGGTTCGCGACTTGGAGCGGAGAATATGCCGTAAAGGACTTCCAGCTCTCTCAGGAGTATACCGACTTGGAGCATTGGCAGAAAACATATTCAAGCGACAGAGCGCTGACGCTCAGCGAGCTGCCCGACTGGCATTGCTATCCTTTGGAGTATGAGGACAAGTAAATAAACGAACGGTCACGGGGGATAATGCTCCCGTGACTTTTTTGTGTCCGACGGCGGTTGACAGGGAGAAAAAACTGTGCTATAATAAAATGTGTATATGCTCATTTTGTGTAATTTCTGCGGAACGGAGGGAGCGGCTTGTTCAAGTATAAATATCTCAAAAGACTGTTTTGTGAAGCTATAATACTTTCGTGTATATGCTTTGCCGCCCTGTTTTTAGCAGTTTATGTGCATTTGAACAACAGCACGCTGATAGCATTTCTCGCTTGCCTCGGTATACTTACCGCAGCGTTGGCGGTGTTTTCCGTACTGTATTCAAGACTGTATTTCAAGCTTGAGATAATAATGGACGCCGCCCAGCAGAGGTTCGTTCTGCTCAGACCTAAAAGGAACAGCTACTATGTTTACGGCTCGCCGACGTTTATTTCAAAGTTTTCCGATGTGCTCCCTCAGCGCCCCGAAATAACGGCAAACGAGTTCAGCGCTTTTGTCGGAAAGCTTTCGGAGATAAGCGAAGAACAGGCGGGAGAGCTTTTCTACCGCTATACGGGCGACGACGGCGAGGATATATGGGTGAGAATGAAAAGAGTCCCCTATGGAGGAAAAACTGCCACGCTGGTTATCGACGTTACCGACCTGTATTTGCAGCAGATATACCTTATACAGAGCGACTATTACGACTCCTCCAGCAGACTGCTCAACCGTGAAGCGGTGCTGAAAAGAGTGCAGAGATTTATCGACAACGGCTGTAAAGAGGGGCATTATGCCATTATATCGGTCAACGGTTTTGAAAGAGCCGCAGGCAATAATGCCGATACCAACAGCGTTATCAAAACGCTCGGCGAAAGATTTAAGGATATTGAGAGCAAGCGTATAATAACGGGTAAAAACTCGCATAACAGCTTTTTGTTTTTCTTTGCGGGAGAGTTTCCCGATATCAAGGAGCGTCTGGACGGACTGGTAAAGACCGCTTATGAGGTTTTGTCGGAGGGCAACTCAGCGAACCGCCTTTCCGTGTCGTGCGGATATTGCCGCTTCCCTGACGGCGCAGATAATCTGGACGATCTTGTTTCCAGAACTGATTTTGCGCTGTATCAGGCAATGGGCTCAAATTCCAGAGAGCCTGTAATGTTCTCGCCGCAGAGATATGCCGATCTTCAGGAGGAATTCAGAAAGGCTAAGGCGGTGCACGACGTTATAGAAACCAACAGCGTGGACTATTATTTCCAGCCTATCGTCAATGCCAGAACGGGCAGGATATTCGCTTATGAAGCTCTTATGCGCCCCGTCAGCGAAATAAAGCTCACTCCGCTGGACGTGTTGAGCGTTGCGGCAAAGGATAACTGCCTTGTGAGCGTTGAGAGAATGACGCTCAGCAACGTTATGAGGTTAGTTGCGGAGAACGAGAGCAAGATAACAGGTAAAAAGGTCTTTATAAATACTATACCGAATATGCTTCTGCCGCAGGAGGAGTTTGAAAGCCTTTGCGAAAACTACGGCAGACTGTTTGAGAATACGGTCATAGAGATAACCGAGGACGCAAATTTCAACGACGACCTGTTTAAAGAGTTCAACGACAGATGTGAGCGGCTCGGCTGTACCATAGCGCTTGACGACTTCGGTACGGGATATTCAAACGAGTCCAACCTGCTGAAGATACAGCCCGCTTTCATAAAGCTGGACAGGTCGCTCATCACGAATATAAATGCCGACGAGCAGAAAAGAACGCTCGTTGCGGGACTTGTGAACTTTGCAAAACGGCATAATATAAGAGTTATAGCCGAGGGCGTTGAAACTCGTCCCGAGCTCGAGTATGCCATATCCATAGACGTAGACTATATACAAGGCTACTATACCGCAAGACCTCAGCCGGCGTTCATAGATAAGATATCGCAGGACGTGTCTGATATCATAGTTGCCGCAAATCTGAAGCGTGCGGGAAGAAATGAAAACAGTATATACGAAACGACCGCTCCGGGAGCTGTCGATATCATAGAGCTTGCTCTGAACGGCTATTCGGAGCTGGTGGTAAAGCATTCGCCCGTTGAGATAAACGGCGACGCTTCCAAAACGGTCGAGATGTGCATAAGCGTTCAAGAAGACCTTAACGCGGATATAATACTGAATAACTGCGCGCTGTTCAGACACCCGTATGTTTTTGAATGCGGCGAGAACTCAAAGGTAAACGTTGAAATGCGCGGAATGAATAAGTTCTTCGGCGGCTTCAGCGTGCCTACGAGCGCGGAGCTTTCCGTCACGGGCGACGGAAGCTGCGATATGGAGATACATACCAACGACCCTGTTGCCTTCGGAAGCTCTTCCGAAAGCGGATTTGGAAAGATAAACTTCGGACTGCAAGGCAAATGCAGTATCGTTATGATAGGCGAGACTGTAATAGGCTTCGGCGGGAAATACAGCTCGATACATTCCGAGATAGCTATAACCGGCGCCGATATCGAGATAGAGCAAAGGGGCGTAAGACCTATTGCGATAGGCGCCGTCAGCGGAAGCTCTATGCTCAGCATAACCGATTCAACGATAGTTATAAAGAACGACGGAGATAAGGTTTTGGGAATAGGCAATATATCAGGTACTATAGACGCCGAATTGTCAGCTTCCTCGATATCTGTCAAGCTGGGCGGCGATAAGGCAACCGCGTTCGGTATATTGAAGGGCGGAAGCGGAAGCGTGAACATAACGGACGGCTGTAAGCTGAAAATAGAAGAGAGAGCCAAGTCTATAATAGGTGTCGGCGCGAGGGACGGAGAATTTGAGATATACTGCTACGACAGTCTGATAGATGTGTTCGCCGAGGGAAACGAAGCCGTTGCCATAGGCGATATAGAGGGAGAGACCTCCGTGTATATCAAGAGCGGCTCTATCGTGGACCTCCACGTTGCGTCTGTTTCGCCGAGAGGTATATTTACCGAAAGAGGTCAGGTGTTTATCGACAGCGGCAATATTATCTCCGACGTGTATATCAACTCTGCCATGAACAGCAGGGGAGAGGAGCTTGAGTATCATAAGCTCAGAGCCTCGGAGGACGTTTTCTTTGATAATTACGATAACGGCGACAGCGGCTGCTATATCGCGCCCGTATACGATAAATGTCCTGACTATGTCGGAGTTTACCTGCCTCACGGCTTTCTGCCGCCCGACGCCCGACTTTATGATTGATAGGACAAATGCCTGTCCGAACATATATATAATGTATGGTTCGTTATCATCGTTATCTGTATGGAATAATTACTTGTTACTTGAATACTGCAAAAACCCCCGCCGATATGTTTGTTCGGTGGGGGTTGTATTTGTTGTGTCTGTAAAGCGCAGCAGCGTGACGCTGCACCATATGCGACCCGAAAAGATGTCGCTTATGCGGATAACTGTTATTCCGTTATGAGCGCGGCATAGTATTCGCTGAGCTTTTTCGCCGACTTGTTCATCAGCCGCAGGCTCTCCTCCGCGCGGCTGCTGTTCTTGTAAATGCCCATTCCCGCGTATTCATATGAACGCTTTGCACAGTCTACCGCGCGCTGTAATTCGCCGCTCTCGGCAGCTTCATTAGCCAGCGCGAGATATGCTATGGAACGCAGGGCGTACACTTCGTCGCTGAATATGACGCAGTCCTCGCCGAGAATATCCAGAACGGCAGCGTTGTCGTTCTGAGCGAGAGCCTTTTTAGCTTTCGCTATCTTCTCCGCCTCCGAAGCGCTCGAAGCCGCATTGTCGGATTCCGGCATAAGAGAAGCCATTGATATCTCCAGTACATTTGCCAGATATTCCAAAGTTTTTATAGAAGGCGTAGCAACGCCGCTCTCTATCTGACTGAGCATATTGCGCGTGATGAAATCGCCCACCACCTCGCTCTGCGTCATCTTTTTTGCAAGACGGGCAGCTTTCAATCTTCTTCCGAGTTCCTTAGAATCCATAATAAACGCTCCTTTGTTTCAACGGAACATATAAGAGCATTCGAGAACGTTAAATGTTCTTATTTATTCCGAAGTTCTTGTAAATCCAATTTACAACATTATATCACACTATTACGAATTTTTCAAGAGGTAAACTGCATAATTTTCGGGATTGACAAAAAGAACTTTTTGGGGTACAATCATAATAATGACCCGAAAAGAAAGGAGCAGGTGGAGTTGTCGCTGACAGATACGGTAAAATTCTCGTTCAGATGTGCCATTCTTATGGCGGTGGTCAATATAGGCTTCGGACTTTTGGTGCCCTTGCTTATGAACGTGATAGTGAATGTCGTGCCTGATAACGGCGCGCAGTTGACTATGGGCTCTGAAAATGTGCAGTCGTTCGCGGCGTGGTTCGTAGTTACCGCCGTAATGTGCTGGGTGCTGTGGGCGGACGGCAGAAAAAATACCGCTTATGCGAAGTTTGACCTTTTTAGCGCGCTGATATGCGCAGTCCTTATGTTCATGCTCTATTTCGCGCCTGTCATCTTCATGAGATATGCAACCGATATAGCGGAAAAGGTGCTTGCACAGTATTTCATTACGTCGCGCTGGCTGCTGGATATCTTGGATAACGACTATACGCAGGCCGTGCTGGCAGGCGGTCTGATGACCGTAGCGGTCATCATGCTGGCATATTTTACAAGTCATGCCGTTTATTTGAAAAAGCACCCCGACGCCTGAAAACAAAGCGTATTTGCGGCATTTTTATTAAATATTCAGTAAAGAAATGGCTGTGTTGAAGCTTTTTTAGTCAATGTATATAAAAAACGACCCGATTTTTTTACTATAAAAATATAAAAATATATTGTAAAAAAACTTGATTATTGAGAGTGAAATATGTTATAATAAAGAAAATGTGTTAGTGTGACTTGTTGCAGAGATAAATAAGTTATATAACATTGTGGAGGTGTAACTATACAGACATGAAGAAGTTTGTTTATGTTGCGAAGGATACGTCCGGTAAGACCATAAAAGGAAGTATGGACGCCGAAACCAAAGAAGAGGTCAACGCCAAGATATATGACCAAGGCTGGTTCCCGGTAAAAATACAAGCCGATCTGGGCAAGGGTACAAATTCTGCGCACAAATTCAAAACTAAAGAGCTGTCTTTCTGCTGCCGTCAGCTTTCGGCAATGATGTCATCGGGACTTACGATAGTTAAGGCTCTTGATATCCTGTATAAGCAGATGGACAACAAATCAGCTCAGCAGACATGGCTGGACGTTTACGAAAGCGTTCAGAAAGGCGCGACGCTGACGGAGGCGCTCCAGGAAAAGGACGGCTGCTTCCCCGACTTCTTTATCAGTATGATAGGCGCGGGCGAAACTTCCGGTACGCTGGACGTTGTAATGGCAAGATTGCAAGACCATTACGCAAAGGAAAATAAGACAACGAACAAGGTAAAGGGCGCTATGATGTACCCGATAATCCTCGCCATACTCTGCGTTGTAATGGTAATAGGAATGTTCACGCTCATACTTCCTAACTTTGCAGGAATGATGGACGAGGAAGATATGTCAGTGCTCAGCCGCGCGCTGTTCGCGTTCTCAGACTTTATTCTTGAGAAATGGTGGCTGCTCATAATTATCGTCGCGGTCATTGTATTTGCGATAATATACGGTCTGAAGATCGAGTCGGTAAGGCTGAAATTCGACGAGCTGAAGCTGAAATTCCCGAAGGTCGGCGCACTCCTTAAGATAATCTATACAGGACGTTTCGCAAGATCGATGTCATCTCTGTATTCCTCGGGTATACCTATGGTAGAATGTCTTGAGAGATCCTCCAAGATACTCGGCAACTCGTACATAGATGCAGCATTTATCCAGATAGTTGACGAGGTAAAGCAAGGTCAGCCGCTTTCCAGCTCGATACAGAAGACGGAAGTTTTCGATTCGATGTTCTGCTCTATCATCTATGTTGGTGAAGAGTCGGGCGCGCTGGACGAGATCCTTGCCAAGACCGCGGACTACTACGAAGAAGAATCCGATTCGGCAATTGAAAGACTTGTAGGACTTATGGAACCTCTTATGATAATCGTAATGGGTGCCGCTATAGGACTTTGTCTTGCTGGTATCTTCCCGATGCTGTACGGCGGACTCAATGTCGATGAATGATCGTTTACATAAACTGCGAATAAAACAGAGAGGTGAAAGTATAAATGCTGTCATTTGATATTTCGGACAGACAAATTTATGCCGTAAAAGGCGAAAATGCAGGCGGAAAGATCAAGATCGAAAGGTCTTGCATAATAGATATGCCGCCCGATATGATCGTAAGCGGTGAGGTAGTTAACCTTACCGGAGCCAGCGATACGATACTCGCAAAAATAAGAGAAGAAAATATGTTCGATAAGAACGCGATAATCACGTTCTCGTCCAACAACATAGTTTTCAAGGAACTTGATATACCTAAGGCAAAGCCGGATCAGTTCCTTTCGATGGTGCAGAACCAGATGGTACATGAAATGGGCCTGACAAACGACTTCTCTATCTCATATACTATTGTAGGAGAAGCAGGACCGGATAAGCCCGGCGCAATGAAGGTGCTCGCTACGGCTTGCCCGTTTGCGGTAGTTGAAAGTTACAGAAAACTGTTCAGCATAATGAACATAAACCTCAAGAGCGCAAACATAAGCTGTAACTCTATATCGCGTATAGTCCTTTCGGATAAGGCGAACGAAGCAAGAATGCCGCTGCTCGTTATGCAGCTCGATCCCAACTTCCTCGGAATGACGCTCTTTGAGAACAATCAGATGGCTTTCGCAAGATATGTTCCGATAGCGGAAGAGGATTACGACTCTGAGGATTACCTCGTTGAGGCTATGACGGAGAACATCTTCAGAATGTCACAGTTCAATAAGGCAAGAGGCGGCCCCGGAATTTCAAACGTTATCCTTTACGGTCAGATATCAGACTACATAAAGTATGCCGATGAGTTGGCTAAAATGGATATATCCGTTTCGATACTCCCCGTTCCTTCGCAGATAACCGGCTATGAGAACTTTGAGTTTACAATATTCGCCAATGCGATAGGCGCCCTCTTTAAGAGAAATAAGCTCACCGAGCGTATAAACCTTATTGAGGTAGACTCTAAGACAGGACGCAGCAGCGGAGCAAATAAACAGTTCGCTTTGTTCCTGCTCGGCGGAGTTGCAATTGTCTGTGCGGTAGTGATCGGCGCAAAGATAGGTCTTGCTGCTTGGAATTCTTCCGTTCGCAGCGATATCGACGATATGAACGAGCAGATAGCTCAGGTAGATGAGCAGATAAGACAGGCATCAAGATATGAAACTATGCTTGAAAAGATTACCAGCTACCGCGACGGCGCAAAGGCTGCTAACGAAGCATTTGAAACTCTCCCGCAGCTCAGCACCGAAAAGTATGAAAAGTTAGTCAAGCTCGCAGCAGATAACGGCGCAATAATGGGTGCCGACGGCAAGACCGGTTTCTCGGACTTCGACTATAACATAAGCGGTACGATAACGATAAACGATATCCGCTTCAATACTCAGGAGGATCTGACCAAGTTCGTGCAGGCGGTCGATCAGTCCGGCGAGTATTATGCATTCACTTATTCAGGCTGGGATACCGAGACTATCGGCGAGGAAAGCGATCAGCTCGTGTACGTTATACCCAGCATGACTGTAACACTTAAAGAGGAAAACTTCGGTAAGAAGACCGAAGATACTACAGCCGCCAATGGCGATCAGGCAGAGTAAAGGGGGTCGGTGAGAATGAAACTTACGCAAAGAGATAAAGTAATGCTTACCGTAGTGGTCATTATCTTGGCCCTGTTTGTAGGAATTTGGTTCGTTATTAGACCCGCTTGGACAGATGTTCAGAATTCCAAGAAAGAATATAACGAAGTCCGCTCAACATATCAGGAGAAGCAGGAAGAGCTTGAGAAAAAGGAACACGTTAAAGATCAGGTCACCGAAATATATAACGAGAGCGTTAAGCTGAGCAAGCCGTTTTATGAGGGTCAGCAGGGCTATGTTATTTCCGATGAGGTCTATAAGTATTTCGTTGAAGAGGGTATAAATGTTACTTCTAATACATTCTCGCTCAACTCAAAGCAGCTTCAGAAGTATTCTTATACTTCCAGCGGTAATGTAAATATCCCGTTGGATGAGTACGCAAACATAAACGACACCAATACCGGCGCAGCTGATGCAAACTCGAATGCCGCTGCCGCTTCGCAGACGGTAGGCTGCTACAGCTTTAATCTGGAGTTCAATGGCGCTACGAGAGAGCAGTTGTTCAGCCTTATCGATAAGCTGAAGACTCTTGACCATAAGACACTCGTAGTAACAAACGTTTCATTTAACGTTGCCGAAGCTGAGGGCTTTGCCGAAGAAGATGACGCCCAAGCAGGCTGGCAGGGTTCGGTATCTATGGAGCTTTATTATATGAATCCTCCCGATAAGCCGGACTTTAACGCAGCTCCTCCGGCAGCAGCCGCAGAGGCGGAATAATTTGATAAGAACGGTTAGGTGAAGGCGAAAAATCGCTTTCACCCAATCGTGTTTTAAGAACTCGGTAAAAACCATGTCATTTTTTACGAAAGGATGGTTACTGAAATGGCAAATAACAGTAAACGAAGCAGTAACAGAGCCGGTGCGGTACTCATAACGGTTTTGACTGTGGCGTGTTTTGCAGCGATATTGCTTACGGCTGTGCTTACGTTTGTTAAGCGAGCCCATACCAATGCCTATAATAACTACAACAGTGAGCAGGCATACTATATCGCTTCATCAGCGCTGGGCAGCGTGCATGACTTTTTTGAAGGCGAAGCGCCCCAGAACTATCCGTCGCTGGTAGCTTATGCGGAAGCGGGCACGGAAGGCACTATAACGCTTGGAAACAGCGCAATAGGCAGCGTTATACCGGGCGGCGACTGCAAGGTAAATATTTCAAAGGTCAATGATGGTTATATCAGACTGTCCGTAACAGGCTACTATAACGGTCAGGCGGAAACTATCAATGCTTATTATACCGTTACACCGGGACAGAAACCGCCCGGAATAGATAACGCATTTTACAGTAATGGTACTGCAAGCTTTAATCAGCAGTGTACCAATACCGGTTCTGTAACTACCGGAAGCACATATTATACCGGTAACAATTCTAATTCTTCCGGTTCTATCATTACAGGTGGAGATTTTATCGTTGATACAAAATATAGTTGGAGCAACGATCCGAACAGTCTTGCAAACAGTTTTATTGTTGCTCAGGGAAGCTTGATACAAAAGAACGACAATGTATCATTCGTTCCGACCCTTCCTAAGAAAGATGATAACATATCCCAGTTCATCTCTTTGGGAGGAGCTTACTTCGGTTGCAATGATGTCACCATAGGCGGTACAAGCGGAAATGGAATGGATCTTTACTGCAATGCTTTGTTTGTCGGTCCGCCAAATGGATATTATGCAAATGAGTACAGTTCAGTAAGTTTCCCCGGCGCAAGCGCTATATTGACAGTAAATGGAAATGTTTATTGTTATAAGATCGAAGATACGGACAGCCGTTTTTATGGAAATGATCAGGACGGCGACTTTATAGTAACCTCCGGTACAGGCGGTGTCATCATAAACGGCGATTTGTTTGTTGAAGGAGATATAAATATAGGCGTTGGCAATCTTAATGGCGGCTTTAACGTAAATGGTACTTTATATGTTTCTCCGACAACAAATATCACTTCCGGTGGTGTTAAAATAAAATGCGATGCCATCAGCGGAGACGGACTGACATATGCCAGAGTTGCACAGTGGATGGCTGACGGTGTGCTCGAAATAAACGGTGTAAATACCAGCACGGTAGTTGAACAGTATAATAACCATAAGACCGATTCGAACTTGGAAAGCATACTTCAGATGGCGTTCGGCACAGATAAGGTTCGGACAGATCCGATAAATCACGGTTCTGCAAGCAGCAGAAACTATAAGCCTGCTACTAAGTTTGAAGATAACTACGCTAAGACGTATGAAACTACACCGGAATTTCTTGCAAATCCGCAAAATGCAGTTATAAATCAGAAGTATGTTGCTGCAAATCTTACTAATATGTCTGTTTACAAAAAGGAGAATTATCACGACAATGATTTGAATCTTGATGTTGCTTTCTATATTGACGGTACCCATGACAGCGGCGGCTGCTATATAGACGCCACAAGCGTTGGCGGCAATCCAAACTTGTTTACTGAGGGCAACGGTAAGATCATATTTGTGGATATGAATCAATTCAGCGGTGACTATGTAATAAGAGTAAAAGGCATGGACTCTCCAAGACAATTCAATATGCCTATGATAATCGTTAAGAATGGCGAAAGAGATGCCCAAGGCAATATAACTACGCAGCCCGAAGGCTGTCTGTATATAATATCGGATAATGATATGGGCGACAACCTTAATATCTATGTCAATTCATTAGGAAATACCGGCGCGGGACTAATGGATTATTATACCTATATGTATGTAGTTAAGCAAAACAGAGGTATAAATATTGCAGGTTTCGGATCAAACGGAAGTGGTGTTGTAGAACTTAATGCATCAAGCGGATATACAGGTCCGGACGGCCAGGATCACGGTGTATATACGCCTGTACAGACTCGCTCTTTCATAATGCTCAACCCCGGTGATAAAATAACACTCAGTAACTACGGAAGCGGTTCAGTTATAGAGGGAGTAATTTATGCTCCTTTGGCATCGATGGAAGCTCCCGGTGGATATGGTTCTGATAAATTCTACCTTCTTAAAGATGTAAATTCTACCGAGCTGAAAAAGTTTACGCTGAACGGTCAGGACGATATTCGTATGTCTGTTCTTGGAGCGATCATCTGCGAAGATGCCACACTCCATCAGACGTTCGGTGTTTCGTTCGTACCGCCCAGTACCGATACCAAGCTTGGCGGCGATGGCAGTGGCGAGGATGTAGGTTCTGTAACGTTCAGCCACTATGAGTCAAGATAAGGGGGCGGTGAATATGTTGAAGATATTTAAACGCCGCAAAAACGGCGAAAAGCGCAGATCTGCCAATAACGACGGCCTTACTCTGGTAGAAGTTATCGTCGGCACGGCTATATTCGGCATACTGGCAGGTATGATATGCACCGCGGCTAACTTCTCAATGAGAAGTCAGAGCGATACCGAAAAGTGGAACAAGCAGACCGATATGCAGACTTCTTATCTGTCGCAGAACAGAGATGATCTTACAATTGCTGATGCCACCGGCGGTCAATATGATGACGGTACAGGTAATGCTACCTTGAAGATCAATTTTAACGGTGACATAAAAGATACCGGCGATCATATCTTTTTCTATTCGGTAAATACACAGTACGAGTATAACGATGGCTATCAGCTCCCGACCGATGAGGATCACAATATCAAATTCTTCCGTGTGGAATAAGGAGGTAAAAGCATGAATAAAAAGAATAATCGTTCAGGCTTTACCCTTGTTGAGCTTATAGTGGTAATGTGCCTTATGGGCATTATCATGGGCGCGGTGCTGAATTTTATCCAGCCGACCGCCAAGCTTTATAAGACAACAAATACCTATCTCAATGAGGAAGAAGCCGTTACTACAATTGCTAATGCCCTCGAAGACGACCTTATGTATGCAACGGGCGTTTATGTGTATGCTACTGACGACGAAACTAAAGGGCCCGCTGAAATAAATAATATCGTTACGGAGATATTAAATACCCCTGAGCATCCTAACGTTAAAGAACTGTCCAATTGCATAGTGCTTGATAATGTAACCGTCCGCGATACGCCTTTAGCTATAAGCAAAGACAGTAAGGGCAGAATACTGAAGTATGGCTGGAACGGTGCACAGTTTCTTGAAGTTTCTCAGCCCGGTATGCTGGCAGGCGAAAAGCTTTATAACAACGTTTTTGCCCTTCAGGATCAAACCTTTATGGGCGACGATCAGTTTACTTTCAGTATCGAAAACAGCGCCAGCTCGCAAAACAGCATGAATATAAGAATAAACGTTTACCGTCCGTCTTATAACGGTACGAGCTATGTGTATAACGAGCGGACATTTTCGGCTGTCAAGGCAATTGAGTTTTTGAACATAAAAGCAGGCAATGTTACATTCAATAATAACGATGTAAACACCGCTGCTTCTGTCAGCGACCCTAAGTACATCTACATATTCTATAACAGAAAATCCAGAATAAATGCCAACGCTACAAGATATCCGTATGAGTGCTATGTTAAAGATGCAAACGGTGACTACGGCGAAAGAGTTTACTGGTCTGATTACTATGAGGGCGACGACATAAGCGAAAATGTCAGAAACAATGCAGAATCCAGCAATATTGAGATGTATATCAAAGACGGCTATGTTTATCAGAGAACAGGCAAATATGCTACCGTTCCTGATATAACTGAAGAAACCAATGTCAATGTTGTTGATCTGACTTGTATGCCTGCTGCATCTGCAAATCCGCTGAAGCTGTATGCGGTGTATACAAAAACACATGAATCAGCTATGCCGGCGCTGAACGTTACGTTCTATAGCGATAAGGGAATGACCAGTATCATGCAGGGTCCATTTATAGTTCAATTCAACAAGGGAGTATCGTCTGTTCCGCCATTGACTTATGAGCCTTCTCTTATGCCTTCTTTTATACAGGGAGAAAGACGTTCTTACCAAAGATGGGCAGACTGCACTACAGATGAGCCTGTTACCAACTTTGATAACATCACTAGAGACCTGAATGTTTATCCGCAGACTTACTATTATGATGCTGTTACATTCGTTGATGAGAGTGGCAACTTGATAGATGGCAATACCCTTAAAGACAGCGAAGGAAATGTTCTTGGTAATCCTATCGCGGTTTTTGAAAGCGGCACTATTACTGCTATGCCCGATATTACTCAAAGCGGATTGAATACCGATGCAGGTAGATCATATTCATGGGTAAATGAAGATGATACGACATTCGTATCTACTACCGAAATAACTGCTCCTATAACTATAAAACTTCAGTCGATAGAAAATTCTGGAACACCTGAGCCGGATACGCCTGAAGAGCCGCCGGCTGGGGGGGGTAGCTGAGGCTAATAGTTCTAACCTTATATTAGTGACGGATCCGCATACCTACAATAACTGGGACGGTACCCACCCTCAATATACAATTGATTTGAAAATAAATACTACTGCCGAAAAATTGAAAGGTAAATTTACTGTAGTATTGGAGTTTTCAGAACCGATTCAAGATCAATCTAGTATTATTTGTTACAGTTATCCCGGTCAAATAAAAGCTTGTAAAGAAAATTTCAGTGGAAATACTATGGAAATTGAAATTGAATTATATGATCCGGATTCTCTCTCCAGTAGTGATGGTTGGCGTGCGTTTAATCAATATACTACTATTCAATTGACATATAATAATATTAAATTTATGAATCTGGTTACTGTTAATGCTCATATTAAGTAACTTTCTCACCCTGCGGTTTTCCCGCAGGGTGCCTGCAAGAGCCTCTCGGTTATGCCGGGAAGCCCTTGCAGACACAGCAAAAAAATTACAGCAAAAAAATGCCCCTGCTTTCCGCAGGAGCGATTTGTTTGACTGTTGTAAGGCTTACTGTATGAAGCCTGTGAAACGCAGATAAAGATCGGCAAGCTGATTTCCCCATATGGCAGATACCGCTATGCCGAGCGAAAGATACGGGCCGAACGCAAATTTGCTGCCGCCTGTGACTTTCTTTATTATCAGTCCCGCTATCGAACCCGTTACAAGTCCGATTGCGAATGCGGCAACCACAGCCTTTACTCCGAGAAATGCTCCCGCTGCCGCCATAAGGTATACGTCGCCCCTGCCCATGGCTCTGCCCTTGCTGGCAAGTTCTATTATCAGCAGTACGACGCTTACGGCAAATATCCCGATGATACGGCTTTTCAGACCGACATCACCGCTCGTTGCGGCGTCAAAGTTCAAAAGGGTGCGTAAATAGTCGAGCACACCGACAAGTGCGATAAAACCTACCACATAGTTGGATATGAGCTGTGTGTCCCAGTCCATAAAAAACACGACTATCAAAGCGGAGAACAGCAGACATACAAGTATCGCGCGAAGCGGTGAGTACATAAAATCGTAATACATAAAAATGAGTACATACAGTATACCGTTAAGCGACTCAACTACGCAGTAGCGCGGAGATATCGGCGCGCCGCAGTTTCGGCATTTTCCCCGAAGCATTATCCAACTGAATACGGGGATAAGATCATAACGCTTTATCTCCGCACCGCAGGTCATGCAGTGTGAGTTACGCTTGATAAGGGATTCTTCCTTAGGCAGACGGTAAATGCAGACATTCAGAAAGCTGCCTATGGTTATTCCGAACAAAAATATGAATACATATACTATTATAGTGTATGTAAGCTCGCTGACAGGCATGATGTTCCCTCCGATCATTATTTTACTATATTATTGTATCACATAATTATTGATTTTACAAGTGCTTTGTTTTCATTGCACTTTCAATATGCAAATATAATAAAAAGGGATGGTTATTAATGGCAGATACCAGAAATATGCGAATAGGCGATTACCTTGTCGAGAAAGGTCTGCTCTCGGAAGAGAACCTGATGAAAGTTCTCGCAAAGCAGAAAGAGTCAAAGGGCAAAATGTTCGGTGATGTTGTAGTCGATATGGGCTTTATCTCCGATAAGGATTTTGCCAAGGCTCTCGGTGAAAGACTTAACGTCAAGTACGTCGATCTCGATCAGATCACTTTCATACCGGAAGTCGTAAAGAAGATACCTGAGTCGGTAGCGAGAAAGTATAACCTCATTGCTACAGAACTCAACGGAAGAAGACTTACAGTCGCCACCAGCGACCCTGCAAACTTCTACATTTTTGAAGATGTAAGAATGATAACAGGCTGTGAGATAAAAGCGGTTATTTCAACAAAATCCCTCATAGCTAAGTACATAGGCCGAATGTATTCCGCAGGAAGCGCGGAAAATATCGCCGCGGAGGCTTCACAGGCTGCGGAGGACGATGATGAGCTCGATCTCGAGAACCTCGACCTGTCTTCGGACAGAATAGAGAACGCGCCTATCGTTAAGCTCGCGAATACTATTATTGAAAACTCTCACCGCCATGAGGCGACCGATATTCATATCGAGCCTTTTGAAACGTTCACAAGAATAAGGATCCGTGTAAACGGCGACCTTGTAGAGCTTATGCCGCCTATCTCAAACCTGATACACGGTCCGTTGATAACAAGATATAAGATACTCAGCGGTATGAATATCGCAGAGAAGCGTATCCCGCAGGACGGTCGTATGTCGGCTGACGTTGACGGTACGCACCTTGACCTCCGTGTATCTAATCTTCCTACTGTTCACGGCGAAAAGGTCGTTATCCGTATCCTTGCAACAGGTAATGTTGCTTCGAGAAAGGTTACCGACCTCGGTATGAACGATACCAACTATCAGAAGTTTATCTCAATGCTGAAGGTTCCTCAGGGCGTTATGCTCGTTACGGGTCCTACTGGTTCAGGTAAAACTACTACCCTTTATGCAGCTCTCGGTGAAATGGCTAAACCTAACGTTAACGTTATCACCGTTGAAGACCCTGTCGAAAAAGAGATCGAGGGTATAAACCAGTGTCAGATAAACGAAAAAGCAGGTATGACTTTTGCCGCCGCGCTTCGTTCTATACTCCGTCAGGACCCTGACATCATAATGGTCGGAGAAATGCGTGACCAGGAAACTTCCGAGATAGCTATCCGTGCCGCTATAACAGGACATATGGTGCTTTCAACACTCCATACCAACGACGCCGCTTCAACGGTAACTCGTCTTGTGGATATGGGCGTTGCTCCGTACATGGTGGCTACTTCGCTTATAGGTATAGTTGCTCAGCGTCTTACAAAGGTGCTTTGCCCCAAGTGTAAGAAAATGCGTATGAGCGCCGCCGAGGATAATGAGCTTCTCGGCATAGACCACAGCGTGCCCATTTATGACGCGGTGGGTTGTCCCGAGTGTTCCAATACAGGATATAAAGGCCGTACCGCTATACACGAGATACTTCTCTGTACCTCGAGAATGGCTTCGCTCATAACCTCGGGCGCAAAGGCCGACGCTATCGCAGTCCTTGCAAAAGAAGAGGGAACACGACTTCTGAGAGATAACGTTGCCGACCTTGTTCAGGAGGGCAAGACTTCTATGGAAGAGCTTATCCGTGTAACATACGCGGTTTAATATGGAAACAGTCCGAAATAATATTTAGGAGGAAATCAAAGTGGCAGCAGTTGACATTGATAAGATATTGGACGAGGCAAGAGCGTTGGGTTGCTCTGACTTGCATTTTACGGTTGGTATACCCCCGATAGTAAGACAGGGCGGTAACCTCAGAAAGCTTTCCTCATATACGGAAATGACCGAGATAGATATTCTCCGTATATGCGAGTCTATGTGTAACGAAAGACAAAAGGCTTCGATAAAAGAGCATAACGATACTGACTTTACGTTCGTATCAAAGAGAGGCTTCCGTCACAGAGTAAATGTGTACCGTCAGAGAGGTAATACCGCAATAGCGATACGTCTTTTGAGAAACGATATACCTACTCTTTCGGACTTGCAGCTGCCGCCTGTACTTGCGGAGTTCGCAATGCGCCCGCGTGGACTTGTTCTTGTAACAGGTCCTACGGGTTCGGGTAAGTCTACAACGCTTGCCGCTATGATAGACCATATAAATGTCAATAAATCGGTACATATCATCACAATAGAAGACCCTATCGAGTATATGCACGGTCATAAGAGATGTATGGTAAATCAGCGTGAGATAGGTCAGGATATTTCGAGCTTCTCAATGGCTCTGCGTGCAGCGCTTCGTGAAGACCCCGATATCATACTCGTTGGAGAAATGCGTGACTACGAGACTATCGAAGCCGCCGTTACCGCAGCCGAAACAGGACACCTTGTTATGAGTACCCTGCATACTACTGACGCCGCTTCAACTATCGACCGTATAATCGACGTTTTCCCGGCTCACCAGCAGCACCAGATAAGAACGCAGCTCGCTTCCGTTCTGGTAGGTATATGTACTCAGACACTTTGCCCGACGCTCGACGGACTTAACCGTGTGGCCTGCTGCGAGATACTCAACGCTACCGACTCTATCAAAGCAATGATCCGTGACGATAAGGTGCACCTTATCGGTTCGTCTATGCAGACCGGTAAGCAGTTCGGAATGCAGACAATGGACCAGGAGCTTGCAAGGCTCGTAAAGAACAAGATCATATCTATGGAAGTTGCGAGAGAAAAGTGCATAAGCTCGCAGGAGTTGAAGAGATTTATAGCAATGCAATAATGCAGTAATGCAGAAATAAGCGTAATAAAAGGGTCATAAGCGTATAGCTTGTGACCCTTTTTATCGGACAGGAAAAGCTGATCTGTCAGGCACTTTTATTGACAAACCCTGACGAAATATGTTATAATAATTACAGTACCGGCTGGGTACGAAAACGGTAGCAGGCAACCGCGTCTTCTTGCGAAGCCGCTTATAAGTTTTATTTCGCCGACAAAGGGTCGGCGATTTTACGCGGTTCTTTGAACCGCTAAAAACCATAAAACTTCCCTCCCTTTACCCTCAGACCGAGGAAGAAAGGGGGAATATCAATGGATTACATATCCTTGATATTGATAATCATTATTCTTGCACTTATCGATGAGATAATCAAGAACATGAAAAAATAACCGCTAGGCTCTCCAAAGACAGCGGTTATTTATAACTAATGTCCGAGGTCGCCAATCGTTTTATGGATCAACGCTCCCCTTTTTCTATTTATATTATACACCACGCCCGCATATTTGTCAAGCTTTTTTCAATGTGCCAAAGCCGAAAACAATGTTATTTTATCGATCAATGATTATAAAAAAGCTCGGAGCAAGGCCGAATTCGTCCCGTAAATCGTGGTAATTGAAGATAATCTACTAATAACTAAGTATTGATTTGTTCAAATAACCGAAAGAAGTTACAAAACGGTTACAAACGTGTAAATTCCGTTGACTTGCTAACAAAATACAGTTATAATATTAATAAGAGGTGAACAGCAGGGCGTTTGTTAACTTTTTGTTCACAGCTCGGACAAAATATTTTTACGGAGGTAATACTAATGAAAAAGTCAAACAAGGGCTTTACACTTGTTGAACTTATCGTTGTTATTGCTATCATCGGTATACTAGCAGCGATACTCGTTCCTGCAATGATCGGTTATATTACTGACTCCAAGCTATCGTCCGCTAACTCATCAGCCAAGCAGGTTTATACTGCTATCAATAACTACTGTCAGAAGATTATTGTTAGCGAACAGGCTATCGGAACTAATGGCGGAGAAAAGTTTTCCAATGATTGGCCGATAATGGCAAAAGATGCAAGCAACAATAAGTTCAAAGACGTGGATTCACCTTTTGTTCCGGATAAAGATGTTGCTGCCGATAATCCATATACAAACAACAACCCGGACAGCTGGGCGCCGTGGATAACCTCTGCCGTAAGTCTTTCTATGGGCGAAGAGGCTGTAGGAACATATTATAACGCTAAGTTCAAAAACGGCTTCCCGTATGCTTGTATCTGGAAGAAGTCTGAAACAGATACTTATGTAGGCGGCTATCCTGAGCAGGCTGACAAGAAGAACTGGACTCTTGAAGATGCTGCCGGTTCATCAACACTTGCTGGCGGCGGTTCCGGCGGAACTGGCGACGAGGCTGGCGGCGAATAATCTTAGTCAGATAAGCTAAACAAACAATTACATAAAGAAAAAAGGCTCGTCGTTTGGCGAACCTTTTTCTGTCCCCCCTGATTTTTTTGACCTTGTGCTTGACAAATGCACGGGCGTGGTGTATAATATAAATAGAAAAGGAGCGTTGATCCATAAAACGATTGGCGACCTCGGACATTAGTTATAAAATAACCGCTGTCTTTGGAGAGCCTAGCGGTTATTTTTTCATGTTCTTGATTATCTCATCGATAAGTGCAAGAATAATGATTATCAATATCAAGGATATGTAATCCATAGATATCGCCTCCTCTCTCCCTCAGACTGAGGAGAAAAGAGGTCGCCGCTTCGTATATATGTTCCAACGCTCCGTGTACTTATTATATCACACCCTGTCGCAAAATGTCAAGAAATCAAAATACCCCTTGACAAATGCACGGGCAGGGTGTATAATATAAATAGAAAAAGGAGTACCGGCTATGTACGATAGCGGCTATCTCCCAAGCAAATAATTATTTTAAATAACCGTTTACTTTGGAAGGTGATCTGACCCCAAAAAGTTAGACAAAAATATAAAAATAAATTTATGCAAAGCGACTAAGAGCAATCTTGGTCGTTT
>CANRNT010000029.1 GCA_947631995.1 uncultured Clostridia bacterium | reverse complement strand
TAACAAAACCTCCTGTGGTTTCTATTATACCATAGGAGGTCTTTTTTGTCATTGTTCTTTTTTACTGGTTCGGTTCAAAAACTTCGGGAGTTTGATTTTTGTGTTTCTGCTTACAAACGCCGTATAAATGCAAAACCCGAAAGGAAAACCTTCCGGGCGACATAACAATTTCAATTTTCCCTTAGAAATGGCAAGCGACCCTGCTATGGGTCTTTTTATTTTGCTATTTAAGCTTTTGGCATATCCTGTTTATTTTACGCACTACCATGTCGCCGCTCAGACGACCCTTTTTTTGTCCGCAGTTCATCATATCTATCAGCAGATGAAGCCGTTCACGGTCATCAGCTCTTTTTTCGATAAGCGTAAGTGTATAGTCTCCGACCTCATATCCGTAGCTTATCATTCTGTCTACCGCGTTGCCGCCAAGCGAAAAACTGTCCATAAGCCTGTGCCCGTCCTGAAGATCAACATACAGCACAGGACAGGGCGGCGTAAACGAGCGGTAGGCATAGTCAAAGCGGTCAAACTGCAAAGAAATTATCAGGTCGGGTCTGTAATGCTTTAACGGCAGCAGAGGGACATTGTCGATTATCGCACCGTCAAAATGATATTTTCCGTTTATCGTCAGCGGCTCCATTATCGGCGCGACCGTCACCGAAGCTTTAAGATATTCCACTATACCGTCAACCGGCTTTTCATTTATCAGATAATATCTCGCCCTAGGCTGCGGCGGTATCCAGCAAACGGTGTACAGCGGCGCACTTATAACATCATCGTCCGCGCGTACCATATCCACCAAAGAATATATCTCTTTTCCTTTCAGATATTTCAGATACAATCCGCTCACCGAGCAGCCCGATACGCTTCTCCAGATGTCCTCCGCCAGCCCGATTTTCCCCGCGCAGAACGCGTAACTGTTCAGCGTTCCTATTGAAGCCGCCGATACCGCCGTTACATCAAAAGACTTGTTTTCTGAAAGCGCTTTCAGAAATCCTATCTGATATGCCCCTTTGGCTATGCCTCCCGATAAAACAAGTCCCAATGAAAGCGCCATGATCAGCCCTTGCCGTCATCTTTGACTGCCCATATCAAGGCTATTACCCAGCCTATGAACAGCCAGCCCAAAAAGAAATTCATACAAAAGATCGCGCCTTTGTTCAGTCTGCCTCTCGCAAAAGCTACTATAGTAGGTACAAAATATACGACAATACCCACAAGTATCAGCAGTACAAGTATAAACCCTTCCATTTATTTTCCTCCTGTTTGTATAATTATGTAGATACAACCCAAAATACATCATAAATGTTGTATTTTAATTATTATAACACCGTTTTTGTCGTTTGTCAATATAAAATGTGTGATGTTATAATTATTTTAGGCAATATCAACATATCGCAGGAGATGATTTTGTGAAAGATAACCTCTATCTATACCCCAACATGGTAAAAGTCAGAAAAGAGCGCATGACACAGGCAGAGCTTGCCCTGCAAATAGGTATATCACAGCAAGAGGTCAGCAGATACGAAAGCGGAGAGGTAAGAGCGCCAATAAGCTATTTGACAGACCTTGCCAACGTATGTGAAGTCAGCGTTGACTATATTCTTGGCAGAGGTGCAGCTAAAAGCGATCTTTCAAAAGATGAAGCGCATATCGTGGAGATGTACTCTGCGCTGAACGATAACAATAAAATTCGTGCTCAGGAGCGTATTTCAGCCTTGCTTGATATGCAAAACAGTTCTGATAAGAATTAACCGAAAATACCGCAAATAAAAAAGACCCTGCTATGGGTCTTTTTTCTGTATCTTGCCTTTGTAAGCTTGCTGCTCGCTCTGTGAAATTATCCCGCCGCCGACGACGTATTCGCCGTCGTAAAAAACCACCGACTGCCCCGCGCACACCGCTTTCTGCGGCGTATCGAACGTGACAAGAACCCTGCCGCCGTCCATAGGAGAAATAACTGCCTTTGCCTCTTTCTGGCGGTATCTGGTGCGCGCCGTCACCGTGATAGGCGAGGTAAGCGTATCAAACGGTATGAAATTCACATCTTCGGCTATGAGAGATGAGCTGTAAAGCTCCTCCTGCGTGCCTAAGATAACGCTGTTGTCCGCGGCGTTTTTTCTTACCACAAAAAGCGGCTGACCGTATGAAACGCCAAGTCCTCTGCGCTGGCCTACCGTGTATCTTATTATGCCGTTATGTCTGCCCAAAAGCGTCCCGTCCGAAAGCCTGATATCGCCGCACGGCGACGCTTTGCCTGTGCGTTTTTCAATATACGACGCATGGTCGCCGTCCTTTATAAAGCAGATGTCCTGACTGTCGGGTCTGTCAGCCGAGGAGAGCTGCGCCGACTTTGCTATGCCGCGGACATTTTCCTTGTTCTGCTCTCCCAACGGAAAAAGCGTATGCGATAACTGACGCTGTGAAAGCCCGTAAAGCACATAGCTCTGGTCTTTGCTTTCGTCCAGAGCCTTTTTGAGCAGTATCCTTCCGCCGCTGTTTTCAAGACGCGCGTAATGCCCCGTTGCTACCATGTCGTAGCCCAGCGCTAGCGCCCTGTCCATAAACGCCCCGAACTTTACGTTTTTGTTGCATACAACGCACGGATTGGGCGTTCTGCCCTCAATGTATGTTGATACAAAATCATCTATAACATACCTTTCAAAATCGCTTCGGCAGTCTATAACGTCAAACCCGATATCAAGCTTTTCCGCGACCGCGCGCGCGTCGGCAATATCTCTGTCGTTATCGTTCAGCCGCATTATAGCTCCGCCGACCGTGTATCCCATATCAACAAGAAGCGTTGCAGCAACGGAGCTGTCAACTCCGCCGCTCATTGCAACGCATACCTTAACACTATCCATTTTTATATACTTCCTATAACATCGCCTGCGTGAACATCGTTGCGCGTTATGTTTGTATCGAGGAGCAGTCCGACAGTCGAGCCTGCGGGCGCAGTATTGACTACTTTTCCGTCACGCTCGATAGCCACGACCCTCGTCTGCGCGGTAGTTCTGTTAGCGGCGTGTACAATAAGAGCCTTGCTGTCCGCCCTCGCTATACCTACTCCGATGTTTCCGCGGACGACTACTCCGCCGCCCTTGGCGTAAAATACTTTTTCAACTATCATTCTGAACTGCGTATCCTCGGGACGCGGACGCAGAGCCGAAAAGTTGTCCGTTTGCTGTTTTGCCGCCGTCAGCGGGTCTGTAGCATATTTCGGCTGAGGCGTACTGTCAGCCTGTCTGCGTGGAGAAGTCATATTTGCTACGGGTGAGAAATACTGCTCCGGGTCTACAACGGTTCTCGGCTGAAAATCACTCGGCAGCTCGCTCTGACGCGTTCTTCTCTGCTCTGGGCGTTCTCTTCTCTGCTCGGGACGCTTTCTCTCTCCCGGTTTTTCCTGCGGCGCATATACTTCGTCCGTTCTCGCAACGGGCGGAGTTTCAGCCTCGCTTTCCTCCTCATAGGTAAAGGTATTTTTCAGAAATGTTACAAATTTTTCAAACATTGTACACGACCTCTTATCTGTCATTTTGAATATTTTTTGGACTGTTCGACCGCCATAGCGTCACACCGTTCGTTCTCGGCGTGTCCTGCGTGACCTTTCACCCAGACGAACTTAACGTCGTGGACATCCAGAAGCTCAAGCAGTCTTTCCCAAAGGTCGGGATTAAGAGCCTTTTCCTTAGCATTTCGTTTCCAGCCGTTGCTTTTCCACTTTTTTGCCCAACCCAGAGTTACCGCGTCTATGATATACTTGCTGTCGCTCGTCAGAACGACCTTGCACGGCTCTTTAAGGGCTTCCAGAGCGGATATGACGGCTGTCAGCTCCATACGGTTGTTGGTGGTGTCAGCGCTTCCGCCGGAAAGCTCTTTTACGTTTTCTCCGTACCTCAGTATAGCGCCCCAACCGCCCGGTCCCGGGTTTCCCGAACAGGCTCCGTCCGTAAATATTTCTACTGTTTTCATTGCTTTCACTTTTCCCGATAAATAAAATCTGTGTCAACAAAATGTTATACAAAATTATTATACAACATTTTTTTAACATTTGCAAGAGTTTTTTTGCTTTATGAGCAGAAAGCGGTATTTTTTTGCAAAATATAAAAAAGTATTTGAAATTTGCAAAGGAATATGTTATAATATGATGAGAGATTGTTTTATTGTATATAGAAACAAAAGAAAAAGGATATAAACACAAACGAAAGGATTGATATCAATGGGAGAGAAAGGACAAAGATCAGCGGCAAAAACAGTTTTTGTCATTATGCTGATAGTGGAGCTTATAGTAGTCCTTCTTATTTTTCTGACGACGATACTGTTCAGCAGTAAAGAGAGCGCGCCCTCCTTTATGGGACATACTTTCTTTGTTTCCGACAACCAGAAGATGGACGACGCGGTCAGGACGGATTCACTCGTCGTTGCCAAAAACGGCAGACCTGACGGAAGCGTGGTAGGCGGTGTTATACTCTGCAAGGATATCCCCGGCTTTGAGACGGATATTTTCAGAGTTGTAGGGGCTGAAGCTACGACAGATACGTTCATTTACAGAGTATGTCTGGATTCATCTCCGTCAGATGTGTTCGATATAGACGCCAAGAACGTTATCGGCGAATGCAAATACTATATGCACACTACGGGCAGAATGATACTGTTTGTAAAGTCGAAGATCGGCGTGCTGATATGTGTCATAATACCCGCGCTGCTTCTGGCATTTATAGAGCTTATACTCGGCTTTATGAAAGAAATTAAGAAGCGCGATCTGCAAAAGAAGCGCGAGACCGTAAAAAGAGAACAGCAGAAAAATTACAGCACAAAGCGTCACCGCGACAGGGAATTCTCGGTCGACGATTTCAAGAACGAGGAAGCGGAGCTTCGCAGGATACATCAGAAAAACAACAAGGAAGTCCGCAGTCCTGACAGAAGCACGGTAAGAAGCTTCCGCCTTGCGAGAGACGAGCGTACAAAGCTTATGGATATACCGCCGCAGAAAAAGAATGTCAATGCGGCATATGATGACGAAGAAGAATACGAGAACAGCGTATACAAAGCAAGGATATCGGAAGCTTCGGAAGCGGACAGCGTAGACAGCTTCAACAGTCAGTACAAGGATATCAAGGTAACTAACAACGCCGAGACGCAGGAAGAGCATTTTGCTGAGCCGTCCGAGAGAGAAGAGATATCAGAGCAGCCTTTGGTTGAAACGGCGGTCGAAGAGCCTGTATACGAAAAGGCAGAGGAGCAGTCCGCAAGCGAGCCGGTCAAGGAGGAAGCGACGACTTCCGAGCCTGCAAGAAAGCCGCTGAAGCCGTCGATGTCGCTGGAAGAGATGATGGCTCTTATGAACGACAACAAGACAAAGCTTCGCAAGGATATCGAAAAGCACAGCAACTAATATGGAAAGCAGCAATATCCTTGTAAGAAAATACGCGCCGCGTGACCTTGACGAGATGATAAGAATATGGAATGAAATAGTCGCCGAGGGGAACGCTTTTCCTCAGGAGAAACCCCTTGACGCACAGAGCGGTGAAAATTTCTTCGGCGGTCAGACATATTGCGCAGTCGCACAGAGCGGCGGCGGAGAAATAGTCGGGCTGTATATACTCCACCCGAACAACGTCGGCAGATGCGGTCACATTTGCAATGCGAGCTACGCTGTGGGCAGTCGGCACAGAGGAAAAGGCATCGGCGAGATGTTGGTGCGTGACTGTATCGCGCAGGCAGGGGCGCTTGGCTTCTGGGTACTGCAATTCAACGCCGTTGTTGAGAGCAACGTGCGCGCACGAAAATTGTACGAAAAGCTGGGCTTCGTACGGCTTGGAACGATACCTCGTGGATTTCGCATGAAAGACGGAAGCTTTGAAAATATCTGCCCGTACTATATTGAGCTGAATTAAACAGAAACACCTCCCGAAAGAATAAATCTCTTTCAGGAGGTTTTTTGTGTGCTGAGCTTATGAAATCTGATATATATCGGGGTTTATCTACCGTACCTGTTTTTCTTTTGGGGAAAACTCTTTCTCACAGTTGCTGCGCAACTGCGAAAGGTTTTTCCCCCTCTTCCGAAGGAAGAGTGACCCCTATTCCAAAGACTTTTATATTGTTTTTGGCGAGGGGTAATTTCTTTCATAAAGAAGCGATAAATTGTAAATTCAATTTGTATTAAATAGTATAATTACCCCTCGCCAAAAATATATGAGTTTTAGTGAGGGGGCTTGGGGGACGACCCTTTTCCAAAAGGGTCTCCCCCAATAGCAAAGTAGGTATAGTAAACAAAACCCCGATCTACATCAAATTCCTTGTACCGAAGCGCTGGGTATGCTTTGACACTCTATCCCGCAGGTCGCTGAGCTCGCTGTCATATCTTTCAAACACAACTGCCGAAAGCGGCGGTATCGACACATGATTGCTCATCATCGGGAACTCGTGCGACTTGCCGCTCTCCGAGAGTCTGACATAATACATACCGTCGGGCAAGTCTACCCACTTAGCCTCTCTGTACGGATTAAACGCGGCAACGAAACAGTCGTACTCGTCCTCAAGCTTCATCAGTATGACGCCTATATCATCGGTGTTCAGAAAATGAAGCTTTTCGCGTATCTCGTCGGCGGTGCGCAGCCTGAAAAGAGCGGAACCCCTGCGAAGGCGTATAAGCTCTCTGTAATATCTGAAAACCTCCGTATTTTCGAGCTTTCTGTGCCACTTTATACTGTTAGTGAAATCGGGAGAATTATAACTGTTGTCCTCAAAGAACTCGTGAGTTGCCAAGTCGCTGCCGTGGACTTTCTTCGGCTTGCTGCGGAGAAAATCCTCGCCAAGGTGCAAAAACGGCACTCCCTGCGCAAGCAGTATAAGAGCCGCGGAGAGCCTGTCCGCCGAAAGCTTTTCCTCGTCCGTGAAATCTCCGCAGGAAATGTTTATCTTGTCCCACATCGTCCAGTTGTCGTGCGCCTCGCAGTAGTTTATGCTCTGATACGGCTGCTGTGCCCACGCCGCCTCGTCGTTGCCTGAAATATCGGGGTGAGGTACAGAACCTGCCAGTCCGCGCTTTACAATATTTGTAAAATCGGTATTTCCGCCTACATAACCGCGCCTGTAAGCGTCAAACGTTGAACCTTTTATCGCGTCCCGAAGATCATCGTTGAACATTCCCACCTGCGGCACCGCTCCGCTGTTCCACTTATAGCACAGCCTGCTGCTTTCTATTGCGCACTCACCGCCCGACCAGCCCTCGCCGTACATCATAACATACGGTGAAAGCTTGTCCAGCTCGGAGCGTATCTCGTTTACGGTATCACAGTCAAGCACCGCCATAAGGTCAAAGCGGAAGCCGTCTATCTTATACTCGTTTGCCCAGAATTTCACCGAATCTACTATATATCTGCGAACCATTGCCCTTTCGGAGGCTACCTCGCTGCCAACGCCCGAGCCGTTTGAATAGCCGTCCTCTCTCATACGGTAAAAATACCCCGGGAAAGTCAGGTCGAACCACGAATTTCCCGTAAGGTAGGTATGGTTATACACGACGTCCATTATGACGCCTATGCCGTTTTTGTGAAGCTCCATGATGAGCGTTTTAAGCTCGAATATTCGTGCTGACGGCGACTCGGCGTCGGTAGAATACGAACCCTCGGGGCAGTTATAGTTTTTTGGGTCGTATCCCCAGTTGAACTGCTGTTCCCACGGTTTTGCCTCATCCACCGTTGCATAGTCGTATATCGGTAAAAGCTGAACGTGCGTTACGCCGAGTTCTTTCAAATGCGCCAGACCCACGGTCGTGCCCTTGCCGATATACAGCCCGTCCTCTGCCATTCCCAGAAACTTGCCGCGGTAACGAACCTTTACGCCGCTGCTCTCGTCAATTGAAAAATCGCGTATATGGCACTCGTAAATAACGGCGTCGCAGGGGTTTTCAATAACGGGTCTGCTCACAGTATCCCAGCCGAACGGGTCTGTCTTTTTAAGGTCAACGACCGCGCTCCTGTCGCCGTTCACACCGCACGCCACCGCGTAAATATCGGCGGTGGTCTTTAAATATCTATGCTCGAATTCGAAAACGTAAACATAAAAAAATCCCTCCAGGCTGCGCAGAAATTCGACCTGCCAACAGCCTGTCCAATGCCGCTCCATAGGGAGCGTTTCTATCGTGTTGCTGCCCGTGCCGTCGGCGTAAATGCGTATATACGCGCCCGTTGCGAGCGGCGACCATGCGCGGAATACGGTCTTATCCTCCATCAGCTCGACGCCGAGCGGTCCGCCGTAATAATTTTCTCTGTCTGCCTTTTCAAAATCCGTTTCAGAAAACATGGGTGAATTTATTTCCTTTCAAATCAGAATATCAGCGCCGCCAACAGCGCGGCATTTACAACAAGCTGCACTATCGCGAGCCTGAACACCACCTGCGGCGCAGACCATTTTTTGTTCTTTTTCAAATGGTCGTGTATCGGCGTGGTGATGTTTTTCATAAAGCCTTTCATGTGCAGAAATTTTATACATGATATTTTCAGCAGCGAAGCGCCGCCGTCAATAATAAGCATTACGCAAACGGGCAAAAACAGTATCGGCGAGCCCGTTTTCATCATCGCGGCCGCTATCAGGACGCCAAGAGCGCGAGAGCCTGCGTCGCCCATGAGCAGTCTGCTGGGATTGGCGTTATACCACAGATACGCCAGCAGGCACAGTATCATAACGCACAACATCATGGTGAAGCTTCCGTCGGGCGAAAGCGTATGCACGAGCAAAGCCGCCGTGCCAATAGATATTATGCTCAGACTGCCGCACAGCCCATCTACCCCGTCAGAGCAGTTCGTTACGTTTATGCTTCCCCACACGAGCGCCGCGCCGAGGATAACGTACAGCCATTGCGGAAGCGTAAAGGTTTTGTCCAAAAGGGCGATATGCAGGTCGCTGCCGTTGAAATGGCAATAGGTATATGCCACGCCGACTGCAATAACAAGGTCCAAAAGACCTTTCTTTACCCTGCCCCATGGCACTTTTGCGCTATCGTCGAAAAAGCCCGAGAGCATTGACAGGTACACGGCGCAAAGATATATTATGCGCTCTGTGTTCATGGGTATCAGCAAAGCGCACACCAGCGTGAATACCGTTACAAAAATTACGCCGCCGCCAGTTGGCTTGCCCGCCGACTGCATTCCGTCCGCAACATCAGCCTTTCCGTGGTCTTTGGGAAGTATGTCCCTGCCAAGCTTTAATGCCGCAAAAGCCAGTAAAAACGGCAAAAGCACCAATGCCAACATGAATATTTTTTTGTCCGTTCCATTGTCATTTAATAGCTCAAAGAGCATAGTATTCCTCCTGAATGTTTTGTTGTATAAAGCATTGATAACTTACCGGCTCTATATTTCTTTTGGGGAAAACTCTTTCTCACAGTTGCTGCGCAACTGCGAAAGGCTTATTCCCCCTCTTCCGAAGGAAGAGTAACCCCTATTCCAAAGACTTTTATATTGTTTTTGGCGAGGGGTAATTTATTTTTATAAATCTGCTATATACCATAAATCCTGCGTATTTTATAAAGTAAAATTACCCCTCGCCAAAAATATATGAGTTTTAGTGATGGGTGCCACTCTGCCTGCGGCAGAGGAGGGGAAGACCCTTTGCAGTTGCGCAGCAACTGTGCAAAAGAGGTCTCCCCCAACAATAACATAGATACGGTAGGTCATCTATGTTCTAATACTGAAAATTTCCCCCGCCGACAAACTCGCGCAAAAGCGAGGACACGGGTATCATATCGTCGGGGACGTCGGCACACTCTGTCAGCAGGCGCGCAACGTCGGCAAACTCCTCATAGCGCGGATACACCTTATCCAGCGCGCAAAAATCGCCAAGTATGTGCTTTTTATACACCGCAGGCTCGTAGCCGATGAACGAATCTATGCTGAAACGCGCGTTGTTCTTGTGCGGCATTATATACAGATTTTCGCCGCGCTCAACGCTGTTATACATCTCTAAACTTGATACAAAATCCCTGCCGCGGTACAGCTTGTCGCGTATCAAACGGCGCATAAGACGTATACGCGAGGGGTGTATGACCTCGCCCTTTTCGGTCTCGATACGCGTGCGAACGCTGACGTAAATGCCGTTTGAATACTCAAGCGCTCTGCCCGTAACGAGCGGATTTAAAGCGTGTATGCCCTCCAGAATGACCAGCTCGCCCTTTTTGCGGTGCAGCACCCTTTCGCTTGCCACACGCTGCTGCGTGATAAAATCAAACTTAGGAATGTTCACAGGCTCGCAGTTGGCTATCTTTTCAAGGTGTTCGCCAAGCAGCTTTATGTCCACTCTGTATGGCGACTCGTAGTCAACGTTGCCGTTTTCGTCAAGTATCTGATTTTCCTCGCAATGGTAGAAATACTCGTCCATAGCGATGGTGTGCGTTTCGCAGCCCCAACCGTCCAGAAGCTGTTCCAGACGCAGCGCGGAGGTGGTTTTCCCGCTGCCCGAAGGCCCCGAGAGCAGTATTATCGGTCTGTCGGCGGAAGTATCTCGCAAACCTTCTGCAACACGCTTTATCCGCTCGGAATACTTCTTTTCGCACTCGGCTATATACCCCTGCTCATCGCTTGCTATGCGGGCGTTTATATCGCTGACACTAACTATTTTCATTTACTTCTCCTTTATTCAAACTTGTTGCACATATCGTTTATGTTGTCGGCAAGCTTGGCAAGCTCCTTGTTTGAGCGACCCTCGCCGCCCTTGATAAGCCTTGTCAGCCTGTCCAATGCCGCAAGCAGCCGCTGATATACTGTATTGACCCTGCCCTCGCTGCTTCTGCGCTTTTCTATAACAACAGGCGACGCTTTTTCTATAAACTCTCCTGCGGCGATATCAAAGCTCGTGCCGCTGAACGGCGCATATGTCTCAACGCCGAGACGTCCTTTCAGCGTGGCAGCAAAGCTTTCGGCACAGTCGCTCTCGCCGTGGTTTATAAAGTACATCGCAGGCTTTTTCTCAAATGCGTCAGCCCACTTTATAAGACCTTCCATATCCGCGTGACCGCTGACGCCCTCCAGCCGCTCTATCTTCGCTTTTACCTGTATCTCCTCGCCGAATATCTTTACCTTTTTCGCGCCCTCCAAAATACTTCGTCCTAAAGTATTGTATGACTGATATCCCGCGAACATTACAGTACATTCGCTCCTCCACAGGTTGTGTTTCAGGTGGTGCTTTATTCTGCCTGCCTCGCACATACCGCTGGCAGAGATTATAATTTTCGGCTCGTTGTCGAAATTTATCGCCTTTGACTCGTCGGAAGTCACCGCGACCGAGAGCCCGTCGAACGTCATCGGGTCTATGCCGCTTCTGACGTACCGCAAAGCCTCTTCGTCAAAGCAGTTTTCCTTGTTCATCTGAAAGACTTTTGTAGCTTCGATGGCAAGGGGGCTGTCTATCCAAACCTTGAAATTCTTCTTCTCAACAAGACCCTCGTCCTTTATCTTCTTTATGAAGTACAGAAGCTCCTGCGTTCTGCCCACCGCAAACGACGGCACTACAAGGTTTCCGCCGCGCCTGAAAGTGTCGTTGATTATGTCCGCAAGCCGCTGCTCGTAATCTTTCGGGGGATTGTGCAGCCTGTCACCGTATGTGGACTCCATTACAACGTAGTCCGCCTCTTTTAGATACTGCGGGTCGCGTATCAGCGGCTGGTTTACGTTGCCAATATCGCCCGAAAATACGAGCTTTTTGGTAACGCCGCCCTCCGTCAGCCACAGTTCTATGGAAGCCGAGCCGAGGAGATGTCCTGCGTCTGTAAAGCGTATCTGAACACCTTCGCAGATGTTTATTTTTTCGTCATAGCCAAAGGGTCTGAACAGCTTTATTGTTGCTTCCGCGTCGTTTATCGTGTAGAGGGGCGGTTCTTCCTCTTTGCCGCTGCGCCTGTTCTTGCGGTTTTTCCATTGTGCTTCAAACTCCTGAATGTGGGCGCTGTCACGCAGCATTATAGAGCACAGGTTTGCTGTTGCTTTTGTGGAATATATCGCGCCCGAAAAGCCGCCTGCCACCAAAAGCGGCAAAAGCCCCGAGTGGTCGATATGCGCGTGCGTGAGCAAAACAAAATCTATCTGCGAGGGCGCGCAGGGTATCTTGGCGTTTTCGTAGACATCGATCCCCTGCTCCATGCCGAAGTCCACCACGAACCGCTTGCCGCAGGCCTCAATATATGTACAGCTGCCTGTAACCTCTCTGCAAGCGCCAATAAACATCATTTTCATAAGTTTGCACCTCTTTATTATACTTCTACAAAAGTTTCAAGTCTTGTCAAGAAACCAAAAGTTTTCGATTGACCCTTTTTCAAAAGGGTCGCAAGGGTCGTAGCGTTCGCAAGCGAACGCTGGCAGAGCCCCACAAAGACACAACGTGCGCTCCGAAAAGGGTGAATTTCAAAATAGTCCGGTGGACTATTTTGAAATGAGGGTAGCGGTCGTAAACGACCGCGGGAAGAATTATTTCGCTTTTAATTTTTGGGAGCGAAATAATTCTTCAGGCGTTCCCATTGGGAACGCTGTGCCCTTGCAAGAGAGGGCGTTCCCTAACGAGAAGCCATATCTCTCTTTCCTGCGCGCGCTTGCGTGCGCAATAGCTATGTAAAAGTCCTCACATCTTGCCTCTTGCTTCTCGTTGTCTTGCTTCTAATAGCTGGGCGTTCCCTAATGAGAAGCCATATCTCTCTTTCCTGCGCGCGCTTGCGTGCGCAATAGCTATGTAAAAGTCCTCACATCTTGCCTCTTGCTTCTCGTTGTCTTGCTTCTAATAGCTGGGCGTTCCCTAATGAGAAGCCATATCTCTCTTTCCTGCGCGCGCTTGCGTGCGCAATAGCTTTATAAAAAGTCCTCACTTCTTGCCTCTTGCTTCTAACGGTAAACCGCAAAAACGGCAAGCACGCACAAAATTCGCAAAAACTGTTCTAACTTCTAACGTCTCACTTCTAACCTCTAGCAGCGAACGCCGTACAATGTGAAAAAATTATATAAAACAAATCTATAGAATATCCCAACCCCTGTCCTCCCCCAAAAAGAGGACGGCTGGAAGAATATTCTTCCATTGGCGTGCAGGGTGAGCGTGGTTTTTGGGGTGGTGGGTTAAGTATGTGTTTTTTAGAATGTCTAAGTGTAGGCGGTGAATAGCTGCGCATAGGCGCAAACTTTTAACAATGCTGTTGCGCACGCAAGCGCGCGCAGGAGAAATAGCTAGGTCTTCTCATAGGAGAGGCTCTCTCTTGCAGAGCCTCTCCTCTTAGAAAACAGTCCACAGGACTGTTTTCTAATTCACCTCTTGCAGAGCGCACGTTGTGTTTTCGGGGGCTCTGCCCCCATACCCCCGCAAGCCTTTTGAAAAAGGCTTGACCGAAAACTTTTAGTTTTTTGACAAGGTTTAAAACCTTTGCGTACAGAGGGGCGGTGAACGCGCTCCTGCGCCGCGCATAAGCGCAAAAGCAAAAGGAACTTATATATTATCCTCCCGCAGGAAGTCCCTCATAAACTTCACAAGCTTTGCCGCTTTCGTCGTATTCTATATAGTAATAATGCGGCAGATGATCGGGCATTACCATGCTGTTGTCGGTATACATATAGTAGCCGACCCTTCCTGCTTTGCCCTCAGTATAGCTGCCAACATCAGGACTGCCATACTTTTCCGTTATATGCTGAATATCGAAAGACAGGACATACCAGTCATTGAAACCATAATAAATACTGTGAGATGCGCAAAATACTACCGCTGCCGCCATAAGGACCACATCAGCCGCCAGACATACAGCCGCTTTTTTGCAAGTCTTTTTACTGCGGCGATTTTCTATCATAATTACCAAAAAGACTATCGCTGCAACTAATAACGCCGAAAGCAATACCACCAGAAACAGTTCTACAGCCGTCATACCCAAAATTATTGGTGACATACGCACACCTCCCATAATATCTCATTATATATTGTACTTCATTTTGCCGCAGATGTCAAGGTATTGCGTCTAAAGCACACGAAAAAACCGCCCTCCCCCGAAACGGAGAAAGGCGGTCATTTTTAAATCAAGTATGAATAAGTATGCCGATCACTCAGCCTTGGGAGCTTCAACGGGGCAAGCAGCTGCGCAAGCTCCGCAATCGAGGCAAGCGTCTGCGTTTATCTCATACTTTCCGTCGCCCTCTGCGATAGCGCCAACAGGGCACTCAGCAGCGCAAGCGCCGCAGGAAATGCAGTCATCAGAAATCTTGTAAGCCATTATTAAGTTCCTCCTTTTATGTTATGCGTGAAAACCTCACACTTATATGATAACATATTTTCAGAAAATTTCAAGTACTTTTTAAAAATTATTTATCGCCAAAAAGGTCGCCTGAATTTAGCAGAGTAAATCCCTTTTCTTCGAGAGCCGCCGCTGCGGCGTCGTTATCGTCCACTCTCAGCATAATATATGCCTTTCCTGCTTCCTTGTTGGAGATGAACGAGTACATATACTCAACGCTGATGTTGTTATCGTACAGCACTTCCATTACCGAAGCGAGCGCGCCCGGCTTGTCTTCAAAACCAACTGCCACGACCGCCGTAGCCCTTGCCGAATAGCCTGCGTCAGCGAGCAATTTTATGCACTTTTCCTCGTCGTCAACGATTATGCGGAGTATGCCGAAGTCGGTGGTGTCCGCCAAAGCCATTGCGCGAATGTCTATCCCGCCGTCACCCAGCAGCTTTGTAACTGCCGATATCCTGCCCGGACGGTTTTCCATAAATATAGATATCTGTTTTACTGACATATTTACTCTCCTTTCGCTATTTCATTAAACCAGCTTGCGATTGTCTATAACTCTGACAGCCTTGCCCTCGCTGCGCGGTATCGAGTTTGGCTCAACAAGCCTTATCTTCGCCTTGATACCCAGCATTGAAAGCATATCTGCGCTTATCTTATCCTCGACCGCCTCAACGCTCTTTATCGTGTCGGAGAACATCTCGTCGGTCATTTCAACTCTTATCTCAAAGGTGTCCGTATTGTTCACTCTGTCAACAACTATCTGATAGTTGGGTGAAGCGTTGCTCATTTTAAGCAGAACGCTCTCTATCTGCGACGGGAACACATTTACGCCCCTGATTATAAGCATATCGTCCGTTCTGCCCATAGGCTTTGACATCTTTACAAGCGTTCTTCCGCAGGAGCATTTCTCCCTCGTAAGCACGCAAATATCCCTTGTTCTGTATCTGAGCAGAGGGAACGCTTCTTTTGTAATGCTCGTGAACACAAGCTCGCCCTTTGAACCCTCGGGAAGCACTTCGCCCGTGTCGGGGTCGATTATCTCGGCGATGAAGTGGTCTTCGTTTATGTGCATACCCGTCTGTTCCTCGCACTCAAACGATACGCCCGGGCCGCTGGTCTCAGTAAGTCCGTAAATATCGTATGCCTTAATGCCGAGAAGCCTTTCTATCTCGCGGCGCATTTCTTCCGTCCAAGGCTCTGCGCCGAATATGCCTGCTTTGAGCTTTATGTCGTCGGGGCCATAACCCATTTTGTGAAGCGTTTCACCTATGTATGCGGCGTATGACGGCGTACAGCAAAGTATGGTAGAACCGAGGTCTCTCATAAACTGTATCTGCCTTTCGGTATTGCCCGATGACATAGGCAGAGTAAGGCAGCCTACCTTGTGCGAGCCGCCGTTAAGTCCGGGACCTCCCGTAAACAGTCCGTAGCCGTAGCACACCTGACAAACATCCTCGTTAGTTCCGCCTGCGGCAACTATCGCTCTTGCGCAGCAGTCCTCCCAAAGGTCGATATCGTTCTGTGTGTAAAAAGCCACAACTCTCTTGCCCGTCGTTCCGCTGGTGGACTGTATCCTCACGCAGTCGGCAAGGGGTTTTGCAAGCAGCCCATAGGGGTATGCATCGCGCAGGTCTGCTTTTGAAAGAAAAGGAAGCTTGTGCAGGTCATCAATGCTTTTGATGTCGTCGGGCGTTACGCCTTTCTCCTCCATTTTCTTTCTGTAATACGGCACGTTATCCCAGACGTGCTTTACCTGAGCGACAAGTCTTTCATTTTGCAGACTTATCATATCCTGCCGTGACATACATTCGATCTTTTCGTTCCAGTACTTAGGCATTTTTATCTCCTCCTATATTATTATCGCTTTTTCTGCGATTACCTACCGAGAAAATGTTGCACAGATACTCCTGACCGCACTTTGTTTTAAAGTTCTTCATCAGGTTCTCAACAATAGTCTCCTTGTCCAGCCTGTTTTCAAAAGCGTTTACCAGAAATCTTGCTTCAAAGAGTATCTGCTGCTCTATGGTATCAATATTCTCAACGTCGTCAAGCTTTGTAATAAGGTTATGCACCTTTTGTATAACGCTTCTCTCACAGCCGAGGTTCAGAAGCAGCATATCGGCAAAAGACGCGCTTTCTGCGCTGCTGTCGCCCATTTCACAAAGCAAAGCGGCTTTTTCGGCTGCCCCTCTCGCCTCGTCGCTGATGTCCTCCTCTGCCGCTATGGCGTGCACGAACGAATATATCTTCATTGTGTGGTACACCTTTTCCGGCTGTCCGCCGTAGTGTTGCACCATAAGTGATATGATAGCCGACTGCTCTGACATTTTCATCGCTCCTTACATTTACACAATATGCGCAATAAGTTACGCCTGCTGCAAAACGCACTCTCTGCCCATTTCAAACGCCTTTTTGTTAAGCTCCAAGAACTTCGGCGGCACGCATTGCTCTATTGCCTGCTGCCAGTATTTTTCCTCAAAATCCATTTTGGCAGATACCAGCCCCATAAGCACAACGTTTGAAGCCTTTGCGCTGCCTGCCTTTACAGCCAATTCAAGCGCGTTTGCGGATATAACGCTTATGCCCTGCGCTTTCAGCTTGCCTATCACGTCCTCGGGATACTGCGCCGCGCCCTGAATAACGGGCATGGGGTCTATCTGCTGTGTCGATGTAACTATATGACCGCCTTTTTTCAGATATTCCACCCACCGTGCGGCTTCAAGCGCCTCAAAGCTGATGATTATATCCGCCTCGCCCTTTTCAACAACGGGGGAATACACCTTGTCGCCGTATTTTACATAGGTTACCACCGAACCGCCGCGCTGACTCATGCCGTGCACCTCGCTGACCTTTACATCAAAGCCCTGCGCGAGCAGAACGTTTCCTATAAGTCTTGATGCCAGCAGACTTCCCTGTCCGCCGACCCCGACTATCATTATAGACTTAGTTTCCATTATATTTCCTCCAAGAATACGCTATTTTTCTATTGCTGTCAGTCTGCACATATCGGTGCATATGCCGCAGCCTACGCACTGTGTTTCATCTATAACAGCCTTGCCGCTGTGTACCGAGATTGCAGGGCAGCCTATTTTCAGACACATTTTGCAGCCAACGCATTTGTCGGTGTTTACTTTGAGCGGTGCTTCGTGCTTGACGTATTTCAAAAGCGCGCACGGTCTGCGCGAGATTATAACGCTTGCTTCGTCAGCCGCGAGTTCCTCTTTTATAACTTCCTCGCATTGCTTCATGTTGTAGGGGTCTACAACTCTCACCCTGTTTATGCCTACCGCATGGCAGAGAGCCTCGAGGTCAACCGCATATGCAGGTTCGCCTTTAAGATTTTTGCCCGTGGTCGGGTTCTGCTGATGACCCGTCATACCCGTGATAGAGTTATCCAGTATTATAACGGTAGAATTTGAAGCGTTGTAAGCGATGTTCACAAGCCCCGTAATACCGCTGTGCATAAACGTTGAATCCCCTATTACGGCGACTGTGTTTCTTTCGGCTTCCTCGCCCCTTGCCTTGTTAAAGCCGTGCAGAGCCGACACCGAAGCGCCCATGCAAATGGTGGTATCCATAGCCGAGAGGGGTGCGGTCGCGCCGAGGGTATAGCAGCCTATATCGCCTGTTACGTTCAGTTTAAGCTTATTCAGGCAGTAGAAAAGTCCTCTGTGGGGGCAGCCTGCGCACATTACGGGCGGTCTTACGGGAACAGGCTCTGCAAAGCTGTCAAACTCTTTCTTCTCGCCGAGAATTTTCTCTGCCACTATCGACTGCGAAAGCTCGCCTATGCGGCTGAAAATTTCTTTGCCTATCACGTTGACGCCTATCTTCTTGCAATGGGATTCTATAAAGTCGTCAAGCTCCTCTATAACATATACTTTGTCAAACTGCGCCGCGAAGTCTTTTATAATATCGGTGGGCAGAGGGTTCACCAGCCCGAGTTTGAGATACGATGCCTTATCCCCAAGCGCTTCCCTCGCGTACTGATATGAAATGCCGCTCGTTATAACGCCAAAGCTTGCGCCGTCATTCATCTCTATTCTGTTAAACTCACAGTCGCTTCCATACCTTTCAGCCTCTTTAAGACGCTCCTCTACGGTGACGTGCAGTTTTCTGGCGTTGGCAGGCAGAGTAACAAACTTTGCCGCATTCTTTACATACGGCTTGAGCTGGTAGTCCACCCTGTCGCAAAGCTCAACAGCCGACTGCGAATGCGCCACCCTTGTTGACATTCTTACGATAACGGGCGTATCAAATTTTTCCGAAAGTTCAAAGCCTTTCTTTACAAAGTCCTTTACCTCCTGCGAGTCGGACGGCTCGAGCATAAGCACCTTTGAAGCCTTTGCATGGTGGCGTGAATCCTGCTCGTTCTGCGAAGAATGCATACCGGGGTCGTCAGCGACGCACACTACCATACCGCCCGTAACTCCCGTGTAACCTGCTGTATACAACGGGTCAGCGGCGACATTGAGACCGACGTGCTTCATTCCGCAAAAGCTTCTCGCGCCGCCTATCGAAGCTCCGAGAGCTACCTCGAAAGCCACCTTTTCGTTGGGCGCCCATTCGGCATATATCTCGTCATATTTTGCGGCAGCCTCCGTAACCTCGGTAGACGGTGTTCCGGGGTATGAAGATACAACGGTACAGCCGCCCTCATAAAGTCCTCTTGCGAAAGCCTCGTTGCCAAGCATGAGCTTTTTCAAATATATCAAATCCTTTCATATTGTCTGAGACCATATACATTCAGTATAACATAATATGCAGCGAAAATCAAGCTAACAAAGTTCACATGAATACGCTGCATATTCTGTAGATTTTAACTATGTGATGTTTAAAGCTCGGCGCTTTTTGCAAACAGCTCCTCTACTGCCGCGCGGAGCATTTTATGCTTTGGATCGGAAAGCTCCCTGTCGCCGCGCAGAGTTTCCTCCGCCGCCTGCTGAGCGGAGCGCATTACGTCAACATCATTGGCAAGACTGGCTATTTTCAGCTTTGGCAAGCCGTGCTGCCGCTGACCGAAAAATTCTCCCGGGCCGCGCATTTTAAGGTCTTCTTCCGATATTTTAAAGCCGTCGTTCGTATGCGCAAGAGTTTCCAGCCGCTTCAAGCAGTCGGGCGTCATATTGTCGGTCATGAGTATGCAGTAGGACTGATACTCTCCCCTGCCGACTCTTCCGCGAAGCTGATGAAGCTGCGACAGCCCGAAGCGATCCGCATTCTCCACTATCATAACGGAAGCATTCGGCACGTCAACTCCTACCTCTACTACCGTCGTCGAAACGAGTATATCCAGCCTGTGCTCCTTAAAGTCCAGCATAACGCTTTCCTTTTCGTCGGCAGGCATTTTTCCGTGCAAAAGACCAACTCTCATATCCTTAAAGCGCTCCGCCACGTCATGCGCATATTTTTTCACCGATCTAAGCTGCATTTCGCTCTCGTCTATCATCGGGCAGACTATATAGCATTGTCTGCCGCATAACAGCTCCTTATGGACAAAGCCGAACATACTCTCGCGTTTTTTGCCCGTTACCCCGTATGTTTTGATCGGCAGCCTGCCCTTGGGAAGCTCGTCAAGCACGGAAATATCCATATCTCCGAATATCATCAGCGCGAGCGTTCTCGGGATAGGCGTTGCGGACATTACCAGCCTGTGCGGACTGCGCCCCTTCTGCGCAAGCTCCGCTCTCTGGTTTACACCGAAGCGGTGCTGCTCATCGGTTATAACGAGACCCAATGTTCGGAAGCTGACGCTTTTCTGGAACAGCGCGTGCGTTCCTATCGCGACCGCACACTCTCCGCTCTCGATAAGCTCTCTTATCTGCGACTTCTGTTTTTCCGTCATTGAACCCGTAAGCAGCGATACCTTTATACCGAGCGGCTCGAGAAGCTCTGAAAGCGTTTTGTAATGCTGTGCCGCCAAAATCTCCGTAGGCGCCATGAGCGCGGTCTGAAAGCCGCTTTTCGCCGCAAGATAAGCGCACGCCGCCGCAACAACTGTCTTTCCCGAGCCTACGTCGCCCTGAAGCAGTCTGTTCATCGGCACGCCGCTTTGCATATCTTTGGCACATTCCGTAATGCTGCGCTTCTGCGCCCCCGTCATTGAAAACGGGAGCCGCTTTTCAAGATCGTTTATATCCGTATCGTTTATGATGTATGAAGTCCTTTCGCGCATACGCGTTTTGAGCAGTCTCATTCCAAGCGACAGCATATAAAGCTCCTCAAAAATAAGGCGTTCTCTCGCTATCTGAGCCGACCTCATATCCTTGGGAAAATGTATGCTCTCCAGAGCGAAACGGCAGGCGCACACCCCGTAACGCTGTCTTATCTCCTGCGGAATGATCTCACTCGGATCGCCCGTCCTTTGCAAAGCCTCCTTGACGCAGCCCCTCACAACGGACTGCGTAAGCCCCTCTGTAAGCGGATACACGGGAAGTATACGATCCTGAGAAAGGGCGTTTATTATCAGCGGAGAGGACATATCGCGGCGTCTGCCGCCACCGGTCACCTTGCCGTAGAGCAGATACTCCTCTCCGACATACAGCGACTCGAACAGGTATTTTGAGTTGTATATCGTAACGGTCATCTCGCTAATTCCGTCCGAAACTATAAGCTTGAATACCGTCATAGAGCTGCGTATCCTCGCAGGGGCGAGCTTTCGCAGAACGGTACCTCTTATTACACACGGCTCGTCCTCGGGAGCGGAAGCTATAAGCACGGGAGAGGTGTAGTCGATGTAGCTGCGCGGATAAAGCGTGAGCAGATCGCCAACCGTCGCCGCTCCGAGCTTCAAAAACGCGCTCTGTCTTTTACTGCCTATCCTGCCGAGCTGAGTAATGCTGTCGGAAAACCCGAGCGTTTTCTCCGTCATTTTTCGCACCTCCCTGTTCATTCTTCGCATACGCTCTGTTGTTTACATAACATTATAACCTATTTTGGCGTGATTTGCAATAGAGATAAAGATATGTTATAATTTTTTTGAAATATCTGCGATCAAACGCCTTTGTGAAACGTATTATATGTGAAAGGTCTTTCAAGAGGCGCAAAAAGGGGATGACGTCTTGAACTGCTCGGCGGAGCTGATAGTAGAAAAATACTCTGATATGATATACAGGATAGCATTGGCGCAGCTTGGCAGCGAGAGCGACGCTCAGGACGTTGTCAGCGATGTACTGCTGAAATATATGACCTTCAGCGGCAAAGCGGATATCGGCAGCAAGGAACACTTGAAGGCTTGGCTGATACGCGTTACTTTGAACCGCTGCAAGGATATTTTCCGCGCCGCAAAAGCGATACCGACCGATATTTTCCCCGAAGAGACGGCAGACATTCCCCCGATAGACGTCAGGCTGGATATACGCGCGGCTATGGAGGATATACCTCCAAAGTACCGTACAGCTCTGTATCTGTATTATTACGAGGGGTATAAAACGCGCGAGATCGCCCAAATGCTCGGTATCCCCAAAAGCACGGTAACGAACGATCTGGCGCGCGCAAGAAAAATGCTGAAACATAAGCTGAAAGGTTACGACCGTTGAACAGACGGCACAAGGAGTTGATCTCATATGTTCGGAAAATTTAAATACAAGCTCAATGATTACTTTGACGATCAGCGTCTCAGCGACGGTCAGAAAAAACTTCTTGCCGAAAGGCTGAAGCTGCTGAGCGGCGAAGAGCAGGAAGATCAGGAAGAGCAAAATATAACTCCGCTCATAAGCACACCCGATGATAATGAGCGCAGGGAGGCTGACACAGTATCCTCCGCAAACGGCGCAGGTGATACCTGGGTAAGGAGAAGCGGCCTGTGGCTGGCAGGCGGAATAGCCGCCGCATTTATATTAGTCATTGGTATAGGAGCATTGATAAACCGCGCGCGCGGCGATATCCCCGTTATACCGCCTGCCGACAGCGTGCCGCAGATTTCGCAGTCCTTGCCGCAAGTTTCGCAGCCTGAGAGCTCATCTTCAGAAAGCTCATCTGTATCGACGGAAAAGCCGCACAAAAACGGGCAGCTTGATCTTTTGCTGGAGGGTTATGTGGTAGACAACTTTGACCCGACATATGGAAACGGCAACACGTTTTTTGTAGACGAAGCAGAAGACATAACCGTAACGGCTGAGTTTGACGCGCAGGGCGAGGACATCAAAGAAGCGCAGTATCTGCTTTTTGTAAACTCGATAGGCAGACAGGTTTTCGCAGGCTTTCAACAGCTGACGCCCAAAGATGACAACGGTATGTACTCTGCCTCTGCGACGCTTACACCCGATATGTACATGGTGATCCCCGACCTTGTCTGCCCGCCGATGAGCATTACCGCCTTTGCGCTGGTCAGGTATGCAGACGGCGAGACAATGCTATACTGCGACACTCTGTACAACACGGCTTTCACCGAGAGCGATCTTGAGCAGTATTACGGCTATGTTGAGGAGTATATAGATAACTGCACCGCCGATCTTCAGAACATGAAATGGTATATTCCCGCAGATGATTATTTTTCAAGTATTAAGTGGACGGACAACGCAGACAGCATAGAAAACTACCTTGCAGTTGACCAGCAGAGCGGCGAAAACACGCTGATAGATTTTTACAGCGTCACGGGCGCGGCCTACAACATTTTCATAATTGCAGATCCGGGAGCAACGGCTTCAGAGCCGTTTTACAGTACGATAGTTGCAGGAGGCGACACAAGTCAAATGCTGAATTACAGCACGGATATCCCTATCGGTGATACCGTGTACGCTGCGGCAGTACCTATTTATGATTTTGATCTGCCTGTGGTGATAGCCGACAGCTCGTACCCCGAAAATATAATGTATATCGGGGACGATACCGTGACCGAATACGAAACAGACCGATAGTTCGGTTACTCTATGATCTGATATTAAAATGCCACGGCGCGAGTGTTAAGCTTGCACTCGCGCCCTTTTTGCGCCCTTTTTACCTTGAAAACCGCCATATTCTATATGAATTAACGTTTATTGTCAGACACAAATGTTACAAACAACAAAAGAAAGAGGATAAAATGTCATGAGCAAATTTGAAATACTTGATATGACCGACGCCGCCGCGTGCGACGAATATGAATACTTTGTATCACACCACAAAAACGGCTGCTTTATGCAGTCGCTGAAATGGACACGGGTAAAAAACAACTGGGGAAAAGAAGCGATAGTTTCGCGCGGCGAGGACGGCTTTATAAACGGAGTATGCACTATTATAATAAAGACTATACCGCTCTTGAAATGGAGCTTTCTTTACGCTCCGCACGGCCCCGTCTGCGACTATGACAACAGAGATGTTCTTTCTGCGCTTATGGACGGCGTGCGCTCGCTTGTGAAAAAGTACCGCGCCTATCAGTTTATGTGCGACCCGTGCGTTACCGAGCAGCAGAAGGCTTTCGTACAGCCGTTTTCGGATATGGGCTTTGAGCACAAGGTCGAACCTGCGGAGCTTACTACCATTCAGGCGCGCAACAACTATATGCTTCTCGATATCAAGGGCAAAACTCCCGACGAGCTTATGCAGACGTTTCAACCCGAATGGCGCAACCGCATAAGAAAGTCCGTCCGCAAGGGAGTGTTCTGCGAGATCATGGGCAGCGAGGGCGTTGATATGTTCTATCCGCTTATGGAGCAAACGGGCAAGCGCGACGGCTTTTCTATACGCAGCAAGGAATACTTCGTGCGTATGCTGGACAGCCTAGGAAAAGAGCATTGCAGGCTTTTCATGTGTTTTATAATAGATGAAAAAACAGGAGAGAAGATACCCCTCTCGGGCGCGGTCGCAACGCAGTATGCAGGCAAGACCTGCTATGTTTACGGCGCGTCGTCGAACGAAAGACGTAATACATATCCGAACTATCTTATGCAATGGAACATGATAAACTGGGCTCTCGAGGGCGGCTGTCATATATACGATTTTCAGGGCATACCCTTTTATAACGACAAGACCCACCCCAACTACGGCGTTTACAAGTTCAAAAAGGGGTTCAACGGCGAAGTGGTATCTTATGCGGGAGAGTTTTATCTGGTGTTCAGCCGCTTTAAAAAGAGGCTTGCCGATACGGCATACAGGTTCGTTATGAAAATGCACGACCGCAAGACCAAAAAGCTGCTCAGCCGCTCGGACAAAACAAACAAGGACGTACCTTTTTCTCAGCGCGCCGAGACCGTTACGGTAATGTAGCTTATGTAACTATTGACAAATGATATGCCATAGTGTATAATGTATTATATAATGTTCTTTAGCGTTTAAAAGTTTTAAAACGTCAAAGAGCAAAAACATATCATACAGAAACGGAATGATCTTATGAACTTGGCGATCTGGCTGACGCTTGCTGTTTATCTTGTAATTATGATAGGCATAGGCGTTTATTGCAGAAAACTCTCCTCGGGCGTGTCCGAATTTGTCCTCGGCAACAGAGGTATCGGCGCGTGGTTCACCGCTTTTGCATACGGAACGTCGTACTTTTCGGCGGTAATATTCGTAGGCTACGCGGGAAAATTCGGCTGGAGCTACGGTGTGGCTTCAACTTGGATAGGCATGGGCAACGCTCTTATCGGCTCGCTTATGCCGTGGCTGATACTCGGCAAGAGAACGCGTATCATGACAAAGTATCTTGACTCGAAAACCATGCCCGATTACTTTGAAAAGCGTTATTTCAGTCACGCTCTCAAGACCGCGTCGGCAGTTATAATCTTCTTGTTTCTTATCCCCTACACCGCTTCGGTGTACAACGGCCTTTCAAGACTGTTTGAAAAGGGCTTCGGCATACCTTATAAATACTGCATTATAGGCATGGCTGTATTTACCGCGATATATGTTATCATAGGCGGATACAAGGCAACTGCTATGAACGACTTTGTGCAGGGCGTGTTCATGCTGGTGGGCATAGTGGCTGTGGTGCTTGCGGTACTCGATCAGCACGGAGGACTTACATCTTCTATAAACGCTATGGGAGAGATACCCACCGACAGCGGCGAGACGGGTCTGTTCAACAGCATTCTGGGTCCCGACCCGATAAACCTGCTGGGCGTTGTAATACTCACCTCGCTCGGCACTTGGGGTCTGCCGCAGATGGTACAGAAATTCTATGCGATAAAAGACGACAGAGCCGTAAAGATAGGTACTATCGTTTCGACGGTTTTCGCTGTAATAGTTGCAGGCGGCTGCTACTTCCTCGGCGGCTTCGGCAGACTGTTTGTTGAGAAAGACGCAGCAGGCAGCCCTGTCGGCGGCTTTGACGCTATCGTGCCGTCAATGATGGAAAAGCTCCCCGACATACTGTTCGGAATAGTTATAGTTCTGGTGCTCTCGGCGTCTATGTCAACGCTGTCGTCCTTGGTGCTGACGTCATCTTCGACTTTGACGCTTGACCTTGTAAAGCCAATTATGAAAGAAAAAATGGACGAGAAAAAGCAGGTACTGATAATGAGGATATTCATTGCGGTGTTCCTGATAGTTTCGGTAGTCCTTGCGATATTCACGCTTGACAATCCGCAGACGATAATATCAACGCTGATGTCTATCTCGTGGGGCGCGCTGGCAGGTGCGTTCCTGGCACCGTTTATGTACGGACTGTTCTGGAAAGGCGTTACCAAAGCGGCGGTATGGGCGAGCTTCATCTGCGGCGTTGGCATAACTGTTGTACATATGTGCCTGTACACGCTGAAGATAGGCAATCTTGACCTGCCCATGACGATAGGAAAGCTCAGTCTTGCCTCGCCCATAAACGCAGGCGCGTTCGCAATGCTTCTGGGTCTTGTGGTAGTGCCTTTGGTAAGCCTCATAACGCCAAAGCCTGATAAGGAGAAGGTTGAGAAAGTTTTTGAGTGCTATCAGAAGCAAGAGGTCAAAGATTAAAAAAAGTAAGAAACGGTTTCACGGCTTTTGCGTGAGACCGTTCACCTTTTAGAGGCAAGAGATTAAGAGGCAAGAGGCAAGAAGATATAATTCCATATTTCGCGCTAACTATAAAATCATGTCAAGAAACTAAACGCTTGCGTAAAGTAGGGTGCTATCCTTGCGGCTTATTTTACCCCTTGACAAACCGCGAAAAGTGTGTTATCATAATGTACTGACCTAAAGACAAACGAAAGGAGCTGAGGATATGGCTGACAGCAAAGGCATAAAAATCATCGCCGAGAACAGGCAGGCGCGGCACGAATATTTCATACTTGAAACACTTGAATGCGGCATCGAGCTGGTCGGCACCGAGGTCAAGTCTATCCGCAGCGGCGGCGTTAATCTGAAGAACAGCTGGTGCAGCATTGAGGACTACGAGATGTTCGTGCGGCAAATGCACATATCGCCATACGAGAAGGGCAACATCTTCAACCGCGACCCGCTTCGGGTACGCAGGCTGCTTTTGCATAAGCGCGAGATAATACGTCTTTTCAACGAGGTACGCCAGCAGGGGCTGACGCTCGTGCCGCTATCGCTGTACTTCAAAGGCGGCAAAGTGAAAATGCAGCTTGCTTTGTGCAAGGGCAAACAGCTTCACGACAAGCGCGACGATATGGCTAAAAAGGCTGCACAGCGAGAGATCGAACGCGCGGTAAAGGAACGCAACAAATAAGGGGATGTAATGGTTTCGACGGGGATCTGAAAGTACGATAAGCGAGCAGAGTAGTGAACGCTCTTCAAAGTCACAACTTTCTAAATTCAAACGACAACAACTCATTTGAATTGGCTGCTGCCTAATCGCAGCGCCCGTCTGCCCTGAGAGTACCACGGCTCTTGGCAGGCGTCGACTAGTGGTGAACGCTCTGCGGCGATGACTGTGACCGCAGAGTGCATTACAGTCTACCTCTTTCGGCTGCGTGTCTGTTTGCGGCTGCAAGAGGGAAACGGCTTTTGCCGAAATAACAGACTACGCTCGTAGAAATTCGTTCGGACGGGTTTTCGGACAGGGGTTCGACTCCCCTCATCTCCACCATATATAAATAAACCCTCAAATAATTGAGGGTTTACTATTTTGCTTACACGTTTTTTACAC
>CANRNT010000028.1 GCA_947631995.1 uncultured Clostridia bacterium | reverse complement strand
TTTTAGTGAGGGGGCTTGGGGGAAGACCCTTTTCCAAAAGGGTCTCCCCCAATAGCAGAGCAGATATAGTAAACAAATCTCTATTTATATCATTATATCACATTTGTTGGGTATTTTCAAGAGGAAAAATAAAGCGCAGTACGACTTTCATCATACTGCGCATATTCACAAAGTGAAATTATTCGTTGATAGCTATAACGACGCCTGAACCAACGGTTCTGCCGCCTTCACGGATAGCGAAACGAAGACCCTCTTCGATAGCTATCGGCTGGATAAGCTCAACGTCCATTTCAACGTTATCGCCGGGCATGCACATTTCCTTATCGGCAGGAAGCGAGATAACGCCGGTAACGTCGGTAGTTCTGAAATAGAACTGCGGTCTGTAGTTATTGAAGAAAGGAGTATGACGTCCGCCCTCTTCCTTCTTCAGAACGTAAACCTGACCTTTGAACTTGGTATGGGGGTGGATAGAACCCGGCTTGCAGAGAACCTGTCCTCTTTCGATCTCAGTTCTCTGGATACCACGGAGCAGAGCGCCTATGTTGTCGCCTGCCTCAGCGTAGTCGAGTATCTTTCTGAACATCTCGATACCGGTAACAACGGTCTTCTTTCTCTCTTCGGTAAGACCGATTATCTCAACTTCGTCGCCGTTGTTGAGCTGACCTCTCTCAACTCTACCGGTAGCAACAGTACCACGGCCTGTGATGGTGAATACTTCCTCAACAGGCATAAGGAACGGAAGATCGGACTTACGCTCAGGAGTAGGAATGAAGCTGTCAACAGCGTCCATAAGCTCGAGTATAGGTGCGTAAGCGGGATCGCTGAGGTCATCGGGAGCCTCGAGAGCTGCAAGAGCAGAGCCCTTGATGATAGGAGTCTCGTCGCCGGGGAACTCATACTTATCGAGAAGCTCTCTGATGTCCATTTCAACGAGCTCGAGAAGCTCATCGTCGTCAACCTGGTCAGCCTTGTTCATGAATACAACTATTGCAGGAACGCCAACCTGACGAGCGAGCAGTATATGCTCTCTTGTCTGAGCCATAGGTCCGTCGGAAGCTGCAACAACGAGGATAGCGCCGTCCATCTGAGCTGCGCCTGTGATCATGTTCTTTACATAGTCGGCGTGGCCCGGGCAGTCAACGTGAGCATAGTGACGGTTCTTAGTCTCATACTCAACGTGAGCGGTGTTGATGGTTATACCTCTTTCTCTCTCCTCGGGAGCAGAGTCGATATTAGCATAGTCCTTCTTCTCTGCAAGACCCTGCATAGCGAGAGCCTTTGTGATAGCTGCTGTAAGAGTAGTCTTGCCGTGGTCAACGTGACCGATAGTACCAATATTAACGTGCGGCTTGGTACGTTCAAATTTTGCCTTTGCCATTGGATTTTCCTCCTTAAAATTCAAGTTGTTCATATCTGTCAATGAGTACATTATCTACATTATAACAGATTGGTTTACAAAAAGCAAGTCCGAATTGAAAATTATTCTTCGTCGCTCTTATTTCTTGTAGAGATTATCTTCTCCGCGATGTTCTTAGGAACCTGCGTATAGCTGTGCGGCTCCATAGTATAGTTACCTCTTCCCTGCGTTTTGGATCTGAGGTCGTTGGAGTATCCGAACATTTCGGAAAGCGGAACGAGCGAGTCTACCTGCGCCGTACCGTTATTTACTTCCTGACCGAGTATCTGTCCACGTCTTGAGTTGAGGTCGCCTATTACCGTGCCCATAAAGTCCTCGGGAACGAATACCGAAACTTTCATTATAGGCTCGAGTATAACGGCTGCGCCCTTTCTCATAGCCTCCTTGAACGCCATAGAACCGGCGATAGAGAACGCCATTTCGGAAGAGTCGACCTCGTGGTAAGAGCCGTCGTAAAGAGTTACCTTTACGTCAACTACCTGATAGCCTGCGAGGACGCCTGCTTTCATAGCTCCCTGTATACCCTTGTCAACAGCAGGGATATACTCCTTGGGGATAGCGCCTCCGACAACCGAGTTTATGAACTCATAGCCCTTTCCGGACTCGTTAGGCTCGACCTTGATCTTAACATGACCGTACTGACCTTTACCGCCCGACTGTCTGGCGTACTTATGGTCAACGTCAGCCATTTTTGTGATAGTTTCCTTATAAGCGACCTGCGGCGCGCCTACGTTTGCCTCTACCTTGAACTCACGCAGCATTCTGTCAACGATTATTTCAAGGTGAAGCTCGCCCATACCTGCGATGATGGTCTGACCTGTTTCCTCGTCAGTCCATGTTCTGAAGGTCGGGTCTTCTTCGGCGAGCTTTGAAAGCGCGATACCCATTTTTTCCTGACCTGCTTTAGTCTTAGGCTCGATAGCGAGCTGGATAACAGGCTCGGGGAACTCCATGGATTCGAGGATAACGGGATTTTTCTCATCGCACAGCGTATCGCCGGTGGTAGTATTCTTGAGACCTACCGCGGCCGCGATATCTCCGGAATACACCTTTTCGATATCCTTTCTGTGGTTGGAGTGCATTTGAACGATACGTCCTATTCTTTCCTCTTTATCCTTGGTAGCGTTATAAACGCCGCTTCCCGAGTTGAGCACGCCCGAATAAACTCTGAAGAAGCACAGCTTACCAACGAACGGGTCAGTAGCTATCTTGAATGCGAGAGCTGCGAAAGGCGCGTCATCGGAGGACGGTCTTGTACACTCTTCGCCTGTTTCGGGGTTTACGCCCTTTATATCGGGAACGTCCGTAGGAGCGGGCATATAGTCAATGATAGCGTCGAGGAGCTTCTGAACTCCCTTATTTCTGTACGAAGTACCGCAGGTAACGGGTACCATCGTATTTGCAATCGTCGATTTTCTTATACAGGATTTTATCTCGTCTATGGAAAGGGTACCTTCTTCAAAGTACTTTTCCATAAGAGCCTCGTCCTGCTCGGCAACGTGCTCTACCATTTCGCCGTGATATTTCTCGGCGAGCTCTTTCATATCCTCGGGTATCTCTTCAACTCTTATATCCTTGCCGAGGTCGTCGTAATAAACATACGCTTTCATCTCAACGAGGTCTATGATACCCTTGAAGGTATCCTCAGAGCCTATCGGGAGCTGTATGGGAACAGCGTTGCATTTCAGTCTGGTATGGAGCATTTCAAGCACACGGTAAAAGTCCGCGCCCATGATATCCATCTTATTGACATACACCATTCTGGGGACTTTATAGTTATTTGCCTGACGCCAAACCGTTTCTGTCTGCGGTTCAACACCGCCCTTTGCGCAAAGCACCGTTACCGAACCGTCCAGAACTCTGAGCGAACGCTCAACTTCAACTGTGAAGTCAACGTGGCCCGGGGTATCTATGATGTTCAGTCTGTGACCTTTCCAGTAGCAGGTGGTAGCGGCGGAGGTGATCGTTATACCTCTTTCCTGCTCCTGCTCCATCCAGTCCATGGTAGCTGCGCCGTCGTGTGTTTCACCTATTTTATGGTTGATACCGGTATAAAACAGGATACGCTCGGTAGTAGTCGTCTTACCGGCATCGATATGTGCCATGATACCAATATTTCTGGTATTCTGCAATGAACACTCTCTTGCCATAGTTTCCTCCTGTTTAAATTACCATCTGTAGTGTGCGAAAGCCTTATTGGCTTCTGCCATCTTGTGAGTATCCTCACGCTTCTTTACCGAGCCGCCGACGCCGTTTACAGCATCGAGTATCTCGTTTGCCAGTCTTTCTTTCATTGTCTGCTCATTTCTCAGACGTGCATACTTGGTTATCCATCTCAGTCCGAGAGTCTGACGTCTTTCGGGACGAACCTCCATCGGGACCTGATATGTTGCACCGCCTACACGGCGTGCCTTTACTTCAAGACTGGGCATGATGTTTTCCATTGCTGCTTCAAACATTTCGAGAGCGGGTTTTCCCGACTTTTCCTCTACTATCTCGAACGCGCCGTAAACTATCTTCTGCGCAACGCCCTTTTTGCCGTCGAGCATAATATTGTTCACAAGCCTTGTAACGAGCTTGGAGTTGTAGATAGGATCGAGAAGCACATCTCTCTTAGCAACCTTACCTCTTCTTGGCACTATTATTCCCTCCTTCACAAAATAATGAATTCACAGGTACTCGCTCAGCTCCTCGCGCCGTTATCTGCGCTTATAGCTGCCCCGTCAGCGCTTGCAGAAGTTAATATATATCAACATTCCACATTCACTGTGGTCTCCGCGCTTTTAACGCGGCAATGAGTTTAACATGATCATTCTTTGAGCTTCAGCAAACTTACTTGGCTGCTCCTGCCTTAGGTCTCTTTGCGCCGTACTTTGAACGCGCCTGCATTCTCTTGGCAACGCCCTGTGTATCGAGTGTTCCTCTGATGATGTGGTAACGCACACCGGGGAGGTCCTTTACACGTCCGCCTCTTATGAGAACAACGGAGTGCTCCTGAAGGTTATGACCTATTCCGGGGATATACGCCGTTACCTCGTTGCCGTTTGTCAGTCTTACTCTGGCGATCTTACGCATAGCCGAGTTAGGCTTCTTCGGCGTTGCAGTTCTTACCGCAGTACAAACGCCTCTCTTCTGGGGACAGCTCTGGTCGATAGCTATCTTCTTCTTTGAGTTGTAGCCCTTCTGGAGCGCGGGAGCGGTAGACTTGACCGCAAGCACATCTCTGCCCTTACGAACTAACTGGTTAAAGGTTGGCATGATCTCTCTCCTTTCCTTTAAAATTTATGCCCAAAAAGTCCGCAAAAAGCAGACTTTACGCCAGCATACTTTATTATTATATAATAGTTTTGGACGTTTGTCAATACATTTATGCCTGAAATCCTGCATAAAAATGTAACTTTTCAAGGCTTTTGCTTGCACGAAAACGTAAAAAACGGGAGCGCTCACCGTCTGATGAACGCTCCCGAGGCGGAAATTATCAGTTATTGAACTGTGCCGCGTGGTCGATATAGCTTTCGTTCTTTCTTATCTCGACGTCGTTATAGATATCCATTCCCGTACCTGCGGGTATGAGGTTACCGATAATGACGTTCTCTTTAAGACCTGAGAGCTTATCGGTCTTTCCTCTGATAGCGGCGTCGGTAAGAGCTTTCGTCGTTTCTTGGAACGAAGCCGCTGACATAAAGCTGTCGGAATTGGACGAAGCCTTTGTGATACCCTGCAATACCGGCACGGTCGTTACAAGAGCTGCGCCCTCAACGCCCGCGTCTATCTCCTCCTGTATCTGAGCGTTTATCTCGGCTATCTCGTTCTTATCGACGAGCGAGCCGGGGAGCAGATAGCTGCTTCCGCTGTCCTCTACCTTTACCTTCTTCATCATCTGGCGCACTATTACCTCAACGTGCTTATCGTTGATATCAACGCCCTGCGAACGGTAGGTCTTCTGTACTTCTGTGATGATATAGTTCTGAACAGCCTTTATGCCGTTTACGGCGAGTATATCGCCCGGATATATAGAGCCCTCGGTGAGAGGTTCTCCTGCGGACACTCTCTGTCCTTCAACAACCCTCATCTTCTGACCGTAAGGTATGGTATATACCTCCTTGCGCGGCTCCTCACTGTCAACGTCAAGCTCATCGCTCGTAACGGTGACCTGCTTTATCTTCTTTATCTCCTCGATACTGCACACGCCTGCTATTCTTGTTATAGTGGCAGCTCCTTTAGGACGTCTGCTCTCGAACAGTTCTTCAACACGGGGCAGACCTTGTGTGATATCCTCCGCGTTGGCGATACCACCCGTATGGAACGTTCTCATCGTAAGCTGAGTACCGGGTTCGCCTATGGACTGCGCCGCAATTATGCCGACTGCTTCTCCCGTAGTAACGGTCTTGCCGTTTGCGAGGTTAGCGCCGTAGCATTTAGCGCAGACACCGTGCTTGGCTTTACACTGGAGCACGCTTCTTATCTCTATGCTGTTCCTGCCCTGTTCCTCGAGAAGAGCGACTACCTTTTTGGCGTCCTTATCGTCCATGAGCTTATTATGGGATACTATCATCTCGCCCGTCTTGGTATCCTTGATATCCTCGACGAGGTATCTGCCGACGAGTCTTTCCGTCAGAGGCTCTATAACGGCGTTTCCGCTCTTGATATCGAACACCTCTATACCCGAAGTAGTACCGCAGTCGTCCTCACGGATTATAACGTCCTGCGAAACGTCCACCAGACGTCTTGTAAGGTAACCCGAGTCTGCTGTACGCAGAGCCGTATCTGCAAGACCCTTTCTTGCTCCTCTGGAGGAGATGAAGTATTCGAGTATGTTAAGACCCTCACGGTAGTTGGCTCTGATAGGCATTTCGATAGTTGAACCCGATGTATTTGCAACAAGTCCTCTCATACCTGCGAGCTGTCTCATCTGGTTGATAGAACCACGTGCTCCCGAATCTGCCATCATATTTATAGGATTATATTTATTAAGATTTGCTATAAGCGCCGAAGTAACGTCCTCGGTCGCCTGATTCCATATATCGGCGAACTGCTTGGACTTCTCCTCTTCGGAGATAAGACCTCTGTTATAGTTCTTATACATCTTGGCTACCTTTTCGTCGGCGGCTTCGATTATAGCTTTCTTCTGCGGCGGTATAACGGCGTCGCACACCGCGACTGTAAGACCCGACTTAGTGGAGTACTTATAGCCGAGAGCCTTTATCTTATCGAGCACCTCGGAAGTGGTGGTCGTGCCGTGTATACGGATACACTTTTCGATTATGCTTGAAAGCTCCTTCTTCTTTACAAGGAAAGATATCTCAAGGTCCAGCTCCTTTTCGCTTATCGTTCTGTCAACATAGCCGAGGTTCTGCGGGATTATCTCGTTGAAGATAAGCCTGCCGACGGTAGCGTCTATAAGCTTTGATACCTGTTTCTCTCCCGCTTTCTTTGATATCCTTACCTTTATAGGCTCTTGTAGCGTTACAGCCTTAGCGTCGTAAGCCATTCTTGCTTCGTTAACGTCGCGGAACACCTTAACGTTGAGCTGCCCGTTATCGTCCACCATTTTGATATACGGATCGTTCTTTGAGAAGCCGTCCTTTCTTACGAGCTTTGCAGACATCTCATCGATCTCCGCCTGAAGCTCTGCCTTTTTATCGGGATCCTCCTCATTTTTGAGACTTGCCTTGGCCGCTTCGAGCTGATCTCTCATATCCTCGAGCTCCTTATCGAGCTGGTGATCGAGAGGTCTGAGAAGTGTCAGATAATACGATCCGAGCAGCATATCCTGTGACGGAACTGCAACAGGCCGTCCGTCCGACGGTTTTAACAGGTTATTAGCCGCAAGCATAAGAAATCTTGCTTCCGCCTGCGCCTCCGCGGAGAGCGGAACGTGCACAGCCATCTGGTCGCCGTCAAAGTCGGCGTTGAACGCGGTACAAACAAGCGGGTGGAGCTTTATTGCTCTGCCCTCTACCAGCACGGGTTCAAACGCTTGTATTCCGAGCCTGTGGAGGGTAGGCGCGCGGTTGAGCATTACGGGGTGGCTCTGGATAACGTTCTCGAGGGCGTCCCAGACCTCCGGCTCTGCTCTTTCCACCTTTTTGCGGGCAGATTTTATATTGATGTTCGGATTTGTATCCGCAAGCCTTTTCATAACGAACGGTTTGAACAGTTCAAGAGCCATTTCCTTTGGCAGACCGCACTGATACATTTTCAGCTCAGGTCCGACAACGATAACGGAACGTCCCGAATAGTCAACACGCTTACCGAGCAGGTTCTGACGGAAACGTCCCTGCTTGCCCTTGAGCATATCCGAAAGCGATTTGAACGCTCTTCCGTTAGGTCCTGTAACGGGTCTGCTGTGTCTGCCGTTGTCTATGAGCGCGTCAACGGCTTCCTGAAGCATTCTTTTCTCGTTTCTGACGATTATCTCGGGGGCTTCCAGCTCCTGCATTCTTTTAAGTCTGTTATTTCTGTTTATAACTCTTCTGTAGAGGTCGTTGAGATCGCTGGTCGCATAACGTCCGCCGTCCAGAAGCACCATAGGTCTCAGCTCGGGCGGGATAACAGGGATAGCGTTGAGTATCATCCACTCAGGCTTATTTCCCGAAAGTCTGAACGCTTCAACTATCTCCAGTCTTTTAAGCAGTTTCAGGCGCTTCTGACCGGAAGAAAGGTCTTTCAGCTCTTCCTTCAGCTCATCGGCGACCATTTCGAGGTTATCCTTCCATTCCTCCTCGGGTATCTCCTCGCATACGGGGCAATGCTTACAGTCGCATTGTCTTATATCGAGAAGATCCTCATTGCGGCAGCCGATAAGCTCGCAGTCCTCACACTCTTCTCCGTCGCTCTCGATACTCTTGCAGCCTGCGCACTTAGCTCTTGCCTCGTCGGAAAGCTTAGCACACATTTCGCACTTTCTCTTCTGCTCGTCGCTGAGAGAAAGTCTGCCGTCGCTCTCAAGCTTTCTGCGGAACATATCGTATCTGTCGCTGCTGTACTCGCGCAGCAACTCCTGTATAGACTCGGCTCCCATACCCACTCTGAAGCTGTCGTCATACTTCTCGACAGCCGCTCTGTAATCGCTCTCGCTGAGAAGCGAGCCTTTTTCCAGCGGGGTATTGCCCGGGTCTATAACGATATACTTTGTGAAATACAGAACCTCTTCGAGTCTTTTCTGGGATATCTCGAGTATCTGACCTATCCTTGACGGCGTACCCTTGAAGTACCATATATGCGACACGGGCGCGGCAAGCTCAATGTGACCCATTCTTTCACGGCGCACCTTTGCTCTTGTTACCTCAACTCCGCAGCGCTCGCACACCATACCTTTGAAGCGCACCTTTTTATACTTTCCGCAATGACATTCAAAGTCCTTGGTCGGTCCGAATATCTTTTCGCAGAACAAGCCGTCTCTTTCAGGCTTCTGTGTACGATAGTTTATTGTTTCCGGTCTTGTTACCTCGCCGTAAGACCAATCTCTTATCATCTCGGGTGATGCAAGACCTATTTTTATTGAATCAAAAGCTTTAAACTCCAAATTGCGAACCCTCTTTCTGATTTATTCGATCAACATTAAGTCGTGCGGTCGGCGATCCTTAACGGATCGGCATTACTCGTCCTCTCCCTCGGGATCGTCATCTGACTCTTCGCCGAAATCTTCTTCGGCTTCATCATCGAGATAGTCGTCAACTTCGTCGTAATCGCCGTCGTCCTCGTATCCTTCTGCGCCGTCCTCGAGATCGTCCAGATCTTCTATATCTCCGTACTGATCTCCCGTGCCGTCGTCAACGAACGATACCTCGTCGCTGATAGCTGCCTCGCGCACGGGTATATCATCGTCGTCAAAGCTCTGCTTGATGTCTATCTCCTCGAGGTTCGCGTCAAGCACTTTCATATTCAGACACAGCGACTGCATCTCTTTTATCAACACCTTAAAGGATTCGGGTATACCCGCCTTCGGAACGTTCTGACCCTTGACTATCGCCTCATAGGTCTTTACTCTTCCTACGGTATCGTCCGACTTGACTGTCAGTATTTCCTGAAGCGTATAAGCCGCGCCGTAAGCCTCGAGCGCCCAAACTTCCATTTCTCCGAATCTTTGTCCGCCGAACTGAGCTTTACCGCCGAGCGGCTGCTGAGTTACGAGCGAATAAGGTCCTACCGAACGCGCGTGTATCTTATCGTCAACGAGGTGATGCAGCTTGAGATAGTACATATAGCCGACTGTTATACGGTTATCGAACTTTTCTCCCGTGCGTCCGTCGTAAAGGACTGTTTTTCCGTCCTCCGGCAGACCTGCCTCGCGGAAACATTCTCTTATATCCGCCTCATGCGCGCCGTCGAATACGGGCGTCATGATATTCCAGCCAAGCTTCTTTGCAGCCATGCCGAGGTGTACTTCAAGCACCTGACCGATATTCATACGCGACGGAACGCCGAGGGGGTTCAGGCATATATCGAGCGGCGTACCGTCCTCCAGAAACGGCATATCCTCCTGCGGGAGTATGCGTGAAACAACGCCCTTGTTTCCGTGACGGCCCGCCATTTTATCTCCGACGGATATCTTACGCTTCTGGGCGATATAACATCTTACCAGCTTATTTACGCCCGGTGCGAGCTCGTCGCAGTTATCTCTGGTGAATATCTTGACGTCTATAATAACGCCTGCTTCACCGTGAGGAACTTTAAGCGAGCTGTCTCTTACCTCTCTTGCCTTTTCTCCGAATATCGCTCTGAGGAGCCTTTCCTCCGCGGTAAGCTCGGTCTCGCCCTTAGGCGTTACCTTGCCGACGAGTATATCGCCCGCTCTTACCTCTGCGCCTATTCTTATGATACCGTTCTCGTCGAGATCCTTGAGAGCGTCGTCGCCAACATTGGGTATATCTCTTGTTATCTCCTCAGCGCCGAGTTTGGTATCGCGGCATTCGGTCTCATACTCTTCTATATGGATAGACGTATACTTATCCTGCTTTACAAGATTTTCGTTGAGCAGTACGGCGTCCTCGTAGTTATAGCCTTCCCAGGTCATAAAGCCTATGAGGGCGTTCTTTCCGAGAGATATCTCTCCGTTGCAGGTCGCAGGGCCGTCGGCTATTACCTGATGAGCCTCTATCCTTTCGCCCTTATCGACGATAGGACGCTGGTTGGTGCAGGTACCCGCATTTGACCTTTTGAACTTGATGAGGTCATAGGTATGCACATTGCCGCTGTCCTCGCGGACAACTATCTTATCCGCGCTTACGCTCTCTACAACTCCGCCTTCCGTAGATACCACGGCTACTCCCGAGTCAAGACAAGCCTTATACTCCATGCCCGTTCCGACTATAGGAGCTTCCGTTTTGAGCAGAGGCACAGCCTGACGCTGCATGTTAGAGCCCATAAGTGCACGGTTCGCGTCGTCGTTCTCGAGGAACGGTATCATAGCCGTTGCAACGGAAACTACCATTTTCGGTGACACGTCCATAAAGTCTATCTTATTCTTATCTATTTCGAGTATCTGGTCGCGGAAACGTCCCTTTACCTTATCGTTGACAAACTTTCCGTCCTCGGTGAGCGGCTCGTTAGCCTGCGCCACCATGTAGTTATCCTCCATATCGGCTGTCATATAGACTACCTCGTCGGTAACTACTCCTGTTTCCTTGTCAACGCGTCTGTACGGAGCTTCAATAAAGCCGTACTTATTTATGCGCGCAAACGAAGCAAGGTATGATATAAGTCCGATATTAGGACCTTCAGGCGTTTCTATCGGGCACATTCTTCCGTAGTGGGAATAGTGAACATCTCTTACCTCAAATCCTGCTCTGTCTCTTGAAAGACCGCCGGGGCCGAGAGCGGAAAGCCTTCTCTTATGAGTAAGCTCCGCAAGAGGGTTTGTCTGATCCATGAACTGCGACAGCGGCGAGGAACCGAAGAACTCCTTTATCGCTGCGGTTATGGGCTTGATATTTATAAGGTTATGCGGTGTGAGCGAACCCGAATCCTGCGTCTGGGTATTCATTCTTTCGCGGACTACCTTTTCCATTCTGGTAAAGCCTATCCTGAACTGGTTCTGCAAAAGCTCTCCCACACATCTTATACGTCTGTTGCCGAGGTGGTCTATATCGTCGGTCTCACCGACGCCGTCGATGAGGTTGAGGTAGTAGGATATGGAAGCTATTATATCATCGACAGTTATATGCTTTGGTATAAGGTCATCGGCACGTCTTCTTATCTCGTCGATAAGCTCGTCCTTTTCGGTATTCTCGAGTATCTCCTTCAGCACGGGGAAGGATACCTTCTCGTTTATTCCGTACTGCTCCAGATCTCCCTCTACATAGCCGCTTATATCGACCATGCCGCTGCCTATGATCTTTACTTCCTTTTCCTCGGTCTTGAGAACGAGCTCTCCAGAAGCGGAGGGCACATATTCCTTTACCTCGACGTTTACATACGCCTCCATTACGCCCGCCTGCTCGATCTCTTCGGCTCTCTTTTTATCTATAAAGTCGCCTGCGTCGGCGAGAAGCTCGCCTGTCATCGGGTCTGCAACAGGTCTTGAAAGTCTCTTGTTGGCAAGTCTTTGCGCCAGACCGAGCTTCTTGTTATACTTATATCTTCCGAACCTGCAAAGGTCGTATCTCTTAGCATCGAAGAACAGGTTGTTCAGATGTGTCTGCGCGCTCTCTACCGTCGGCGGTTCGCCCGGACGGAGCTTTCTGTATATCTCGAGAAGAGCCTCGTTGCGGAAGGTCTCCGAATCGGGGTATATCTCCGAATCACGCTGAAGTATAGTCTGCTCCAGTCTTTCGTCGTTGCCGAAAAGCTCCGCGATCTCTTCGTTAGTGCCTACTCCCAGAGCTCTTATAAATACCGTAAGAGGTATCTTTCTGTTTTTATCTATACGCACCCATGTACAGTGATTGGCATCCATTTCGTATTCGAGCCATGCTCCCCTGTTGGGGATTATCTGCGACTTGAAAAGATCCGTTCCGGACTTGTCCTTATCGCACGAAAAATAAACGCCCGGTGAACGCACGAGCTGTGATACAACTACACGCTCCGCGCCGTTTATTACGAACGTTCCGCTGTCGGTCATGAGCGGGAAATCTCCCATGAACACTTCCGACTCGGTAATAAGGTCGTTTTCCTTGTTGACGAGCTTTGTACCCACCATAAGGCTGGCGGCGTAAGTAACGTCGCGCTCCTTGCATTCAGCAATGGTATACTTCAGTTCGTCCTTGAACCTGAAGCCCGTAAAGGTCAGCTCGAGAGTACCGTTATAGTCGGTGATAGGGGGCATATCTCTGAATACCTCCGTAAGACCTTCGGTAATGAACCAGTTGTACGATTTTTTCTGTACCTCGATAAGGTTCGGCATCTCGAGAACTTCGTTGATCTTTGCGAAGCTCTTGCGCACGTTTTTGCCAAGCTTTACGTCCTTGACATTTACCATAGGCATGATCACTCCTTAATTAGAATTGCATTTCAGCGGCATATTTTTTCTGCCGCAGGGTGCTGATTATCCATTATGATACATTGTACAATTATATATTAATGCACATTTCAAGTCAAGGAGAAAAAAGCCCTTTTTCGCCGAAACGGCAAAACGACCATATTTTCTCTTCGGAAAGTATGGTCGGATAGAAATTTTGCACAATCGCAATTTTGTAAAATTTTCGTAAATTGATTATCTGATATTATCAATTCCAGTATTTACGGTCAAGGCTTCTGTACTGAACAGCCTGAGCAATATGTTTTTTCTCTATGATATCCGAGCTGTCCATATCCGCGATAGTCCGCGCTACCTTGAGTATCCTGTCGTATGCTCTTGCGGAAAGACCCAGCCTGTCGAACACTCCCTTGAGCAGCTCGTTGGCGTCGTCCGAGACGGGGCATACCTCGTGGAGAATATCCGAAGTTATTCTTGCGTTGCAGGTGATATCCGTTCCCTTATAGCGTCTGTTCTGTATCTCACGGGCTTTTTGCACTCTTTCCCTTATGGCGGCGGAGCTTTCCTCTTTTGCGGAGGACGAAAGGCTGTCGTACTCCACGGGCGCGACCTCTATATGTATATCGAACCTGTCAAGCACGGGCCCGCTGACCTTTGAAAGATAATTTGCCACCTGCTTCTGCGTACATATGCACTTCTTTGTCGGGTGACCGTAATATCCGCAGGGACAGGGGTTCATAGCGGCTATCAGCATTATCGAGCAGGGATATGTTATGCTTCCCGACACCCTCGATATCGTGACCTTCTGATCCTCCAGCGGCTGGCGGAGTATCTCCAGCGTCGGTCTTGAAAACTCCGCAAGCTCGTCCAAAAACAGCAGGCCGTTATGCGCGAGAGATATCTCTCCGGGTCGCGGAACAGAGCCTCCGCCGCTCAGCCCCGCAGGCGAGATCGTATGGTGCGGCGAGCGGAAAGGTCTTTTGGTTATAAGCGGCGTTTTGGGGTCAAGTATACCCGAAATGCTATGGATATTCGTGGTTTCAATACTTTCCTCGAACGTCATTCTCGGCAGTATGGAGGGCATACGCTTTGCAAGCATACTTTTGCCCGCGCCCGGCGCGCCCACCATAAGCACGTTGTGACCGCCGCACGCGGCTATCTCCAAAGCCTTTTTCGCCGTCTGCTGACCCTTTACATCAGCAAAATCCAGATCGGAAAAATAATCGGTATCATTGACCTCATATCTTTTCATCGGCTCGATATGCACCTTATCGCAAAGGTGCATAGCCAACTCGCCGAGAGAATTGACGCCGTATACTTTTATTCCGTCCACTACCGACGCTTCAAACGCGTTGTCGGAAGGCACATATATCTCTTCCATACCGATGTTTTTTGCAAGCAGCGTCATTGGAAGAACTCCGTTCACGCCTCTTGTTTCGCCGCCGAGCGATACTTCTCCTATGAACGCCGCGCGTTCTATCCTCTTTTCTGAAAACAGTCCCAGCACGGTCATAAGCGCCGCGGCAATAGACAGGTCGTGCACCGAGCCTGATTTTTTCACGTCGGCAGGGGCGAGGTTTATCATTATCCTCTGCTTGGGGAACTGTATCTGCGAGGAACGAAACGCGCTCCTTATCCTCTCACGGCTCTCCTTTACTGCCACGTCCGCAAGACCGACTATATCTAAGCTTTCAAGTCCCCTGCTCGCTTCTATCTCAACGTATACGGGATAGGCGTTCAGACCCAGAAGTCCTATGCTGTTTATCTTTGCAAACATTTTACACACTCTCCGTTTCAGCTATGGTGTTTATCCAGTCAAGCACATCTTTATACACGTCGAGGCGGTCTGTCTCGTTGAGCATTTCGTGTCTGCCGCCCTCGTACAATTTCAAAGAAACATTACAGCCGCACGCCAGAAGCTTCTCGTATACCTCTTTTACGCCCTCTCCCCAGCCGCCGACGGGGTCTTCACTTCCCGAAAACATAAGTATCGGCATATCCTTGCGAACTGCGACATACCACTCGTCTCTGTTCACATAACCGCTCAGCTTTGACAGGTTCAAAAAGCCGTTCACGGTGAACATATCGACATATTTCTCGTCCGAGAGAAATTCTATTATTTTGTCGTGATCGTGCGTAAGCCAGTCCGACTGCGTTTTAGGCTCTGTGATACGCGAATTATACTTGCCGAACGCCATATCGTTCACCAGCTTGCTGCGGTATCTGTCACCCTTTGCAGCCGCCACGGTCTCTATAAACGCAAGCTGCGCCGTAAGTGCAGGCATACCAATGCCCGTGCCCGAAAATATCGCCGCATCAATTTTAGAGCCGAATTTCACAGCCGCCGCCCTTGCCACAAAGCTGCCCATGCTGTGTCCAAGCATAATATACGGCACGCCTTGAAAGCTTTTTCTGCCGATATTCATCATAGTGCGGCAGTCGGCTATCATATCGCGCCAGCCCTTGGCTGTAAAGAAATACCCTTTGTCCTCGCTTTTCTTTACGGAATTGCCGTGACCTATATGGTCGCAGCCGAACACCGCTATGCCGTTTGAACACAAAAAGTCGGCAAAGTCCTCGTATCTTTCGATAAATTCGCTCATGCCGTGTACTATCTGCAAAGACGCTCTTGCCTTTTTCGGCGGCGTGTATATATAATAAGCTATGTCCGTTATGCCGTTCGCGCTTTTAAAGCTGCCCGTGGCCTTTTTGTAACATTTTTCCATAAGCGTACCTCCATACATATATATTGTAGCGCATTTTTCGCCGCATTACAAGTCTTATGCAAAAATATCACCCAAAATTTAAAAATCCTCTTGCAAGTTTTGAAGATTGCTGTTATAATGTAAGTAGGTGTTTTTATACTGAAATTTCAAAACGGCTTAGCCGTAATAATAACAGGGAGGCTAATTTTATGGATTCTATGGAACTTTACGAACTGTGGTGCAAAAAAGCGGTGGACGACCCCGATCTTCGCAAGGAGCTTTTCTCTATCGACGGTGACAAGGACGCGATAGAGGACAGATTTTACCGCGATCTCGAATTCGGCACGGGCGGTCTGAGAGGAGTTATAGGCGCAGGCTCTTACCGTCTGAACGTTTACACGATAAGGAGAGCTACGCAGGGTCTTGCTGACTACATCAAAGGCTCTTTTGAAAAGGGCAGCGCCGCTATCGCTTACGACAGCCGCATAAAGTCGGACGTTTTTGCAAAGGAAGCAGCAAGCGTTCTTGCAGCGAACGGCATAAAAGTCTACATCTACAAGGAACTTATGCCTACGCCTATGCTTTCATGGGCTGTAAGGTACTTTAAGTGCAGCGCAGGCATAGTGGTGACGGCTTCGCACAACCCTGCCAAATACAACGGCTACAAGGTTTACGGCGAGGACGGCTGTCAGATAACCCTCGACGTTGCAAACACCGTTATTGGAAAGATAAACGACGTTCCGATGTTCGGCGAATACAGCGCAAAGAAGATACCGTTTGAGGACGGCATAAAAAGCGGCATGATAGAATATATAGGTCAGGAGGTCATCGACGCATATCTGAACGAGGTCGCAAAGCACGGCGTTCATACAGATCTGGTCGCCGACAGCGGACTGAAGGTAGTGTACACGCCGCTCAACGGCACGGGCAACAAGCCTGTAAGAGCGATACTTAAAAAGATAGGCGTTTCGGAAGTTACGGTGGTTCCCGAGCAGGAGAACCCCGACGGAAACTTCCCTACCTGCCCGTTCCCCAACCCCGAGATAAAAGAGGCTCTCGCAAAGGGCTTAGAGCTTTGCAAGACCGTTAAGCCCGACCTTTTGCTTGCTACCGACCCGGACTGCGACAGAGTAGGTATTGCTGTTCCCGATAAGGACGGCGAGTATGTGCTGTTCACGGGAAACGAAGTAGGCGCGCTTTTGCTTGAATACATCTGCGCGGAGCGTACCGCAAACGGCACTATGCCCAAAGACCCGATAGCGGTAAAGACGATAGTTACCACCGACATAGTAAGAAAGATATGCGAAGAATACGGTGTTCAGATGATAGAAGTACTCACGGGCTTCAAGTTCATCGGCGAACAGATAGGTCTGCTTGAAAAGAAAGGCGAGGAGAACAGATACATCTTCGGCTTCGAGGAAAGCTACGGCTACCTTGCAGGCTCGTATGTAAGAGATAAGGACGCTGTTGTAGCTTCCATGCTGATATGCGAAATGGCTGCGTTCTACCGCACAAAGGGCATATCTTTGCTCGACGCTAGAAAAGCCCTTTACAAAAAGTACGGCAACTATGTTCACACGCAGAAATCGTTCCAATGCGAGGGCGCAAGCGGTATGGAGCGCATGAAAGAGATAATGACAGACCTGCGCAAAAATACCCCCGAAACTATCGGCGGACTGAAAGTAACTTCAACTGCCGACTACATCGCAAGCGAAAAGATCGATATTGCCACGGGCGAGAAAACAGCTATCACGCTGCCTAAGTCCGATGTGCTGTCATTCTTCCTTGAGGGCGGAGCTTCGGTAATAATCAGGCCGTCTGGCACCGAGCCTAAGATAAAAGCGTACTACACTACCATAGGCGATACGCGTGAGGCTGCCGCACAGCTCGAAGAAAAGCTTTCGGAAGATTTCAAGCGCATACTCGGCTTCTGATAAGGGTATCATAATGACTGATATGACCGATGAAAACAAAAGCCTGATAACCGTCCCCCCGATACATTACTTTGAGGAGGGCAATAAGTACAGCGGCTCGGCGCACAAAATATTCCGCTATAAGATAACGCCCGACGGCGAGCTTTCGTGCATAGTCTGGCACAAGGACCTCGCTTCGGACTGCATATCTCAGGAGGACATAAAGGCGCAGGCAAGCTTTGAGCTTTCGGCGCAGGGCAGAGAGGAGCTTGTGAGCTGGCTGGAAGAGCGTCTTGCGGATTTTACCGACGAACACTCGGAGGAGCTGCACAGGGCACACGCGGACATTTGAACGACAATGCGGAGGGCTGTACTCTCCGCATTTGCAGTATATGACCGTTCAGAACAGTAAAACGAAAGGAAAACCATATGAGCGTATATTCACTCAATGATATCTACGGCAGCGCGGCTGCTTCTCAGGTCAGAAGATATTCCAGAGCGCTTGAAAGCTTCCGCAGTATTTTCGGCACACAGGAGGGCGAAGAGATCAGGTTCTTCTCGGCTCCCGGCAGAAGCGAGATAGGCGGCAACCATACCGACCATAACAACGGCAAGGTGCTTGCGGCAGGTGTATCGCTTGATATTATAGCTGCGGCAGTACCGACAAACGACAATGTCATTCTCGTAAAATCGGAGGGATATGAGGCGGACAACATCTCTCTTTCGGAGCTGGAGGCAAGGGAAAGCGAATACAACACCTCTGCGGCTCTCATGAGAGGAGTTGCGGCAGGTCTTGTAAAAAACGGCTTCAAGGTGGGCGGCTTCAAGGCGTACACCACCTCCGATGTTCTCAAAGGCTCGGGACTGTCGTCATCGGCGGCATTCGAGGTGCTTATAGGAAGCATACTTAACGGGCTTTACAACGGCGGCGAAATTTCGCCCGTAAAGATAGCTCAGATAGCTCAATATGCGGAGAACGAATACTTCGGAAAGCCGTCGGGACTTATGGACCAGATGGCTTCGTCGGTAGGCGGATTTATAACGATAGACTTTAAGGATACCTCCTCTCCTGTCATAAACGAGATACCCTTTGACCTTGCAAACAGCGGATACTCTCTCTGCATAGTGGATACCAAGGGCAGTCATGCCGACCTGACCCCCGAGTACGCTGCAATTCCCGCCGAAATGAAGAGCGTTGCGGAGCACTTCGGAAAAAGCGTTCTGCGGGAGATAACAAAAGAACAGGTCACGGCGCATATACCCGAAATAAGAAAAAGCTGCGGCGACAGAGCCGTTCTCAGGGCGCTCCACTACTTTGACGAGAACGAAAGGGTCTCGCAAATGGAGCAGGCTCTTATACAAAACGATATCGGCGGATTTTTTGACCTTGTAAAGAAGTCGGGCGCAAGCTCCTTCCGATATCTGCAAAACATATTCGCTTCCTCCTCCCCGCAGGAACAGGGGCTTTCGATAGCCTTATATCTCGCGGAAAGCATTTTGGGAAACGAGGGAGCTTACAGAGTCCACGGCGGCGGATTTGCAGGCACGATACAAGCATTCGTGCCCGACGCCAAGCTTGACAGATTTACTGCTGCCATGAACGGCGCTTTCGGTGACGGAAGCTGCTATGTTCTGTCAGTCAGACCGATAGGCGGTGCGGAAGTTGAGTTCACGGATAAATGATATTTTCAAAAAGACTGCCGCGGAGTTCAAAAAGCAGTACGGCATAAGCAACGATCTTTCCCGTCTGAAATTCTGCTCTAACGGCGCGGCTATGATAAACGGTCTGCGGTTTTCATTCGTAATAGACAATATCGGCGGAACTTCCGACTCGGGCTTCTGCGTTGCTATATCGGGCGACGCGGTAGCGGACGGCAGCTTCGGAGCTTCTCCGATAGAGCTTGTGTACGGAATGGGCGGAAAGCAGACCAAGCTGACCAAGAAGCTGTCAAAGGTCGTAAAAAAGGACGGCAAGACCATTTTGCAGGCAAAGTTTTCGGGACTTCATCTTGAAAGCGGTCTGACGAGCGAGAGCGACGAGGAAAAGCGTTTCGCTCAAAAAATGCAGGCGCAGCTCCACTTCAGCTTTACTCCCTCATACAGCGCCGACAAGGACGCCGAAGTGATGATAACGGTATATCCGTATGACAATATACTGGAGGGCGCGGCAAACAAATGGATATACGCTTGCAGCGACCCGTCCTCGCTCATTAAATATCTGTGAGGTGCGGCGTATGAGAATGAGAAGAAAAAACAATCTCGAGCAGCGTCTGGAAAAGTGCGGCGACAGGATAATCTATATGGACAGAGAGGACAGAAATTTTCAGGCGATAGACACCTCTTCTCTGCTCGACCTGCACGCTCTTTTCGGCAACAACGCCCCCGTGCATATGGAGATAGGCTGCGGCAAGGGTCAGTTTGCCTGCGAGATAGCTAAGCGCTGTCCCGATATAAACTTCATTGCCGTTGAAAAAAGCAGCAACGTGCTTGTTACTGCCTGTGAAAAAGCGATAGAGCAGGATATAAAAAATCTCATCTTCCTGCGCGGCGCGGCCGAATACCTTGAGTGTTATATACCTCAAAAAAGCATAAGCAGGCTGTATCTGAATTTCAGTTGTCCGTTTCCAAAAAAGAGCTACGCCTCTCACAGGCTGACACACCATCGCTTTTTGGAGATATACAAAAAACTGCTGTGCGACGGCGCTGAGATACATCAAAAGACCGATAACCGCGGCTTTTTTGAGTTCTCCATTGAAGAGCTGTCGCGCTTTGGCTGCCTGATAAAGAACGTATCTCTCGACCTGCACAATAGTGATTTTGAAAACAACATAGTCACCGAGTACGAAGAACGGTTCTCATCACAAGGCTTTCCCATTTACAGGCTGGAAGCGGTGTTCAGATAACATATATAAATCAAAGCGTTTGGAAAATATCCAAACGCTTTTTTATTTCTGTTGATTTTTCTGACAGCATTACGCCGCTTCTGACGACGAGGTATCAGAGCTGTCGCTGCTGTCCTCCGGCAGAGTTCTGTCTATCCCCTCTACCATTCCCGCATCGCAGGCTGTTTTATATATAGCTTCCGCTATCGCCTTTGCATACGCGTCAATATTTGTATCGAACAGCTCGTTATCCTGCGCGTCCTGCATAAAGCCCATTTCAACAAGGCACGACGGCATATCCGTCTCTCTGTTGACCTGATAATTCACAAGCTCGTTGCCTCTGTATCCATAGTTCACGCCTCTGTCCTCCGAGATACCGACAGACTTCATACCGTCCAGAATATTCTGTGCAAGAGCAGTATCAACGACGGGTCTGCTGTTGTTCACCCATACCTCGACGCCCTGAGCTTCTCCCTCATACAGATTTCTGTGCAGCGATACGAACAGCGCGGCATCGGCGTCGTTCGCCACGCGGCACCTTTCGTCCAGCGTAACGTACACGTCCTCGCTGCGCGTCATGATAACGCCGATATCTTTTTCCTTGAGATATTTCTCTACCAGCAGCGCTATCCTGAGGCAGTCGTCCTTTTCGTACCGCGTTTCGGAAAAGTCAGTCGCGCCGATGTCCTCTCCTCCGTGGCCTGCGTCTATAACGACCGTAAACATATGTTCATCTTCTTTATTGCTTTCAGGCGAGCTGTCCGCAATTGATGACTGCGCCGACGCGTTCGCCTTTACCGAAGAGCTGTCATCGTCCTTTTTGAAAGCATTTTTTACAGCCCCTACCAGCGCGCTTATCAGCACGCATATTATAACTATTACAACTATCAGAACTATCGCGGCAACGATAACTCTGTCCCATAGTATCTTATACTTTTTCTTCCTGACAGGTTCTGTCGACCTGCCGTCGTTTCTGTTGTCCTCCATGATATGTGTTTTCTCCTTTCTGATGACCGTATCTCTTTATCTCTTTTGTCCGGATGACTATATCTCTGTCGTCTCGTCACAATATTCACACACAGCCTGCCCGTTATTTACAACAAAATAATGCGGCAGATACTTCTCGTGATTTGTAATACACTTTTCGTTACTGCATTTTATGTCGCTGCGTATCTCGCCCTTGAAAAGCGGCGCAGGCTTCAGGCTCTTTTCCAGTATCAGCAGAATGAGCGCCATTCTCACATACATACCGCAGTTTGCCTGTTTGAAGTACATCGCTCTGGGGTCGTCGTCAACGCCTATCGTTATCTCGTCAACTCTCGGCAGAGGGTGAAGCACCGCCAGATCGGGACGGGCTTTCTTCATTTTTTCCTCATCGAGAACGTACACGTCCTTTTGCTCCAGATACTGCTGCTCGGAAGCAAATCTTTCCCTCTGTATCCTCGTCATATAAAGAACGTCCAGCTCTCCTATGGCGTCCTCCAGCCTTTCTGCCTCTCTGTATCTGACGTCATGCTCTTTCAACAGCTTCTTTATGTAATCGGGAAGCTCCAGCTCCTTTGTGGATATCAGAACAAAGCTGTTGTTCGGCATACAGCTCATGGCTTTTATCAGCGAATGTACCGTTCTGCCGTTCTTCAAGTCGCCGCACATACCGATAGTCAGACCGTCCAGCCTGCCTTTGGTTTCGTAGAGCGTCAAAAGGTCGGTAAGCGTCTGCGTCGGGTGAAGATGTCCGCCGTCGCCTGCGTTTATAACGGGACATTCTGCGGATATCGCAGCCGCCTTTACGGCGCCCGGGCTGGGGTGACGCATAACAAGTATATCTCCGTATGTACTTACGACCTTTGTAGTATCCTTGAGGTTCTCGCCCTTTGCGACCGAAGATGTTGACGGATTATCGAACCCGATTATCGAGCCACCCAATCTCAGCATAGCCGCTTGAAACGACATCTGTGTTCTTGTTGACGGCTCATAAAAAAGCGTTGCCATTATCTTTCCCGCACATCTTTGCGTATACCTTTCAGGGTGCTGCTTTATCTCATGGGCAAGCACCACTATATCCTCCCACCATACGGTGGAATAGTCGCTGAGGTCAATAAGGTCGATATATTCGCCGCGCATATCAGTCGCTCCTTTCATCTTTTTATTATAACACAGTATAAAATGTTTTGCAAGTCCGTTTTACGGCTTATACAGCTTTTCGACAAGTTCTCCGTATTCGTCCGCCGACATAACCGAGTTCACTATCTCCAGCAGAGCCTTTGATGAAACGCGCGGCACGCCTAGCGCTTCACACAGCTTTCTGCGTCTTTCGGCGCTGTTCTTTCCGCCTGAAAAGCCGTCCAGAATGAATTGCTGCATAGTTATCCTTTCGCGGTCTTTTCTGCTGTCGGCAGATATACCGCACCTTTGCAGCGCTTCCGATATAAGCCTTGGCTCAATGCCCTCTACTCCCAGCTTTCCCTCTTTGGACGGGCATACTTTTCTTTTTTCCTTGCCGTAGACCTCAGGTATATAGGCGTTGTAAACCTTTGCGCCCTCGCCTGCTATGCTCTTTACTCTTCCGCGTATCATACTGCCTGCGCTGTCGCTGTCTGTCATTATGACTATCCCCGTTGTGCGCGCATAATGCTTTATAAGAGCCTGTATATCCTTATCCTTGTATACTCCGAACCCGTTCGTGACTATTATGACCGCGTCCACTATCTGCGAGAGATGTATCTTATCGTACTTCCCCTCGACTATTATTGCCTGTTCTATGTGTATCACTTCACTACTTCCCCAACATAACGGTCACACAGCGTTCCAGTATCATTCTGCTGTCCGCTCTTGACTGCTTTGACATCGTATCCGCCTCCGACAGAGCGTTTATACAGCGGCGCAGTTTTTTCTCGCTGACGCTGCGGCAGTCGTTGAAAGCATACTTCAAAGCAAATTCCCTGTTCTTCGGAAAGTTCATATCTTTGATGACGTCGGCAATGCTTTTTTTGTTCATCATAGCCGTTTTTGCCTTATATATATCGCAGAATGAATTTGCCATAGCGGCTATTATCATCTGCGTAGGCGTCTGCATATCGTAAAGCTCGTTTATCATAACGAAAGCCGCGTCCGCGCTGCCTTTAAGTATCGCGCCTGCCAGTCTGAAAGCGTCTGCGTCGGGACGGTGCGCGCAAAGAGCGTCGATATCCTCCTGTGTTATCTCTCTGCCCTGCGCATAGGCGGTAAGCTTGCTTATCTCGGCGTTTACAGCCTCCTGCTCACAAAGACATTTCTGTGCCAGATACGAAGCGTTCTGCGCCGACATTTCACAGCCCAGTTTTCTGACCTTTCCGACTATCGTTTTTGACAGCTCCGCAGGCGTTTTATATGAAAACTCACAGGCGTCGCCTATCTTGGCGCACAGTTTGCACAGCTTATCGTTCCTGTCGGTGAGAGATCTGCGGTTTTTATACAGATCAACTCCCGTTGCATAGAATATGAGGGTCGTAGTATCGGGAAGCTCGCTTACTATACTTTGTATATAGTCAAAATCCTCCTTGCCTATGCCGTCGCAGTTGAGGTCGTTGACGGTAACTACTACTCTTTCCGAAAAGCAGGGCAGCATATTGCAGCAGTCCCACAGCTCGCTCATACTCAGTTTTCTTCCGTCGAGCCGATGAAGCTCCAGAGCGTTTTCGTCCTTCCCCGCGAGCTTTGTCACCAGTCTTTCGGTATACGACGACAAAACAGCTACGTCTTTGCCGTAAAAATAATATACTGTTTTTATCTCGCCGCCGCGGATAGCTTTTGCAAGCTCCGCGTCATTCAACAAAGCCATAGTCCAGTCTCCTCACCGTATATTCTTCCTCATTTATGTAGATCACCGCGGCTGTGCCGTCCTCAAAGGCGAACAGCTCGTCCGTTTCCGTGTCATATATCCCGTCCTTAGATATCAACATATCAGCCGCCATGCCGCTCCCGTTTACGGCTACTGTATACCCGCCCGTATCTATCAGAATACTTTCCTTAAAGCACACGTCAGCACCGTCAAGCTCAAAATACCTTGCCGCGCTCGCATACGCCGTAGTGCTTTCAGCCAAATCGTAAAATCCTTTCACACAGCGCAGATCCTTGCTGTCGCACAGCCTTTTTGCAGCGTATGAAAGCTCTCCTGAGCCAGACATATTCACTATCACACATTCTCTTCCTTTAGCAGCTATCAGCATGGAAGAGCCGCCGTCCGACAGGCTGTATATCCTCAACGTATCCGCTGACGAAGCATAGTTCACCATTCCCGCCGTAACGAAGCATAAGAACGAAACCGCGGCAGCCGCGACGGAAGTCTTGTCTGTTTTATTGCGAAGAATTATGAATGCTGCGGCTATGGTCCAGCAGATCAGCGCGGAACACCTGACGCTCGTATATCCAAGAGCTATTGAAGAGAACGGCAGATCCGCAAAGAATTTCGCAGCCGACAACAATATCTTTGCCGTTACGCCTGCCGCCATAAGAAGCGGTCTTGCTATAACGGATATGCCGCCCGTCAGCATTACCGCGGCCGCCAAGGTCAGCGATACGGTAAAAAGCGGTGCGAGAAGCATATTTGTAACGGGCGCAACTACGGATATCTCATTAAAGAACATAAGATCCAGCGGAAGCGTTATTACCGAAACCGCCGCGCTCATAACAAAGCCTTTCAGCAGCGCCGACGCCTTTCCTCTGTATCTTACAGCCCTGACCGCCTTTGGCGCGGCCACGCCGAACGAAAATGCTCCTCCTGCCGACAAAAGCAGCGAAGCGCTCCTTATCGCATACGGCGAAAATACCGTCATCAGCATAACGCTGATAAGTATCGAGGTCAGGCAGTCGTATCTTCTGTGAAACAGCAGAGAAACGTTCATCAGGCTCATCATTATCGCCGCTCTGACTACCGAAGCCGAAGCGCCTGCAAATACGACGAACATCAGCATTACCGCTTCTGTCAGCGCAAATCTTACAAAATAATTCGATCTTGTTCTTTTAAGAAGCTCCATGACCGCAAAGCTGACTGCCATAAGGTGCATACCCGAAACGCTGAAAATATGTCCTATGCCGGCGCGGTAAAGGTCGCTCTTTACAAAGCTGTTCAATTCCGATTTATCTCCGCACAGCATTGCGGCTATAAAGCCGCCCTCCTGTCCGGGCAGCGTTTCCGTTATGATATCGAACAGCCTGTCGCGGTAGCGCAGTATTTCTCTGCGGAGCGAAAAACCTCCCTTGCTTACGGAAAGTATCTGCGCATATCCTCCCCGAAGCACCTGCCCCTCAGACAGCGAATATTCCCTGCCCTGATATTTCAGGCTGTCCTCGTACTCCGTTACTTTCGCTTTGAGAATTATTTTATCTTCATATCCTGCCGAAACATCTCCCGTATAAAACGAGATATCGGCGGCGCAGCCACCCAGTTTTCCTCTGACGGTAAGCGAATACATATCGCTCCCCATGTATTCTATATCGGACACCTTGCCGCTGAAAACTATTTCGCTGCCGCTGTATGAGGTCAGCACATTATAACAGTTTACCTCATATACCGCATAAAGCCCGACCGCAAAAACGAACGAGATCGCTGCTGTCAGGCAATATTCGGGTCTTACAAAAAACGTTGCTATATAGCCGATCGTCACAGCCGTGAACATAAGTATACAGATCGACTTTTCGGAAAAGAAAGACGCAATAAACATACCCGCGGCATACGCGGTACCTATAACGACCGTTCTTCGCTTCATACGGCTATACGCACTTGTACTTCGGCGTTACTGCTCTTTCCAGCCGAGTTTTCTTCCGGCGAGCAAATGGAAATGTATATGGAACACCGTCTGCCCAGCGTCATCGCCGCAGTTGGAAGCTATCCTGAAGCCGCCCGTCAGGCCGAGCTCCTTTGAGAGCTTTGCCGCGACCTCGTATATATGCGATATCACCGCGCTGTTGCTCTCGTCAATGTCCTCCAGCTTTGCGATATGCTGTTTGGGTATTATCAGTATATGCACGGGCGCAATGGGGTCTATATCCTTGAACGCATACACCGTGTCGTCCTCGTATACCTTAGTTGAGGGTATCTCGCCCTTTATTATTTTACAGAAAATGCAGTCGCTCATTTTTAACTCTCCTTATCCGTTTATGAGATTTGTCAGTATGCCGTCAAAAGCGTGTATCGCTTCGTCTATCTTGTTTACGTCGCCTATGCCTGCCATAGCCATGTCGGGACGTCCGCCGCCCTTACCGCCTGTTACAGCGGCTGCCTCTCTTACAAGCTTGCCTGCGTTCGCGCCCATTTCAACAGCCTTTTTGGAGCACGCGCACATAAACTTCGGCTTCTCGTCGGCAGTACCTGCCATAAGCAGCACGAACGGCTCGTCTATCGTCTTTACGCCCTCGGCGAGGTTATCATACATATCGGAGCCTACGTTTGTCATCATGTTCGCCATGACCTTTATTCCGCAAACCTCGCGGCAGTTCTTTATAATATCCGCAAATATGCCGTCGGCTATCTTCTTTTTAAGGCTCTCTGCGACCTTTTCAAGGCTCTTGTTCTCGTCAAGTACGCTCATTATCCTCTCCGCAAGGTGATTGGGGTCGCTGAGCTTGAGGATATTTGCGGCTTCCTTTACTCTGTCGTTTATCTCGTCGAATATCTTCAGGACGCCCATACCCGTAACGCCCTCGATACGCCTTACTCCCGCAGCTACCGAGCTTTCGGAAACTATCTTGAAAAGGCCTGCCCTTGCGGTGTTGTCAAGGTGCGTGCCGCCGCAAAATTCGGTAGAAAAGCCGTCTTCAACGCTAACAACTCTTACCACCTTGCCGTACTTCTCACCAAACAGAGCTATTGCGCCCTTTTCTCTCGCTTCCTCGATAGGCAGCTCCTGCGTTCTGACCTGCACGCCTTTGAGTATCTCCTCATTTACGAGCCTTTCAACTTCCGCCAGCTCATCGGGCGTTACCGCGCTGAAATGCGAGAAGTCAAATCTACATCTGTAAGGGTCAACATAAGAACCCGCCTGATGAACGTGGTCGCCGAGCACCTTTCTCAGCGCCGCTTGCAGCAGGTGACAGCAGGTGTGGTTTCTCTCGGTAGCAAGCCTGAGCTCCTCGTCAACCTGTGCAGTAACCTCATCGCCTGCAAAAAAGCTTCCGCTCTCAACAATGCACTCGCTGACAAACTGACCCGTTGTAGCTTTCTTTGTATCGAGCACTCTCATAACGCTGTCGCCCGACTTTATAACGCCCTTGTCGCCTACCTGACCGCCCATTTCCGCATAGAACGGCGTTTCTTCAATAACAACAAGCACGCTGTCGCCCTCGTTCACAGCCGAAATGCTCTCGCCGTCTTTCAAAAGCGCAAGCAGCTTTGTCTTGTGAGAAAGCGTATCATAACCGACAAATTTGGTGGTGTAACCCGATACCGCATTCATAGAAGCTTCGTCCCAGCCGCCCTTGAACGCCTGATTTGCTCTCGCGGTCTGCTTTTGTATCAGCATAAGTTCCTTGAAGCGCTCCTCATCGAGCGTGAGCTGTTTTTCCTCGAGTATCTCTTTTGTAAGGTCGAGCGGGAAGCCGTAAGTGTCGTGCAGCTTGAAAGCGTCGTCGCCGCTGAGTATTCCGTCGCTGCCTATATTCTCGATAAGCTCGCTGAGCAGCGCTATTCCTTTCTCTACCGTCTTGTTGAAGCTCTCCTCCTCGGTGGAGATGACCTTCTTTATATACTCTCTCTTTTCTTCAAGCTCGGGGTAGGCGTTTTTATTCTCGTCTATAACCTGATCAACAACTTGCGCGAAGAACGGCTTTGTGTTGCCCAGCAGTCTGCCATGACGCGCCGCCCTTCTTATAAGTCTGCGAAGAACATAACCTCTGCCCTCGTTTGATGGTCTTACGCCGTCGCCGACCATAAATGTCGCAGCCCTTGCGTGGTCGGTAATAACGCGTATCGAAACATCGTCGTTTGCGTTCTCGCCGTACTTTTTGCCGCAGACCTCGCTAATTCTCTTTATGATATTCTGTATGGTGTCGACCTCGAACATATTGTCAACGCCCTGCATAACGCAGGCAAGCCTTTCAAGACCCATTCCCGTGTCGATGTTCTTGTTTTTCAGCTGAGAATAGTTGCCGTTTCCGTCGTTGTCAAACTGCGTGAAAACAAGGTTCCATATCTCTATTATCCTGTCGCAGTCGCCTGCCTGTTCAAAGCTCTCAAACGGGCCGTACTTCTCGCCCCTATCAAAATGTATCTCGGAGCAAGGGCCGCACGGACCGCTGCCATGCTCCCAGAAGTTGTCCTTTTTGCCCAGCTTTATTATCCTGTCGCGAGGCACGCCTATCTCGTTCGCCCAGATGTCGCCTGCCTCGTCGTCTTTCTCGTATATAGTCACCCACAGCCTGTCCTCGGGTATCTCAAGCACCTTTGTCAGGTACTCCCACGCCCAAGCGGTCGCCTCGTGCTTGAAATAATCGCCGAACGAAAAGTTGCCGAGCATTTCAAAGTAAGTGCCGTGCCGTGCCGTCTTGCCGACGTTTTCAATATCGGGCGTTCTTATACACTTCTGGCAGGTCGTCACCCTTTTGCGCGGCGGCGTTTCAATGCCCTGAAAATACTTTTTCAGCGGCGTCATTCCTGCGTTTATCAGCAGCACCGAATTGTCGTCCTGCGGCACCAAAGGCGCGGAGTCCATCCGCAAATGCCCCTTGCTCTCAAAAAATTTAAGATAGCTTTCTCTTAGTTCGTTAAGTCCTGTCCACTTCATAATATAGCTCCTTGATATAAAATTCTATTTATACAAAAGTGTTAAGTCTTGTCAAGAAAATAAAAGTTTTCGGTCAAGCCTTTTTCAAAAGGCTTGCGGGGCGTGGGGCGGCGCCCCACAAAGGCACAGCGTGCGCTCCGAAAATAGGTGTAGCGTCTGCAAGCAGCCGCGGGAAGAATTATTTCGCTTTAAATTTTTTTGCGAAATAATTCTTCAGGCGTTCCCTTTGGGAACGCTAATCCCTTGCAAGAGAGGGATTTTCCTGTGAGAAGATATCGCTCTCTTTCCGCGTTCTCTTAGAGAACGCCAAACAAAGTGAAAAAATCTTATAAAGCAAAGTAATGTTTCTTTTGCTTATTTCTTGCGAGGGGGACACCATAGGGACTTAGGGGGTAAATATGACTGGTAGGGCGCGCTGCTTTATAGCGTCTGCAAGCAGCCGCCACAAGTTTCTCGCGAAACTTGCCCCCCCTTTTTCCGAGCGCTCCCCTTGGGCGGTCGCTTGCGAACGCTGTACCCGACCCTCATCCACGCGCTGAGCCGTGAAAGCAGTTCGCGACCTCTTCGTTCTAGGCTTCATTACGCAAGAACGGAAAGATAGATTAAAAACATAGGTTTTGCACTCCAACAAGATAGG
>CANRNT010000027.1 GCA_947631995.1 uncultured Clostridia bacterium | reverse complement strand
TTGCGTGCGCAATAGCTTTATAAAAAGCCCTCACATCTTGCCTCTTGCTTCTCGTTTTCTTGCTTCTAATAGCTGCGTCTCCCCTAATGAGAAGCCATATCTCTCTTTCCGCGTTCTCTTAGAGAACGCCATACAATGTATAAAATACCTCTGCCGCAAGCAGGGTCTATGTTCCTGCTGATTTTGATACGAGCAAAACATCTTTCTTTATGGTTTAGACCTCTTCAAGCAGCCGACAGCGCAATTCATATAAAGCTGTTTTATTTGAATCCCAAGTCAGGCGCGCCATAGCGTCTTTATAACTCAGCCACTCGTAACCGATGTGTTCATTGGATAACTTTATGTCTGAAACACATTCAAATGCGAAGTGATATTCGGGAATAACATAGGTGTTATTTGCCCAATATTTCCTGTGTCGTTCCGAAATAAAATTTGCGGGGATATATGCCATGGACGTCAGCTTTATAATACTGTTTGTTTTTATCCCTGCTTCTTCCGATATTTCTCGTATTGCTGCCTCAGTCGGCGTTTCATCATCTTCACCGCCGCCGGCAATAAACTGCCACTGATCCAAATCCGCGCGATGAAAAACACAAAACTCCAGATCTCTTGAGGCTGTTTTCCTGAAAGGAATTGCCAATATCTGAAATGGTGCTCTCATCCCGTTAATCCTCCGCTGATCCCGATTTTCTGATTAAGTATACCGTAAATTTTGAGAAAGACAACCGTCTGCAAGTGATAAGCAGTTTTACACCGCAAGCGGTAGCATACACCGCAAAAGCGCACTTTTGGGCGCTCCTCGGTTTTGTATCAAACTTTGCAAGATGATATCGTTGTTTTCGGTGATTTCGATACAAACACCACACCCCAAAAAACTTCACGCCACTCCCTATGTGACTGGAAGAATATTCTGCCAGCCGTCTCTCCTTGGGCGGTCTGTGGGAGGGTATATATAATTCCTCTAAAATCGTATAATCCGCAGTACGGACAAGACCAACTTTCTTGCCTCTTGCTTCTAACGGTAACCCGCAGAAACGGCAAGCCCCCACTCAAACGTCAGAAAACCATTTCTAACCTCTAACCTCTAACTTCTAATTTCTAATAGGGCAAGAAGCAAGACCACGCCTCACAACCTCTGTTCGCCGCTCTACATTCTCCGCTTCTCCTAAAATCCGCACCACTCCCTCACTTTGCTGGAAGAATATTCTGCCAACTCGCTCTCTTAGGACGGTCTGTGGGAGGGTATATATAAACATCTTGTATGTAATATCTGTGTTGGTACATAAACTCTTAAAATCCGCGGCGCAAGCGCAAACTTTTCAAAAAGCTATTGCGCACGCAGGCGCGCGCAGGAAAAATAGTCAGGTTTTTTCAAAGGAGAGGCTCACCTATTAGAAGCAAGATAATGAGAGACAAGAGGTTAGATGAGCATTCTGAAAGGTCTGCGCAAAGCTATAAAAGCAATTTCTTGCTTCTTGCCTCTTGTAAATCGCAGGTATGAAAAATTGTCTCAAAGCCTTGAAAACAGATTCTTACTTCTAGCTTCTCACATCTAGCCTCTAACAGCAGAGCGCACGTTGTGTTTTGTGGGGCTCTGCCAGCGTTCGCTTGCGAACGCTACACCCCGTGACCCTTGGCAGTTGCGAAGCAACTGTAAAAAAGAGGTCGATCGAAAACTTTCCCTTCTTGACAAGACCAAAAAGTTTGTTATCAGACATTTATCTCCGCCACGTCGTCGGAGACGCCGTTCGCGTCAAGAATAGGCTTCACGCAGTTTGCAATAAACTCGTCCACCTGCTGGGGGCACCTGCCGATGTAGTTCTCGGGCTTCATTATGTTGTCAAGCTCCTCTTTCGTCACCTTGAATATCGGGTCGGCGGCTATCAGGTCAGCAAGATTGTTGTCCAAGCCCTCCTGCTTCACCCTCGCGCCTGCCTGCATGGAATACTGCCTTATCCTCTCGTGCAGCTCCTGACGGCTTCCGCCCTTTTCAACAGCGTCCATAATAACATTCTCGGTCGCCATGAACGGCAGTTCTGCCATAACGCGGCGGCGCACGATCTTCTCGTATACAACAAGACCATTCTCGGGGTCGGTGACATTCAGCATAATGTTCAGTATTGCGTCAACGCCGAGGAAAGCCTCTGCCACAGCGATCCTCTTGTTTGCGCTGTCGTCCAGAGTTCTCTCAAACCACTGCGTAGCAGCCGTGAAAGCAGGGTTGAGCACATCGCACATAACGTATCTCGCCAAAGATGTTATGCGCTCGTCCCTCATCGGGTTGCGCTTGTATGCCATAGCCGATGAGCCTATCTGATTTTTCTCAAACGGCTCTTCTATCTCCTTGAACGACTGCAAAATGCGTATGTCGTTTGAAAACTTGCTCGCCGACTGCGCTATCCCTGCCAGTACAGAACATACCTGATAATCTACCTTGCGCGAGTATGTCTGACCCGAAACAGGCACTACCCCGTCAAAGCCCATTTCCTGCGCGATAAGCTCCTCCAGCTTCTTTACCTTGTCAGTATCGCCGTGGAAAAGCTCCATAAACGAAGCCTGTGTGCCCGTCGTTCCCTTAGAGCCAAGCAGTTTCAGCTTTGATATGCGGTATTCAAGGTCTTCAAGATCCATAATAAGCTCGTTGCACCAAAGCGTAGCCCTCTTGCCAACGGTCGTCAGCTGCGCAGGCTGCAAGTGCGTGTACGCAAGGCAGGGCATTGATTTGTACTTGTCCGCAAAGGCAGCCAGCTGCGAAATTACCTTTATCAGCTTGCGCTTTATTACCTGCATAGCATCGCGCATAATTATAACGTCCGTGTTGTCGCCAACATAGCAGCTTGTCGCGCCAAGATGTATTATAGGCTCTGCTTTCGGGCATACTTTTCCGTAAGCGTAAACATGCGACATAACATCGTGCCGCACTTCCTTTTCACGCGCCGCCGCAACCTCGTAATCAATGTTTTCTATGTTCGCTTCAAGCTCGTCCACCTGCTCTTGCGTAACGCCAAGACCCAGCTTCATCTCAGCCCTTGCAAGCGCTACCCACAGCTTTCTCCACGTCGTGAATTTCTTGTCCGCAGAGAATATGTACTGCATTTCTTTACTTGCATACCTCGTGCAGAACGGGCTCTCGTAACTATTTGTATTGCTCATTTGTAAACCACACTTTCTTTGTTTTACTAAGTAGTGGAGAGCCGAGCACGAGCCGCCTCACGCCGGTGCTTTTGGGCTCTTTTTGCCCCTTGCTCTTTGACAGGCGCCAGCCTGCCTGCATCACAAGGAACAAAAAACCGCCTCAAAATCCCTCGGTGTGAGGTGCGAAGCAGTTTTTGCAGAGCAGATTTTCGTCAAGACTAGGCGACAGGTCGCAGACATACTGACGTATGTCAAGACCTGACAACAACGTATTGGCGGAAATATGCCTGCAAAAACCGACTTGTGTTCGGCTCTCCACTACTATATTATTGTATCATATTTGACCGCGCGTTTCAAGTGGTCTGTAAAACATCTGTCACCTTACCGCCCCTGATTATAACTCTCGGTACTCTTTTAGATATAAGGCATACCACCTCGTACCCGATAGTTCCGTAAAGAGAAGCAAGCTCGTCCGCAGTTATCTGCTCTCCGCCGTCCTGCCCTATAAGCGTTACGGTGTCGCCCGCGCTGACGTCTATCCCCGTAACATCGCACATTAGCTGATCCATGCACACCCTGCCGACTATCTTAGCCCTCTTGCCGTGAATAAGCACCTCGCCTTTGTTTGAAAGCAAGCGCGAGTACCCGTCCGCATAGCCGATAGTAACGGTCGCCAGCTTCATAGGTTTTTCAGAACAAAACGTCCTGCCGTAGCTTATGTATTCGCCTTTGTCTATCTCTTTAACCTGCGCCACCGTCGCTTTTAAAGACATCACAGGTTTCAGTTTCATCGGCACAGGCAGCGAGAAATTCGGCATAAGCCCGTAAAGAATTATTCCCAGCCGCGCGAAAGCAGAGCCGCCGTCGTTGTGGTAAATGCCGCCTGCCGAGTTCAGATAATGCACGCAGGGAATGTTTACTCCCATTTGCGAGAGCTTTTCAGCCACCGCCTTTATCTTGCCTATCTGTCCTTTGGTGTATGAAATATCGTCCTCATCGTCGCTGTCAGCCACGGCGAAATGCGTGAACAGTCCCTCCGCGCGTATGCCGCCGATATTTGCTATCTCAGCCGCCGCAGCCGCCGTTTCTTCAACGCTTCCGTGCAAGCCTATCCTCGTCATGCCCGTGTCTATCGCTATGTGTACCCTTACTTCTCCGCCGCGCAGATTTTCAGCCAGCTTTACAGCGTATGAAAGCTCCGTCACCGCTTGGATTATGTCAAGCTCTTTCAGCTCCTCCGCCTTTTCGGGAGGGGTGTAGCCGAGAATAAGTATGTCGGACTTTGCCCCCATATCGCGCAGGCGTTTTGCCTCCTCGATGTTAGATACCGCAAGCTTTGTGACCCCCAGTTCCTTTTCCAAAAACGGTACGACCGCTCTGTCGCCGTGACCGTAGCAGTCCGCCTTTACAACGCACATTATCTCGCAGTCCGCGGCTTTTTTGTAGCTTCTGTAATTTTCGGCAAGGCAGTCAAGGTCTATCTCCGCCCACGCCCTTTTAAGATATTCCATTGTCTACTCTCCTTTGTTTATATAAAAAATATCAAAATATCTATTGAAAAATTTGTGTGAATGTGTTATCCTATAATATAGATGATAAGTAAGGATTGATAAATATAGTAACGCTGGATAACGACAGGTCAAAGACCTGCTGCTTTACAGGTCACAGACCCGAAAAGCTTTTCCCCGGAGCTTCTCTGCAAAGCGTTCCGGTGCGCAGACTGCTCAGTATAATAGCTCTGCATATAAATACCGCGCTCGAAATGGGCTGCGATACCTTTATCAGCGGAATGGCGCGCGGAATAGATATCTGGGCTGCAAACCTTGTTATAGATATGCGGCGGCGGCGCCCGAATATAAAGCTGATATGCGCCGTCCCCTTTCCCGGATACGCCGACCCGTTTCTGGGTATCGACAAATGGCACTACAACACCATTATCGAACAGGCGGACAAAACGCTGTATACCGCCGAGCACTATTCCCGCGGCAGCATGAGCATACGCAACCGCTTCATGGTGGATAACTCTTCTCGCCTTATCGGAGTTGTTGACGATATGCAGAGCGGTACGGGTCAGACGATACGCTACGCCCGCAGGCAGGGGCTGGATTGTGACATAATATGGCTTAAAGATGCGGCGCCGATGCTTTTTGCGGGAAGCGATGAGCTGCTCCGCAGATAGCCGCTGTTAATATTTTACACCCATTGCGGCGAATATTCAAGACCTTTCGCACAATTTAACGCAAAAAATTTGTAAATAAAAATACACGGATAAAAATATAACGAAACGGAGATAAATAATGGAAGCAAGCAAGAACAAGAAAAAGGACTCCAAGATAACGGTAGCCATAGTGTATGCCGCCGCTCTTTTGATATTTCTGGCCGTGTTCGGCTTTATAGGCTATATGGTGGTGAGAAACTTCGTTCCGGGCGGCGAGGCTGTACAGGAATCGGAAATGGAAGAGAACATCACCTATTCAAACGACGATAAGTCAACGTTCATGTATACTTTGTCCGACAATCAGAACAGGCTCACCTCCGTAATGATAGCAACGTTTATGCCGTCAACGCAAAAGATAGTCCTGATACCCATTACCCCTTACACGGAATGTGACGGTACTATCGTTGCGGATATATACACAAATGCAGGCATAGCGCAGCTCTCGGAAAAGCTGGGTTCTCTTATGAACATAAAGATAGATAAGTATATGTCGATGAACGAATCAACGTTTTCTGAGATACTCAATATCATGGGCACTCCTATGGTAACGCTCATAGACGACATAGAGCTTTACGATAAAGCAACGGACAGCGAGATAATGCACTACAAGGGCGAAAAGCTCGCTATTGACGGTTCGATAGCCTGCGCTCTCATCTCTTACGAAGAATATTCCGGAGGTCCTGCGGTAAACATGAAGCTCGCAGGTGAGATAGCGGCGGCGTATACAAACAATTTCTTCAGCCATACCGAATACGCAAAGAACAATATCGACTCCATATTTAAAAAGGAATATTCGGACGCGGACACCAACATGACAACGGACGATTACAACCTTATGAAAAACGCCATTATATACGTTATCGAAAACTCCTCCTCGCCCTCTTACTCGCTCACTCCCACAGGCGGCTGGACAGAACAGGGAACATTCGCTATCGACGGCGACTTTATCTCCCAACTGGACGGTTATCTCAACGAATAACTATCGGCTTTGACAAAGTTTATAAAAACATATCATAAAAATATAACACAGAAAGAACAGGGGACTTATCTATGAAGCTGATGATATTTATTCTCAACAAAAATGACGTGCTTGACAAGTTGCTGGAGGGATTTTCCGCGGCGGGTCTTAAAGGCGCGACTATCATAGAGTCAACGGGTCTGGCGGTAGCTCTCTCAAGAATGGGCAGCAACATTTTCAGCGCGTCTATAAAAGCTCTTCTCAATACCGAGGAAAACAACCACACTATCATTTCCATTATAAAGGACAATCAACTGGATACCGCAAGAAAGGTCATTTACCGAACGGTCGGGGATCTGTCCGCGCCTAATACGGGCGTGCTGTGCACCGTGCCGCTGGATTTCGTAGAGGGCACAAAGAAAAGCGTGCCTGCTCCGCCGCCCGAAAACGACAAGTAGGCGGTCAAAGGAAGCAAACAAAAAAGCACCCGAGAGATCGGGTGCTTTTTTATATCCGTATTCAAGCCCAGCTTTGAAGTATCGCGTAAACAGTACGCAGCAGAGTGACGACAAAGAACGCCGCCGCTCCCCATGCTGCAAAGCTCGACTTTCTCGGCTTGCAAAACCGAAACGTGTAAAATATCGCTACCTCCGTCAACAGCAGCATGAGTATAACGCACGCCCATATGAGAACGCCAACAAATATCTCTCCGCCCGACGCCGCCTTTCCCGAAAGCCCAGCAAACAGTCTTATGCCTACCTGAAACGGTCGGAAGAAAAACCATGCGAACAGCGCGGTATAAACGGCGTTGCCTATATACACCCTGCCTGCATTTTTATTTGCGGCAGGTCTTTTTTTGTCATGTCTTGTATCTCTCATATTTTACGTCACACCTCGCCGTCGTGAACAGCTTCGTCTATCAGCTCTCTGAGCGTTTCCATGCCCTCTCCGCTTTCGGAGGAGGTGACCACGCTTATTATATCCTTAAAACAGGGTATCTCGCTCTCAAACGCGCTCATGCGCTCCGCTCTTTCCCTGCTCCTGAGCTTGTCAGCCTTTGTGAACGCTATGATAAACGGTATCTCTCCGTCGATCATAGCGTTTATCATCTGAACGTCCTCCGCGCTCGGCGCATGACGCATATCAACAAGCTGGACTACCAGCCGCAGATCTCTGTCCGCGTCCGCAAGATATCCGCCGATAAGCTCCGACCAACGTTTTTTCTCTCCCTTTGATACCTTAGCATAGCCGTATCCCGGAAGATCGACCAAATATATGTCGTCGACGTTGTAAAAGTTTATCGTCGCCGTTTTTCCGGGCGTTGCGCTTACTCTCGCGAGCGCTCTCCTGTTCAAAAGCTTGTTTATGAGCGAAGATTTTCCTACATTGCTCCTGCCCGAAAACGCTACCTCCGCTCTGTCCGACCCCGTAAGCTGTCCATAGCTGCCGTATGCCGCCACAAATGCAGCATTGCTGAAATTCATTCCGTCACCTCTTCATAATTTTTCGGGGGAGTATCCTTACAGCCGCGCTCAAAAGATCTCCCCCGTCAATAAAGCTTGTCACAAAGAACGATATGCGGGATCGTCTGTCGGACTATCATTTTTAGGTTTGGTTTTTCTTACAGCCTTAGTCTTTTCACGAAGCGTTCTTTTGTTTTTCTTCACGAGCGCCGCGTCCAGCACCTCGCCGATATTTTCGGCGAAGATAAACTCCATACCGCTTTTTACGGTATCGTCTATCTCCTCCATATCGCCGCTGTTTGCCTTAGGTACTATGACGGTCTTTATGCCGTCCTTATACGCCGCCATAGTTTTCTCTCTCAGTCCGCCTATGGCGAGAACCTTGCCCGTGAGCGTTATCTCGCCCGTCATGGCTACGTCGTGTCTTACCGGCGTTTTTGAAAGCGCCGATACCAGAGCCGTCACCAGCGTAACGCCTGCGCTCGGGCCGTCCTTGGGAACTGCTCCCTCGGGCGCATGGATATGGATATCCTTTGTTTTATAGAACTCGGGATCTATATCGTATTTTTTCGCGATACTGCGGCAGTACGTCACGGCTATTTTAGCACTTTCTTTCATAACGTCGCCCAGCGAACCCGTTGCTTCAACGGCTCCCTTGCCGTCTACTATCAAAGCTTCCAGCGGCATAAGCACTCCGCCTACCGAGGTCCACGCCAGACCGTTTACCTCGCCGACGCTGTCCTTTTTATTCATATTGTCAGGAAGATACTTATGTGCGCCGAGATAATTTGTTATATTCTTAGCCGTAAAGCCTACGCTCTTTCTTTCACCCTCAACGATAACGGCGGCTGCCTTTCTGCAAAGCGAAGCTATTGCTCTTTCGAGCTTTCTTACGCCCGCTTCTCTCGTGTAGTAATCTATGAGCGCGTATATAGCGGTATCAGAAAATCTCACCTGCGAAGCCTTCAGACCGTTCGCGGCTATCTGCTTAGGCACCAGATGTTCCTTAGCTATGTGATACTTTTCCTCTCTCGTATAGCTTGCAAGCTCTATGACCTCCATTCTGTCGAGCAGCGGCGGCTGAATGGTATCCAGCGTATTCGCCGTTGTGATGAACAGCACATGGCTCAAGTCGAACGGCAGCTCGATATAGTGGTCTCTGAAAGCTACGTTCTGCTCGGAGTCCAGCACCTCCAGCAGCGCAGAGCTCGGGTCGCCGTGAGCGTCGCTGGTAAGCTTATCTATCTCGTCGAGCAGCATAACGGGGTTATTCGTGCCGCACTTTTTCAGCGCGTCCATTATCCTGCCGGGCATAGAGCCTATGTATGTCTTTCTGTGACCTCTTATATCCGCTTCATCTCTTACGCCGCCGAGCGAAACTCTGACATATTTTCTTCCGAGAGCCTCAGCTATCGAATGTCCTATTGAAGTCTTGCCGACGCCCGGAGGGCCTTGCAGGCATATTATCTGACCTTTTACATCGGGTGAAAGCTGTCTTACGGCGATGATCTCAAGTATCCTCTCCTTGACCTTTTTCAGACCGTAATGATCTCTGTCCAGTATCTCTCTCGCCTTTGCTACGTCGCAGGTCTCTTCGGACGATATGTTCCACGGCAGAGCAAGGCAGGTATCGAGATATTCGGATATGAGCGCCGCTTCCTGAGAGGACGGCGGCATTTTTCTCATTCTTTTAAGCTCCGAGAGAAGCTTATCCTCGTTCTCCTTGCCAAGACCGAGCTGCGCTATCTTAGAGAAATACTTATCCTCCTCGTCGAACTCATCGTCGTCAAAGGACATATCTCCCAGCTCCTGAGATATAGCGTTTTTCATCTCTCTCAAAAACTGTTCTCTCTGACCTCTCTCGAACTGCTCTGCGACCTTCTCCTCGATCTGTTTTTCCAGACCTATGATCTGCGACTCCTTATCCAGCACAAAGCACAGTCTTATGAGCTTTTGATATACGCTGTCCATCTCCAGCAGGCTTTGTCTGTTTTCAAAGGACACGGAGATATTGAAAGCTATCTCCTCAAAAAGGCGCACGGGGTCTTTTGCCGCCAGCACGCTGAATATCAGCTTTTTTGGCATACTGGGAAGCAGCTTGCTGTACTCGGCAAAGCTCTTCTTAACGCTTCTCATAGCCGCGGCTGTAAGATCTTCTTTCTCGCCGCTGTCGGGATAGTTTTCCATAAGCTCACATCTGCCTGACAGGGTCTTAGTAAAAATAAACAGCTTGTTTATGCGCGCTTTTCTCACGCCCTCTACCAGCACTCTGAAGCTTCCGTCCGAGCTTCTTATCATCTGCTTTATAACGGCTACCACGCCTATTTCATACAGGTCGTCGAGCTGCGGCTCTTCTACTGTCGCGTCCTTCTGCGCCGTCAGAAACACCTTGCGGTCGCTCTTCATCGCCTGCGAAATGCAGTTGACCGATCTCTCCCTTGCTATATCGAACTGCACGGTCATATTAGGCATAACGACCACGCCTCTCATTGCTACTACGGGCAAAGTCAGCTCCTCGCCGACGCCGTTGTTTCTTATCTCGTTATCCATGTTCTTCTCCTTACGATTTATATTATCCCGGACGCTCCCGTCCTCCTGCGTACTGTTCCTTTTGTCACGATATCACCTCTGCGGTATCGTCATAAAAAGATTATACCAAAAAACGAAAACTTTTTCAAGACTTAATTTGACCCATAAATTCCGACCTTAAATTAACAGGGCTGTATCGGCAAGGATACAGCCCCAAACGATCTTTAAGCTTAATCAGCAACATAAGGGAGAAGAGCAACGTGCCTTGCCTTTTTTATGGCGGAGGTAAGCTCTCTCTGGTGGTAAGCGCAGGTACCCGTTACTCGGCGCGGAAGTATCTTAGCTCTTTCCGTCATGCACTTACGCAGTCTTGCTATATCCTTATAATCGATCTTTTCAGCTCTCTCAACGCAAAATGCACAGACCTTTTTGCGCGATCTTTTCTGAGCTCTTACATTAACCGGTTTATCCATGATCCTACTCCTTTTCAGCGTTTTTCATTTGCATATTTGCAGTAATTTTCCCTATCGTCAGAACGGTGCGTCGTCGTCGCCTATAACGCCCTCAAAATCAGAGAGCGAGCCTATAGAAACGTCCGCATTTGCCGAAACGGCGTTATTGTTATAAGACGGAGCCTGCTGCTGTGCCGTATAGTTATCGGCATAGCTCCTCTCGTAGCCGCCCTCTTTCTTGGGCTCGCCCGTAAAGGAAACGCTGTCAACATAAACCTCCGTAACATAATGCTTAGTGCCGTTCTTATCGTCATAAGTTCTTGTACGGAGATTGCCCTCAACGGCGATCATTCTGCCCTTGCTGAAATATCTGTTGATAAATTCAGCCTGCTGACGCCATGCAACGCAGGTGATAAAATCAGTTTGTCTTTCCTCGCCCTGCCTTACGAACTGACGATCTACGGCTACATTGAATGTAAGCACCGAGTTGCCGTTAGCTGTCTGTTTGATGACCAGATCCTGTGCGATCCTGCCCATTAAAATAACTCTGTTCAGCATTGATATACGTCCTTTCCGCGATATTCTTCCTTATGCTTTCGTTACCAGGAAACGAAGCACTCCGTCCGTGATGTTAAGGATCCTTTCCAGCTCCGCAGGAAATGCGGGAGCGGCGGTGAAATTCCAAACAACGTAGAAGCCTTCCGTTTCGTAGTTAATAGCATAAGCGAGCTTTCTCTTGCCCCATTCGTCCATTGTAACGTCGCTTCCTGCGGCAGTTATCATCTCGTTGAACTTATCCTCCAGGGCTTTCACGGCGTCCTCGCCGTTCTTGACGCTGAAAACTATCATAGCCTCATACTTTTCACTGAGCTTTGCCATAACCGAAACACCTCCTCTCGGAAATAAGCCCACATTCTGCGATGTGAGCAAGGATATCGGCAGCGTAAATTTTGCCGTACTGAATATTATATCACAAAGCAAACTGCTTGTCAAGCATTTTTATCATTTTTCTCATATTTGTCTGTCACAGTCCGAGCTGAGCTCTGTAATGTATCAACACCATCATACCTATCGTTACTGCCATATACAAAGCAAACGAAAGTATCATAACGCCCATACTTGTGCCGCCCCTGCGCGCTATCTCATCGCTGCCGAGATTTTCGCTCTTTATCCTGCCTATATCCTTTTTTGCCTTTTTGTAATACCAGAAATTTGCGAAAATGCCGCACACCGCCTGAAATATCCAAGTTCCGAAATAGCATATATTATACACGGCGTTGAACCAGTGCGTTTTGATATTTATATCGTTCATCAGAACGCTCGGCAGACCCATTCCCGCTTCTGACATCATTTTTGCATATTCGCCGCCGTCATTGAACATATACACCATACTCGGCAGCAAAAGAAGTATCATAGCCAGAAACGAAAGTATCGCTTCCTTATACATTTTTCTGTAAAAGAAATAAAACTCGGGGAACAAAAACGCCGCAAAGCTGAAGCTTGCCTTTTTTGCAAACTTCGCAAATCTTATGAACTGCGTCATAAAATAGCTCCTGCTCGTGCCTACATAATTTGCATACTCTCCCAGAGTATTCCCGTCAAGGTCGCTGTCTGGGGTAAATCTCACCGCCGCCACATTACCGAACATCGGGTCGCCCATAGGACCGTAGCCGTTATATCCGCCAAAGCCGGGCTGACCGCCTGCCGCTCCTGCCGCGTTGTTATTGAAGCTCTGCTGCGCTCCCTGCTGTGACACACCCATAGGCAGACCGCAGTAGCTGCAAAACAGCGCGTTTGAGGGGTTGCTTGCTCCGCACCGAGGACAGCGGCGTTCACCGCTTTGGTCATTGCTGCGCATTTCCTCTTCGATCTTCTCCTGCTGTTTCTGCCATGATCCGCCTGTTTCGTGCAGCTCATGATTTACACATTCACCTTTTTCGAGATAGCAAGCTCTGTGATAAGGCGTGCCGCACTCGGGGCAAACGACAATATCGTCCCCGTCGACAAACTCTTTATCGCATATCAAGCACTTTTTACCTCTGTAATCAGCCATCGGTCGACCTCCTAATATTACATCGTGACCATTATCTTTCACATATCCCGAATATATTGTATCACATCTTTTCCCGTAAATCAAGATATGTAAATAACATTTCACATAATTTTCATATACCCTTTGCCGGCGGACTTATTTTTTGCTTTCCTGTTCTTTTTTAATTTCTTCTCTTGCCTCATCAGTAAGCCTGACCGCTTCTTCGACCGTGGGATAATATCCGTTAGCCTTGTAAAAATTCTCCCGTGCCGCTTCGCAGATCTCATCAAGAGACCTCCCCGAAAACTTCATACCTTCCGGGAAATCCCAACCAAAATCAAGATCATCGTTCTTTTTCATAAGTTCCTCCTCTTTTCTTTTTTTATTTCTTCTCTTGCTCTTTCTGTTAAGGATATAGCTTCTTCTTCTGTCATATAGTGTCCGTTTTTACGGTAAAAATCCTCTCCCATTTTGTTCAATACCTCGCTAATAGAGCGACCTGACGGTTTCATTCCTTTAGGAAATTTCAAACCAAAATCATCGTTCTTTTTCATAAGTATCCTCCTCTTTCTCTTTTTTTATTTATATAATAGTATTACTGAGATAAATCGGGATTTAGCACAGACGGTACTCCACATTACACAAAACTTTAAGTTCTTGTCAAGAAACTGAAAGTTTTCGATCGACCCTTTTTCAAAAGGGTCGCGGGGTATGGGGCGGAGCCCCACAAAGACACAGCGTACGCTCCGAAAAAGGTGAATTTCAAAATAGTCCGGTGGACTATTTTGAAAGAGGAAAATCCCTGCAAGAGAGGGATTTTCCTGTGAGAAGATATCGCTCTCTTTCCGCGTTCTCTTAGAGAACGCCAAACAAAGTGAAAAAATCTTATAAAGCAAAGTAATGTTTCTTTTGCTTATTTCTTGCGAGGGGGACACCATAGGGACTTAGGGGGTAAATATGACTGGAAGGGCGCGCGCTTTACCCCCTACCCTAAGGTTTCCCCCTCGCGCTCCCCTTTTCCTTACCCGACCCTCACCCACGCGCAGAGCCTTGTCCGAAATTCGCGACCTCTTCATGCTAGGCTTCATTTCGCAAGAACGGAAAGACAGATTAAAAACATTGGTTTCGCGCTCCAACAAGATAGGTAAGTAGTGCAGAATGTTTCTTCGCTAAATTCCGATTTATATTCTTAGGGAAATTCAAATTAAAATCTTTATACTTTTTCAAAAGCAGGTTCTAAAATCCGTTCTACTCTTCTTTTAATCATGGTACTGTAAAACTCTTTTCTCAAATCAGAAATAGACGAATTGCTGTATATAACCTCATTGACCTTATCCAGATCAATACGAGGATACACTCTCAATAAAGCAGCCGTACAGTCCGGATTACTAAGAGATTGAATATAATCCTTATAGTTTGCTTTCATCTTATTCGGCAATTCAAGAGCCGCTGAAGGATATTTGTCAATCCGCATTAAAATATCGCTTTCCGAAGATAAAACATTTGGAATTGCCGCATCTGATATTTGCGGGTATAAGCAAGAACCGCAATCAAAAACAGGTGCAAAGTTCAACTCGCTTCCGTCATTTTTTATAAGATATGCCCAGTTTTTTGCGTGTCGGTCGAAGTTCCCTAACATTGCATCTAAAATAAACGTGTCCCAGTATCTTTCCAATGCGATCGCACCTGTTTCTTTTGAAAAGTAGGCGTTATCACCATTCAATATACTATAAATATCCTCTATTCTTGGTATCTTTCCCGCTTTCCTGTCAAGCAAGACAGCATTTTCAGCATATATCTTTCACCTTGATATATAATACCTCTTTTTTGGTCTGAACCGCCATAATTGGCGATCAGGTCAATAGGACACGAAGTAAAATCAATCATTTCTTGCATACCTCCTTCTGTAATAGTGATCAAGGACTTCTTCACCTTGTTCTTCTGTCAAAACGGCATTGTTTTAGAGTTGCCTTTTTGCAATTATTGGAGCTTTTTATATGAAAAATCTAAAATCAGTTCTTTCCGTGTTTCTAAAACAGTAATGTAGAATTGTTTTTGTAGATCCGTAATAAAAGGTGTATTATCTATTATGGAACGAATAGAATCCATATTGATTTTAGGAACAATTCGCTGCAGTGCTTGATTGCAGTCCTCATTGCTGCATGAACTTAAAAACGCAAAATAGTTGATTCTTTTCCCGTTTTCCTTTATAGCCGAAGAGGGAATGTTGTAAACTCGGCTATGCAATTCTCCTTTTTGAGATAAAGTGGACTGCATAATGTTTTCGTCTGCCTGTGAAAAAAGACTGTTGCCGCAATCATAAACCGGTGCAAGCTTTAATTCGTCGGTTTTGGGATTATACAAAAATCCCCAGTTGCCGTTGTGCCTATCAAAATTTCCAATAAGACTATCAACAACGAACATATCCCAAAAGCGAGTTGACAATATTTTACTGTCTATCGCTGATTGACTTTCAAATGTTGTCAATATATCGCTTAATTCTGTGCCATATCCATTATTCTGAGAATCAATAATTTGATTTTTTAGCGAAGCAAAATCTTGAAGTATTTCACCGTTCATTGTAAAATCTTTACATGCAACCGCAATTTTTTCACCTTTCGCAGAATTGAAAACTCCAAGTAAAACTTCCTGCGCAGGGATACCTATGCTTTCATAAATTTTACAACCAATATATTCGGATATACAACTGTTTGAATAACTTAAATTATCATTTTTAGGCGCAAGTAACGGAAATTTAAGCATATAAACATCTCCGTTATATATAATGGAAATTTTACTTCCGTTTGCTCCTGAATATGATTTTTTAAGACGAGTGCAATTTGTAAAATCTATACTCATTTTATTACTCTTTTCTTATATCAGAAGATCCTCTTTTTTTATGCCAAGATATTTTTCACGCAGATACCATGCCTGTTCAGACGTTATTTGCAAGTCTACTTCGGCGACATTTATATCGCTTTGCAGTTCGCAATACCTACAATCCCAAATATTATCAGGTGAATTTATGTATTGCTCTATTGATGTGAGCAAAAATGCAGGCAGATTTGCTTCCAAATAACTTTTGTCTTTTGGCAAGCCTGTTATTTCATCATAATCATCTTTGTTAATCATTGTACTTTCTCCTTGATCACCTTTCAAAAAAACCTTTTTTATTTATATATAGTATAACTGAGATAAATCGGGGTTTATCCGAGCGCGGACGGCGTTCCTCCACTTTACGCAAAACTTTAAGTTCTTGTCAAGAAACTGAAAGTTTTCGATCAAGCCTTTTTCAAAAGGCTTGCGGGGCGTGGGGCGGCGCCCCACAAAGGCACAGCGTGCGCTCTGCAAGGGGTGAATTCAGAAACAGTCCTGTGGACTGTTTCTGAAGAGGGGCAGCGGTCGTAAACGACCGCGGGAAGAATTATTTCGCTCCAAAATTTAAAAGCGAAATAATTCTTTAGGCGTTCCCAACGGGAACGCTGCTTCTGCAAGAGAGAGCCTCCCCTTTGAGAAGTTATTGCTCTCTTTCCGCGTTCCATTATGGAACGCCAAACAAAGTGAAAAATCTTATAAATATTATTACTTCACATATTTCTCAGCGAGGGGCAGCGACTGCAAGCAGTCGCGTAAAGAATTGGGCAAAGCCCAATTCTTCTGCACTTCACGAAGTGAAGTGTGCCATAGAGGGCTTAGGGGGTAAATATTACTGGAAGGGCGCGCGCTAAACAGCGAACGCTAGCGTTCGCTACAAGTTTCTTGCGAAACTTGCCCCCTTTTTCCTAGCGCTCCCCTTGGGCGGTCGCTTGCGAACGCTGTACCCGACCCTCATCCACGCGCAGAGCCTTGGTGAAAAGCCGCGACCTCTTCGCTCGGAACTTTGTACCTTTGTGTGGCAGGCGAGATAGCGAAATACGCATAGGTTTTGTTTTGGCAACAACAGAGGTCAGTAGTGCGGAAATTTGATTTAAAACGTACTGCGGAAATTCGCAGTACGAAAAAGTCAAGCTTCTTGCCTCTTGCCTCTGTTTCCTGCTTATATATCAATAAATATTGGCTTTCGCTGTTTGAAATACACCGCTCTTTCAAAGCCTGCCGACTTCGCCTCTTTTGCCGCCTCGCATATCCCTGAGCCGATATCTTCTGCCGTGTGCGCGTCCGAGCCGAGAGTTATCAGCTCTCCGCCGACATCTTTGAACATCTTGGCATACTTTGCCGTCGGGAAAGTCATACCTGCTCCCTGCCTTATGCCCGAGCCGTTTATCTCCAGCGCCTTGCCGTTTTGCGCGAGCGTTTTCAGCGCGCTTTCAATAATGCAGTCAAACTTGCTTATATCAACTTTGATACCGTTTTTAATATAATACCTCAACGGATAGGTAAGGTGCGCCAGAGAGTCAAGCTTTCCCCACTCGCACAGCCTGCAGATCTCTATAAAATACCGCTCCAACAGCTCTTCCGCCTCTGCCTGCGTCATTTCCTCGTACTTCAAAAAAGCGAAGTCCTCCGTCTGCGGCAGTTGGTGCACGGAGCCGAGAATAAAGTCTATCCTCTTGTCGTCAACGACCGTTTGGGCGATATCGGGAAACTGATGAGCCTGACCCAATTCTATACCGCAGACAAGCTCTATCTTTCCTTGATATCTTTCTTTTATACCGCTTATATACCCGACCGAGCGTTCGTAGTCGCTCTTGAAATCAAAGTACGGATAAATCTTCGTGCCGCCATAATATTCTTCCGTATACCACCTGTTTACCTCGCAATGGTCCGTTACGGCATATGCTTTCAGACCCAGCGATATAGCTTTTTCTATCATTTTTTCAACGTCCGCTTCGCTGTCCACGGAAAACCGCGAGTGTGTGTGCAGGTCTTCCATACCTTTTATAATTGAAGTCATTCAGCCGCCTCCTGAACCTCAGCGCTGCCTTGCACCGCCGTACTCTGTGCCGTTTCATCGGGCAAAGGCTCGCCCCTGAACAGCAGCTTCAGTAATATCGGGGTAAGTATCGAAGATACCATTATAAGAAGTATCACAGATGTGAAATACTTCGCGTCCAAAAGCCCTACCGACAGTCCTTTCTGTGACACTATCAAAGCCACTTCGCCCCTCGTCATCATTCCGACGCCGACCTTCAAGCTGTCTTTCAGCTTGTAACCGAGTATTTTAGACATCAGTCCGCAGCCGATTATCTTAGTTATCAGCGCGACGAACACAAATCCTATCGAGAACAGCACAAGCTCTCCCGTAAAGCCGTCAAACTGCGTTTTCAGTCCGATACTGGCAAAGAACACGGGCGCGAATATCATATACGAGCTGACGTCGACCTTGCGGGCTATGTACTCGGAATCTACAAGGCTGCAAAGTATCAGGCCTGCCACATATGCACCTGTTATATCTGCTATACCGAAAAATCTTTCCGCCGCGAACGCAAGAAACATACACAGCGCCAAGCCGAGTATCGGGATACGTCTGCGGTGGGGATATCTTTTGTCAATGAACTTGAAAACGTAATGGAAAACCACACCGACCGCGACGCTGAAGAGTATGAACAGTCCCGTGCTCAACACTACCGTTGACGGTTTGGTATCCGTATCCTTAAAGCCTATTACGAATGTCAGCACGATTATACCGATAACGTCATCTATTATTGCGGCGCTCATTATGAGCGTGCCTATCTCGCCTTTAAGTCTGCCGAGCTCTTTAAGCGTCTGCACCGTTATTCCTACCGATGTGGCAGTCATTATAGTACCTATAAATACGGCTCTGAAAAACTCATTGCTGCCCACTTCCGAAAATCCGTAGAACAGGCTGTACAGCAGCGTTCCGCCAGCCATTGGCACGAACACTCCCGCCGTTGCGATGAGCAGAGCTTTCGGGCCTGTTATCAGCAGTTCTTTCATATTCGTTTCAAGGCCTGCGCCGAACATCAGCAGCACGACGCCTATCTCAGCCATCATGGAAAGAAAGTCAGACTGCTGCACCCAGCCTAAACAGAACGGGCCTATAACAAGTCCTGCGACTATCTCGCCCACTACCTGCGGAGCTTTCAGCTTCTGCGCGACCAATCCGAATAATTTAGCGGTGACGATTATCACCGCAAGGTCTCTGAAAAAGTCTATTCTGTCCATAATAAACACCAGCTAAGCTATTAGAATTTAAGATGTTAGAGGTTAGAAGTAAGAAATGCTTTTATAACGTTTGCGCTGACTTGCCATTCCTGCGGTTTAGAGTTAGAGGCAAGAGGCAAGAAATGTATTTTCAACGTTTGGCATAACCCTGCCGCTCATACAGCATACTTGTAAATAATTTTTTAAAAGAGGAAAAATAGGTTGAATTTATCCTAAAAATATGATATAATAGATATAGATATATATAATAGATATAAAGGAGGTCATCGCTATGAATGTAGATACCAAAAATCTTGTATCCATTACTGAAGCCAACCAAAATTTTTCACGCATAGCCCGAATGGTCGATGAAAGCGGCTCGGTCGTAATACTAAAAAACAACACTCCGCGCTATCTTGTCATTGAATTTGAGAAAGCCGAAAAGGAGCAGTTTGCCGACGGTGAGGATATAGCGGCTATCTCAAAGCGCCTTATAGCCAAAAACCGCGAGGCATACAAGGAGCTTGCAAAATGATAATTATTTCAAAAGAGCAGGTCATTTTTCTCCATTCTCAGCTTATCTACGAAACCGGCGGTACAGACGGTCTGCGCGATGAGGGTATGCTCGAATCCGCATTGAGCGCACCTTTCCAGGTATTTGACGATACGGAAGTATATCCGTCGTTGCAGCAAAAAGCCGCAAGGCTTTGCTATGGTCTTGTAAAGAACCATGCATTTGTAGACGGTAACAAGCGTATCGGCGCACACATCATGCTTGTTTTTCTGTCGCTCAACAAGATAGAGCTGGAATATACACAAAAGGAACTTGCCGATGTAATACTGAAAGTTGCATCGGGTGATATTTCTTTTGAAAAACTACTTGAATGGGTCATCGAACATCAAAAAAATTATTAGAAGTCAGAAACGGTTTTGCAGCGTTTGCGCAGAGCCGTTTTTTCTGCGCTTATTTCTTGCCTCTTGCCTCTTATTTTCTTGCTTCTATTTGCAATAATTCTCTATATAATTGCCTATGCAGTACTCAACGATATCCTTTGCTTTTTCCTCGCCCTGTATCTCGTCTATGACGGTATCCTTGCCCTCGAGCTGCTTGTATACAGAGAAAAAGTGCGACATTTCGTCAAAAATGTGCTTCGGAAGCTGCGCGATATCGGTATACACATTATACGTCGGGTCGTTTATCGGCACGCAGATTATCTTCTCGTCCGCCGCGCCGTTGTCCATCATCTTTATGACCCCTATCGGTCTGCACTTTACCAGCGAGAGCGACGCCAACGTCTGCGAGCAAAGCACCAGCACGTCCAGCGGGTCGCCGTCATCGGCGTATGTACGCGGTATAAAACCGTAGTTAGCAGGATAATGCGTTGATGTGTACAGTATCCTGTCCATTTTCAAAAGACCCGTTTCCTTGTCCAGCTCATACTTTATTTTCGAGCCCTTCGGTATCTCTATGACCGCGTCAAACTCGTTCTTGTTTATTCGCTTGGGCGATATGTCGTGCCAGATGTTCATATATATCATTTCCTTTCAAAATTATCTTGTGTGTGAATATCTCCGCCGATAGGACAGTATAATTATTACAGGACAGCCTGTTTGCGTGTTGCTGTACTCTTTTTTGGACAAATTTCGGCAATTTTCGCAAACGCGTCCGAACAAACGGACTAATAATGTGTTATACTGTATACAGAAAAGGAAAACCTTTTAAAAAAGTAAAAAGAAACGAGGAATAAAAAATGTATGTATCTGTATGTATCGCGGGACTCGGTATCGTAATAATAACCTCTTGGTATTCGTTCATGTGGCAGCTCGCGCAAAGAAGCGAAAACAAGCGCCGTCTTGAAAAAGAGCTTGCCGAAAAGAACCTGCCGCAAGAGCAGCTTATCGGCGGATACACCGATGACGCCGCGTAAAAAGGCTCAACCTTATTCGGTTATATTATAGCCCATTGACGTGTCAAAATCAAGGGCGGGAGAAAAATTTATTGAAAATTATCAAAAAAGTCGTTTGTCGCCGCCGCGATAACGGCTTTTTTTACAGCCGCTCTCGTCTACTCTTTGCTTTTCAGCGTGCATACAACAAGGTCAAAATCGTCAAACAGCCTGAGCGATGTTCCGCTGTTGCCCATTCCCCTGCTTACTATCATCTCGCCGCGGTAGAAATAGTATTCTCCGCCCGTATACTTGGGGAAAAGCCCCTGACCGGGCGCGTAAATGCCGTCCTTGAACGGAAAACGTATCAGTCCGCCGTGCGCGTGGCCGCAGAACATCAGGTCGGCATACGGCTCATTTATCAGCTCTCCGTTTTCGTCAACGTATGCCGCTTTATAGCCGAGTATCCTCTCCGCGTCCTCGGGGAAATGGTTTAGCCATATAACGAACGGGCTTTCCTCCAGCTTTTGCGAAAGCTCTCTCATAGGCACTATATACCCGTAAGAGCCTGCGACCGTTATGCGCTCGCCGCCTTTTTCAATGTCCACAGCCTTATCCTCTACTATCTCGATACCGTTTTCCTCACAGCACGTTGTCAGCTTTTCCCTCTGCTTTTTTGTAAGCCGCATATCGTGATTTCCCCATACGAGATAGCAGGGCGCGACCTTTGATATGTCCTCAAAAAACATCATCGTGTCGTCTATGCTCGTAAGCTGCGAGTCGACCATATCACCCGTCAGGACTATGATATCGGGCTGCTGCTGAGATACCAGCTCCACCAGCTTTTGCTCAAAGCCGTCGCCGTGCCTGTGATAGTCCGATATATGCACTATCCTGAACCCGTCAAAGCTCTGCGGCACCTTCTCGCTCTCGTATTCGTAGCTGTCCACGCTGATATGCGTATTCGAGTACACCGTTTCTGCTATCAGCAGCGCGTCTATAACGACCGCCGCTATGAGAAGAGCCAGCCTGAGCCTGGCAGGCGCTCTTTTTTTGACTTTCTTTTCTTTTTTGTTTTCGTCCACGGATATCACCCCTTTGCCGCCGCGTTCTCAGTCATTATCCTTACAACATTCCCGATAAGCTCCAGCGGCTTTTCTTTTTTATCGGACTTGTACTGCTTATTCTGCTTACTGCGGACGTTCACCGCAGGCGGCTGTTCCGCCATTGATATGGAGAAATTCGGTCTGCCCTCCTGCTCGAAGCTTATCCGTTTTCCGTAGGCGTCCGAAAGCGCCATTATCTGCTCTATTTCAGGCGAGCTGATATAAAAGTACACCCTTTCGCCGCGCTGTGTTATCTCCGTTATTCCAAGCTGTGAAGAAACGTTTCTTATCAGGGCGACCTTTATCAGCCCCATAACGGACGGCGGCAGCTTTCCATATCTGTCCTCAAACTCGTCAATAACGTCCTCGCTGTCCTCCTCGCTGCGTATCCCTGCGATACGCCTGTAAGCGTCTATCCTCTGCGCGGGGCTTTCGATATAATCCTCGGGTATAAAAGCGTTGACAGACACATCTATCGAGCAGCTCTCCTCCGAAGCGGGCAAAGGCTCTCCCTTTGCATTTGCTATCGCCTCGTTGAGCAGCTTTATATACATATCATAGCCGATAGCCTCCATATGCCCGTGCTGTTTTCCGCTAAGCACCGAGCCCGCGCCGCGTATCTCAAGGTCTCTGACCGCCACGCGGAAGCCGCTGCCGAACTGCGTGAACTCGCGTATTGCGTCAAGGCGGCGTGTTGCGACCTCGCTCAACTCCTTTCCTCTGCGGAATGTAAAGTATGCGAACGCTCTGCGGTTTGAACGTCCTACTCTACCGCGGAGCTGATAGAGCTGTGAAAGTCCCAGTCGGTCGGCGTCCTCTATGATGAGCGTATTAACGTTTGCAACGTCAACGCCTGTTTCTATTATGGTAGTGCATACGAGTATATCTATCTCATAGTCTATGAGCTGTCTCCATATCTCGGAGAGCGATCTTTCATCGAGCTGTCCGTGCGCTACGGCTATCCTTGCTTCGGGCAGCAGCTCCGAGAGCTTTTCCGCGCACCGATATATGGTATCCACCCTGTTATGGATATAGTATACCTGTCCGCCCCTGCGTATCTCTTTTGCGCACGCCTGCGCTATGATAGCCTCGCTGTACTCCGTAACATACGTCTGCACAGGATATCTGTCCTGCGGCGGCTCTTCTATTACCGACATATCCCTTATCCCGCTCATAGCCATATTGAGCGTGCGCGGAATGGGGGTAGCGGAGAGGGTAAGTATATCGACCGAGCTGAAAAGCTCCTTGAACCGCTCTTTTTGCCTTACTCCGAACCTCTGCTCCTCGTCTATTATCGCAAGTCCCAGATCCTTGAACTCAACGTCCTTCTGCACAAGGCGGTGAGTGCCGATTATGATATCTATATCGCCCCTGCGCAGTTTTTTTATTATCTCCTGCTGCTGCTTAGGCGTTCTGAAGCGGCTGAGAAGCTCTATCGTTATGGGGAAATGCTCGAACCTGCGTATGGCGGTCTGATAATGCTGCCACGCAAGAACGGTCGTCGGTACCAAAATAGCGCACTGCTTTGAGTCGAGGACGCATTTGAAAGCCGCTCTCAGCGCGACCTCCGTTTTTCCAAAGCCGACATCTCCGCACAGCAATCTGTCCATAGGGTAAGGCTTTTCCATATCCGCCTTTATTTCAGCTATACTGCGCAGTTGGTCGTCGGTCTCCTGATAGTCAAAGCGCTCCTCAAAGTCTCTTTGCCAGTCGTTATCCCCCGTAAAGGCGAACCCCTCAGCCATTTGACGCTTTGCGTAAAGCTGTATCAGCTCGTCAGCCATATCCTCGATAGCTTTTTTTGCTCTCGCCTTTGTCTTTTTCCACTCTGACGAACCGAGCTTGTTTATCTTGACGCTGTCCTCATCGCCGCCTATATATCTGGATACGAAATCGAGCTGTGTAACGGGAACGTAAAGCACGTCGCTACCCTGATATTTTATCGTTATATAATCCTTGACTACCCCGCCGTTCTCCATTTTTGTTATGCCCGAAAACCTGCCTATGCCGTGTATATTATGCACGACCAGATCGCCCGGCTGTATATCGGACAGGCTTGTGATCCCGCCCTTATCCTTGGAAAGCTTTTTCGGAGCTTTTGCTTTTGTGCGCAGAGCCTTTACCTGCGTGAGCAGCGCGACTTTTATATCGGGATACTCAAATCCGCCAGAAACGCTCCCCGCTCTTACATAGACCATTCCCGCGGCTATCTCCGAGCTGTCGTCCAGCAGAGAAGCTTTCAATCCCTGCTCTCTGAGGTCGGACGCTATTATGCCTGCGGTCTTTTCGCTTCCGCCGAAAACTATACAGCAGTAGTTCTGCTTCGTCAGCGACTTCAGCTCCTCGGTAAGGTGTTTAAGGTCGCCTCCCCAGCCCGACGACTGGAAGCAGGAGGCGTTTATCAGCTTTTTTATGGGTGTTTCTGTATGACCGCGCATAAATGTATCCAAAAAGATGAGCCGTTTATCCTCCGCGCGATGTATTATATCGCTCGGCTCAAACCAGAATTCTCCCAGCTCCTTGCACATAAGGCCATCCTCATACAGACGCCTGATATCCTCTTTGAGCTGCTCTGTAACTCCCTTTGCTCTGGCGCGGCAGTTTGCCAGCTCCGAGAACGCCACCATACCGTCCTCAAAATAGTCCGTGATACAGTACGCCTTTGAGTAAGCCAGAATATAGTATTTATCACAGCAGCTAAGGCGCGCTCCCCCCTTCATGAGCTGTGCGTCGTCATAGATATGCTTTTTGGCAAGCTCTTTGTTTTTGCCCTTTACCAACTTTGCCGTGTTTTCCAGCACATCGGCAAGCTCTTCCTCCGAACCGAAAAGCACTTCCGCCGCGGGAGCAACGGTAACGGAGCTTATCTTCTCCCCTCTTCTCTGCGTTTGTATATCGAAAAGAGAGATACTGTCGCACTCATCGCCCCAAAGCTCTATCCTGACGGGCTGAGAAAAATTCACGGGGAAGATATCTATTATTCCGCCTCTTACGCAGAACTGCGCCGCACCCTCTATCTGTTCACAGCGTGAATAACCCGACGATACCAGTCTTGCACAAAGCTGCGCTATATCGACGGTGTCGCCGCGGTTTACAGAAAAGCTGTATTTTTTCAGCGCGGACGGCGGTATACACGCCTGCATAGCCGCCTCCATTGACGCGACTATTATCCTGCACCTGCCCGAAGCTATCGCAGACAGCGCCGAAAGCCTTTCGTGCTCATACTCGTGCGATATGCCCTCAAACTGCGCGAAGCTCAGCTCCTTTGCTGGATAACAGCGCGCGATATCCTGCTGTGCCAGCTCGTTTATATCGGCGGCTGTTCTTCGCGCGGCGGGTTCGTCATCGCAAATAAGGCAAAGCTTTCCCAGCTCCGAGAGAGCCATTGCCGTCTGCGCCTTGTGTATATTGTAAACTCCCGTAACGCATACGGGAGTATGTTTTGCTATAACTGCTTTTTTCAGCTCCGCGTAAAACGACAGAGCGTCACAGATACGGTAAAAAATATTGCTCATTGGTTTCTCCTGTGATGTTACTGTGTTATGTATACAGAACGACAACAAAGCTACGAATTATACAAGTCCATAGCTTTATCTATATTATCGCTTACTATAAGCTCCGCGGCCTCGCACGCTTTTTTTGCGGCCTCGCGCAGCTTTTCAAGCTCCTGCCCGGAAAAGCGCGACAGCACCCAGTCCGCCAAATCATATTCGGGCGACGGCTTTTGTCCTACGCCCAGCTTTATCCTCGGTATATCCTGACTTCCCAGCATTTCTATTATACTTTTTATGCCGTTATGACCGCCTGCGCTTCCTTTTCTTCTTACGCGCAGCCTTGACACATCAAGAGATATATCGTCGAATATAACGAGCACCTTTTCAGGCGGCAGCTTATAAAAGTCCGCCCACTTATACACCGCCATACCGCTGTTGTTCATATAAGTCACGGGCTTTATTATAACACAGCGCTTGCCCGATATCATAGCTTCGCAGTACATCGAATCGAACTTCGCTCTTTTGCATTCGACGCCCAGCTTCTCACACAGCATATCTATGGCAATATAGCCTGCGTTATGCCTTGTTTCCTCGTAAACTACTCCCGGATTGCCCAGCCCGACTATCAAAAACTCAACCTTGCCCGTAACTCTCTGAGAGACAGCTTCGTCAGATACTTTTTTCTTTTTCCCGAAAAATCCCATATACACATTACCTTTCGCTCATACTGCCTATAAGCTTCTGCGCTTTCAGCAGGGCGAGCTGCGTTTTGCTGTCGGGTATCTTATCCTCCATTACCATTCTGCACGCTTCATCGAGCGGTATACGCTCTACCTCCAGAAACTCGTCGTCGTCAAGGCTCTGTTCGCCGAAGCTCAGTCCCGTTGCGAGATACATATATATTACCTCCGTATCATACGCAACGGTGGGATAAAGTCTGCCCAGAGGGATTATTTTTTCAGCCTCTGCGCCGCACTCCTCTTTCAGCTCTCTTATGCCGCATTGAAGCGGGTCTTCGCCTTTTTCTCTCTTTCCTGCCGGCACCTCAAGAAGCACCTCCTTGAACGGATAGCGGAACTGTCTTACCATAAGCACCTCATTTTTATCCGTCAGCGCAACGACGCACACTCCGCCCGAGTGGTGCACTACCTCTCTGTAAGCTACGGAGCCGTTTTCAAGCTCTGCTTTTTCCCTTGTCAGCTCCAGTATTTTTCCGCTGTATACGTTCTCTACCTCTATTGTCTTTTCAAAAAGCTTCATACTATCACTGTCACTTTCACTCATTATTTTCCTTGTTTTCCTGTACTTCGGGCGTTTCGGACGGTTCCTCGTCCAAAGTGTCTGTATTATTTTCTTCCTCGTCAGCGGGGATATCCTCGCTGTCCTCAAAGTCGAAAAGCTCTCTTGCTTCCTCGTCGGTCATATCCGAGAGACTGACATAGTCATACTCGTCCGCCCTTTGGCTGACAGCATTTCTCTTTTTGTCCAAAGCCGCTCCGACAGCCATATACGCCGCGAACAGCACTAAGCCCGTCACGGTCAGCGCCGCGCCTGCTTTAAGACCTTTTGTTTCATACTCGAAGCGTATCTCATTGTCGCCCTGCGGAACTCTTATAGCGGTAAGTCCGTTGAACACGTTATCTATCTCGACTTCCTTGCCGTTGACGTAAGCAGTAAATCCCTCGTCATAAGGCACGCTGAAGAACACGAGGCTCTCCTTGTCGAGGTCTATCTTCGCCTCAAAGCCGCTGCTGTTTTCCTTGAAATAATAGCAGGACGTTTTTGCTTTTTCGGAGCATATCTCCTCCAGACTGTCTCTTGACAGGCCGGAATACAAGCCCTCCTCGCCCTCGTATTTCTGCATTATATCGGAATATTTTTCTATCTGCTCCTTTGTGAGGAACACCGCCTCCATAGCGAAATTTGATTTCTGCGCCGTGGTCAGAGTTTCGGCATACTCTATATCAACATAGGTATCGTACACAAATCCCATAGGGATATAATTCTTGTTCTCATAGATATAAAAACCGTTCTGCTCGCCTATCTTCTCAAAGCCCGTAACAGGCTCAACGGGCTCCTCCTTTACCGCGTCCTTTTCGTAAAGATAATACTTTACGGAGAGGATATTTCTCAGTCCCCAGAACTGCCTGTCAACTCTGGAGGCAACATCTCTCGTTATGCCCATGGTATCGTTATAGAAGCTCATTATCGACGGCGACACCGTGCTCTGGAAGCACCTCATCGAGGAATATCCCCAGAACATTGTCCAGTTATCGACATTCTCGCTCGTATCTATGCGGAAAAATGCGTTGTCTCCCTCGGGAGCCTCCAGCTCGAACCTGCCCTTTATGGCATGAGCGATAAAGTAGTCGTTTATCGGGCCTTGCGCAACTCCGTACCATATCATCGAGGCGGAGCAAACAAAGCAGCAGACCGTTGTGAGCGTAAGCAGAGAGCGCAGCATTTTTTTCCTGTTGGGGAAGAAGTAAAGCAGGAACACGAGCATTATGAACGGAACTATCGTAGCGGCAAGCTGTATCACGCCAAAGTCGGGATACTTAGCTACTCTGCCGAACTGAACGACGTCGTCCTTATCGGTGGTCGGCAGCAAAAACAGCACGCAGAACAGCACCAGCACGACCGTTACTGCCTTTACGCCGCTCTTTATGTCGATATCCCTGTCATCGACGGCGAGCGAGGTCATGAGCGCTATTATAAGCACCGGCATAAAGAACCACCGCGCGTAATACGAGCCGTTGAGAAGCTGGAACGCGCTGTTGAAGTAAGGCACCAAAGAGCATATCAGGCACACGACTGCCATTTTTGAAGTCCAGCTCTTTTTTTTCTGCTTCATATAGGCTATAACGCCTGCCATAGAGAACATCGGCAGGTAAGCGGCTATCGAAGCCCACCTTGCGGTATCGGAGCTGAAAAGGTTAGACCTTGCGGGCATATCCGGCAGCATGAACAGGCTTTGTATTATCCTGTAAAGCCTGAATTTATCGCCGTATACGACCATATCCATTCCCCACAGCGACGACGAGAGCCGAGGATTTCCCAGCACCGCGAGCGCGGCGGGCAAAAACATTACAGCCGCTATCATAACGCCTATCACAGCTTCAAGCGCCAGCAGTCCGAATTTTTTCAGATCCAGTTTAAATTTCCTGTCCGTCGCTCTTACGAAGAAGTATATAATAGTAAACACGACAATGGCAGCGAAGAAGTAATAATTTATAAACGCAAGCAGCGCCACCGCCAGCGCAAAAACGCCGCGTCTGTTGTCCTGCACGCGCATTTCAAACGCAAGCAGCAGCAGCGGGAAAAACGCTGTAACATCATGAAAATGGTTAAAGAACACGTTGTATATCTGCGCTCCCGAGAACGCATACAGCATAGCTCCTATGGCGGCTGCGTTCGGCGTTTTTACAAAGCGCCTTATATACGCATAAGAGGTGAGAGCCGCGACAGCCGTTTTAAGGCAGAGCAGCCAAGGTATCAGATACAGCACCGCGCCCGACGGGAACAAGGTCGTCAGCCAGAAAAACGGACTTCCCATAAGGTAGAACGCATACGCGCCTATTATGTCCGAGCCCAAGTCCGTGCCCCAGTCCCAGCCGAAGCCGTTCTCTCTTACGAAGTCATGGCAATGCTGATAAAACATGAGCTGCTGGGAGTTGAAATCGCCGTAGTACAAAAAATAACCCTTATTATATATGACGAGCGGCAGCACTATAACGGCAAATATCGCAAATGAAGCGACAAACACAAACAGATATCTTTCCTTTTGCCTGTTCGGGTCTGCCGCCGCAAGGACGCTCTTTTCCATTTTCTTCACCTCTGTAACCGTTTATTCTCTTATCTTCCGATGTTCCTACTCCGCCGCGGCAATGATATCCGCCGCCTTATAGTCGATGACCTTTTTCAGCTCCTGCGGAGAAAGCTCTACATGATAGCCTATCTTGCCCGCGCTGAAAATGACGGTATCGCATTCTTCAAAGCTTGAATGTACGACCGTTTCAAAGCTTTTTTTCATACCGACAGGCGAACAGCCGCCGTGTACATATCCCGTTGTGGGCAGCAGTTGGGCGGACTTTATCATCTCTATATTTTTTTCTCCGACCGCCGCCGCGGCTTTTTTGAGGTCCAGCTCCTGCGCGACGGGTATAACAAATACATAATTCTTCCCCGTTTTTCCGACGGTGACGAGCGTTTTGAAAACTTTTTTCTCATCAACGCCCAGAAGCCTTGCCGCCTCCGTGCCGCTCACGGCATTTTTGACAGCAAAGCTGTGCGGAACATATTCAACGCCCGCTTTATCAAGTATTCTCATTACGTTGGTTTTGTAATCGGCTTTCATACAGTCAACTCTTTTCAAACAGCACGAGCCTGCCCCTGTTCGTAACGGGGGCAAGCCAAGCTTTTGTTTATTTAACTACCTTTGTAAGCGCCCTGAAATAGTTCATAATTTGCCGCTTTCGCAGCGCACCAAAACGCACCACCCCATATCACACAAAACTTTTAGTTCCTGTCAAGAAACTGAAAGTTTTCGATCGACCCTTTTTCAAAAGGGTCGCGGGGCGTGGGGCGGCGCCCCATAAAGACACAGCGTGCGCTCTGCAAGGGGTGAATTCAGAAACAGTCCTGTGGACTGTTTCTGGAGAGGGGAGGCTCTGCAAGAGAGAGCCTCCCCTTTGAGAAGTTATCGCTCTCTTTCCGCGTTCTCTTAGAGAACGCCAAACAAAGTGAAAAAATCTTATAAAGCAAAGTAATGTTTCTT
>CANRNT010000026.1 GCA_947631995.1 uncultured Clostridia bacterium | reverse complement strand
GCGAAGTCAGTTCGTTTCTTAATTTATTTTTCCATAGGGGTCTTTTGTGCTGTTCGCACAAATTGGTTCGGTTCAGACCACCCAAGGGCGATGTGGAAGAATATTTTTCCAGCGGTGCGAAGGAGGGCACGTAATGGAGTGAGTGCGAGGCGGTGGAGAGAGGTATGGCGGAGTTGGGCTAGAGGAGGATAGGGGCGTTATCAGAGTTTACAGGAGCAAATAAAGAGGTGGTGATCAATTCGATCATCACCTCTTTGGCATCTTGCTCATTATATCATGTCACATTTTCCAAAGTTAACGTATATGTTTCTGACGGGTCGAGATCATAGATAATTTCGTCCTCTTTTGTTTTTTCTCCAACCCTGAGATCGGCTGTGTAAATCGTGCCGCTCGCAGTTATAAATCCTTCGCTGTCAACCAGTCTGTAACCTATTGCAACAGAATCTGCAACATTTTCTTCTCCGACTTTTTTATCCAATGAAATAACAAGTTTCAGAGTCAATTTCATTTTTCCGTCAAAGCTGTTTTCAGCTTCATATGATATTTCGCTGATGGTTGCATAAGAGGTATGATTATGATATCTCATATCGGTAATACTAATAGGTGCAGCAGGGAGAGTGACAGATGCTTTTTTCTGCGGCAAGTCCGAAATGCTCAATTTTGTTCCAAAGAATGCAAAGTCATCTCCTGCAATTTGCATTGAAAGAGTTCCTGAAGAACTGGAAGCGCCCTCTACATCGCTGCGAGGAATTTCCAGCCAACAACCATATGTGTTTTGATCTTTCATACTGTTTGTCCAGCTTGTAAAATCATTTTTGCTGAATTTTATGTATTCGTTATAAACAACATTATCTTGAACATCTGTGATTTTAATGTTTACTGTTCCGGATGCATCGACATAATTATTAGAGCTGTCGGAAAGAGCAAACATTACCTCGTAAACATCATTTTGTTCATTATATTGAACAGCATAATCACTTAAATATTCAACTTTTTGTACCGGCTTGGTTGTAGTAACTTTGGTCGTTGTAGTCGGCGGAGTAGTTTCTTTTGTTGTGGTGATCGGTTTTGTTGTTTCCGAGGTTGGCTTTGTTGTTTCTGCTTTTTCACTTTCAACTTCACTGGAAATCGAAGAACTGATACTTGATAAATCGGAACTGGTATCAGTATCTTCACACCCTGTAACAGAGCAACACATAAGCACTGTGAAAATGCAGACTAATAAACGCTTTACTGACATTAATCATTCCTCCTCTGATCTTATGGTGTTTAAAAATTATTCAAGAGCTTTATTTTTCAATTTCTGCTTTTCTTTATCTGAGAGATATTTAGAAGCAGCTGTGATTTTTTCGTGTAAAGTCATCAATATATCACTCTCTGAATAATCTAAAGTGACTAGTCGCAATATTATTATAATCTATTTAGGCTAATTTGTCAAGCCTTTTTAGTCATTTGTGATAAAATTCAGTAAAAAGGAGAGATTTTATGCCACTTTATCGGAGAATTCGGGATCTAAGAGAAGATGCTGATAAGACTCAGACGGAAATTGCGGAATATCTTGGAACAACTGCACAATATTATGGTAAGTATGAAAAAGGAGAACGAGAGATCCCTTTCACACGAGCAATAGAACTAGCCGATTATTATGATGTTAGTCTTGACTATCTTGCAGGGAGAACGAACGTTAAGCGAAGTCGGTCAGATATATCACTAACAGATGATGAGATAAAGTTACTAAATCAGTTTCGGAAATTGTCTGAACGAAATAAGGGAAAAGCAGAATTGTTCATAGAACAGCTCTCCGATGCATAGGAAGACAATATACGGAGAAAACATCTGATAAATGATACACATAAAACGCTGGCAGACTTTCTGTCGGCGTTTTCGTTTATAAAATATGTATGAGGGCAGTAGGATACGACCCGAATTACAACGCCGCAGAGACCGTACAGTTTGCGTATAAAGGCTATAATAAAGAAAGGGGAAAATCATATGTATGACATTAAATTAACTGTTGGTTCTTACACCGCAACACACGCGCATAAACCTAGAAGAATTGATGGAGCAAACTATGCAACGAATATTCCGTTAGAAATACCATTGGAAACCGCAGGTAAAATGATTGAGGAAGTAGTTTCTGAAAAATTGAATGGCGGAAGTTTTGATATTTTAATTGATAACGCGCAGAACATATATCGTTTCACCGTTGATATAAAAAGCGATTTTGACGTTAAAACTCTGCCGAATATATTTTATTATGCGCTTGACGAAATAGCCTTAATGAAAAGAATGGCATTCGAGATAAATGTTCAAGATGTCCAAGAGATAATAAAGGCGAAAAATAAAACACAGAAATCACCGTAAACACAGAATAAACACAGAAATCAATAAAACAAAAAATAATCGTCATTTTTGAATGTTTCAAAAACAACGATTATTCGTAATATTCTTTTGGTCGGAGTGGCGGGATTTGAACCCACGGCCTCTACCACCCCAAGGTAGCGCGCTAGCCAAACTGCGCCACACCCCGACGACCTATCTGACGACCTATCTATTATATCATACATTTTTGCATTTTGCAAGTACTTTACCAAAAAAACTTTTACTCGCTCGTTTGCCTATTCTCTCGTCCTCCCTACACCACATACATCACATTGACCCCGACCGCCGAATTTTATATCCGACGGTCGGCATATATTATATCAGTTATTCTTTGACAAACACACGCGAGCTGTAGCCGGACAGCGTTACGGGCTGCGAAAGATCCGCTTCCTCGCCTGTAAATACGTCTCTCCAGCCGCTGCCGTAGTTTACGCTGAAGGTGTACTCGCCCTCGTCGGCGTTTATCATCGTCACCGCGCCTTTTTCGCCTGCCGCTCTTGCAAACGCGTACTGACGGTTGGTAAGCGCGAGCTGTGTATAGTCTCCGTCACAAAGAGCGTCGCTTTCCGTGTGCGCCTTTGCAAGTGCAGAGATGTGCTTTGTCAGCTCGGTATCCTCTCTCTTTTCATACGGTCTGCGCAGCGCGTCATCGCCGTGCGACTTGTCGCCCTCCTCGCCGAACTCGCTCATATAGTACACCGACGGGATACCCGGCATTGTGAACAACAGCGTGTAGACAAGCGGCAGGTGCGCCTTGTTCGTCAGTATCGTAGCGATACGGCTGACATCGTGATTATCCACAAAACAGTACAGCTTTTTGCCGCGATACAGACACCAGTTTTCCTTGCCGAACTGACGCTGTATAGAGTGCGCTATCTCAAACATATTCATCGAATTGAACGCGGAATAAATGCCCTTGTAGCACTCGTAATTGGTCACGCTGTCGAGCATTTCGGGGTTCATCCAGCGGTTGTAATCGCCGTGAAGCGTTTCGCCGAGCAGCCAGAAGTCCTCCTTCAGCCACTTGCAATGGCCGCGCAGCTCCTTGAGAAACTGCGGCTCCAGACAGTACGCGACATCGAGGCGCAGACCGTCAATATCGAACTTCTTGACCCAGCCTGTGATACACTCTTTTATATAATTCTTTACGTCGCCGTTCCAGAGGTTGAGCTTTACAAGCTCGTAGTGACCCTCCCAGCCCTCATAATAAAAGCCGTCGTTGTAGCAGGAATTGCCGTCTCTTATATGAAACCAGTCCTTATAGGCGGAGGAAAACTTCTTTTCCCTGACGTCTTTGAAAGCCCAGAACTCCCTGCCGACGTGGTTGAAAACGCCGTCCAGAACGACCTTTATGCCGTTTTTGTGAAGCTCGTCACACACCTTTTTGAAGTCCTCGTCCGTACCCAGCCTGCGGTCTATCTTCGTATAGTCCGCGGTATCGTAACCGTGCGCGGAGGACTCGAACACAGGCCCGAAATATATCGCAGTAAAGCCCATTTCTTTGATGTGCGGTATAATGTCTATCACCTTTAAGATGTCGTGCGAGGGCTCTGAGGCAAAGTCATTCTCCTTAGGACAGCCGCAGCAGCCGAGAGGGTATATGTGATACACAGCCGCTTTTTCATACCAATACATAAACTAACTCCTTGTTCTTTATTTTCAGGCAGAACGCCGTTTTCTATTTTAACATATTATCTCCGATTTGTAAAGGGGAAAACCGAGATAGTTTGGACTTGACTATTTTCCGATTTTGTAGTATAATAAAACAGTATATTAGTTATAGTCTGTTATACAGTATTATATAATATCGAAAGTGAGGTGCCGCAGTTGGGGAAGGTTATCGCCGTGTCCAATCAGAAAGGCGGAGTAGGAAAAACAACGACGGTAGTCAATCTCGCCGCCGCTCTGGGTCTGAGGGGCAAAAAAGTACTCATTATAGACTTAGACCCGCAGGGCAACACGACAACCAGTCTGGGTATCTCCAAAAACAGCATACGCTTCACCTCATACGATGTGCTCGTTCAGGAGTGCAAGGCGTTTGAAGCGATAGTTTCAACACAGTTTCGCGGCATAAGTGTTATCCCCGCTACAAAAGACCTCGCAGGTGCGGCGGTCGAGCTGATAGACGAAAAGGACAGGGCAAGCTTTCTCAAAAAGCAGCTCGCTTCCGTGCGCGACGACCACGACTTCATTCTGATAGACTGCGCGCCGTCGCTCGATATAATAACGGTAAACGCCCTGACGGCTGCCGACTCCGCTCTTATACCGATACAATGCGAGTTTTTGTCGCTTGAGGGACTATCGGAGCTTATGGATACCATAAAACGAATACGCAAGAGCAGCAACCCCGAGCTAAAGGTCGAGGGGATACTGTACACGATGTACGTCAGCCGTTACAAGCTCACGGAGCAGGTCGCGGAGGAAGTAGAAAAATATTTTAAAAAGGACGTTTTCAAAACGGTGATACCGAGAAGCGTCGCGATATCGGAAGCGCCGAGCTTCGGTATGCCGATAATGTATTACGACAAAAAATCAAAGGGCGCCAAGGCATACGAGGAGCTTGCAAAGGAGCTTCTGAAGCGCGGAAAAGGTACGGTGAACGGTAAGTAAGTATGGGTATGAAAAAAAAGAAAATGGGAAAAGGTCTGGGCGCTCTGCTCGACCTTTACGATGAAACGGACGATGTACAGCAGGAGGACGGCGGCAGCGAAAAAGCCGTTACAACTCTGCGCACTTCCGAGATAGAGCCTGACAGAAAACAGCCGCGGACGGATTTCAACGAGCAGGCGATAGACGAGCTTGCGCAGTCGGTAGGGCAGCACGGCATTTTACAGCCTATACTGGTCAGACCGACAAAGGACGGCTACAAGATAGTAGCGGGTGAAAGGCGTTGGCGCGCCGCTATGAAAGCGGAGCTTAAAGAAGTACCCGTTATAATAAAGGAGCTTGACGATCTGCAAGCGGCTCAGCTCGCGCTTATAGAGAACCTGCAAAGAGAGAGTCTTAATCCGATAGAAGAGGCGGCAGGATACAAGCGTCTTTCGGAAGAATTTTCAATGACGCAGGAGCAGATAGCAGAGCGTGTATCAAAGCCTCGCTCCGTAATTGCAAACTCTTTAAGACTTCTGGAGCTTCCCGAAGCTGCGCGGGATATGCTGTCAAAAGGCGAGATATCGGTAGGTCACGCAAAGGTGCTTGCGGGTGTCAGCGGTGAAGAGAACGTCGTATCGCTTGCGCAGAGAATAAAAAGCGAGGGGCTGACGGTGCGTCAGTTGGAAGCTGTAATAGCCGCTTCCAAGGCGCCAAGCAAGGCTCCGAAAAGGCAAAACGCCGCAGGCTTTGGCGGCAAAGACCCGTACATCGGAGAATTTGAGATAGCCATGAAAAAGCTGACGGGCGCGGTGGTAAAGGTAAAGCAGCAGAAAAACGGCGTCCAGCGGCTGGAGATAGAGTTCAAGAACATGGAAGAGTTGAAAAGCTTTGCTTCACGCCTTGCGGTAAGCACGGAGGTAGAATAATATTGTTGCTGCTGCGCAGCGCGCAGGAGCGCGTTCAACTCACTTTGTACTTCGGTTTTCTCCTCATTTTGAGTGTGCCAATACTTTAGCGCACTCTCTGCGAGGGGCAGCGACTGCAAGCAGTCGCGTAAAGAATTGGGCTTTGCCCAATTCTTCTGCACTTCACGAAGTGAAGTGTGCCATAGAGGACATAGGGGGTAAATATGACCGGAAGGGCGAGCTGCTCAACAGCGAACGCAAGCGTTCGCTTCAAGTTTCTTGCGAAACTTGCCCCTTTTTATCTTAAATCCCCTCGCGCCCTCTTGCTTTAATTTCTGACTTTCTTTGTAAACGCACAAAAGAATTACGGTTTTTAGCGGTTCGCAGAACCGCGCCAAAATCGCCGCCACACTTTCGGCGGCGAAGTAATTCTTTCAAGGTGGCTTGGAGGCGAAGCCGATAAGACACTCATCCACGCGCAGAGCCTTGGCGGTATTTCGAGACCTCTTCGCTCGGAACTTTGTGCCTTTGTGTGGCAGGCGAGATAGCAAAATCCGCATAGGTTTTGTTTTGGCAACAACAGAGGTCAGTAGTGCAGGAATTTGAATTGCAACGTACTGCGGAAAATTTTCACTAAATCCACCCCACTTTCCACCCCACCCCACGTACCGTTGGCAGAATATTCTTCCAGCCAGTTGTCTTCGGGCGGTATGGGGCAGGGTATATTAAAACTTATCAATAATCGTGTAAATCACAGTACAGACAAGCCCAAATTTCTTGCTTCTTGCCTCTATCTAAACCGCAGGAGTGGCAAGTTTGCACGAAGACAGAAAAAGACTTTTCTAACCTCTAACATCTTACCTCTAACTTCTAATAGCCCAACTTTGTAAAAATCACAAAAGAAAAATCTCCCACAAGGGTCTTATAAAATATCGATCTAATAGGAAAGGCGATGTAAAAATGCTGGACATCAAATTTTTAAGAAACAACCCCGATGTTGTAAAAGAAAACATCAAGAAAAAATTTCAGGACGAAAAACTCCCCATGGTCGACGAGGTAATAAAGCTCGATAGTGAGTACCGCGCCGCCAAAACACGCTGCGATGAGCTGAGAAATCAGCGCAACGTCCTCAGCAAGCAGATAGGCGGCCTTATGGCTAAAGGTCAGAAGGACGAGGCTGAAAACGTAAAAGCGCAGGTAAAAGCCGCCGCCGAGGAGCTCGCTTCCCTCGAGGAAAAAGAAGTGCAGCTGGAGGCGGATATCCGCAAAATAATGCTCGTTTTGCCGAATATCATAGACGACAGCGTGCCCATAGGCAAGGACGACAGCGAAAACGTAGAGCGCGAACGCTTCGGCGAGCCGAAGGTGCCCGACTTTGAAGTCCCTTACCACGTTGACATAATGGAAAATCTGAACGGCATAGACCTCGACGCCGCCAGAAAGACAAGCGGCAACGGCTTCTATTACCTCATGGGCGACATAGCGCGGCTTCATTCCGCTATTCTTTCGTATGCAAGAGATTTCATGATAGACCGCGGCTTTACCTATTTCATACCGCCGTATATGATACGCAGCGAGGTAGTAACGGGCGTTATGAGCTTTGCGGAAATGGAAAACATGATGTACAAGATAGAGGGCGAGGATCTTTATCTCATCGGCACGTCCGAACACTCCATGATAGGCAGATTTATCGACAGCATACTCGACGAGAGCAAGCTCCCATACTGCCTGACGAGCTATTCGCCGTGCTTCAGAAAAGAAGTCGGCGCGCACGGCATTGAGGAACGCGGCGTATACCGCATACACCAGTTTGAAAAGCAGGAAATGATAGTCGTATGCAAGCCCGAGGACAGCATGATGTGGTTCGATAAGCTATGGCAGAACACCGTTGATTTCTTCCGCACGCTCGATATACCCGTAAGAACGCTCGAATGCTGCTCAGGCGACCTTGCCGACCTTAAAGTAAAGAGCTGCGATGTTGAAGCGTGGTCGCCAAGGCAGAAGAAGTATTTTGAAGTCGGCTCTTGCTCCAACCTCGGCGACGCTCAGGCAAGAAGGCTCGGCATACGCGTAAGGGGCGAAAACGGTGAAAAATATCTCGCTCACACCCTCAACAACACAGTTGTAGCTCCGCCGAGAATGTTGATAGCTTTCCTTGAAAACAACCTCAACGCCGACGGAAGCGTGAATATCCCCGAGCCGCTGAGAATGTATATGGGCGGCAAGGACAAAATAACAAAATGAGTATCTTTAAAATAACCTTGCTGGCAAGCAGTTGGTCGGCGCTGGGAGCGTTTGCAGTAAAGGCTGTTATAATAATGGCTCTGATAGCTTTGGCGGCGGTCGCAACGCCGTATATCGCCAAGGTCATAGACAAGCACCGCAAGCCCGAAGAACCCAAGAAAGACGACGGTCTACACAGCGCACAAAATGTGCGCGGCATATTTGAAGCAAGCAAGGACGAGGATTTCGACCCCAACTATAAGATATACAATACAGACATTTACGGAGTTGATAAAAAGCATGGCAAAAAACAATAGCAAACAGGTCGAGGCTATAACTTCGATGGACGAGGATTTCGCGCAATGGTATACGGACATCTGCAAAAAAGCGGAGCTTGTTGAGTACACCAGCGTAAAGGGCTGTATGGTCATTCGCCCATACGGCTACGCGATATGGGAAAACATTCAGAAAATTCTTGACGGTATGTTCAAGGCAACGGGTCACGAGAACGTGTGTATGCCTATGTTCATACCCGAAAGCCTTTTGCAGAAAGAGAAAGACCACGTTGAGGGCTTCGCGCCCGAGGTCGCATGGGTAACGCACGGCGGCAGCGAAAAGCTTGAAGAAAGACTGTGCGTCCGCCCCACTTCCGAAACACTTTTCTGCGAGCATTACGCTAATATAGTACATTCCTACCGCGATCTGCCTAAGCTGTATAACCAATGGGTAAGCGTTGTAAGGTGGGAAAAAACTACACGTCCTTTCCTGCGCTCGAGAGAGTTTTTGTGGCAGGAGGGTCACACCATTCACGCCACGGCAGAGGAAGCTATCGCGGAGACCGAAAAAATGCTTGACGTATACGCGGAGTTTTGCGAAAAGCATTTGTGTATGCCCGTTGTTAAGGGCAGAAAGACCGAGAGCGACAAGTTCGCAGGGGCGGTGGCAACATACGCCATAGAAGCTCTTATGCACGACGGCAAGGCGTTGCAGGCAGGCACTTCGCATTACTTCGGCGACGGCTTTGCAAAGGCTTTCGGTATACAGTATACAGACAAGGACAACACTTTAAAATATCCTCACCAGACCTCTTGGGGCATGACTACCAGACTTATAGGCGCAGTCATAATGACGCACGGCGATAACAGCGGTCTTGTTCTGCCGCCCGACGTCGCGCCGATACAGGTGGTCATTGTGCCCATAGCACAGCATAAAGAGGGCGTTCTGGAAAAAGCGAACGAGCTTTTGCAGAAGCTCAAAGAGCTTGGTCTGCGCGTAAAGCTTGACGACAGCGACAACTCGCCGGGCTGGAAGTTTGCGGAATACGAAATGCGCGGCGTGCCGCTGCGTGTTGAGATAGGCCCTAAAGATATCGAAAACAACAGGTGCGTATGCGCTGTAAGATACAGCGGCGAGAAGAGGGAAGTTGCTCTTACTGATTTTGCCGATACCGTTGCGGATCTGCTGAAAAACGATATTCCGCAGGGCATGTACAAAAAGGCGGAAGAAAACCGCGAGCGCAGGACTTACAAATGCACGAGCACGGACGAGATGAAGAAGGTTCTTGAGGAAAACGGCGACGGCTTCATCAAGGCGATGTGGTGCGGCAGCGAGGAGTGCGAAGACAAGGTAAAAGGGCTTACGGGCGCAGGCTCACGCTGCATACCCAACGAGCAGGAGCATATAGCAGACACCTGCGTATGCTGCGGCAAGAAAGCTGATAAAATGGTACTCTGGGGAAAAGCGTACTAGAGGCAAGAGATTTAGAGGCAAGAAGCAAGAAATTGCTTTTTATAGCCTTGCGCAAACTTTTCAAAATGCTCATCTTGCCTCTTGCTTCTATCTCTAAACCATAGAAATGGAAAGCCTGCACGAATGTCACAAGATAATTTCTTACATCTAACATCTCACTTCTAACTTCTAATAGGGCAAGAAGCAAGAAATTGCTTTTTATAGTCTTGCGCAAACTTTTCAAAATGCTCATCTTGCCTCTTGCTTCTATCTCTAAACCATAGAAATGGAAAGCCTGCACGAATGTCACAAGATAATTTCTTACATCTAACATCTCACTTCTAACTTCTAATAGGGCAAGAAGCAAGAAGTAGTGAATAGTGAAAGAGTGAATAGTGAATAGATAATAGTTAAGGCGCGGCATTGGAACCGTTTATTATGCATTAAGTCTATATAAACAAATTCTTAAAAGGAAGGAAAATCATCATGGCAGAAGAAAATAAGCAGCAGTTCAAGATAGACAACGACGAGCTTGTGGCAACTATCAAAGAGCTGAAAGAAAACCGTTCGGACGAGAACTTTGCAAAGGTATCACGCCTTATCCAGACCGCAAACTTCGTTTGTCCCGTTGAAGTGGCGGAAAATACGGAGGCGGTCGAAAAAGAGGACGGCAAAGTGGCTCTCGAAAACAAGAGAAGCTTTAAATTCCACGTCCTCAGAAACAGCGACGGAAAAAAGTATATGGCGGTGTTCACCTCCCCAGAGGAAATAAGCAAAGCCAATAACAAGGACATTCTTCCGCCGAATAACTACATCGTGCTGAACATAGTCGCGCTTATGGGCGCTTTCAAAAACGGCGATACCGAGCTTTCAGGAATGGTAATAGACCCGTTCAGCAATAACTTCGCCGTACCCGGAAACATCATCGCAAGACTTGCAGATTCCGAGGTATATACCCCCAAGCCGAACGAGCAGGTCAAGGTCACCGTGCCTACCAGATATCCCGACGGCTTTATCGAAACAATGAGAGAAAAGCTTGACGAAAACGGCAAGGTAAATCAACTGTTCCTGTTTATACTCGAAAGACAAAATCAGGCGAAAAGCCTGCTCTTCATCGTTGACGACGACCTGGGTATCGACGACCGCAGAGAGCTTTACGGCACTATCTCGCAGATAGCTTCTCCGTTCGTTCAGGGTATGCACCTGATGTTCGTTCCGTATACCGATAATTTTGCGCGCACGGTCTCCGAAAACAAGCTTCCGTGTTACAGAAAATAAGCGCGCTGTAAAATCATTTCAAACATTATTCAAGGAGTGCAAAACATATGGCTAATATCAAAAAGACCTTTACAAAAGAAGCTCATCAGAAAATGCTCGAGCAGCTCGATTACCTCAAGACCGTCAGAGAACGCGAGGTAGCAGATAAGCTGAAAGAGGCGCGTTCATTCGGCGACCTCTCCGAAAACGCGGAGTATGACGCGGCTAAGGACGAGCAGGCTGCCGTTGCGGCGGAAATAGACAAGATAGAAAGTATGCTCAGCAATGCTATCATTCTGGACGAAACGGAGCTGAGCGACGACGAGGTCAATGTCGGCTCTACTGTCGTTCTGAAGGATATAAGCGACGGTTCCGTTGAGACCTACAAAATAGGCTCATCTACGGAGTCCGACCCCGATAACGGCATAATTTCCGATGAGTCGCCCATAGGCAGAGCCGCCCTGCACACAAAGGTCGGCGATGTTTTCGACGTTAACACGCCAATGGGCATTATCGAGTTTGAGGTCGTAGAAATAACAAGATAACGAAAGGCAGGAATTTTATAAATGAGCGAACAGGAGCTTATTTCGGCAAACGAGGCTCAGGATACGGAGGAAGAGCTTTCCGCCGAGGAGATAAGCAGCTACAAGAAGATAAGAATGGACAAGCTCGGGGAGTTGAGAGCCGCGGGCAAAGACCCTTTTGTGATAACAAGCTTTGACGTTGATATTCGTACCGCACAGGCAAAGGCGGAGTATGAAAAGCTCGAAGCCGAGATAAAAGCCGAGTGCGGCGAGAACGAGGAGCTGCTGAAAGAAAAGCTTGAGGCGGCAAGAAAGACCGTCCGCATGGCAGGCAGGATAATGTCCCGCCGCGATATGGGCAAGGCGAATTTTATCGACCTGCTTGACGCGAGCGGCAGGATACAGGTATATGTGCGTCTCAATGAGATAGGCGAGGAGAGCTTCGCCGATTTCAAAAAGTGGGATATTGGCGATATCGCAGGCGTTGAGGGCTATATTTTCAGGACGAGGAGAGGTGAGATATCTCTCCATGCCGAAAAGATAACTCTGCTGTCTAAGTCACTCACTCCGCTGCCCGAAAAGTGGCACGGTCTTAAAAATCAGGATATGCGTTACCGTCAGAGATACACAGACCTTATATGCAATCCGTCGGTGAGAGATACATTCGTAAAGCGCTCAAAAATCATCGCCGAGATAAGAAGATTCCTCGACGGAAGAGGCTTTATGGAGGTCGAAACGCCCATGCTCGTTTCCAACGCGGGCGGAGCGGCTGCGCGTCCTTTTGATACGCATTACAACGCGCTCGACGAGGACATAAAGCTGAGAATATCGCTGGAGCTGTACCTCAAAAGACTGATAGTAGGCGGTCTTGAAAGAGTTTACGAGATAGGCAGAGTTTTCCGCAACGAGGGCGTTGACGCGCGCCATAACCCCGAATTTACCCTCATGGAGCTGTATCAGGCGTACACGGACTACCACGGTATGATGGAGCTTACGGAAAGTATGCTGAAGCACCTCGCAAGGGAGGTCTGCGGCAGCGACAAGGTAATGTACGGAGAGCTGGAGATAGACTTCGGAAAGCCATTTGAAAGGCTCACTATGACGGAAGCCGTAAAGAAATATTCGGGCGTCGATTTTGATGAAATAAAAACGCTCGAGCAGGCAAGGGCTGCGGCCGATGAGCGCCATATCGAGTATGAACAGAGACACAAAAAGGGCGATATCCTCAACCTATTCTTTGAGGAATTTGTAGAAGAACACCTTTTACAGCCGACGTTCATAATGGATCACCCGATAGAGATCTCGCCGCTTACAAAGAAAAAGCCCGACGACCCCGAAAAGGTGGAAAGATTTGAGCTTTTTATAAACGGCTGGGAGATATGCAACGCGTACTCGGAGCTGAACGATCCCATAGACCAGAGAGAAAGATTTGTGGAGCAGGAAAAACTGCTCTCGCAGGGCGACGAGGAAGCCAACCGCATTGATGAGGACTTCCTGCACGCGCTGGAGATAGGTATGCCCCCAACAGGCGGTATAGGCTACGGCATAGACAGGCTCGTTATGCTCCTCACTAATTCCCCCGCTATAAGAGATGTCCTCCTCTTCCCCACAATGAAATCTTTAGACTAACAAATTGAGATTTGGCGAAGAAACACTCTGCACTACTTACCTATCTTGTTGGAGCGCGAAACCTATGTTTTTAATCTATCTTTCCGTTCTTGCCAAATGCCGTGTGCTATCTTATAGATATTACTTTTGAAAAGTACCCCTGATGGCAGTCACACATACTGCTATCCTACCGCGTCAGCACACGGCACAAACCGAATTTGTCGATTCCGCATACAAAAAATCGCCGCAAACAAGTTTTTTAAGGCGGCGCATTTTTTGCGCGAGGGAGACAAATTCTTGAACTCTTTTGGTACTTTTCTCTTTCAAGAGAGAAAAGTACCAATAATAAATTGGAGATTTAAAAATTAGTGTGGCGTTCCATAATGGAACGCGGCAAGAGAGCGATAACTTCTCAAAGGGGAGGCTCTCTCTTGCAGAGCCTCCCCTCTCCAGAAACAGTCCACAGGACTGTTTCTGAATTCACCCCTTGCAGAGCGCACGCTGTGTCTTTATGGGGCGCTGCCCCACACCCCGCGACCCTTTTGAAAAAGGGTCGATCGAAAACTTTCAGTTTCTTGACAGGCAGCAATAAAGACGGTTGGGAAAAATAAATGTAAGATTGAATAAAAATCAACAGGCGGTCCCGCTATGGGATCGCCTGTTTTTTATTGCCTTATATTGAGCTTATCTTTGTACTCTTCCGGAGCCGTCTCCGCCAGCAAGGGCTTTGACCTCATCAACAGAAACCAAGTTAAAGTCGCCCTCTATAGAGTGCTTGAGACATGAAGCCGCGACCGCGAACTCAAGCGCGTCACGATCATCGTATCCCTCGATCATGCCATATATCAGACCCGCGGCAAAGCTGTCTCCGCCGCCGACGCGGTCTACGATATGGATATCGTATTTTTTTGACACATACATCTCACCGCCGTCGTACAGCAGCGCCGACCAGTTGTTATCCGACGCCGAGACCGATCCGCGCAGCGTTATGGCGACAGTTTTTATATCAAACCGCTCGCTCAACTGCCTTGCTACCGAACGATACCCGTCGAGATCAATGCTGCCCTTTGTGATGTTCGTTCTCTCGGCGCATATGCCAAAGACATTTGCGGCGTCCTCTTCGTTGGCGATCAGCACATCTACATACGGCATAAGTCCCGCCATTACCTTGCCTGCTTTTTCTTTGCTCCACAGCTTTTTGCGGTAATTCAGGTCACAGGAGACCCGTATTCCTTTTTCCTTTGCCGTTTTGCAGGCGACCAAAAGCGCCTCTGCAAGAGAGTCGCTCAGCGCCGGAGTAATACCCGTAAAATGAAACCACTGCGCGCCGTCAAAGATACTATCCCAGTCAAGATCGTTTTGGGTCAGCCGCGAAACGACCGAGTCGCTGCGGTCATATATCACCTTGGACGGACGCTGAGAAGCGCCTTTCTCACAAAAGTATATCCCCATTCTGCCCGGGCGGCGTATGATCTTTGAAACATCTACGCCCCACCGACGCAGTTCGCCGATACAAGCCTCTCCGATATCGTTTTGAGGGAGCCCCGTTACAAAGCGCGCGTGCTTTCCGAAGTTTGCAAGCGAGATAGCAACATTCGCCTCACCGCCTCCGAAAGTCATATCCAACTGTTTGGTCTGACCTATGCGCAAATATCCCGTCGGGGCTAAACGCAACATTATCTCACCGAATGTAACAATCATAATTTTCTCCTCGCTTACTTACGCGCCTTGCGTATTTCTTCCATAAATGCCGCGGCATTGGCTTTTACGTCGCCCTTGGTAAGGCTGCTGCCCGCGCCTACGGCAACTGCGCCCGCCTTGATCCATGCGGCTGCCGTTTCAACGCTTACGCCGCCGGTCGGCATGACCTTGGCATAGGGAAGCGGGCCGAGGATATCTTTGATAAAAGCAGGGCCGAAAAGGTCGCCTGGGAACAACTTCAAAATATCCGTTCCGGCTTCCATTGCCTCAACAGCTTCCGTGACAGTCAATATACCCGCCATATTCGCCACACGGTAGCGATTGCACAGACGGGTGGTATTCGGATTAAAGTGCGGCGCCACAACAAACCGTGCGCCTGACAAGATAGCTATCCGCGCGGTCTCGGGATCCAGAACGGTCCCTGCTCCGAGCAGTATCTGATCGCCGTACTGCATGGAAAGCTGTTCTATCACGCGGTGTGCAAACGGCACGGTAAAGGTAAGCTCTATCGCTTTAATGCCGCCCTCAATACAGCTCTCAACGATCGCGCGCGCCTTGTCTACCGTTTCACCGCGCACCACCGCGACCATGCCGCTGTTCTCGATCTCCAGTATCACCTGTTCTTTTGTTTTCATGTGCTGCTCCTTTCGCTGTAAACATATTTGTTATAGCGGAATACAAAATGTATCCGATTTTTATACTATATAATAATGTACTATACTTACTGCCTTTTGCTCATGAGCATACGCTTAATATGCTCATCATCTGACCATTTTTATTCATCGATCAGCGGGATCTGCATGATCGTTCTCAACTCTTCTCTCGGCAAAAACGGCGCCAGATCCTCAAGAGGCGGGCTTATAAGCGTTCCGTCCTCGAGCCGTTTTGTGCTGCTCTTGGGTTCCCACACCTGCTTTGTATCGGTGAATATCTCAACAAACACATATCCGTCCATAGCAAGAGCCTTGTCAACCACATCTTTCATCTCCGCATTTGAATGTGCGCACAGATATGTGTAGCCGAATGCCTCAGCGATCTTTTTGAATTCCGGGAATGACAGATCGCCTGACTCCTCGCCTATACCGACAAAATTTTTGTTGAACAGATTTGTCTGCGTTATCCTTATCGAATGATAGCCGCTGTTATTAATAAGGAATATCTTTATCGGCAGCTTGTTTGTTATTATCGTCTGAAGCTCCTGAAGGTTCATCATTACAGAACCGTCGCCCTCAAGGCATATCGTTGTTTTACGGCCGCCGCCTATACATGTTCCTATAGCTGCGGGAAGACCGTATCCCATTGAAGCAACGGCGCTGTTATTCGCCATACGGCTGCCCTTCTGTATGTGATATGTCTGATTGCCTACAACGCAGCAGGCGCCGTTGGACACGGCGGTCAGGCTGTTTTCGGGAAGTCTTGAACTTAAATAATCTACAAATGCGTAAACATTTGCCGTCCTGCCGTTCTCTTCCCACTGATCGGGGCGAACGACGGGGTAGTTTCTTTTCCAACCGCTGCAAATGTCGAGCCAATCCTGTCCGCTGAAAACCTTCTCATTTTTCGGACAGAGCGCGTCTGCGCATTCGAGAAAATCCTTTGCGTCAGCCCACACCGGCAGTTCAACATGAAGCGTTGGCTTTTTCAGCTCCGCTTTATCTATATCGACCATGATGACCTCAGCGGCGCGCGCCCATGTCTGCCAGTTATAGCCGACCTGCCGTATAGATATCCTCGTACCCACCGCGAGTATCAGATCCGCATTCTGTATAGCCCAGTTTCCCGGCCTGTCGCCCATATTGCCTGCGCGTCCGCAGTAAAGCGGGTGTTCGTCCTCGATAAGATCGACAGCGTTCCAATATGTGACAACGGGAATATTCAACTTTTCCAACACAGAGCGGAAAGCGGAATAGCCGCCCGAAAGGCGGATACCGTATCCAGCATGAAAAACAGGACGTTTTGCATTTCGTATCTTTTCGATTATGAGCTTTACCGTATCTTCGCTTACCTTTGGCGGAAGCTTTGCGTCATCTTCCGCGGGATCGTAGCCGCGAAGCTCGTCCGTTTCGATATATCCGCCCTGATAATTTACGGGAATATCTATCCAGACGGGTCCCGGACGGCCTGTAGTTGCCAAATGCCATGCTTTTTCAAGGCAGTACCGTATATCTGCGGGATCTTCTATCATCACGGCATATTTTGTCATAGGAGCAACAGACTTTACAATGTCGTACTCCTGATCTCCCATAGCGCGCAGCGGCGTTTCCGTAAAACGGAGCGCATAACGCGCCGTGGTGTCATATCTGACCTGACCGCTTATGATAAACATCGGGATAGAGTCCAGCCAGCCGCCGACAACTCCCGTAAGCGCATTTGTTCCGCCCGGGCCCGTAGTTACGCATACGGCAGCGATCCTGTTTTCAAGGCGGGCATACGCCTCCGCCGCTATTGCGCAAGCCTGCTCATGATGATCATAAGTAACCTTCAAGCCGCTGTGATGACCCAACGCATCATTCAGGTGCATCGCTCCGCCGCCAACTACCGAAAAAACATCTGTAACACCGTGATCCGCCAAAAAATCTGCCACATAATCAGCTAAGCGTATTTTCATAAAATTACCTCATATACAAATATATTTTTATAATGACTTTTTGTTTGATGATTTTATTATAACATGCTGACACTCTCCCTGTCAAGTAGACGTGCAAAATATCCGCGATCTTCACGACATCTCACGACAAACAAAAAAGACGAAGAATTTTCTCCGCCTTTTATCCTTATGAGCCGCCTGTTTATCAGAACTCTATCTTTGAATAAAGTCCGCTGCCGAGATCCATAGTGTCCTCGGGCTTAGGCTTTTTATAATCCTTCTCGAACGAAGTTGAAATATCAAAGCTCTTGGGCGGTCTGCTGCGTCTGCCGTTTTTTCTGCCGCCTCTGCGGTCGTCGCTTCTGCGCTCACGCTTTTCGGTCGAGCTGATAAGCACCTTTCTGTAAGGCTCTTCGCCGACGCTCCTCGACGATACTCCCTCTATCTCGGATACCGTCGAATGAACAATGCGTCTTTCATACGGGTTCATCGGCTCAAGCGCGGACGTTCTGCCGTTCTTCTTTACGTTTTCTGCTATCTTCTTTGTAAGCTCTATGAGATACTCTTTTCTCTTCTCCCTGAAGCCGCAGCTATCTATGGATATCCTGTAATAATCTCTGTCTATCTTGTTGCAGGAGAGCGAAGCAAGATACTGGAGCGCATCGAGAAGCTCGCCTTTTTTACCTATCATTTCTTCAAAGCCGTCGGCTATTATCTCAAATTTTGCGCCGTCCTCGGTCTCCTCGGCTTCTATCCTGACGTTTTCAACGCCCATATCCTTTATCATATCCGTGATATAGCCTTTTGCCAGATCCGCCTTTGTCTGCTCGTAGCTCGCTTCTACCCTTGCGTCACCCTTTGTTTTTCCGAACAGTCCCTTTTTAGGCTCTTCTATCACGCTGAAGCTCAGCCTTTCTTCCGGCACCGCCAGCTCCCGTACCGCAAGCTGTTTAGCTTCTTCGACTGTTTTGGCGGTAAATTCCTTTGTGATCTTCATTACCCTTCAACTCCTTTATTTTCTTTGAATGTTCTTTATTTCAGAACCGATCAGCGGTTCAATCCTCGTAATATTCGTCGCCGTACTTTTCAGCCATACGCTTTCTGGCTTCATTGAGCTTCTTTCTTTGAAGCTCCTTCAGCTCCGCTTTTGAAAGCTTGCTCTTATCGACTTCTTCTTCCTCGTCGTCGTCTCCGTTTTTATCAAGACCCATTCTCTGCACATACTTGGCGTTCGTACCGTCCGCCTCCTGCAATTCGAGCATTCTCTGCATCATGGTCTTGCGTTTTTTCTTCTTTGAAGCCATTTCCTTTTCGACTATTCTGCCCATTCTTTCAGGAGTATATATAACGTTGAGCAATATTATCTGTATCAGGGAGAATATTCCCGAATATATCCAGTATATACCTAGTCCCGCAGGGAAGCCGAACGCTATGAACAGCGAGAACAGCGGCATTACATACATCATTACCTTCATGCCGCCGCCCATCTGAACGGACGGATTGTTCTTCTTCGTGAAATACTGCGAAACAAAGGTACACACGAGCTGTGTCACGAACGATATTATAGGGATAAGTATCGTAATGTTCTTCGTGCTCGGGTAAACGCCCAGACCAAAGCCGAGCAGAGTATAGTTGAAGTCGTCTACCTCCGTTACAAGCGAGGTATCTATCATTTCAAACGGTTTAGTATAGCCGTCCTTTATAATAGATATCAGCACAAGCTCGGGTCTGCTCCTGAGCTGCTGCGACACCTTGCTTTCGTCTATCATATAGCTGTAAAGCGAAGTATCGTTGTCCTTACACATTATCAGGGCATTCACGGCAGAGGTTATCTGCTCTTTTGAAGAATACTTCTTATCGTCCAGCTCGACCTCTTTTATCTTAGAGGTATTCTTGAAGCTGAGCTCCTTGCCCTCCTTGTCAACGACCTTGTTTTCGTTCAGAGCGGACACCATAGTATCCTTTTCCTCATTGGAAAGCTCGCCGTTGTTATCCGCGTCGTACATAGCCACAAGAGCGTCAAAATCTATCTCGTTATCCTTTATATCATAGCACACGGTATAGAGGTTTGAAACGAGATTTGAAGCTCTTTCTATATGGCCGTTCTCAACGTCGTTAAGGACGTAATAAAGCGGCTGATAAACAACATTTATAAGAGAGAAAAGCACCAACATCGAAATTATCATCGGCAGGCAGCTTCCCGCAGGGCTTATGCCCTCTTTTGCATAATACTCCGCAAGCTTCTGCTGGAGCTGTTCGTTATTTTTGCCGTACTTTTTTCTTATTTTATCTATCTCCGGCTGATATCTCTGCATTTTTGCCGTGCTCTTCTGCTGTTTTACCTGAAGCGGCAGCAGTATCACCTTTATCAGAAAGGTGAACGCCAACAGAGCGAGTCCGTAGTCCTTGATGACCTCATAACAAAGCTGCATGAGCAGTCCGAGAGGTATCGCTATCAATCTGAACATATTATATTCTCCATATTCTCCATATTATCCTAGATATTTGTTTCCTTTTGCTTTTTGTCAGCTCTGCAAAACAGAAAACCGAACAGGCGGTACTCCTCGGGAACGGGGTCTACGCCGCCCTTTGACCAAGGATTGCACCTGAGCAGTCTTTTCACCGTCAGCACGGTGCCTTTTATCACGCCGTGTTTTTCGTAAGCCTGAAGAGCATACGCCGAGCAGGTAGGGTAATACTTACACGACGGAGCTCTCTTCAGCGGACTGATAAATTTTCTGTAAAACATTATCGGGAGCTGAAACAGTTTTTTCATATCACTAAACTTTTTTCTTTGCCTTGACAGCATTTTTGCTTTCGCTGCCGCTCTTGCCGTTTTCCTTTTCACGGAGCATAGCAAAATTGTTTATCTCCGTCACGACTCTTTTTTTCATGAACCATTCCACATCGCAGGTCTTTTTCATCGGAGTATCGCTTCTTGCAACGAACACCATATCGTAGCCGATAGGCATATCCTTTTCGCACAGTCTGTAAGCTGCGCGTATTATTCTTTTAGCTCTGTTCCTCTCGACCGCTCCGCCGACTTTTTTACCCGCCGTTATTCCCATTCTGTTATAAGGCAGCCTGTTTCTCCTGTAATAACAGGTCAGAAACCTGCACGAAACATACTTTCCCTTATAGCATAATGAAAAAAGCTTATTCTCTTTTATCGTATCGGTAAAAAGCATAAATTTTCAGCCGCCGTTTCCTGCGTTTGAGTTGTTTTGCGACAAACAATGGGTAACAAAAAGACCACCGATACCAATTATTTTGGTTGGTATAGGGTGGTCAGCGTTTTTAGTAGGTCAGACTTGCTCTACCCTTTGCTCTTCTTCTGGAAAGGATCTTACGTCCGTTTCTGGTGGACATTCTTTTTCTGAATCCGTGTTCTTTCTTTCTTTGCAGCTTCTTAGGCTGATACGTCATTTTCATTGGATCTTCCTCCTTTCGGTATCCGGAGATATTTATATATCAATATCTCATATCTTCTCATTCATATCAGTATAGTCTTTACAAGACACAATACGCCTCAAAATATCCTGACAATAATAGATTATAACTCATTTTCCACCGTTTTGTCAAGTGTGTTTTGAAACTTTTTTATCTGCATATTTAACTAAAATACGTCTTTTTGAGGGCGGATTTTTTATCATAAACAACTTTTGCCGCTTTTTTACCTTTTCACATACAATATATTGTGTTGTCAAACCGTATTTATTAAAATTTAATTTATTGTAAAAATGTAATAAAAAACGCCTCTGCGCTTGTAATTTTAAAATAAGTATGTTATAATATATATTAGAGAAATAGCGGGATTTTGTCGCTGCGAGTCATTTGCCGCAAACTCAGAATGCCGGTATTTCTTTGATATCGTTTTTTATCTGACTGCTTTCGCAGCAGGGCAGAGCTTCTTTATGTAAAAATGTAAAAATAAAGACAGCGCCTTAAAGCTGCAAAGCAATAGATCAATAAAGCATTAAAGCAAGTTAAAGAAAGGAAAATCATTATGAATTCTTTTTCCAATGTTGTTGAAAAGGTAAAAGAATACTGCGTCGGTCACCCGAATATAAGCAGCATGGGCTATGATCTCTGGATAAAAACTCTCGAGCCTCACAAGCTCGAGGACGGCACGGCGGTGCTTTATTCCGACTCGGATTTCAGCGCTAAGACCGCTTATTCGCAGTACGGTGACATACTTAAAAAAGCTTTCGAGGAGATATTGGGCTTTCCCGTCGATATAAAAATAACCGTAAAGCCGGGTGCGGAAGCAGAAATAAAAGATCAGGAAATGGCTTCGGCGGAGGAAAAGCTCATGAACGAGAGCGGCGGCAAGGAGCTGACATTCGACAACTTCGTAAAGGGTAAATCCAACGAGCTGGCTTACGCTTTCTGTACCGCAGTTTCAAACGTTGACAAAAACGACAATAAGGACGTTTTCAATCCTCTTTTCATTTACGGAAACTCGGGTCTGGGAAAAACTCATCTGCTGAAAGCTATTGAAAACAAAGTTCATAAGCTCGACCCCGACCTCAATCTCATATACATAACAGGCGAGCAGTTCACGAACGAGTATATAAAAGCCGTCACCAAAAAGGAAACGGCAGCTTTTCACGATAAATTCAGAAACGCCGATTTTCTGCTCATCGACGACGTTCAGTTCATTGCGGGAAAGGACTCCACTCAGGAGGAATTTTTCCACACCTTCAACGAGCTGTACAACAGAGGAAAGCAGATAGTCCTTACCTCCGATATCCCGCCCTCCAAGATGACGAAGCTTCAGGAAAGACTTCAGACAAGGTTCGTTACGGGAACACAGGTAGATATACAAGCTCCCGACTTTGAAACAAGGATAGCCATACTCAATAAAAAAGCTCAGGAGCTGGGTCTGTCTCTGAACGAGTCCGTAACAAGGATAATCGCAGAGAAAATAAAGACAAATATCCGTCAGCTTGAGGGAGCTGTAAAGAAAATAAAAGCTCTTACCGTTTTCACGAGCGAAAGTCCGTCGGTATCAATGGCTCAGAGAGTTGTAAAAGAGATACAGATAGACAATCACCCTGCCGAGATAACGGTCGACAGAATAATTGGCGAAACTGCCGCAGCTTTCAGCGTCTCGCCCGACGATATTCGTTCCAAGAACAGAAGCGCTCCGATATCCCTCGCGAGAAAGGTAACTATATATATACTGCGCGAGGTAAAGGGAATGACGTTCCTTGAAATAGGCGCGGAGCTCAACAGAGATCACTCTACGATGACAACAGGCTGCAAGGACGTCGCGGCAATGATGAAAAAGAACAACGATCTCAACGACACGGTGAGAGATATCATAAAAAATCTCAAACTTACATAAGCTTTTCCAGTTTTATGAACAAACTGTTTAGGGAAGGCTATCACAGAAAAAATTATTTGTCAATATTAAATTTTTATCTGATTTTCAACACTTTCAACAAAGTTTTCAACAGAAAATCATGATATTTACCCTTTTGAACTTTTTAAAACAAGCTTATACAGCGCGTTTTCATACGATACGCAAACTTGATTTCAGCAAAAAAATATATATGAAAATTTTAGCTGTCAACTTTTTAAGTTGAAAAGATCATCATAAAAAATTTTTTCAACCAAACAAACAACTTTGAGCTAACACGAGCTGACCGTTTTTAACTGTGTTTTGTGACTGCTTGATATCAAGGTTGAAATTGTTGACTGTATGTTGTATGACATCGCGGCCGATGTACACCGTATAATGTGAGAAAAAGAGCTGTTTGCGATTTTGAACACGGACTGTTACTAATACTATATTTTAATTTAAGATATGTTTTCTTTGATCGCAGACACAGCAAAACACAGCATACGAAAATATCAGACATCGTAAAAAATAATCACGGTCTTTTGACCGATATATCGGAGGTCAGTTTTTATGGTATTCATATGTGAAAAAAGCGAGATATACGAAGCTATATCCAACGTTTCAAAGGCAACTGCCGAAAGATCTTCAATAGCCTGTCTGGAGGGAATAAAGCTTACGCTGAAAGGAAATGTCCTTACGCTTACGGCTTACGATCTGGAGATAGGCATTGAGACAGATATTACCGTTCGTTCGCAGGACGTAGGCAGCTTTGTTCTCAATGCAAGACTTTTTGCCGATATAGTAAAGAGAATGCCTGCCGAGAATATAACGGTGGAAATATCGGATAATCTTCAAGTGAAAATATCGGGCGGCGCAACTGAGTATAAGATAGCCGCTATCTCAGCGCAGGAGTATCCCGAGCTTCCCTCGGCAGATGAGTGCGAAAGCATATCGGTCCAGCAGTCGGTGCTGAAAAGCATGATAAACAAAACTCTCTTTGCTACCGCGCAAACGGATATGAAACCTATCCTCAAGGGCGAGCTTTTTGATATCAAGGACGGTGTTTTCAACCTCGTTGCGCTGGACGGCCACAAGCTCGCGGTCAGAACCGAGCCTATAAAGACCGATAAGGAATATAAATTCGTTGTTCCCGCAAAAACGCTCAATGAGATAGCAAGAATGCTTAAAGACGAGGACGGAAACGTCTGCGAGATAAAGGTAGCCAAAAAGCATATCATATTTGAGTTTTCGGGATATACGGTTTATACAAGAGTGCTGGAGGGAGAATTTCACCCGTACAAGAACGCTATACCCTCAGAGAGCGCTATAACCGTAATAGTGGAAACAAAAAAGCTGATAGATTCTCTTGAAAGAACTATGCTTCTTATAAACGAAAGAATGAATTCGCCTGTTAAGTTTTTGTTTGAGAACGGTCAGATAGATATCTCCTGCACCACCTCGATAGGAAATATAAATGAGGTTCTCGACGCCGAGATGAAAGGCCCTATGCTGAAAATAGGCTTTAACTGTAAGTATATGCTGGATACTCTCAAGGCTTCGGGCGACGAAAAGGTGAAAATGCTTTTCAACGGCAGTCAAATGCCTTTGAAAATGGTCCCGGCAGGAAACAGCAGCGAGTATACATATCTCGTTTTGCCGATGAGACTGCAAAACTGATATAACGGCAGGGAAGAAGCTATAAAAGTGAAAAAAGAAGTAATACGGATAAATACCGAATTTATCAAGCTGGACAGTCTGCTGAAATTTTCCGGACTTGCTCAGTCGGGTTCGGACGCAAAGCAGATAATAGCCGAGGGCAGGATAAAGGTGAACGGCGAGGTCTGTCTTATGAGAGGAAAAAAGATACGTCCCGAGGATACGGTGTTTATCCCCGAAATAAATACAGAGCTGAAAGTGGCGTATCTGACGGAAGAATAATATGTATATAACCTCGCTGAAGATAAACGGTTTTAAAAATCTTGAAAACATTGTGATAAAGCCTGACAGGCATACCAATATACTTTACGGAAAAAACGCCCAGGGAAAAACAAATCTTATAGAAGCCGTGTGGCTTTGCACAGGCGCGAGAAGCTTTCGCAATACGAGAGACAGAGACCTGATAGGCTTCGATAAGGAAAATTTCAGCATAGAGCTTGAAATGGACGACGGCAGCAGGATACAGAAAATATCCGCTGCGGCGGCTAAAGTAAATCCGAAAGAAAAAAGAGTTTCGCTCAACGGCGTAAAGCTGAAAAATATGTCACAGCTTTTCGGTAAGCTCAAATGCGTTATATTTACGCCGGAGGATCTGGAGCTGTCAAAGGGTTCGCCCGATAACAGAAGAAATTTTCTTGACCTGTCCGTATCTCAGATAAAGCTTTCGTATCCCGCCGTTACGGCAAAGTATGAGAATATATTGCAGCAGAGGAACGCGCTGTTGAAAAATATTTCATTCGGGAACGCCGCTGCCGATATGCTGGATATATTCGACAGACAGCTTTCGGAGATAGGCGCTTATATATCAATGCTGAGATATAACTATGTTAAAAAGCTTTCTGCGTATGCTTCGGCGCTGTATAGTGAAATATCAAAAAACAGCGAAAAATTAGAGCTTTCGTATCAGTCGTCGGTGTTTTCCCGATTGGAGGGAAGAACGGACTATATGGAAAGCATGGCTGACGAGTATTACGAAGCCGTAAGAAAAAATATCGACGGAGATATAAAATGCGGTTTTACTCAGGCAGGAGTGCACAGAGACGACCTTATCGCAAGGATAAACGGTCTGTATGTCAGGGATTATGCGTCGCAGGGTCAGCACAGGAGCGTAGCTCTGATACTGAAGCTCGCGCAGGGGTATATTCTTCGTCAGGAGACCGACGACCCGCCCGTTATACTGCTCGATGATATACTCAGCGAGCTTGACAGAAACAGGCAGGATTATGTGATATCAAAGATAAAGGATATGCAGATATTTATTACCTGTTGTGAAAAATCGCCCGATTTTGCAAAAGGCAGGGTATATCATATAGAAAAAGGCAGAGTTGAAAATGTATCTTCACATAGGTAACGGATATACCGTAAGGAGCTGCGATATAGTTGGGATATTCGATATAGAGAATACTTCGCTGGCAAAAAGCACGAGAGATTATCTCGCCAACGCGGAAAGGCTCGGCAGGGTCGTATACGCGGGTATGGAAATGCCGAAAAGCTTTGTAGTGTGCTTTGACAGGAAATCGCTTGAAGAAAAGGTGTATGTATCACAGCTCGCTTGCGCGACATTGCTCGGAAGAGCGAATAATTATCGGAAATTATAAATACATTGATGATAAATTTAAGGAGCGTAGAAAACTTTGAACAACAATGAAGAGAAAGTAAACGGCGTAAATGAAGTCGACGCGGTAGAATTGCTCAAAGAGCTGAACGAACAGCAGATAAACGAAACGGAGGGTATGATATCCGCCGTTGATGAGAGCAATGTTTATGACGAAAGCCAGATACAGGTGCTGGAGGGTCTGGAGGCTGTAAGGATAAGACCCGGTATGTATATCGGCTCTACGGGGCCGAGGGGGCTTCATCACCTCGTTTACGAGATAGTGGATAACGCGATAGACGAAGCCCTTGCAGGCTATTGCAGCGAGATAACCGTTGAGATACTCGAGGGCGATATAATAAGAGTTTCCGATAACGGAAGAGGTATTCCGACGGGCATACACCCGACGGAGGGTATCTCTGCCGCTACCGTTGTTTATACCGTTTTGCACGCAGGCGGAAAATTCGGCGGCGGCGGATATAAGGTAGCGGGAGGACTGCACGGCGTCGGTGCTTCCGTTGTTAACGCGCTCTCCGAGTGGCTGGAGCTTACGGTATACGACGGAAAGAACGTGCATTTCCAGAGATTTGAACGCGGCAAGTACAGCGAGGAAATGAAGATAATCGGCGAGACCGATAAAACGGGTACTGCCGTTATGTTCAAGGCCGACCCTGAAATTTTTCAGGAGACTACCGTGTATGAGTATGAAATACTGCTGAAAAGGCTCAGAGAACAGGCGTTTTTGAACGCAGGTATAAAGATAGTATTTACCGACAGAAGAGACAAGGACAATATTCAAAGCGAAACGCTCCATTACGAGGGCGGTATAAGAGAATTCGTTACCCATATACACAGCACGAGAGGTTATGAGGCTCTGACAGAGAACGTTATATATCTCAACGGCATAAAGGGAGATATGTATGCGGAGGTGGCTCTGCAATATAACGACTCTTATAACGAAATAATAATGTCCTTTGCAAACAATATCCATACGCCCGACGGCGGCACGCACGAGAACGGCTTCAGAAAGGGTCTTGTAAAAACGCTCAACGACTACGGCAGGAGGTTCGACATACTCAAAGAGGGCGCGCCTAAGCTGGAGGAAAAGGACGTCTGCGAGGGACTTACCGCGATAGTTTCCGTAAAGCTGACAAACTGCGAGTTTGAGGGTCAGACAAAGGGAAGGCTCGGCAATCCCGAGGTGAGACCGTTCGTTGAAAAGCTCGTTATGGACAAGCTTATGGACTTTTTGCAGGAAAACCCCGAAGCTTCGAGGATAATATTCGATAAGGCATTGCAGGCTCAGAGAGCCAGAGAAGCGGCCAAAAAGGCGAGAGAAGAAGCAAGAAGAAAAACTCCGCTCAGCTCCAACACCCTGCCCGGAAAGCTTTCGGACTGCTCCGAAAAGGGTACGGAAAGAACAGAGATATATATCGTCGAGGGAGACTCTGCGGGCGGCTCTGCAAAGGGCGGCAGAGACAGACGCTTTCAGGCGATACTTCCGCTTTGGGGAAAAATGCTCAACGTTGAAAAATCGCGTATCGACAGGGTGTATAACAACGATAAGCTCGCTCCCGTGGTGCTTGCTCTGGGAACGGGCATAGGCGAGGACTTTGATATAACAAAGCTGAGATACTCAAAAGTAATAATCATGGCCGATGCCGATGTCGACGGCTCGCATATCAGGACTCTGCTGCTGACGTTCTTCTTCCGCTATATGAGACCGCTTATTGAAGAGGGTCACGTTTTTATAGCTCAGCCGCCGCTCTTTGAATGTAAGAGGGGCAGGGAAAAGCACTATGCCTTCAACGAAGCGGAGAGGGATAAGTATATCGCTCAGCTCAACGGCGGCGATCCGACCGTAAAGGTAGATGTGCAGAGATATAAGGGTCTTGGTGAAATGGACTCGCAGCAGCTTTGGGATACTACCATGAACCCCGAAACAAGGATAATGCTCAAGGTAACTATGGAGGACGCCATAAAAGCGGACGAGATATTTACCATACTTATGGGTGACAAGGTTCAGCCGAGAAGAGAATTTATAGAAAAGAACGCGAGATTTGCCGAAAATCTCGATATATAAGATACTATGGAAAAAATTGAACTGATGGAAAACACAGTACAGGGCAAAGACCTCGGAGAGCTTAAAGAGCGCGTAGAGTATAACATAACGCTGGAGGAAGAGGACAGGGCGTTCAGAATATTCCAAAGGCTGTATACGCTGAAAAGAAACATCGTTATATCTGCGCTTTTCGGTATCGCGGCGGCGTCCTTTGCCGTGCAGATAATCATGGGCAAGGGAGATAATATCTCTTGGGGACTTATGGCGGTGTGTATAGCATTCATGGCGGCGGTGTGGATAAATCAGAACCGTATACGCAAAATGCTGCTTACCGCTCTTGAGGTGCTGAAGGACGACAGGTATATTTTGAGCGTATACGAAAAGGGCTTCGAGATAGAGACCGTTATACCGCAGGAGGACGTTCAGACCGCGCGCGAGGTAAACGACGATGACGACAGCGGCGACGAAGAGGTAATGAGCAGACTGAAGCCGCCTATAAGCAGTTATAGGTTTGAACAGAGCGGCCTGCGCTTGGTCGAAAATGCGGAGATGTATCTTATCTTTGTAACTAAGGAAACGTTTCACGTCCTGCCGAAAAGAGCGCTGACTGACGAACAGAAAAAAGCCGTTGACGAAGCGTTCGACAAGGGCTTTGAAGACAAAGTAAAGCTTTGACGATGATATAAAAAATATCGCAAGTAATAGGAGAAGTGATAATTTTGAGTGCAAAAAATAACGAACATCAGGTATCGGATAAGCCGTTTGTGGAGAATATAATAGAGACCGACATAGAAAAGGAAATGAAGACCTCGTTTTTGCAGTATTCCATGTCGGTAATAATCTCGCGCGCTCTGCCTGATGTGCGAGACGGTCTGAAGCCCGTTCACAGACGTATCCTTTATACCATGTACGAAAACAAGCTGCTGCCGAATACGCCTTACAGAAAGTGCGCCGATACGGTAGGTTCTGTGCTGGGTAGATACCACCCGCACGGCGACGCTTCCGTGTACGACGCTATGGTAAGACTGGCGCAGGACTTCTCTTTGAGATATCCGCTCGTTGACGGTCACGGCAACTTCGGTTCGTTGGACAGAGACCCGCCTGCCGCATACCGTTATACAGAGTCGAGAATGTCAAAGCTGTCGCTGGAAATGCTCGCCGATATCGATAAGGATACCGTCGATTTTATGCCCAACTACGACGACAGGCTGAAAGAGCCTGAGGTTCTGCCTTCGAGATTTCCTCAGATACTCTGCAACGGCTCGGTGGGTATAGCAGTCGGTATGGCGACCAATATCCCTCCGCATAACCTTTCGGAGGTAGTTGACGCCATAGACCTGCTCATGGAGAACCCCGACGCTTCTCTTTACGACCTTATGGAGTGTATAAAGGGCCCCGATTTCCCGACGGGCGGCATTATTATGGGCAGGAGCGGTATCAGAGCTGCTTACGCCACGGGAAAAGGCAAGCTCATTCTGCGCTCTAAAACTTCGTTTGACGAGCACGGCGGAAGAACAAGAATACTGGTGCATGAGATACCTTATATGGTGAATAAGGCCGAACTGGTAAAAAGCATTGCAGACCTTGTCAAGGATAAGAAGATAGAGGGTATTCACGACCTGCGCGACGAGTCGGATAAGTCCGACCCCGTAAGAATAGTCATAGAGCTGAAAAAGGACGCCAACAAAGAGGTAATACTCAACAAGCTGTTCTCGCTGACGCAGCTTCAGGACACCGTAGGCGTTATAATGCTGGCTGTCGTAAAGGGCGAGCCTAAGTGTTTGTCACTCAAGGAGATACTGCAAAACTACATAGATTTCCAGATAGAGGTCATCGAAAGACGCACACGGTTCGACCTTGAAAAGGCAAGAGCAAGAGCGCATATACTGGCAGGCTTGGTCATTGCTGTTGATAATATTGACGAGGTTATAAACATAGTGCGTTCGTCGCATACCCAGCAGGAAGCAAAACAGCGCTTAATGGACAGGTTCTCGCTTACCGAGATACAGGCCAATGCCATAGCGCAAATGCGTATCATACAGCTTACCGGTCTGGAGCGGCAGAAGATACATGATGAAATGGCTGAGATAGAAGCCCAGATAGCCGATTTTCTTGACATACTCGCAAACAGAGACAGAGTTTGCGGCATAATACGCGACGACCTCGCCGAGATAAAGAAAAAGTACGGCGACGACAGGCGTACAGAGATACAGGACGTCAGCGGAGAAGTTGATATAGAGGATCTTATCCCCGTTGAAGAAATGGTCGTTTGCTATACGCATAACGGATATATGAAAAGAATGCCCGTTTCCGCCTATAAGGCTCAGAACAGAGGCGGCAGGGGCGTTACGGGAATGAAACAGCGCGAGGACGACTTCGTTGAGGAAATGGCAGTTTGCTCTTCGCACGATTATCTGCTGTTCATTACGAATAAGGGCATTATGTACAGAATGAAGTGCTTCGAGATACCCGAGGGCTCGAAAAGCTCAAAGGGTACGCACGTTGTTAATTTGCTGAAGCTCTCGGAGGGCGAAAAGCTCGCCGCGATGATAAAAACCAGCGATTTCGACGACGGCAAGTACATCGTTATGGTAACAAAGAACGGCAAGATAAAAAAGACCGCTCTGCCTGCATATAAAAACGTCAGAAAGAACGGACTTATAGCCGTAGGACTGGACGAGGGCGACGAGATAGCGGGCGTCAGAATGACAGAGCAGGACAGCGAGCTGCTTATCGCTACGAGAAACGGTATGGCGATAAGGATAGCGGTCGAAAAGCTGAGAGCTATGTCCAGAACGGCTCACGGCGTGAGAGCTATCAAGCTGCGCGACGGAGATAAAGTCGTATCTATGGCGAGAGTAAGAGAGGGTGCAACGGTGCTTACCGTTTCCGATATGGGTCTTGGAAGAAGAAGCTCTCTCGACGCTTACGCTCTGCAAAACAGGGGCGGCTTCGGCAGAAAGAATTACAAGGTCTCCGATGAAAAGGGCTACGTTTGCGGCATAAAGGTCATCGACGAGGAAGACGATATTATAATGATATCCTCTGACGGCATAATAATCAGGCTGAGAGCCGCTGACATACGCGTTATGGGCAGATATGCAACGGGCGTAAGGCTGATGAGGCTTACAGATGACAGCAGGGTCGTAACGTTCACAAGAGCGGAACACGACGACGAAGCGGAGGTTGAAAGCGTGGAGCAGCTTTCCGACGAGGAGGCTGCGGCACAGGAGGCTCAGGCGGCTACGGAAGAAGCAAACGAAGTCACCGAACCCGATACAGAACCCGACGACGATAACGAGGAATAAATCATAATTTTGCGAAAAAACATACTGCACTACTTACCTATCTTGTTGGAGTGCAAAACCTATGTTTTTAATCTATCTTTCCGTTCTTGCGTAATGAAGCC
>CANRNT010000025.1 GCA_947631995.1 uncultured Clostridia bacterium | reverse complement strand
GGAGAAAGGGTGTTTGTGGGCGTGGCTTGAGGACGGTTTTTCTTGCTTCTTGCCTCTTGTAAACCTCAGGTATGGGGAACCTCCGCAAGAGTTGTGATAAACATTTCTTACTTCTAACATCTCACCTCTAACCTCTGATAGCGCCTACCTTACGGTATGACAGGCTTTTTTATTTTTATTATCACTTTGTGCGTTGAATACTGTACACGTTGATAATTTCACTCGCCCCGCCACTCCTCCTTTCCTAAACAAATCACTCTCCCCTCCCACCTCACGACCTCCCTCCACACGCCGCTGGCAGAATATTCTTCCTGCTTGCTTTTTAGGAGAGCTGTGGGTGGAGCTTTAACTATTCTCTATTCACTATTCTCTATTCACTATTCACTACGCCTGTCCTCGCCCTCTCACCCCTCCCACCTCACGACATTCCCTCTACACACCGCTGGCAGAATGTTCTTCCGCACGCATTTCGGACGGTGTGTGGGTCGGGCGAGGGAGGAGAAAGGGTGTTTGTGGGTGGGGTTTTCACTATCCCCTCCCCCCCTGTCCTGCCGCTTACGTGCTGACGTTGGATATGAAGTCAAGGTAAAACAGGTAAAGTAAATGATTTATCTATTGTGTTGTTTGTAACAATAAGCGACTGCGATATAGGAAAATTTTCTAGCAAAGTGCAGCCGTGAAATTTTCGCTAAACTGTTGACGAAAAGCTTTGTTTGGTGCTATAATATAGGTGAAATTTAAATTTTGCAACGGCTTTTTTGAGTTAAAATTTTAAACCGACAAACGCTGTCAAAAATACGGCGCTGCGCGGTTTTTGTATTAAAATCCAAACATCACTTCAGGAGGCGATACTTACGGCTGATCTGTTTCGGAAAAAGAGTATGGATAAAATAGCAAGACCCGAAGATCTGGACGACTATATCCGAGTCAGCTCTCCGTCGGTATGGGTCATTCTGACGGCGGCGGCGCTGCTGCTTATCGGCGGTATCATCTGGGGAGCTGCGGGCAGTCTGGATACGGTGATAACTACCTGCGCGATAGTAAAAAACGACCGTGCGCTCCTGCTTATCCCCGAATCCGAGATAGATTCGCTCAGCGGCTCGGCAGAGGTCAACATAGACGGCACAAGGGTAAGCATTTCTTCTGTTGACAAGACCCCCGTGCAGCTCAGCGGTGAAGAAAATGCGTATGCGCTGCACGTCGGCAATTATTCTTCTGATGACTGGTTTTATATAGCGACCGCCGAAACGGAGCTTGACGACGGCGTGTATCCTGCGTATGTTACAACGGAAACGCTCTCCCCTATCTCGTTTCTGTTCGATTAAACGGCGCTGAGAAAGGTGCTGCATATGTTTCGTATGAAAAAATGTGTTACAAAAGGTGTGACGGACGTACCTGTTATTTTGCAGCTTGAAGCGCTTGAATGCGGCGCTGTGTGCCTTGCTATGGTGCTTGCCTATTTTCAGAAATGGGTGCCGACGGAGCAGGTGCGAACTGAGTGCGGAGTTTCAAGAGATGGCTCAAAAGCTAAAAATATTCTCATAGCGGCAAGGAAATACGGTCTTGAGGCCAAGGGATACAAATATGAGCCGCAGCAGCTTCGCACGAACGGTCAGTTTCCCTGCATAATACATTGGAATTTTGACCACTTTGTCGTTCTGAAAGGAATACGAGGAAATAAGGTATATATCAACGACCCCGAACGCGGAAGCTGTGTGGTCAGCTGGGAAGAGTTTGACTGTTCCTTTACGGGGATATGTCTTCAAATGTCGCCCGGCGAGGGGTTCGTTCCTGACGGCAAGCGTGAAAGTATGTATAAATTTGCCGCTCAGCGTCTGAAAAAAACAGGATCGGCTGTTGCGTTTTTTATGTTTACGGGGATACTTATTTCCGCTATGGAGCTTATAAGCCCCGCGTTTTCAAGAGTTTTTATGGATAGACTGCTGACGGGCAAAAGTCCCGAATGGCTGTACCCTTTTTTGATCATGCTGACGGCGCTGTGTGTTTTGCAGATAGCCGTGCAGGGCGTTCGGGCGGTACATTCCCTGCGGATAAGAGGAAAGATAGCCGTGTCAGGCAGCGCGTCCTTTCTGTGGAAAGTGCTTCACTTGCCCATGGAGTTTTTTTCACAGAGAATGGCGGGCGATATCCGACAGCGGCAGGAGGCAAACGGACGTATATCGCTTACGCTCGTGCAGAGGTTCGCGCCGCTGGTGTGGAATATGTTCATGCTGATATTTTACCTTGCGGTCATGCTCAGATATAACGTTATCATGGCTGCGATAGGCGTGGGCGCGGTGTTTTTGGATCTGCTGCTATCAAAGATCATAGCCGACAGGCGTATGAATATAACCGGAGTGCAGATGCGCGATAAGGGAAAGCTTTCGAGCATGACCGTGAAAGGCATCGAGATGATAGAGAGCATTAAGGCGAGCGGAAGCGAAAATGCCTATTTTCAGAAATGGGCAGGCTGTCAGGCAAGCGTTAATACACAAAATGTTCGCTATGCAAAGCTTGACAGCTGTCTCGGTATGCTGCCTGTTGCAGTAACGCAGATAACTGCGGCCGTGATATTGGTAATGGGGATACATGAGGTAATGCTCGGCAATATGACGGTGGGTATGGTGCTGGCGTTCCAAGGATTTTTAAACGGCTTTTTCTCCCCTGCCTCACAGCTAATAGATGCAGATCGCAGCTTGCAGGAAATGCGTACCGAAATGGAGCGCGTTGACGACGTTATGAAGTACCCTTCCGATGCCATAACCTCAGCGCGCGATGTGGAATGTGAAGAATACGATAAGCTGACCGGGAATATTCAGATCAGAAACGTCACGTTCGGATATTCGCGGCTTGAAGAGCCTGTAATAAAAGAGTTCAGTCTGGACATAAAGGCAGGCAGCAGCGTTGCTGTTGTGGGCGCATCAGGCTGCGGAAAATCAACCGTATCCAAGCTTATCTCGGGGCTGTATCAGCCTTGGAGCGGCGAGATACTGTTTGACGGCAGGCATATAAGCGAGATAGACAGAAGCGTGTTTACGGGATCGCTGGCTGTTGTGGATCAGGATATAGTCCTGTTTGAGGATACCATAGCCGCCAATATTCGTATGTGGGACAGCTCCATTGAGGATTTTGAAGTGATAATGGCGGCGCGTGACGCGCAAATACATGACGATATAATGAAACGCGAGGGCGGCTATCAGTACTGCATAGCGGAGGGCGGACGCGATCTTTCCGGAGGTCAGCGGCAGCGTATAGAAATAGCAAGAGTGCTGGCGCAGGACCCAACTATGATAATAATGGACGAGGCGACCTCGGCGCTGGACGCAAAAACGGAAAGCGAAGTCGTAGAGGCGATAAAGAACAGAGGTATCACCTGCATAATAGCTGCGCACCGCCTGTCTGCAATACGCAGATGCGATGAGATAATCGTTATGGATAAAGGACGCATCGCGGAGCGCGGCACCCACGAGGAGCTGCTCGCAAAAGGCGGCAGATATGCGCAGTTGGTATCTGATACATAAAAAGAGGTAAGGTATGGGCTGGTTTGACGAACAGATACGGCAGAGAAAACAGAGCGATGATGCCGCTCTTTCCGAAAGCATCGGGCAAATGGCAGGCGCTGTCCTCGGGAAGAGAGCGTTTGATAAGCTTGACAACAGCCGCGCCGCCAAAAATGCAATAGACGAGATACTTAAATTCTATCATTTAAAAACACGGGAAGTGCCGCAGGACTTCAAAACGCTTGAAGAGCAATTGGAGTATCTTTTAAGACCGCACGGCGTTATGTTCAGAAAGGTAAAGCTTTCGGGAGAATGGTATAAGGACGCGGCAGGACCTATGCTGTGCTACTGTAAGAGCGACGGCAAAGCTAAAGCCGTGCTGCCAAACGGAATGAAAGGGCATACCTGCATCGACTACGAAAGCGGCAGGCGTGTAAAGGTCACAAAGAAAGTACAAAACAGCTTTGAGCAGGAAGCGCTGCTTTTCTATCAGCCGTTCCCTCCCGGAAAGATAGGAGCTTTGGGATTGCTGAAGTATATCGCAGGAACGCTGAGGACTTCGGATATAGTCCTGCTCGCTCTGTCTGCGCTGACGGTAACGCTTATAGGTATGTTCACTCCGTATCTCAGTCATTTGCTGTTTTCGGACGTTCTGGCGTCGGGCAAAATGCGGCTGCTTTTGTCAACGGGCATATTTTTGTTGTGTACGGTAATAAGCTCGCTGATGTTCAGGTCGGTAAGAACGCTGCTGACGGCAAGGATAGAGAACAAGGCGCACGTTACGGTGCAGGCGGCGGCAATGACGCGTGTGCTGTCGCTGCCGACGGACTTTTTCAAAAAATACAGCGCAGGCGACCTTGCAGGGCGTATACAGTATATGGACGAGATATGCTCCGCGCTGGTATCCTCCGTGTTGGAGACGGGTATTACAGCGCTGTTTTCACTTATATACATTGTACAGATACGCCGCTATGCGCCGTCGCTTACATTGCCTGCGGCGGTGATATTGGCGCTTACGCTCATAATATCCGTTATTGCTGCGATAGTGCAGTCAAGGGTCAGCCGCCGCGAGACCGAGCTGGAGGCAAAAGAGAGCGGCATGAGTTTTTCGCTTATTTCAGGCGTTCAGAAAATAAAACTTGCAGGCGCTGAAAAGAGAGCGTTCGCAAGGTGGGGAAAGCTGTATGCGCAGCGAGCCGAGCTGCTTTACCGTCCGCCGCTGTTTTTGACGCTGAGCGGGGTTTTAACGGCTGCAACGGCTCTTTTGGGAACGGTTGCGATATATTATTTTTCGGTGACGGGTCATGTTGCGCCTGCCGAGTATTATGCTTTTTACAGCGTGTTCGGAATGGTCATGGGTGCGTTCGGCGGCATATCGGATACGGCGATAAAGACCGCAGCGGTAAGGCCTATGCTGGAAATGGTAAGACCGATATTGGAGGAGGCTCCGGAGATATCCGGCAGCAAAGAGGTGCTCAGCCGCATTTCGGGCGGAGTAGAGCTCAGCAGCGTGTCGTTTCGATACAGCGAGAATATGCCGCCCGTGCTGGAAGACCTCTCCCTGAAAATACGTCCGGGACAGTATGTGGCGATAGTTGGCAAGAGCGGCTGCGGAAAATCAACTCTCATGCGGCTTATGCTGGGCTTTGAAACGCCGCAGAAGGGCGCCGTATATTATGACGGGAAGGATCTCACGTCGATCGATCTGCGGTCGCTCCGCAGCAGGATAGGCGTTGTTATGCAGGATGTAAGGCTGTTTCAGGGGGATATTTTTTCAAATATCGCTCTGTGCGCTCCGGGGCTGACACTCGATGAAGCATGGGAAACAGCCGAAAAAGTCGGCATTGCGGACGATATACGCGAAATGCCTATGGGTATGTTCACGGTGGTATCGGAGGGCGGCGGAGGTATTTCGGGTGGACAGAGACAAAGACTGCTCATTGCCCGTGCGATAGCCAGAAAGCCTAAGATACTTATGCTTGACGAGGCTACCTCGGCTCTTGACAATATAACACAGAAAAAAGTCGCTGATACGCTGGGAGAGATGAAATGTACCAGAATAGTCATAGCACACAGGCTTTCGACCATAAAACAATGCGACAGAATAGTCGTTCTGGACGGCGGAAGGATAATCGAGGACGGAACGTATGACGAGCTTATCGGAAAGAAAGGCTTCTTTGCGGAGCTCGTGGATAAGCAACAGGTCAAATAACAGTATTTGCATATAAATTTTTTCTGAAAGGTGTTTGAGCTAAAATGAAAAAAACGGCAAAAAAAGCGATCGTCACTATGTTGGCTTCGGCTGTGCTTTTTCAGGCAATACCCTTTACACAGCTGGGTCTTATGGTAAGCGAGGCGCACGCAGAGAGCGAAATGCTCCGCAGCGAGCTTGCAGCGAGAGCGGAGGAGTATCCCGAGGGAGCGTTTGCTTTTTACACCTCGGCTTCCGACGCGGCTGAGGGCAGCGATGATATAGCGGTCAAGGTAGTCCGTATCGGAGATACCTCCGCGGCGGCTTCGGTAGATGTAAAAGCTGCCGATGTTACTGCAAAATACGGAGATGATTATTCCCTGTATTTTAAAGACGGACTGACGCAGATACCTTTTGTGCAGAATAATACCGCCGTGCAGAACGACGAGGCTCAGCAGGAAGCTGTCGAAGCGGCTGACACCGATAATGACAAGGCCGCCGATGAGGAGTATACGTCAGGCGGACTGCGTGCAGCGTATACTCAGCAGACGGGCAAGGAAACGGTAAACACCAACTGGCGCGGCGAGTATACCGAACAAGCCGCAAAAGCCGCAAGCGTGCAGGCGGAGAACGAGCTGATAAACGCCTTTGACGGAGCAGAACTAACTCTGGACTTTGAAGCAGGCGAGTTTGAAAAGGATATTTTCATACATTTCGAAGACGACGACAAGGCGGAGAGCGAGGAGAGCTTTGCTCTGCTGCTGGGCAACGCCACCGTCGGCAGGCTTGACGCACAAATGCAGCATAATGTCACCATACATGACAACGAGGAAGCGCAGGACGTAGTGTTCGCCATGAAAGAAAGCGAGATAACTCTGGGCGAGAACGATACGTCGGCGAAGATAACCGTTGTCCGCACCTCGGGTATAGATTACTATGCGGGCGCGGTACTGCAAACTGTTGCCGGCACCGCAGAGCCGTTGGTAGACTATGAACCTGCTAACAATGCAGAAGTAGCTTTCAAACCGGGCGAAACGGAAAGGACCGTTGAGATACCCATAATCGGCGACAGAGATGAAAGCAAGCAATTCACCGTCAGGCTGACGGGCGTTAAGACCGAAGAGGGCAAGGACAGCACCGATGTTTATTTCGGCAGCAAGATCTTAGCTTATATGGCGCAGAACGAAATTGAGAAAATAGATCTTCTTCAGCAGATACAGCCGACGACTGCGGCGTTTGAGGACGAGCCGAGCGCGGCTTCGTATGTAGTGACGGAGAACGGCGTGAAGTATGATGTATACCCGATAGATATTTCAAGCAACCCTCTTGTGGCATATACACACGACTCTGTCAAGCTTGATCAGACGGCAGCGTCTGCGAAGGTATATTACAATATCGGTTATGCGGCAAAGCTGAAGCTTTATACCAAGCTTTCGGGCAACTCGAGAAACTGGTTTTTCGGATACCATTATTATTACGGAAAAACAGGCACGCTTTATTTAGACGGCGTAAAAATGCTGGAAAATAAAACAGCCGATAAAAAGTCGGAAGAAACAAAATATTTTACGACTATGAAAGACGTGACTTACAGACAAAGCACCGTAAATTCGGTATTCCAAGTTAAGGCGAACACCGACGGACTTTGCCGTACCGCGCAGTTTGAGATGACAAGATATGACTCATATGTGCCGCGCTATACGCTTTCGATCATCAATGAGAACCCGAAGTTTGTTTCGTACAACTATACATCGCCCACGGCAAAGACTGCAAGCAATGTAAACGCGCTGAGCAAGGTCATCTGGGCGGCAAACACCACCAAAGAGCTTTCGCTCCCGGGCGGTTCTGTTGATATCACTCCCGGCGTTACTAACCCCGGCATTACCATAACGGGATATGAAGTATATGCAGGCTCTTCAAAGATAGCGACCTTCAACGGCAGCTCCGTATTGACATACAGTCAGGTAAGCGCGCTTCGCGACTCATATGAGAGCAAGATAAAAAGCGCAAATTACAGGCTGAACATAAAGCCTATATATACCGTTGAGAAAACAAAGGTATCCTTTGATTCGCAGGGTCAGACTGAAATAGGCATAGACAATTTCAAGTACGGCAGTAAAAACGCTTTGAACATAAACCGTATAGATACCGTTACCGTAACTGCGCGCAGCGTTGGGGATCAGGGATTTTTCCCTGCTTCCATAATGCTTTTCAACATTACCAACGGCAAGGAAGCGGCAAAGGAAGAAGCTGAAAACGTATCGAAGAGCGATCCGTTTACGCATACCTTTAAGCTCTCTGCTCCCGAGGTGCTTATACGCGCGTATCTCAGCACACCGACGCTTACCGTTTACAACGAAGCCGATTATTATGATGAGGAAACAAAAGAAAAAATAAAAAGCAAAGACGCCGGTCAGGTGCTTCTCTCTACATTCGCAGACCCCGGAAATACCATCGGAGTATCGGAATACGGCAAACAGATAAGCTTCCCCGATGAGCACCCTTACGGACTTGCAGGAATGAATGAGTCGTATCTGCTGACCTCTTTTATAGATGAAAGCAGACGGTACGGAAGCGTAGAGGGCAACCCTGCCAGACTGCTGACGCAATGGACGTACCTCGATCCCAAGTACGGCGAAAGCAGAACGGTGTTCGGCGATATGTTTGCTTTCAAGCCATATTACGCTGATACGCTGATAAAGTATGTTTTTACATATATGCAGGAGGACGTGTATCCGCAAAAGGTAAAGGGAAAAGTAATGCTTCAGGAAGTGCCGCTGTTTTCAAGCTGCACCAGCCCACAGACATTCCCTGCCGTGGGCGTGCAGATGAATATAGGCGGGTGCAGGACGGTCACGGACAAGGACGGCTGTTACAGTACCGACACAGGCTTTATGAGAGGTATAAATATCAGCGCGTTTATGCAGTTGGATACGCTTACAAGATCCGATACCATAGCTATTTCAGATAACACCACAAAGGATATGACCATAGTTGTCAACGACAGCGATCCTATCAAGGTCGTATCCAGCGTTATGACTATGGATAAGCCTACCGGCGAGCGTACAATGTCCAACGAGCCTATCTATGTTGAAACGCCGACAGAGGCAATGACATTGGAGGACGCCGAATATCACCTCAGAATGACTGTGACGGGTCAGGCAGGCGTAGTACCCGGCAGAGCGGAAGTGAGGGTCTATGACAAGTACGGCAACCTGAGAAGCAACGTCAGACCGAGCGGTACTTTTGACAGTAACTATTCGGTAGATATAGAAATAGATCCGCTGAGAGACGGATTGGAGGTCGGCGATACGCTGGCTGTCAAGATATACGACACGAACGGCAACGGCTACTTTGAGCGTCACACCCGTATAATAGTTGCCGAGCAGCTTAAAAGTATGTATATGTTCAACTACCCCGGCACAAAACAGGAGGGCGACAACGATTTTCTTAAAGCGCTGGGAAATCTGTCGATAGGCTATGACTTCGTTATAGACGCGGCTGCGAACAGCTACGGCACATATGCCGAAAAGGACACGGGCATTGTGCATAATATGATGTATGTCGGCTTCGGCAGCGGATTTTCCACCCCCGAAAAAGCTTATTCTCTCGAACAGACGATATTGCAGGGCTATGACACCATTTTTGATGACATACAGGACGGCTCCGTTACCCCGACTATGAAGGACGACGTTTCAATGTTCGGCAATGACAACGGCGCATTTTCGCTGAATATCACGATCGGCGCGATAATGGACTGCGTGCTCCAGCAGGGAGAAAATCAAGGAAAGTATGCGTTCGGCGACTTTATAATAATAGGAAAGGCGGATGTCTCGGTAAACCGTGAATGGGCAGTTCCCGTTGGACCAATAACGCTGACATTCTCTATCTCGGTAAAGAGCGCAGATCCGGATTCGCAGGTAATGACGGGCATAAAATGGCATTTGTATAACGCCTCGGATACCCCGTATATAATGTCCGATAATTCTACAATAGACCTCCTCGCCGCCGACGGTATCTCAAATGAGGGCGATATCACGCTGTATATGTCTGCGACGGGCGGAGTTGACGCATCTGTTCTCAGCGGACTCGCGGGAGCAGGCGGCAACATCAATGTGACCGTTGAGCACCATTCTTTATACGGCAAAGATGAGGGCTGGTCAAACTACGGCAAGTTCTCCCTTACCCCGTCCGTATACATAAAAATACTCTTTGCAAAAATAAATGTATGGAAAGATACCTGGGTGCAGAGCTATAACGACGCGGCAGGAATAAACGCGATATCCGCAAGGATACAGGAAGCGGCGTCGGACGACGTGCTTTTCACACCTACGGAGATGAGATATCTGAGCGAGTTTGAAAATGCTCAGAACGCGGCGTTCCACAGTTCTCCCGATGTAACGGTATCAGATGATGTAAATGTACTCACGCAGGGCGTTCTGAAAGACGCCGTTGCGGAAAATTCCGATATATGTATGCAGGACATCGGCGACGGCAAGTATCTGGCGGTGTTTATAGACGCCGTACCCGGACGCAGCGCGGAAAATTCGCTCGGCGCATATTATACCGTGTTTGACGGCAAAGTATGGTCAGCGCCGCAGCTGTTGGAGGACGACGGTACAACAGATCAGCTTCCGACTATATGCGAGGCGGGAAGCAAGGGTTATCTTATAGCGTGGTCGGACGCTTCGCGCACGTATGAAAAGGACGAACCTCTTACAGCTTCTCTGAACGCTCTTGACCTTACCGGACGCTTCTATGACGCAAAGACCGATACCCTCGGCGAGGTAATGGAGCTTACTCACGAAACGGCTGAGGATAACGTCAGCGACAGCGCTCCGCAGATCGTTTACGACAACGAGAACGGCGTTGAGCATATGAGACTTTACTACACAAAGAGCGAGTTTGCTATAAGCGACTCGGAGCAGGGCGAAGTCGTAGGCGACATACTCAACCCGTATCAGGTAATAGCGGTAAGAACATATGACTTTGCAAACGATAAGTGGAGAGACGACTACTTCGGTACGGCAAAGAACGAGATAATCGACCGTATGGGAGAGAGCGGCTATACCGAATATGTTGACAACTGGTACGGACAGGAATTCCTTGACCTCGCTCCGTCGGTAGAGATAACAGAGGAGCTTGATGAAAACGGCTTTTGGAAAGAAAACACAACGGCTTCGTTTACCGACACGGATATGAGCCAGACTGTCATAAAGGGCGGCGACAGCATAGCTTATAATCATCTGAGCTTGTTTGCATACGCTCTCGATAAGGGCGGTATGTCACAGCAGACGGGTGATATGAACCTCTATCTCCAGATATATAATATCAACGACGACGAGTATCATCACCCGATACAGATAACGAGCAAAAATGCCGAGATAAGCGATATACAGTTCAACCGCATAAAGCTTTACGACGGCTCAGAAGCAACGTTTCTTTACTGGCTGGAGGACGGCATAGTAAAGTGTATCAACATAAGCGACCTTGTAGCCAAGAACCTTATAAAAGGCACAACGTCGGGCGGACAGGAATTTTATTATATAGACAAGAGCGATCTGGGAGAGGACAGCTATGCGCCCGAATATGTTGCAGCGTCCGCTTATACAGACAGCGACGATGATGAGAACAGCGATAGTGAACAGCCGCTGTCGATAGCCTCATACAAGATACGTCAGAATAACGGCTGTAACTATATTGTGTGGACACAGTTTACTGCGCGCGGCGAGGGTGACAGCGCCAAGTCAGAGCTGCAGCTGTTCGCGGCGGTGGAAGATTTCCGAAACGGTGTGATAAGTATGCCCGTGCAGCTTACCGCCGAGGAAGACCTGTATATAAGCGGCTTTGACTGTATGGTGACCGATGACGGCAGCCTTGATGTAATGGCGATCTGCCAGAAGCTGGACGAAAACGGTTCGCCCGACCCCGCTTCCGCACAACTGAGAACAATGCACATAGTTCCTGCCGACAAGCCTGAAATAGTTTCGGCACAGCAGGCTGACATAGTAACGGACGAGGACGGCAGAGCAGCCGCAGAGTTTTCTGTTACTGTTGCCAACAGAGGACTGTCCGCCAAGGATAATGTAGTTATAGAGATACGCAACGCCGACGGCGAGGTAGTTTCAACGACAGCGGCTCCGCTCGTTTCCTATGAAGCCGTAGAAACACCTCAAGAAGACGGAAGCGTTACGCTTGCCGAAGTCAGAACGGAGACCGAGGTTGAGCCTATAACTTTGGTAGGCGGAGAAAAATATGTTACAAAGCTCAGCTTGCCTCTTGAAAGCGACGGCTCTTTCAGCGGTACGGTGAATATAGTCAGCAACGGAGAGGTTATCGCTTCAAAACCGATAAGTGGCAAGGCGGAGCCCGAGCTTACCGTGAGCGGACTTGCGGTCTCGATAGACAAGCGCGACCACGTCACCCTCACGGCAAGCATAAGCAACAATTCCGTGCTTGACAGCGGCGCGCAGACAATAGTATACGGCTACATAGACGAAAACGGCGAGCGCGTACCGCTCGGAAGCAAGGATATATCCGCTCTGGCTGTCGGCTCTCAGACGGAGATCACCGTTCAGGCAGAGGTGGATTTTGATAAGTTTACAAGCGTTATCAACGAGGACGGCTCTATCACAGACAGTATGCAGTTCTATATGGACACCGCCTCCGGAGACGGTGTTGCAGACTACACAACGCTTGAGCTCAATGCAACAGCGGAGGAAGCCGCATTTATGACGTCGCTGAGCAATCTGTCTGCCTGCCCCGGCGTTTACGGAGATGACGGCAAGGTTCATTTGACGGACGGCTTCAAGGTCGGCGAGAAAGTTGATATGCAGCTCCTTATAGGCGATAAGATAGCCGCAAATACTCTTGACTATGTCAACCGCACAAAGATAGTTTGGACGGACGTTGACGGAAACGCCGTTGAGCTTGACGAAAACGGCATACCACAAGCCGTTGCGGAGGGAACGGTAACTCTCAGAGGCTATGTTGTTCCTTACGATATGACGTCTATGGTCTATGCGGACGGCATAGCGGAGGATATAGATAATTATAACGTCAAGCCGTCCGCGGTGCTGATACCTATCGAAGCGGTCGTCACCATATCTGCGGACAATATCGGCGATAATGACGACGACAGCTCAGATAACAGCGGCGGCGGAAGCGGCGGCAGTCAGGATAATTCATCTTCCAAAACGAACGGCAGTACAAACTCTCCGAAAACGGGAGATACTTCCGCTGCGGCGGCGATAGTTCTGCTGGCGGCTGCGGCGTTGGGAGCAGTTGCGATAAGCAGGAAAAGAAACAATGAAAACCGTGAAAACAATGAGAATACCGAAGAGTGAGGTGAGCATAATGGACGAAAAAGAAAAGACCGTACAGGCTCCTCGGGAGCTTGGCGACGAAGAGCTTGAAAAGGTCTCGGGCGGCACTATGGAGGGAAACATCGTTATCAGAAAAACCGTTGACTTATCCGAAGATACAAAGAAAAATATCTGACGGGTCGATGTACAGCGCCCATTGCCGATTGTCCCCCTCTGCTGTTTTGCGGAGGGGGCGTATCGGCTGAGCGGCAAATGTATAAAAGTAAAAGCAAGGAGAAGATAATGTCTATGACGATAGATAAAAAACTAAACGGCGACAGCCTTGTCATAATTCTCGGGGGCAGACTGGATACTACCACCGCTCCCCGTCTGGAGGCACAGCTTCGCAGCGATATCTCGGGGATAACACAGCTTGAATTTGACCTTTCGGCGCTTGAATACATTTCATCAGCCGGACTGAGAGTTTTGCTGTCGGCACAAAAGGTAATGAACAGGCAGGGAAAAATGACGATACGCAATGTCAATGACGATATAATGGACGTGTTTGAAATAACGGGATTTATCGACATTTTAAATATAGAGTGATAGCATAACACGCTCAAAAACAAAGGAGCTTTTGAATGTTGCCATTTACCGATACTATCGACGAGGCTCTTCTCGATATGTGCCACCGCGCGAAAAGCGTTAATGAAGAAAACCTCAGGCAGATACTTGCCGATAACTCGCAGACGGCGTTCGGAAGAGAGCATAGCTTTTCGTCAACAGGCAGTACAGATGAATACAGAAAAAACGTGCCCTTGGCAGGGTACGAATATTTTTCGCCTGCGATAGAAAAGATGATGAGCGGCGGAAAAGAGCTGCTGACGTCATACCCCGTCGTAACATTTTGCCGCACCTCCGGCACAACGGGAAATTCAAAGTACATTCCCCTGTCTGCCGCAGCGCTCGAAAGGTATTCGGACTATTTTGAACGCTATAAAAACCGCCTGTTTGAGACCTTGGGCGGCAGGCGGCTGCTCATAAACTGCTTCAGGACTGACCTTGACGGTAAAATGTCCGATGTTTCGCTGTTTTCGGAGGCTTATTTTCGGTATCTTTACGAAAACGGCTTTATGGATATGTCGCAGTATATCGGCGGCAAGGATATGATATTCGTAAGCGGCGAGGAGGATATGCTGTATGCGAAGCTTTGGCAGGCGCTTGCGAGCGAGGACATAACAATGCTGGAAGCTCAGTTTCTTTACGAGCTGGTCAATTTCCTCGGCTGCCTCGAAGAAAACCACCTCAGCATACTGAGCGATATGCGAAAGGGCGTTATACCGCCCGAAGTACGGCTTTCTCAAAAGCGCAGAGAGCTTTTGCTGTCACAGCCTGTTTCTCAAAGCAGGCTTGACTATGTTCAGCGCGAATGTGAAAAAGGCTTTGAAAATATCGCAGAGCGTTTGTGGAGAAACCTCAGGCTCGTAAGCGGTGTGAGCAACCGCTTTTATCAGACCGAGACGGCTGCACTCGACAGATATCTCGGCAAAAACATTGTGCGTTATTACCTTTGCTACTGCGCCTCGGAATGTTACATAGGCGCGCCCGCTGCGACAGACAGTTACGGCTATGTTTTGCTCCCGCAGAACGGTTTTTTCGAGTTTCTGCCGTATCCTGCCGAGGGCGGCACTCTTTTGCCGCACGAGCTCAAGGTCGGTGAGATGTACGAGCCTGTTATAACAAACTTTTCGGGTCTGTACCGCTACCGGCTGGGCGACGTTGTAAAAATCACCGGTCATATCGGCGAAAGCCCCGTTATGGAATTTCAGTTTCGCAAATCGCAGGCGCTCAACATTGCAGGCGAAAAATACGATATGCGTCAGCTTGAAAAAGCTGTTTTCAGCCTGCGCGAAAAGGGCGTTTTTATAAAGAATTACTGCTTCGGCGCGTGCTTTGACACTCTGCCGGGCAAATATCTCGCGGCTGTGACCTTGACAAACGGCTGTGACCTTTCCGAAGAAAAGCTGTCCGCTCTGCTGGACGAGGCTCTTTGTGCGCACAACAACGATTATGCAGACCTGCGAGGTCTTAAAGAGCTGGGCGCGCCGCGGGTAACGCTGCTTGATAACACCGCGTACACAAAGCTTTTGCGTGAAAGCGGACTTGACAGCAGTCACGGTCACAACAAGCCTAAGCATATTTTCAAGGGGGAGGTATCGGAAAAGCAATGGGTGTATCTTCTGACAAGATCAGAAAAAACAAAGTAAAATTCGGTCTTACGCCGAAGATAATGATAGGTATGGCGATACTTGCCCTGTGCGTTACCGCCGCCGCTATTTTCGTGAGCATAAAGACTTACGACGAGGCGATAAAGCGTTACTATAACAACGTTGCGTATCAGGTGGCAGAAACTGCTTCAGGCTATTTTACAGAGGAAGAAATGCGCTCTTACGCTGATCTGGTAACGCGCTATAACCACGGCGAGGCGACCGAAGAGGAGCTGGACGCTGCGCGTGAGGACAAGCGTTATAAGGAGCTTTTCAGCGAGATAGACAAGCTTCGCAAAAGTATGTCTGCCAACGATATATACGTCAGCGTTTTTGATATGGACGTGCTTGAAAGCTACAGCGAAGATACCGCCGACAGCTGGGCGCCTATGTATTATATAATGGACAGCTACTACAAGAGCGAGGAGCAGTTCAAGCTTGGCGAAAGCGGCAAGATACAGCCCGATTTCCGCTTTGACGTTATCGAGGCAGCAAAGACGGGCGTGCACACCGACACAATGATATTCAGCAACTACCAGTTCGGCTTTATAATGACCGCTTCATACCCCGTTGCATATGGCGGCGAAACGGTCGCGTTCATTGCCGTTGAGATACCGATGTCAACGCTGCAAAGCGATATTTCTTCATTCGTAACAAGGCTTATAATCGCGGCTTGCTTGGTAACTATCATAGTGCTTGTCATAATTGTTGCCGTGTTTATGCGCATTGTTGTACGTCCCATAGGAGTGGTGGCTGAAGAAGCGGAAAAGTTCGTGCAGAGCGACGCTGAGATATCAACGCGCCTTGAAAATATCCGTACCAAAGACGAGATACAGCTGCTTAGCGGCAGTATACTTAAAATGGAGAAGGATATCAAGGAGTACATCGACAACCTTACGAAAGTAACTGCCGAAAAGGAGCGCATAGGGGCGGAGCTGGGCGTTGCGGCGCAGATACAGGCGGATATGCTTCCGAGTGATTTCCCTGCTTTTCCCGAGCGCAAAGAATTTGACATTTACGCGTCAATGGACCCTGCAAAGGAGGTCGGCGGCGACTTTTACGATTTCTTTATGCTGGACGACCGCCGACTGGCGCTCGTTATGGCGGACGTTTCCGGAAAAGGCGTACCTGCGGCGCTGTTTATGGTAATTGCCAAAACGCTTATCAAGAACCGCGCGCTTATGGGCGGCACTCCGAAAGAGATACTGGACTATGTGAACGGTCAGTTGTGCGAGGGCAACGAGGCTGAGCTGTTCGTTACCGTCTGGCTCGCTATACTTGATATTGAAACGGGTAAGGGTGTCGCTGCAAATGCGGGTCACGAGCACCCTGCCATTCGCAGAGCAGGCGGCGATTACGAGCTTGTCAAATATCGCCACTCCCCTGCTGTTGCTGTCATGGAGGACATATGCTTTAGTGACCATGAATTTCAGCTTTACCCCGGCGACAGCCTGTATGTATACACGGACGGCGTCACGGAAGCCTCCAATGCGCAAAACGAGCTTTTCGGCACACAGCGGCTTCTCGACGCTCTCAATGAAGCTCGCGGTGCCGCCGCTGACGAGGTGCTTAAAAATGTCAGCCGCCGTATAGATGATTTTGTAGACGGTGCGCCGCAGTTTGACGATATAACCATGCTGTGTCTTAAATACTTCGGCGGCGAGGGCGTGCAGGACGGACAACTCACAGTACCTGCAAAGGTCGATGAGCTGAAAAATGTTTTGAACTTTATAAATACACAGCTCGAGCGGCTTGGCTGTCAGCCTAAAATAAAAAAGCAGCTTAACGTAGCTGCGGAGGAGATATTCGTAAACATTGCAAATTATGCCTACCCGGACAAGGACGGCAGCGTTCTGATACAATCAAAGGTCTCGGAGGATATGGGATCTGTGAGCATTACTTTTACTGACAGCGGTGTGCCGTTTGATCCCCTGTCGAGAGAAGATCCGGATACAAAGCTCTCCGCGGAGGAAAGACAGGTAGGCGGGCTCGGCATATATATGGTAAAAAAGACTATGGACGATGTGGATTACGAGTACAAGGACGGTCATAATGTCCTCACGATAAAGAAATCATACGTTGACCGCTGAAGCGCTCAGGTGCAAAAAAGACCCTCTCGGGTCTTTTTTATTGTCTATTCTCTCCCCTCACTACTTCCCTACACATCTCTGGCTGAATATTCTTCCCTACACTTTTGAGACGGTTTGCGGGTGGGGTTTTACTATTCTCTATTCACCACACTTCGGCTTTGCCGAAGTGCCCAAAAAGTCCTCGCCGCCATATATTGTTGGCGGCGCATACCTTCGGTATGACGGACTTTTTTCTTTTCTATCCGCATTTTGTGTGTCTGACGTACACTTCGGCTTCGCCGAAGTGCAGAAGAACCCTCTTCAAGGCTTTTTCCTAATTCACTATTCACTAGGCCTGCCATCACCACAAAAAACGGTCTCGCTCAAAATGAGCAAAACCGTTTCTAACCTCAAAAATATGACCTCTCGCTCCCCTGCCCCTCCCCCACGTTGCTGGTAGAATATTCTTCCAATCAATATTCAGGGGCTGCGGATGAATGAGATTGGAGAAAGGGTGTTTTGTGGGGGTGCTTGCGGACGGTTTTTTCCTGCTTCTTGTCTCTTGGCAAACCGCAGGTATGAAAAACTGCCACAAGAGTTGTAATAAACATTTCTAACCTCAACTTCTCACCTCTTACCTCTAATAGCGCCTACCTTATGGTATGACAGACTTTTTTCTTACTTGTTCCCCTACCATCTTGCCCCCACGCATGCTGCTGGCAGAATATTCTTCCGCGTCGCCCTCTTTGGGTGGTCTGTGGGTGGGCGAGCTCGGAGAAACGGCATTTGCGCGGGGCGGGGCTTTCCTGCTTCTTGCCTCTTGTAAACCGCAGAAATGAAAAACTGCCACAAAAGTTATAATAAACATTTCTAACCTCTAACTTCTCACCTCTAACCTCTAATAGCTGAATATTCTTCCACGCGTATTTATAGTGGTCAGTAGTAGGTGGTCTACGAGTGAGGCGAGGTCGGAGAAATGGCGGCTTGCGTGCGAATTTTCTTGCCTCTTGCCTCTTGGCAAACCGCAGGTATGAAAAACTGCCGCAAGAGTTGTAATAACCATTTCTAACCTCTAACTTCTCACCTCTTACTTCTAATAGCGCCTACTTTCGGTATGACAGGCTTTTTTCTTACATATCCCCCTGCCCCCCACTCACGGCTCCCCTCCGCACGTCGCTGGCAGAATATTCTTCCACATACTTCTCTTTGGGCAGCTTGAGGTCGGGCGAGGGAGGAGAAAGGGTGTTTGTGGGCGTGGCTTGAGGACGGTTTTTCTTGCCTCTTGCCTCAGCCGCTAGAAGCAAGAAAACGAGAAGCAAGAGGCAAGAAGTTGCTTTTTATAGCTTTTCGCAAACTTTTCAAAATGTGTTTCTTGCCTCTTGCCTCTTGGCAAACCGCAGGTATGAAAAACTGCCGCAAGAGTTGTGATAAACATTTCTAACCTCTAACTTCTCACCTCTAACCTCTAATAGCTGAATATTCTTCCGCACGCTTTTGAGGGTGGTTTGCGGGTGTTTTTTACTATTCTCTATTCACTTTTCACTATTCACTATTCACTACACGTTGGCTTTGCCGAAGTGCAAAAAATAAGCGGCCGGTCAACGTGTGCTATCCTCATTTTGCGTGTGAACCTATCGGGGCTTTTTGATATTTTTGCTTATAGAAACTACCGCTGTATAAGTCAGCGCGCCGAGCACGCCCGAAACTATGTCGCCCATAGTGTTTAAGTTGCTGCCCTGCATATCGATGTGCAGAAGGCTGTCAGCGGTAAACTCATATATCTCCCAGAAGCCCGCGCACGCCGCCGAGAAGAAAAACGCGAATATCAGCTTGACTGCGGCGTCGTCTTTCAGACCGCGCTTTTTGAAAATGCGGCTTATCAGTATCATACCTGCCTCGGCAAGAATAACACCGCTCAGATAATGCACGAGCCTGTCGTAAAAGCCCAAATATTTGTACAGATTTATCACCGAGCCGAGCGGCGCGGCAAAGAAGTGGAAAACAAGCGCAAAGACATAAAACCGCAAGGGGAAAAACCACGCCGCCGCGCTCACTATCGCGACCGACACAAACGAGCCTGCTATCTTTACCGCGGTAGTTTCTATCGGCGAAATCTGCGCTATCACGGTGCATATGCCCACCAGCGCAAGCTCACATACAGAAAGCAAAATTTTCAGCATTGTTTCGCGCTTTTTCATGACTGCCCGTCCTCGTATGTTATCACAAGTCCATGATACTTCTTCTGCGCGTCCTCAAAAACACGCAGTATCTTTTTTGCATAACTGACGTCAATTTCGTCTGCGTGCAGAAAAACTATCTCCCCCTTAACGCCGCTCAGGCAGTCGTACAGAGCGTCTAGGTTTTTGCCGTAATATTCGGGAAAATCAAGCTTTTCGGCAAGGTATTCGTGCGCCTCTCTGCGCTTTGCAAGCATACGGCAGTCGAGCGTTACGCGGCTCTTTTCATCGTTTACCATATCACATCACCGTCTTTCGTAACAGTCACTTGCGAGAAGCTCTCATAGTGGTCGGACGTGTAATAATACAACCCGTCGTTTGAAAACACCAGCCTGCGCGAACCCCTCGACGGATAGCCGTCCGTGTCGATGTCACACTCGGTATACGTCCGCCCGTCAGACTTCGGGAGAAGCTCCTCGTAGTTGCCAAAGCGGTCGCCGCCGATAGCCGCGCCTTCTTTGAAGTCCTCCACCGAACCGCCGCTCCAGCCGAGCGCCTCGGCCTCTTTTTTTGTAATGTAGTTGGGCGGCAGCTCGCCGTATTCTTCGAGGTACAAAACAACGTTTTCAACATCGTAATAATACTCGCCGTACACGGGAGCGCCGCTCCCCTCCCCTGCCTGCGAAGTCGTTTCCGAAGCTTTTGTATCTTCCGTGACCTGCGCAGCTTCGGAGGTCGTCACCGCGGATACCGAAGAAGTATCAGCCGTTGTGTTTGAAATGACCGAAGTATCTTTGCTGTTGCCGCCGCAGCCCGTGAACATCACCGCCGCCAGCAGCATTAAAGCGGCTATAATGCGTTTTTTGATGTTGCCCATAGCGTTTCCTCCATAGTGAATATATAAATAGTATAGCATATTTTTCGACGCATTACAAGCAGTAGACATTTGCGCGGTTTTGTATTATAATAGTATAAATAATATCTGACAGAACAAAGCACAATTTGTCATGAAACCGCCGCGGTGATATAGTATAATGTACTTGCACAGAAAAAGGAGGGCGAAAAATGGGACTTGCGGAGGGTATTCAGAAAGCCATAGACTACATTGAAGAAAATATAACGCAGGAGCTTGACCTCGGGCAGACAGCTCGGCAGGCAGCTCTTTCTCCATACTATTTTCAGAAGATGTTTTATATTCTTTGCGGTATTACAGTAGGCGAATACATTCGCAATCGGCGGCTGACCCTTGCAGGAGACGAGCTTGCTAAAACAGGCGCAAAGGTCATTGATGTAGCTCTGAAATACGGCTTTGCCTCGCCCGAAAGCTTTACAAGGGCGTTCACGCGTTTTCACGGCGTTGCGCCGTCGCAGGCAAAGCGCTGTAATGCCCGACTGCGGTCGTTTTCCCGCCTTAAAGTGCAGATCATATTGAAAGGCGGTAATTCTATGAATTACGAAATCGTTGTAAAAAACTCATTCACGGTACTGGAAAAGGTCGAGCGGCAAAGGGTCGCAGACGAGCAGAACACTATCCCGAAGTTCTGGGACAGATCGCTGAGTGACGGAACTATTGTCACTCTGCTTCAGCACGCCTCGGACAGGACATACGTTTTCGGCATTTGCTATGGAAACGGTCATAGCGATAACGAGCATTTTGATTACGCCATTGCGGTTCAATGTTCTCCCGACACCGTCGCGCCCGATGGTTTTCGCGTAAGCACTATCCCCAAAAGGACGTGGCTGAAATTTGAATGCACGGGCGCAATGCCGAAAGCCATACAAGATCTGTGGCACGAGATATCGGCAGAATTTTTGCCCGTTTCGGATCATCAGCCGACTTATGAAATGGACATAGAGGCGTACCCGAGCGGTGATATGACGGCGGAGGATTACAAAAGTCAGATATGGCTGCCGATAGTTGACAAGTAAAAAAGGAGATGTTTAGATGAACATAGAAGTCATGCGCGCGCAGGAAGAATGGCAGCGCGCGGGGGCGTACTCGGTGCGCATACAGGGCATGAACCGCCAATGCGGCATATCTCTGCGCGAGGAGTTTGACGAACACGACTGCGACGGTACGAAATACATAGTCCTGCTCGACAGCGGCTACCCCGTCGCCACCTGCCGTTTTTACGAGGTGGACGAAAACACCGTCACGCTCGGCAGGGTCGTAGTCCTGCCCGAATACCGCGGCATGGGGCTTGGCAGAACGGTAATGCAGCAGGCGGAAGAATGGATATCCTCGCTCGGTTACAAAGCGATAGTTATCGACAGCCGCGTCGAGGCGGTAGGCTTCTATGAAAAGCTCGGCTACTCAGCCGTGGGCGAAGAAGTGCGGCAGAATAGTGTGTTCAAGTGCGTGAAAATGAGGAAGAATTTGTTTTGATCTCACGCAGCGACGTTGAATTCATGTCAAAAAACTAAAAGTTTTCGGTCAAGCCTTTTTCAAAAGGCTTGCGGGGCGTGGGGCAGCGCCCCACAAAGACACAGCGTGCGCGACGCTATTAGAGGTTAGAGGTGAGATGTTAGAAGTTAGAAAAGTCTTTTTCTGTCTTTGTGCAAACTTGTCACTCCTGCGGTTTACAAGAGGCAAGAAGCAAGAAATTGCTTTTTATAGTTTAGTGCAGTCTTTTCAAAACCAAACATCTTACCTCTTGCTTCTCGTTATCTTGCCTCTAGTAGTTGAAGCAAGAGATTTGGGCTTGTCTGTACTGTGATTTACACGATTATTGATAAGTTTTAATATGCCCTGTCCTCGTACCACTAAAAGAGAGATGTCTGGAAGAATATTCTGCCAGCCGCCTCTTTGCTAACGGGTGGACTGTGGGTGGGTATCAGAAACAAAATAACGATAGTTAAGAAGTGTGGTTTTTCACTTGCCACGGCGTTCCGCTCCAGAACGCCAAACAAAGTGAAAAGTTTCTATAAACAGGTTTAAAAAGAAAATCCCGCCCACTATCCTCCCAAACAAAACGCTGGAAGAATATTCTGCCAGACATCTCTCTGTTAACGGGTGGACTGTGGGCGGGTATCAAAAGCAAAATAACGATAGGCAAGAAGTGTGGAATGTGCTTTGCAACAAACTTTCTTGTACTTTTCTCTCTTGAAAGAGAAAAGTACCAAAAGAGTTCAAGAATTTGTCTCCCTCGCTCAAAAAATGCGCCGCCTTAAAAACCTGTTTGCGGCGATTTTTTGTATGCGGAATCGACAAATTCGGTTTGTGCCGTGTGCTGACGCGGTAGGATAGCAATATGTGTGACTGCCATCAGGGGTACTTTTCAAAAGTAATATCTATAAGATAGCACACGGCATTTGACAAGAATACGGATAAACTTCGGCTTGTATCAACAACAAAAAGCGCGCAGGACTTATAGTCTGCGCGCGAATTATTTTACATTCAGCGGCTTATGCCGCGTCGCCGTAAATGACGTCTATCATTTTGCTGATAGTGGCGTCGAAGTCAATACCGAGGACAGCCATTCCGTCGACTCTGAGGCTCCACCACATATTATCGTAGGGCACTCTCTGCTCTACCCTTTCGTACTTGAGGTAGCTTGCGGCGTGAAAGATGAGATCGAGCATTTCGCCCTTTGTGAGGTCGGTAGTGAGCATAGGCAGAATAGTATCGAGCATATCGTTCATCTCGACAGGCGAGAGAGCCTGAGCGCTCTTGAGGAGCTCCTGCAAGACAGTTCTTTGCCTTTGGGTACGCTCAAAGTCAGCGTTTCCTATATATCTTATTCTTGCGTAACCGAGGGCCTGTTTTCCGTTGAGCCTGTATACGCCCGCACCGTGTGCCTGATCGCCGAGGTAGTTTTTCATTATAGCCATTTCGTCCTCGTTGATATAGATATTAACTCCGCCCACCGAGTCAATAACGCTTTCAAACGACTGAAAATCCACCTGAACGAACTTGTCAATCCTTATCCTGAAGTTCTCCTGAAGCGTCTGTATCAGCAGATCCGCTCCGCCCCACGAATACGAGTGGTTGAGTCTGCTGTATCCGATGCCGGGGATAGAGATGTAGATATCTCTCATTATAGAGGTCATGACAAGCTGCTGAGTCTTTTTATTTATGGAAACAAGTATCATAGAGTCGCTTCGTCCGCGGTAATCATGCGTTCTGGCGTCCGTTCCTATCAGAAGGATATTGTATACGTCGTCCGAGAACTTTATCGGTGTTGCGCCTGCTACGATGTCGTCTATCTGACTTTGCAGATCGTCTATCTGACTGCTTGGCGAGTCCGGCTCGCTGTTGGGGTTCTCCTCCTCAGGCGGAAGTGTCACTATCGACTCATAGATAGAGTTGTCGTGCTCTCTGGGAACGCTGTTCACCTTGTCCAGCTTTAGCATTAAATACAGGAATATCCCGCCTGCAACAAGCAGAAGCACCAGCAGTATTATAAGGATAACAACGAGCACCTTTTTCTTGGTCGACCACTTTTTCTTCTTTTTTCCGCCTTTGTTATCCCCGCTGTGGTGTTCGCTGTGATAATGCTCTTCCCTGCCCGACCTTTCCTCGTCGTGAACGTGAGGCACTTCCCTACCCGGCTTTTCCTCGCTGTGAACGGGCGGCACTTCCCTGCCCGCTCTTTCAGCGCTGTCAGAGCTGTAAGCCGACGAAAGCTTTTTATCGGTGATATCAGCCGCCGCGTCCTCCGACTGCCTGCGGAGCTGCGATTTTTTATTCATCGCTTCGGCGATTATATCGTTTATATCTTTTTCTCTGTTATCAGACATATTTTCTCCTCTCTGTTTACTGTTTACGAAAAATTTTTCAACGCGCTCAAGCGCTCATCTGTTACATAAGTATACCACAAATAGCGGACGTTGTCAAATATTTTGTTTTATTGTCTGATGTATTTGATGTGCGCGATTTGTTTTATTGTTTGCAGAACGGGCTATATTATTGACATAAGGAAAAAAATATATTATAATGATAAACAGTTGAGCTATGCGTATCAAGATGTATAGCGGCTAAATTTGTTTAAACTTTTATCTAAATACAAGGAACGGAGGAGCATTATGTCATCGGCAGATACAACAGCAACAAAAAAAATAACGCTCGTCATTATGGCGGCAGGAATGGGTTCGCGCTTCGGGAAGGGCATAAAACAGCTCGCAAACGTGGGCCCGAACAATGAGATAATCATGGATTACTCTATATACGACGCCGTAAAAGCGGGAGTAGATAAGGTCGTATTTATTATAAGAAAGGACTTCGAGGAGCAGTTCAGAGAGAGTATCGGCAACAGGATATCAAGGCTTGTTGAGACCGAATACGTCTATCAGCATACCGATATGCTTCCCGAGGGTTACAGCGCGCCCGAAAGAACAAAGCCTTGGGGAACGGGACACGCGATACTCTGCTGCAAGGGCGTCGTGAAAGAACCGTTCATCATCATAAATGCGGACGATTTTTACGGCAGGGAAGCGTTTGTCAGCCTGGTAAAATTCCTGCGTGAAAACAACGATAGATCGCAGCTCGGTATGGCAGGCTTCATACTGAAAAATACGCTGTCCGACAACGGCACGGTAACGAGAGGCATATGCGGCGTAAATGAGAGCGGCTGCCTCAGCAGTATCAAGGAGACCTATGAGATACGCCGCTGCGACGACGGCAAGGTGCGTTCGCTGAAAACGAACGAGGAGATAGACGAAAACAGCTATGTTTCAATGAATATGTGGGCGTGCGCTCCCGAATTTATAGATACTCTGGAGGACAGCTTCAAGGCGTTTCTTGACGAGAATATAAACGACCTCAAAGCCGAATTCCTGCTGCCGATAATAATCGAGCAAATGCTGAACAAAAACGAAGCCTCCGTAAAAGTGTTCGAGACCAACGACAAATGGTTCGGCGTGACATACGCGGAGGATACACAGCTCTTCAGAGACTGCATTCGTCAGCTTATAGACGCAGGGGAGTACCCGAGCAAGCTGATGTGACAACTATAACGACAGATCGCCGCTCGTTTCGGAGAGGCGGTCTGAAACTTTTCTGAGCTTTTAATGTACATTCGGGCGGTGATATTTTGGACGAAAACTCAACGATCTGCGCTGTGTCCACTCCTCAGGGAGCGGGCGGTATTTCCGTTATACGGATAAGCGGCGAAAACGCGATAGACATCGCGGCAAAGATATTCATACCGTTCGGCGGCAAAAGGGTGGAGGATATGCAAGGCCACACCTGCGCATACGGAGCGGTCATATCGAACGGCGAGCGTATCGACGACGCCGTGCTGACCGTTTTCAGAGCGCCGAAGAGCTACACCGGCGAGAACACCGCAGAGCTGAGCTGTCACGGCGGTATATATCTTACACGGCGCGTGCTGAGAGCCTGCATTGAAAACGGCGCAAGACCGGCAGAAGCAGGGGAGTTCACAAAAAGAGCGTTTCTTAACGGAAAAATGTCCCTCACGCAGGCAGAGTCTGTAATGGAGCTGATATCGGCAAGCGGCGAGAACGCTTTGAGGAGCGCTAACTGCGTGCGCGAAGGAAAGCTGTTCGGACAGATAAAGGCGGCGTGCGATACTCTGGTGGGTCTGCTTGCCGACCTTGCGGCTTGGAACGATTATCCCGACGAGGATATACCGTCGGTAGAGACCGAAAATATGAAAAAATCACTCGGGTCAATAAAAAAACAGCTCGATGATATACTGAAAAACTACGACCGCGGACGTATATTCAGAAGCGGCGTTGATACAGCTATAATCGGCAAACCGAACGTTGGAAAATCAACGCTGATGAATATGCTCCTCGGCTATAAGCGCTCGATAGTAACCGATACGGCAGGCACAACGCGCGACGTCATCGAGGAAAGCTGCGAGCTGGGCGGCGTTTTGCTCAGGCTGAGCGATACCGCAGGCATACGCACATCGGACAACGAGATAGAGAGCATAGGCGTTGAGCTTGCGCAGGACAAGCTGGAGAGCTGCGAGCTGGCGATAGCTGTGTTTGACTCATCACAGCCGCTTGACGGCGGCGACCGCGATATACTGAAAAGTCTGGAGGGCAAGAACGCAGTCGTCGTACTCAACAAGACCGACCTTCCGCAAACGGTCACGGAGGCGGACTTTCCGCAGTTTGAGCGTATTGCAAGGATATCAGCAAAGCAGGGGAAAGGTCTTGCGGAGCTTGAAAACGCGATAATAGGTGCGCTGGGGCTTCAGACATATGAGCCGCAGTCGGCAATGTTCGCCAACGAAAGGCAGAAGGACTGCGCTCTCGGGGCTGTAAAGTACATTTCAGCCGCTTCCGAAGCTCTCGAAAGCGGAGAAACGCTGGACGCAGTCACCGTAATGCTCGATATGGCGGCAGACCGCCTGTTGGAGCTGACGGGAGAAAAAGCAACAGAAGCAGTCGTGGAGCAGGTGTTCTCACGTTTCTGCGTAGGAAAATAAAATGTTCCACATGGAACATTACAAAAGGAGGGCAGGGAAATGCCGATAACTGAAAGCTTTGATATAGCCGTGATAGGGGCAGGCCACGCGGGCTGTGAGGCGGCTTTGGCGGCGGCAAGGCTCGGACTGAAGACCGCGCTTTTTACTATCTCGCTGGACTGTATAGCAAATATGCCCTGCAATCCGTCCATAGGCGGAACGGCAAAGGGTCATCTGGTGCGCGAGATAGACGCGCTCGGCGGCGAAATGGGCAAGGCGGCAGACGCTACTTTTCTGCAAAGCCGTATGCTCAATATCGGACGCGGCCCTGCCGTGCACAGCCTGCGCGTGCAGTCTGACAGGGTCAGATACCACGAATATATGAAAAAGACGGTCGAACGGCAGGAAAACCTGTTTTTGAAGCAGGCGGAGGTGACTGCCGTAACGTTTGACGGAAGCAAGGTGTCGGGCGTTGTTACAAAGCTGGGCACGGAATATTCGGCTCGGGCGGTGATAATCTCGACAGGCACATATCTCAACGGCGTCGTTCACGTTGGCGAGGTCTCGTACCCGAGCGGCCCTGACAACGTCCTCCCTGCAACCAAGCTCACTAATTCGCTGACGGCTCAGGGGATAACGATACGCCGCTTTAAAACGGGCACGCCTGCGAGAGTTCACAGGCGCTCGATAGACTTTGACAGGCTTGAAAAGCAGGAGGGCGACGAGAAGATAACGCCGTTTTCTTTCTCGCACGACGATAGCGACAGGCTCGAAAACAAGGTTAGCTGCTATGTGGCATACACCAACGGCGAGACGCACCGCGTTATCCGCGAAAACATCGAAAGCTCGCCGATATATTCGGGCAGGATACACGCGATAGGCCCGCGATATTGCCCGTCGATAGAGGATAAGATAATGCGTTTCCCCGACAGGGAGCGTCATCAGCTTTTCATCGAGCCTATGGGTCTGGACACCGACGAGTATTATTTGCAGGGAATGAGCAGCTCGCTTCCCGAGCAGGTGCAGCTTGATTTTCTGCATACCATAAAGGGGTTGGAGCACGTTGAGATAATGCGCAACGCTTACGCTATCGAGTACGACTGCTGCGACCCCACCGAGCTTTTGCCGACGCTGGAGTTCAAGAAGATAGACGGCCTTTACGGGGCAGGACAGTTCAACGGCACCAGCGGCTACGAGGAGGCGGCGGCACAGGGACTTATAGCAGGCATAAACGCCGCTTTGAAGCTGCAAGGGCGACAGCAGCTTGTGCTGGACAGGGCAACATCTTATATCGGCACGCTTATTGACGACCTGACGACAAAGGGCTGTACAGACCCGTACCGTATGCTTACCTCCCGCAGCGAATACCGCCTGCTGCTTAGGCAGGACAACGCGGATATGCGCCTTACGCAGACAGGGTATGACGTCGGTCTTGTTCCACGTGGAACATATGAAAGGTTTCTGGAGAAAAAACGGCTTGTGGAGAGGGAAGTCGAGCGCGTAAAAAAGGTAAACATCGCTCCGTCTGCACAGGTGAACGAGTATCTCACATCGGTAGGCTCGGACGTGATAACCACAGGTGCGAAGCTTTCACAGCTTTTGAAGCGTCCGCACGTCACTTATGACGGCATAATACGGTTTGACAAGGAGCGTCCCGACTTGCCGGACGCGGTAAGGGAACAGGTGGAGCTGCAAATAAAGTATGAGGGATATATAGCGATACAGCTGGAGCAGGTCGAGGCTATGCGCCGCCTTGAAGCGAAAAAGCTTCCGCAGGGAACGGATTATTCGCTGATAAAGGGCCTGCGGCTGGAGGCTGTAGAAAAGCTGAACAAGATACAGCCGCTGTCAGTAGGGCAGGCGGGACGTATCTCGGGCGTTAATCCCGCGGACGTGAACGTACTGCTCGTATGGCTGGAACAGCAAAGGCGCGCGCAAAAGGAGGACGGCGGCGGTGATAAATAGGAGCAGGCTCGCGAAGCTTTTTAACGGCATAGGTATACGGCTTTCGGAAACGCAGCTGCAAAGCTTTGACAGATACGCGCGGCTGCTTTTGGAATGGAACGAAAAAATAAACCTCACCGCTATAACCGACGGCGAGGGGATAGAGCAGAAGCATTTTCTTGACAGCGTGCTGCCGTTTACGAAGGTGCAGCTGCCGCAGGGGTACAGCGTAATAGACATAGGCACGGGCGCAGGATTTCCGTCCTGCCCGCTGAAGATAGTGCGCAGCGACATAAAGCTTACGCTGCTTGACAGCCTGAACAAGCGGATAAATTTTCTTGAAACGCTGTCAGATGAGATAGGACTGGAGGCACAATGTATTCACGGGCGCGCTGAGGAGCTTGCAAAAGGCGATATGCGCGAAGCCTTTGACTGCGCAGCCGCAAGGGCGGTGGCAAGGCTGAACGTTCTGTGCGAATACTGTTTGCCGTATGTAAAGGTAGGGGGAGAATTCATTGCGCTGAAGGGTTCGTCGGGCAGGGAAGAGCTTGACGAGGCTGAAAACGCAGTAAAAACGCTCGGTGGAGAGGTAGAGCGCTTTGAGGAATACTGCCTGCCGTGCGGCGACAAACGCTCACTTATCGTGATAAGAAAAACAAGACCCACCGACACGCGCTATCCGCGGAATAAAGGTCAGATGACGAAAAAGCCGCTGTAACGGGCGGAGAACCTCTTGGATTTCTTTTCGCAAAGCACGACATTTTTCCTGACAGTGGTGTCCTTATATTACAGCGTTTGCTGATGAACAATGGCGAAAGTCGCGAATATTTGCGGCTTTCTTTTTTCGGTGGAAATTGCTGTCGAAAAGATTTTTCGGAAAATTATGGAAATTTATCCTCCTTTGTGTTACTATATAATCATATAGATAAAAGCATGTAACAAAAGCAAAGGAGAAATAATTATGAACGGATTTATGCCAAAACCAAAAGAAAAACAGATAGCGGCGGTGGTGGAGCTGGAGATCTCGCGCATATCGCCGAACAAGGATCAGCCGAGGATATCTTTCGGCAGAGACGAGCTGGTGAGCTTGGCGAAAAGTATCGCGCAGGACGGTATTTTGCAGCCGTTGACCGTAAGGCGCACCGCCGACGGCTACGAGCTTATCTCGGGTGAGCGCAGGCTTCGCGCCGCCAAAATGGCAGGCTGTAGAACGGTGCCGTGCATTATCATGGATATCGGCGGCGAAAGCTCTGCGTTTCTGGCGATAGTTGAAAATCTTCAGCGTCAGGACCTCAGCTTTTTCGAGCAGGCGCAGGCGATATCTTCTCTGATACGGGAATACGGCTGTACGCAGGACAAAATAGCTCTTCGGCTGGGGATATCGCAGTCAACGGTCGCAAACAAGCTGAGGCTGCTAAAGCTGTCGGAGGTGTGCAGAAACGAGATAATCCGTCAAGGGCTTACCGAGCGTCACGCACGCGCGCTTTTAAAGCTCGATAACGACCAGCAGCGGCTTTTCATGCTTCAAAAGATAGAGGCAGGCGGGCTCAACGTTGAAAAGACCGAAAAGGTCATAGAGGGATACAATGCAAAACGCCGCCGTGAGGAGAGCGTCCGCAGGCGTTCCGCGGTGCTGAAGGACGTCAAGCTGTTTATCAACACAGTCAACCGCGCGCTTGAGATAATGAAGCTTGCGGGCGTGGAGTGTGACGCGCAGGAGGTGCGGGGAGAAGGTTATCTGGAGTACAAGGTCAGGATAGCGCGTCCGTGCGGGGAAGGGAAGCGTAGTGAATAGTGAATAGTGAAGAGTGAAAAAGTGAATTACACTTGCCGCCTGCGAAGCAGGCGGTCAAGTGCCGAAAAAATCCCTCGCCGCTCAAAACGGTCGGCGGCGCATACCTTGCGGTATGACGGGCTTTTTATCTTTGCTTTTTCACAATTCGCAAAACTTTAAGTTCTTGTCAAGAAACTGAAAGTTTTCGGTCAAGCCTTTTTCAAAAGGCTTGCGGGGTGTGGGGCGGCGCCCCACAAAGACACAGCGTGCGCTCTGCAAGAGGTGAATTTATAAACAATCCGGTGGATTGTTTATAAAGAGGAGAGGCTCTGCAAGAGAGAGCCTCTCCTTGTTGTAGCGCAACGCTTTCTTTCCGCGTTCTCTCAGAGAACGCCGTGTATGTGTTCATAGCAACGACCTCTATTCACCTATATTGCTATATATTATACACCTAAATATCCATATTTTCAAGCCCAAACGGACATTATTTTATTGTCCGAAAATGTATATAATAAAGTAAAGTACACATTGAAGGGCAGATAGATATGGAAGTTGGAAAAAAGCTGAAAAAGCTGAGAGAGGACAAGAAAATGTCGATGTATCGCCTCACGCAGATAACAGGCGTATCGGGACATCACATAAAGGGCATTGAAAACGGCACACGACAGCCGACCATTGAAACTCTGAACAGGCTTGTTTTGGCGCTTGGTTCTTCTCTTGCCGAGATATTCAACGACGATACGCAGTGTACCTATCTTAATGAAAAAGAACGCCGACTTGTAGAAAATTTCCGCACGCTGTCAGAAGAAAAAGCAAATGCCTTGCTTAGTTTAAGCGATGTGCTTAAAGAATAAACAACAGCCTCGCCAAAGTGCGGGGCTGTTTGTGGTATGGGATAAATTTATACTGGCAGAATATTCTTCCAGATATCTTTTCTCGGACAGTTAGGGGATGGGTATCAGAAGCAAAATAACGATAGGCAAGAAGTGTGGAATGTGCTTTGCAACAAACTTTCTTGTACTTTTCTCTCTTGAAAGAGAAAAGTACCAAAAGAGTTCAAGAATTTGTCTCCCTC
>CANRNT010000024.1 GCA_947631995.1 uncultured Clostridia bacterium | reverse complement strand
TGCGAAGTCAGTTCGTTTCTTAATTTATTTTTCCATAGGGGTCTTTTGTGCTGTTCGCACAAATTGGTGCGGTTCATCTCTGCCAAGGGGATAAATTTTTGTGAAACTGTATCAGCCGACAAGTCCCGAGCGTTCTACACCTTCGATAAAGTACTTTTGCAGGAAAATATACATTATCAATATAGGCGCTATCGTAAGCACGCAGCCGGATTCCAGCCATACTATCATAGCTCTGATACCGGGCGCATTGTTGTGGAACAAACGAGATGACAGCTCCGAGTCGAGGTTCTTCAGCATAAGCGCTACCGTTTCCGTTCTGGTAAAGAACGAGGACGATACATAGTAGTCGTTCCAGTACCAAACTATCGAGAACAGGAACACCGTCAGGAACGAAGTTTTAGCGTTAGGCACCATAACCTTTATAAAGGTCTTGAACGGTCCGCAGCCGTCGAGATAGGCGGCGTCCTCCAGCTCCTTGGGCAGTCCTCTGAAGAACTGACGGAATATCAGTATGAACAGGCCTGCGCGTATGCCGTTAGCGAACATTGCGGGAAGATACATTGTCCAACCCGTGTTTATAAGCGATATGGATTCGCCGCCGTTGAACAGAGGTATTATACCGAACAGATCAAAGTAAGCGTATTGCAGATACATCGGTATAGTGATTATCTGCGGCGGAACAAGTATCATAGCCACAACTATGGCGAACAAGATGTTCTTGCCCTTGAAGTTGAAACGCGCAAAGCCGTAGCCCGTGATAGAGCAGGTCACTACCTGAAGCAGGGAAGCGATAAGGTTAAGTCTTATCGTTTTGAGCACGGTATGGCCGTAATCCATTATATTGAATGTATCCTGCATATTCTGGAGCGTGAATGATTTTGGTATCCACACGATAGACGGGTCATTCATCTGCTCATTGGGTCTGAACGCCGTTGACAGCATGAATATTATAGGATACAATATTACGAAGCAAAGTCCGAACAGTATGAGAAATCTGAATATAGGCCATACTATGCCGATCATTTTCTTGTTTCTGTTATATCGGATCTGCTCGGGAGTCAGATAGTTTTCAATGCCTTCCGCTTTCATTCTGGCATATCTTGCCTTGCGGATCTGCTTCATTTCCTTTTCAAACTCGCGTTCTTCCTTTTTGGTTGACATATCTGTGCTCCCCCCCTTATCCTACTTCGTAATATACGAACTTATTCACTATGGCAAGTATTATTCCGAGGAATGCCGCTACTATAAGGAAGTAAGCCCAAAGCATTGCCGCCTGATAACCGAACTCCCAGCTGCTGCTCTTGTTGAGCAGTATCTCCATTACCGAGTTATCCGGAGCAACGAAAGAGTCAACTACCGTATACACCAGCGAAGCCACTATCATAGGGCTTATGCTGGGGAGGGTTATCTTCCAGAAGTACTCCCACGCGGTAGCGCCCTCCATTTGCGCGGCTTCCTTTGCCGACGGTGATATATTCTGCAAAGCCGCAAGGAACAGCAGTATTTGTATACCCGAGTTCCATACGAGGTTGAATATATCGCTCGTAAGGGTATTGATTATTTCCGTAAGCTTATCGCTTATGTTGTATATACCCAGATATGTAAGCAGATCGCCGACGAGGTCGGTCTCAAACAGAGAGTTGAACTGCTCTGATCCTCCGCTGTAACCGCCCGACGACATATTACCGTTGATTATGTCGATAACAGGGCCAGTAGCTATGATAACGGGAAGGAAGAATACCGCCCTTGCGAATACTCTGCCTTTGAACTTCTGATTGAGTATTATCGCTATGAATATCGAGAACACCAGTATCAGAGGAGTTTTAAGGAACGTATTCTGCAAAACTTCAACGAGCGACAGTGAATAAGTCTTATGCACCGTGAACGCGTTGATATAGTTATCAAGACCTATAAATTCCAGGTGCATACCGCCCGAGCCGTCGGTATTCGGCAGCGTATTGCAGAACGAATAGATTATCGACTCCACCACAGGCATGATAAAGAAGTATATCGTGCCGATTATCCACAGCGATATGAAGCCCAGTCCGTACAGGCTTTTTCTTTTCTCATACGGTATGCTTCTGCCCTTGGGCTTTTTCGGAGCTGCGACAGCCGCTTCGGCAGCTGCTTTGACTGCTTCTGCGGGGGCTTCGTCAACGACATCTGTCGTTTCATCAAGGACGTCTGCTGAAGCTTTTTCGATCTGTTCGTTCAGATCATTTTTTTCTTTGAGATCATTGCGATCTTTACGATCTTTACTCGCTTTACTCATTAGCCAACAAACCTCCTGTCATTTTGATATCGCTCATATCCAGACTCTCGCCGTCAACAGTAACGGTCACGTTATCCAGATCAACGACTACAGTCACATCGGAAGCGCCCTCTGCGCTGTACGTCGTTGTGAGCACATTGCCCTTACGCTCGAAGTTGCTTATCGTCATAGCAGATACATCGCGAAGAGCCTGAGCGGCGACCGCATTCTGCTTTGCCGCGGTATCGAGCCACGCGTCGTAGTAGGCGTAATACAGATCGTCGTAATCGGTATCGGCTATCTCCTGAGCCTGCTCGTGTATCATATCGTAGTGCAGACCCGAACCGTAAGCGATCGACAGCAGGAACGCTTCCTGCGCGTCGGAGCTTTTATTTATCGCGGTAGACGAATAAGGAACATATCCGTGTATTACCATTTGATAGAACGGTATATCGAAGTCCGTTATATTAAATCCGCTGGAATATATCGGAACGTCCGTTATATGCGAAGCATACTTGAACAGATAGGCATTTGCGCCGTCGCAGAGTATTTTATTTATACCGCCGTTCGTGGCGTCCTCATAGCCTTGGACTATCGTTTCTCTTGTCTTATATCTTACCGACTTTTCTTTCTTGAGGAAGTCGGACACAAGGGCGGTCGAATAGTCGCCGTAGCTTATCTTATCCTGTCCCTTATCGGTAAAGCTGTCGAGTATCTCGCCGAACACCTTGCCGTAAGCGTTCGGAGTCAGCAGCGCGGGAGAAACTCCCTTTTCCTCATAGCCGAACGCTATCGAGTATGTTGACTGTCTGGAGAACGCGTTGGACACTCTTATCGCGGTATTGGTGAATGTCCAGTAGCCTAAGGTCGAGCTGTTCATCGTAAGGTTCTCCACCGTCGGATAGATTTCCGCTCCTACGCTTTCCGCATAGCTCTCGAGATCCTCAAAATCGCCCTTTCCGCCGAGCTTTCCTGCCGGCTTGAACTTGGTCGATATATTTCCCTTGATGAGCTTATTTGTCCAGTCGTTATAGCCGACCACAATATCGGTGACGCCCTCGCTTGTGAACTTTTCGATTATCTCGCCTGCTTCTTCAAACGAGGTCATCGAGGTTTTGAGGTTTACGGGTATTCCGAGTATCGACTGTTCTTTCATAACGCCGCCGTACAGGTCAAGGTAGAAATTATACTGACCCTCCTGTGTTATCTGCTTCAGTCCGCCGTTAGCTATAAGGTGATCTCTGTACACCTTGGCGACGTCCGCATAGTTGACGCTTTTCTCATCGGTAACCGGCACATACAGCACGGATGCCGATGGAGTATCGATACTGCCCTTTTCAAAAACGGTAAGCTTATTTCCTGCGTTTCCGCTCATATAGTAGGTATCCGTAGAGCGAAGCTCAAACGAGAAGTAAGTCGTATTATACGACTGCGACTGCTGACCGCTTATCTGCGCGCAGACATCGGCATTTGCGTCGCCCTCGTCGGCTATTATCACCAGACCGTCCTTGCCGCTGACCGTTGCGGTAACAGGCAGGTACGCCTGATCCGTTACCTTTGGGGCGGAGAGCGGAACTGCGGTATAATCTCTTCCGTACAGCTTCTGGTCGTAAGCAATGCTGTAACCCGACTTGCCGTTGTTATAGTTTATTACCGCTCCCGAACCGTCGGGGATTATCATATATCCCTCGGTAGGCACGCCGTTGATATCCGCCGCCGGAGCTGCGCCGAACTGCGGATTGAGAGCGATGTTCGTAAGTACCGTTCCGTTCTCTTCGGAAGTATTCTTTTCCTTTATCTTAGAAACGTCTACCGACACTCTCAGTCCCTCGTCCTCAAGGACATATCTTACCGGCACGGTGATCTTTGGCTTTGTAAAGTTAAAGGTTATCTCTATGCCGTTATCTATTTCCTTATACTTCTCCTTAGAGCCTGACATGGAATAAACATTCTTTGTTGTTCTCTTATCCTGAGCAAGCTCCGCGTAGGTTATCATAACGTTTGAGGCGACCTGTTTTCTCTGAGCGGTCTTCATGCCCGTACCTTTGGACTGATCTATTACCGTATCGTCGGCAAAGGCATTTATGGGGTTTGACCACCAGCATTTCTTTGTTTCCTTTACATACAGGCAAAACCGCGATGACGCTGTTTCAGCCTCTGTTTCGTCCTCTCTTTCTCCGTCGTCGAAATAGAGGATATACTTATCGTTCTGAGCTACCTGAGTACATTTTTTCAGAGCTTCCTCGTCGGTTATCTTCTCAACGAGATCCTCTTCTTCCCCCTCGTCGTCGGAGGAGCTGTCGCCCGAAGATGTATCAGTATCGGCAGATGTATCCGCTGCCGCGGCGTCGGTATCGTCAGCCATAACGGTAACAGCCGAGCCTGCGGGTATCAGCATTGTAAGAACGAGTGCAAATGTGAGCAGCTTTTTCCAATTTTTTCTCATTTCATACACCCCATTCCTTAACCTCTTATCCTATACGATATTTCAGTATAGATAGAGTAGATGAACACATATACCTGCTGGAACAGCGAGAGAAGAAGTATCGCCAGAAACAGTATCAGCAGCATTACGAACAATGTAAGCACGATACATATTATCGTTTTGGGTATCGTATACTGATGAACGGCTTTTATCGCCTGGAACATCAGTATAACAGACCAGCCCATGCCGAGGTAATATATCGCGTTTACCCATATCGCCTCGTCAAGCACCATAAAGTTGGAAATAAGTGTTGCGAGGAACGTGCCTACTATATATGGCACGAGTGAATAAGCCGAATTTATACATATCTGTTTCAGTCTGCCCTCGCCGTCGAGGAGGGTACATACAGACCAGTTGGCTATTACCCATGTGAAGAAGTACACCACGCTATTTACGAGCAGCGGCACAACGTTGAATATCTTGGTATACGAACCGTTGAACGCAAAGCCCGTAAGCTGTCTTCTTGCTACCATTGATATGAACAGGAAGAACACTATCCATATCGCAACCTTCAGCGAACCCTGCTTCTTCCAGCGCAGGTCCTCAAAGCCCTCTATCGGGTGAAAGATAACGTGCTTCAGCCAACCCATTGTGGTAAACTCATACATTATTTATCTTCCCCCTTTTCATTATTTTCGCTGTTTTCCGCTTGTTCCTCTGCTGCCTTTTCGGCGGCTTCAGCTGCGAGCTGCGCTTCATGCTCCAGTTCTTTTTTTGTTTTCTTGCGCTCGACCTGTTTTTTCTGCTTATGTACTCTCTTTTTGATAATGCCTTTTTTCTTCAGTATCGACAGCGTGATTATCAGTACAAAGAGAAGTACTATCACCAAAAACAGCCATAGGAAGTTATCCTGGAGCCATTGTTCTCTGTAATACTTAAAGGCTTTATCGTAGCTCCTTCTGGCATACGCGTCCTTGAAGTATTCCATAGCCTGCTTATACTCTCCCTCGCTGAGGCAAGCCTTGCCCAATCCCATAAGGGCGAACGTACAAGTGCCGTCGCGCGCGAGAACTTCGTTCCAATACGGTTTTGCTTCAACATATCTTCCGTCATCGTACAGCAGCACGGCTTCCTTGAGATAAGAGCCGTAGAGCGTGGTCGTATAGACCGTCAGATCGTTCTTTGTGCCGTCAACGACATAAACGTTGTCAAAGGCGCACTCTATGGCGTTCGGGCCTGTGAAGCTTCCCTTCTGGTCGGAGTTGGTATTGGACGTACCGAATATCGTGATAAGGTCGCAGAACTCGTCATAGACGAAAACACGTCCGGTGACAAAGTCAAGGATATTTATAAATCCGTGCTGGTCGATATCTATATCGGTAAGTCGTGTCGTATAGGTCGTATTTGTTGAGGCGTCGTAAGTATTTGCACCGCTGTCCGCGAAAACATACTCATTGCCGGCGTCGTTGTTCCAAATGTTATAGCCTGCCGCATTGAGCTTCTTTACCGCGTCGGTAGTGGTGTTTGCGGCTTCGGTAACGGTATAGATGAAGCCCTCCTCATCGATATCGAAGTTTTTATACTCAACGGGGGCTGCGCTCTCCATTGATTTGAGCTGCTCGTCAGATGCGAACACACGCCGTATTCTGCGCCTTATTATCTCGCCGGTAAGCTCAACACGGTTTGCGCCGTAGAAGCCCTGAAACTCGCCGAGGTAATTGAACTGCGACGAACCCGAGTTTACAGACGTACATACCGCATAGATATTTCTCGCCGCATCTACCAGTATCTTTTCCGGCAAAAACGTATTTGATTTTGAAGTATATATCGGCGAATCCGGCTTTGTTATCTCCAGCTCGCACTCACACTCGTTCTCGGAGGTTATCTTACAGCGCACCACTCTTGAGTTCTGCGTATCTCCGACATACATATAAGTATTGCCGTCGTCCTCGGTTATTACGAACACGCCCTGCGGCTCATTAAAATTGGTAATGCCGCTTTCCGCGCCCTCGACTCCCGTATAGCAGCCCTTGAGCTTCAGATCCTTATCCAGTCTGATTATACGGGAATTTTTCGTATCGGCGATCCAGAACTCCTCTTTTACGCTCTCAAAGAATATATCCTTCGGGCCGTTGAGAGCTATGGGGGCTGTCCTGCTTATATAAAGATCGTCCTCCGGGTCGGTAAGTCTTGTCAGACCAAGATCGTATCCGGTATAAGTATTGCTTACTTTATATCCTGCCTGCGCGGGGATAGCGTCGTTCCAGTTATCGTAGCTGTACGAATAATAAGGTTCGCTTGCTCCGGCCGTTATCAGCGAAGCCGACAGGCAGGCGGCAGCCGCGCACAGCGAGGTTATTCGTTTAAACGCTTTAAACGCTTTTTTCATTTGCATTTATCTCACCTATTTCCTTTATAAATTCAGTCAGTACTCTAAAACTTATAACCACGGGTCTTAGTCCTTGATACCCGAGTTCGCCATCGTTTCCATAACGTTGCTCTGTGCTACGAGGAAAACGATAAGCGGAGGAAGCATAAGTATTACAGACGTTGCAAATGTTACGCCCTGACGGGCTATACCTGTTGCGGCTATCTGCTGCATGATAGTCGGAAGAGTTTTCAGCTCCTCGGAATATATTATAGTACCGCTCTGCTTGTTCCAAGCGTCCTGGAACGCGAAGATTATCAGCGTCATGATAGCGGGCTTCTGGTTTGGGACCACCACCTGCCAGCATATCCTGAACAGTCCTGCACCGTCGACCTTTGCGGCTTCTATCATAGAGTCATGTATCGTTGACATACTCTGCCGCATAAGGAACAGTCCCAGAGGGGTCGCGATACTCGGCAGTATCAGCGCCCAGTATGTATCTATCATACGCAAGGTTGCCATTACAAGGAACTGTATGATCCATGTAGCCTGCGATGAGAAAAGCAGCGCCGTTACTATTACCTTATTCAGAAAGGCATTTCCGGGGAATTTGCATTTTGCCAGCACGAATGCCGCACAGCAGCATACGAATACGTTGCACACCGTTACAACGAGCGACACGAAGAAGCTGTTGAAAACGTATCTTGACAGCGGCACCCACAGGCTCGCCGCCACCTCGAACATATCCGAATAGTTTTTAGTCGTCGGATTAAGTACATAAAGCTTAGGCGGGAACACGAACAGCTCCTCGATAGGCTTGAATGACTGAATGACGGCGTAGTATATAGGGAACACCATGAAGATACCCGTAAGGCAGAGGAACAGGAATATACAAATGTTGCCCCCGCGTGAAGCGGTTATCTTTTTGTTATTCTTTCTGACCTTGACCTCGTTGATATCCTTCTTTTTCTTTTTTGCCATTTATCAGTCACCCCCCTAATCCACATATTTGCTCAAAGCCCACGTTATGAGCTGATTTACGAGCAGCATTGCGATAAACAATACAAGACATATCGCCGAAGCGTAACCCATCTCATATCTTATCCAGCCGTAGTCGGTAGCGTGGTTCATTATCGTATGCGCCACGTTATCGGTATGCGGTACGCCGACGAGGTTCTGCGAAACTGCTCCTGCCGTGAACGAAGCGGATATCTGCAATACGGCGGCGAACAGAAGCTGCGGTCCCATTGACGGGATAGTGATGAGGAAAAGCTCCTGCCATCTGTTTTTGATACCCTCGATAGCTCCTGCCTCGTACATAGACTTATCTATATTCTGGAAGCCTGCTCTCAGCGACAGGAAGCCTGCGCCCATTGATATCCACAGCTGAACTACGATACACACACCCAGTATGAAGCGGGTATCTGTCAGCCATTGGTTAGGCGAGTTGAGAATTCCGAGGTTGATGAGGAACGCGTTTATATAGCCCTTTGAGTCGCCCGAAAGGAGAAGCTGCCATATAACATACGCCGAGGTAGTCATTGACGGGGCATAGAACACGAACGTAAAGAATGTTTTCAGCACGGGGTGCATTTCGTTTATCAGCCATGCAAGTATAAAGCTGAGTATGTAAGAGAACGGTCCTGTAAAAACTGCGAATATAAGCGTTACCTGTATCGACTGCATAAACACGTCGTCGTTAAGGAACAGCGTATAGAAGTTGCTCAGACCCGTCCACTCGGGGAACTGTGCCATATTGAAGTTTGTAAACGCCAGCGGCAGAGTTATTATAACGGGTATTACAGTAAACACCGTAAACAGCAGCATAAAGGGGAGCATCATTATATAGCACGCTTTGTTCACCCTTACCATGTGCATAGTATACCTGAACTTACTCTGCTTATTGAGCGGGGTATCGGCAGTTGCCGTTGCATTTTTAGCCAAAACCTGTTCCCCCTTTCCTAATTATCCAGTCCGAGATCCTCGCGCTTACGCTCGATCTCGGCATTGATATCTCTGTTATACCACATCAGAGTATCTCTCGCGTTGTCCGCGTCGTTGACTACCGAACGGAACGCGTTGACGATATTTCTCGTTACGCCGTATGTTGCAGGGATTATCGGTATCTCCACCTGCTGTTCGAGCTGTGCAAGGAGCACTTCAAGCTCTGTCTGCGTCCAGGAGAGCTGCTTGAGAGCCTCGACGTTTGCGGTATCGAAACGTCCGAGAGTACCGAGCACCGCTTCGATGTCGTTCGCGTACTCTACCTGAGCGTCCGTAGAGGTGAACCACTTGATGAAATCCCATGCTGCGTCATAATCCTTGCACGCTGAGAAGATTATCGCGCCCGAGCCGGAAGAGTTGGCCGCATGACTTATAGTACCGTCCGGCTGCTTCGTTCCGGGAACGAGGGTAAAGCCCCACGCACCTTTTATTTCGGGAGCGGTCGCGTGCAGCGTATTATAGAACGTATACGCCTGCATAAGTATAGGCATTTCGCCTGTTCTGAATCTTGTCAGACCGTCGTAGGTCTGCTCAAAGCTGTACTTTGTATAGAACTCCGTCCACATATCGAATGCGTTTATGCACTCCTGGTCGTCGAACGTTGTGGCGGTCTGTTCCTCGTTATAGAAGTTTTTGCCCTGCTGGAGCACCAGCATAGCGAACGTACTTCCTACCTCCGTGGTAGTAGGAACGGTAGTAGTACCGTTCTGCACGATATTTGTCGGAAGTATCAGACCGACGCCGAGGTTGTTCCTTTGCAGAGTAGGAAGTATCGAGATGAGGTCGTCCCATGTCTGGATATCGGTCGAGCCCTCGATACCGTACTCATAGAGTATATCGTCGCGGTAGAACATCATCGGGAAGGTCTGCTGTACGGGCAGCGCATATACTCCGCCGTTGTATGTATACAGGGTCATTGCGTCGTCGGAGAACTGTTTGATATGCTCTTCATATCCGTCAAAGCCCGAGATATCTATTATCAGGTCACGGGCTGCAAGCTGTATCGGATAGTCGCCTCCCATAAACAGACCTATATCAGGGCCTTTGCCTGCCAGAGTAGATTCCAAAATACCCCCCTGAACCAGCTTCAGGGCTATTTTTGTTTCCGCAGTCGGGTTATAGTCGTTCTCTATCATAGCTCTTACTACCTGCGCCTGATCACGTCCGAGGGTGATCCAGCAGGAGAGCGTATCGGCTTCGCCCTCGTTTTCGGAAAGCGAGTTATAGTCCTCAAAGAACGAGCCTATGAACGAAAGGAAGCTGAACTTCAGGCTTGCGAAGAACGACTCCTTAACGCTTGCAAAGTCAGAATCGGGAGCGGCTATCTGAAGCATATCCAGCTCCAATGGCTGCTCTCTGTAAGTGAGCATCCACGAAGACAGCGCGGTAACGTTATCCTTTATCTGCTGCATGAGCGAGGCTATCTTATAAGGTCTGTCAACGCACTTATCGAGTATGATAGCCATATCGTTGAGCGTTACAGCTTCCGTACCGCCCGTACCCATGAGCTTATCTACCTGCTTTTGCAGATCCTTGAGCTGTGTGCTGTACTTTTCAAAATCGGGTATCGAATCCGGAATAACGACGTCTATATTATAATCAGTATAGTCATCGGGCTGAGGGCCTGTTATCTGAAGTATCTCTCTGTAGTACCTGTTTATATTGGTAACGATACCGTCAAGCTGATCCATTATCTCGCCTATCTCGCCGGGCACGGCTTCCAGAGTAATAGTATGGTCGCCCGCCTCAAGATAGTAGTAAACAGTATCGCCGCTTGCAGTCTCTGGTACCGTCAGAGTCCAGTCGCTCGAATAATGGAACTTGAGCTGTTCGGACTCCGTATTCGGGCACACACCGTCGATATACAGCTTTCTGTTGGAATAGAAGCCGCGCATACTGTTCTGTCTGGCTCTTATACCTACCTTATAATAGCCCGTCTTATCCACATGGAAATTCCATGTTACCGACTGTCCCGACTTGCCCCAGCTATCCTTGCCTATGGTATTATACTTTGTTTTTGTCGGGTCTGACGGAGAAGTCAGATACGAAGACCTGTCGGAAGTCGGGAAAAGCGTTCTGTCGCTCTTGGTATCGGCTCTTTCGCCCTCAAGCGTTATAACGCCCGCTCCGTTAGCCTCGGAAAGCTCCGAGTCGGAAGGAGCAACGTAAGCCTCTATACTCGGCTCTTGGCAGAGCTTGAAATACTCCAGCGCGAACTTAGCCTTTGACGAGCTGAGAGTAACGGTATGCTTGCCCTTTGTAAAATAGAAATCAAGAGCGCCGTTATAAAGTCCGTCAACGTCTACGAGATATTTTTCCTGCCATACAACGCTTTCGACCTGTCCGGGCCTGATATCGTTATCGTTGAAGTCCTGCGTGATATCGGTCTTATTTACCCACACCTTGCTCAAAGTAAGTCTTGAACAGGTATCGAACGGTATCTCGCCGTCGACGAGCATTTTGAACTCTATCTCATTCTGCGTACTGGATATAGCCTCATATGAAAACAGGATATTATACATTCCCTCTGTTTTAACATCTACCTCAAAGCTTATCTCTCCGCTCTGACTTTCCCAGTTAAGGATATCCTGTTTGCCGTCGACCTTTATAACTTCGGCTTCCGTCTTATCGCTTTTTTTGGTATAGTCCTTTCCGTAGACAACGATCTCCTCATCGGGGTGCTCCTTATCGCCGTACTTGCTCAGATACTCTCCGTATGTTATAGCGTCGCTCCTGTCAACGGTAGACACCAGTCCATCGGAGGACGAGCTGTCGGCGGCAGTATCGGTATCGGCGGCATAAGCCGCGTTTGCCGAAGTAAGCGCGATCACAAGTGCGGCAGTCAATGAGGTCATGCGCTTGAATCTACTCTTTTTCACCGTATATCCACCTTTCTGTATTGATTTTAGCGTTACAGTATTATGCGAATGTTCCTTGTCGGAACAGTTATCAAGATTATTAGGACATTATCCTGACTTGAACACCACTATCCTGTTCGTGTCCTCGTCAAGCTCGACTTTTACCTTTGATCCGCCTTTTATCTCCAAAGCGTCAAGGTATTCCTTAGGGAGCTGAACTCTTCCCGCTTTATCCAGAACGGCAAGCTCCTCGGAGGTGATCTCCTCTTCCCGAGCGTTCTCGTCGTCCGCTTCGGAGGAAAAGCCGCCTATCTCGTTCATTTCCTCGCTGTAGCTCCTTTTACGGATTATCTCGGAGCTTGTGCGTCCGTCCCTTATAGCTACGACTCTGTCTATATGCTTAGCGAGCTTTACGTCATGCGTTACGATAACTATGGTCAGGTCCTCGGTCTTATTAAGCTCCTTGAAGATATCGAGTATCGCCTTTGAGGTTTTCGTATCAACGCTTCCCGTAGGTTCGTCGGCGAGCAGTATCTTAGGCTTGTTTGCAAGCGCTATCGCTATTGCTACCCTTTGCTGTTCTCCGCCTGACATCTGATCCAGTCGGCTGTTCATTCTATGCTCCAGCCCGACCTTTTTCAGCAGCTCCTCCGCTCTTTTTCTCCTGTCGCCCGATCTTTTCAGCAACATTGGCATTTCTACGTTCTGCTCGGCTGTAAGATAAGGAATGAGGTTCCGCGCGTTGTTCTGCCAAACAAAGCCCACGATGTTGCGCTTATAGTCTATATAGTCCTTTTCCGTAAGCTTCAGCATATTCCTGCCGTCTATGTACAAGCTTCCAGCCGACGGCTTATCCAGTCCGCCGAGCATATTCAGCAGCGTTGATTTTCCGCTGCCCGAATTGCCCACTATCGCCATAAGCTCGCCGCGTTTGACCTCCAGATCCAGTCCCTGCAATGCAACGACCTCTATCTCATCTGTCTTATATATTTTCACGAGATTATCGCAGGATATCATGATATCGTTTTTTGTCATTTCCTCACTCAACGATCTCACCGTCCTCAAGCGTATACACCTTATCCGCAATATCTATCATGCTCGGGTCGTGCGTTGTCATGACTATCGTCATCTGCTGCTGAGAGACCAGCTCCTTGAACAGCTTCACCACATGAAGTCCGGTAGCGGTATCCAGCTCGGCGGTAGGCTCGTCTGCGAAAACTATCTGCGGTCTGTGCGCGATAGCTCTTGCTATCGCTACTCTTTGCTGCTCTCCGCCCGACATCTCGCTCGGTCTGTGGTACATTCTTTTGGTAAGTCCGACCTGTTCCAAGGCTTCCTTTGCTCTTTCTGTTCTTTCCTGCGGTGAAAACTTTGCCAGCCGCAGTCCGAACTCGACGTTCTCATATGCCGTCATACCCGCTATCAGCGCGACCGACTGGAACACGAACGCCATTTTATACCGTCTTATATCGTCTCTTTTCTGTTCCGAAAGCTGAGTGATATCCTCGCCGCCGAACATAACGCTGCCGCTTGTCGGCTTATCGAGCGCGCCGAGAATATTTATAAGCGTAGTTTTTCCGCTTCCGCTCCTGCCTCGCAGTATGGTCAGCGTACCTTTTTCAACTTCCACGTCAACACCGTTCAATGCGCGTACCGTTTCGCTGCTGCCCACCTTGAATTCTCTGACTATTTTCTCCGCTCTCAATATAGTATTTTCTTCGGTCGCCCCCAACTGCCACACCACTTTCCCGACGGGCGCCGTTTTTTCGGCAGACCCGTTATTTCGCCTATGAATTTTTGTACATTCTGCCGATTTTTGCTTTACTCGGCGATAAATATACTATTTTATAATATTTTTGTTATATATGCAGACTATCACAGCTTTAGCACGGTCTGAGTTTGTGCGATATGTTCAAAAAAGCCGATAATGGTCTAATCTTAATTATACCAATTACCTAATCTTTTGTCAAGGTACTAAAACGATTACGCAAAAATTTTTTATTTGAACAAAATAGCGGTTTTTGTGCAACCTGCAAAAAGTTACGGTCTGTGTTTTGTAGGCAGATACAATTTCAGACTTTATTTTGCAAAATATATTTATTAATTCTTCAAAATGTAATACTGCCTGTATCTATCAGATATAAAAATATGAAACAAAACTCTGCGCTATGTAAAATATTATCCTCACAGGCTGCAAAAACGCGCCCTTGGACAAACCGTCCAAAGGCGCTGAGCTTAATCGTATTTATCGTTATGATATGACCGACATTATTCCTTGCCGTCCCAGCAGTATGTACAGAGGCAGTCGCGGTCAAGACCTATGGCTTCTATCATATCGTCGAGCCTGTTATACTTCAGCGATGTGAACGTCAGCTTTTTGCATATCTCCTCCAACATTTCCTTATAGTTTGTGCTGGTCGGGTCTGCATAATCGGAGAGCATTTCCTCCGCCTTATCTCCCTCGCGCTCGAGGATAACGCGTCTTGCTATAAGGTCAAGCTCCGAGGTAGAGCGCGAGAAGTTGAGATACTTACAGCCAAACAGCAGCGGCGCGCAGGCAGGACGAACGTGAACTTCCTTTGCACCTTTCTCGTACAAAAACTGAGTAGTGCCGCCGAGCTGCGTACCTCTTACTATCGAGTCGTCTATCAGCAGCAGGCTCTTGCCCTTTATATACTCTGTTACGGGGATAAGCTTCATTTTTGCGATGAGGTCTCTTTTCTTCTGTGTCGGCGGCATGAACGAGCGCGGCCAGGTCGGCGTATACTTGATGAACGGTCTTGCAAAAGGCACGCCGCTCTCGTTGGCATAGCCTATCGCGTGACCCGTACCCGAGTCGGGAACGCCTGCAACGAGGTCGGGAGATATCTCGCCTTTATCGCGCATTGCCATTTTCTTGCCGCAGTTCGTTCTTACTTTTTCTACCGATATCCCCTCATACGTTGCACAGGGGTAGCCGTAATATATCCACAAAAACGAGCATATACGCATTTTCTTCTTAGGCTGCTTTACCGTTTGCGCGTCCTCGGCGGTAATGAAAGCGACCTCCGACGGTCCAAGCTCTCTTACCTTTTCGTATCCGAGATTGAAAAACGCAAAGTCCTCGAACGACACGCACCAGCCGTCGTCCTTTTTGCCTATGATAAGGGGCGTTCTGCCAAGGTCGTCACGGGCGGCGTAAATGCCCTTTTCGGTCATAACGAGCATTGTCAGAGAGCCGTCGATTATCTCCTGCGCATAAGTTATGCCCTCAAGTATTGTAGACTTCTGATCTATAATTGCGGCTGTCAGCTCGGTGGGATTTATTTCGCCGCCGCTCATTTCGAGAAAATGTGTATGTCCCTTGCTGTACACCATATCCACAAGCTCGTCGATATTGTTTATCTTTCCTACGGTCGCAATGGCGTATGTGCCGAGGTGCGAGCGCACCATTATCGGCTGCGGTTCATAATCGGATATACAGCCTATACCTATCTGACCGCACATCTTGTTCATCTCATCGGTGAACTTAGTGCGAAACGGCGAATTTTCTATATTATGTATCGACCTGTCAAAACCTTTTTTGCTGTCGTACACCACCATTCCCGCACGCCTTGTGCCGAGATGTGAATGATAGTCCGTTCCGAAAAACACATCGAAAACGCAGTCGGCTTTCGATGCCGCGCCAAATAGACCGCCCATAATTTTAACCTCCCGAATTTGCCGGCCTCATTTCAAGACCGACTTGCATAGATAAATAACATACTAAAATTATACCATAATCCGCCGCCAAAATCAAGTAGCTTTATGCCGCCTTATAAGATTTTCTGCAAAAGGAAAGGGAAAGCCGCCGAGCGCTTCCCCTCTTATACTTATTCCTTATAGCCGAGCCCCAGTATCTGGAACTCTTTATCCTCTGTGCCCTCGAGCACAGATATGCTGACGGTATACTCCTTGCTCTCGTCGCCAAGCAGGATATTCGCGACCGTCGGGTCGCCCCAGCCGCCCGAAGTTTCGGCGTTTACGAGAGTATCCTCCGAGTTGCCGTCCTCATCGGTGCAGGTAACCTTTACACTGCCCATTCCGCTGCCGACAGAGTTTTCCTTGAACAGCAGATACAGCGCAGAGCCTTTGACCTTGAAAACTATCGGCTCATTATTGTCCGCGCTGCCATTGAAAGTCCAGCCCTTATCGAAAGTATTGATATTGCTGCCTGCTTCCCAGCTTCCGAGGCTTTCGGGGGCAAGTACGTCGCTCTCCATAATATGGCAGTTAACATACTGTTCGCTGTACATCGGCTCTTCGGGGAACGCATACTCATCGGACGCTTCGGCTGCTTCAAGCTGCTCAAAATAATAGCTTATCATATCCGTGACCATTTCGTGGCCGTGCAGATTGGGGTGAGAACCGTCCTTTGAAAACTCGTCCCACGTCAGTTGACCGTTATCCATAAGATAAGTTATACCGTCGGCATAGCTTATCATCGGCAGGTCATAATACTCGCCAATCTTCTTCATACCGTCCTGCGCGGTATAGCCGTCCTCCGTTCTTGCAAACAGCAAAACTATCGCTATATCGGGGTTCATCTCATATGCAGAACGAATAATGCCCTCGTATGCCGTAAGATAGTTTATATCCGTGCCGTCGTTTACGGCAAACTCTATGAACAGCACATCGGGGTCGTTTACAAGGACATCTCTTTCCAGTCTGAAAGAGCCGAGTATCGAGGGCGTGCCGCTAAGTCCCGCGTTGACATAATGCACCTTATCGCCGTTAGTGCCGTACCTTTTCATAAACCATATATAAGTATTTGCGGCATAGCATTTGGCGGCGTTCACGGTATATCCCTCGGTGATAGAGCCGCCGATGAAAGAAAGCGTCAGCTCCTCGCCGTTCTTTGCTCTTTCGATGACCTTCTGCATAGCGTTGGTATTTCCGAGCGAGCACAGACTTTTCTGCTTCATTATCTCGTAATACTCCTCATAGCTTTCGGGCTTCGGCTCGTCCGTCTCGCTCTCCGCCTGCGAGCTTTCCTCCGCGGTACTGCTTTCATTTACGCTTTCTACGCTGCTTTCGCCGCCGCTGGAGCTGCTTTCAGATCTGCCCGAACTTGAGCAGCCGCACATACCGAAGGTCATAACTGCCGCAGCCAGACCTGCCAGAATTCTTTTCCTCATATTATCACTCCAATATAAACGTTTACAATAAAGATCCCCCTGAACGAGCAGGGGGATCAACATACAAACTATCAGTTGATGAGGGACTTTTCTGTCTCTTTATCGAACAAGTGCATTCTGTTAGGATCGATAGCGATCTTGATATGATCCTGAGGACGTGCAGTTGAACGAGGTGAAACTCTTGCAGTAAGGCTGATACCCTCGCAGTTGATGTACAGATAAGTTTCAGCACCCATCATTTCGGTAACTTCTACCTCAGCCTCTACAATACCTGTTGTAGCTGCTGCTATGAAGTCTTCCTCATCGTGCAGGCACTCAGGACGAACGCCGAGTACGATCTCCTGATCTACCAGCGGCTCGAGGACTTCTGCGTCTGCCTTTTCGTCAGGAACTTCTACATAGTACTTCTTGCCTCTGGTGGTCTTTGTATCCTCAGAGCCGAACTCTACGGTATACTTGCCGTCCATCTTGCGGAGAGTACCGTCGATGAAGTTCATCTGCGGCGATCCGATGAAGCCTGCAACAAACTGGTTTACAGGGTTCTGATAAAGGTTAGTAGGCGAGTCGATCTGCTGAATGTAACCGTCTTTCATAACAACGATACGGTCGCCCATCGTCATAGCTTCTGTCTGGTCGTGAGTAACGTAGATGAACGTTGTACCCAGCTTCTTGTGGAGCTTGGATATCTCAGTTCTCATCTGCGCTCTCAGCTTAGCGTCGAGGTTGGAAAGAGGCTCGTCAAGAAGGAAAACCTGCGGCTCACGAACTATTGCACGTCCGAGCGCAACTCTCTGTCTCTGACCACCCGAAAGAGCCTTAGGCTTTCTGTCGAGCAGGTGAGCGATATCGAGTATTCTTGCTGCTTCTTCTACCTTTCTGGCTATCTCGTCCTTAGGGACCTTGCGGAGCTTCAGTCCGAATGCCATATTCTCGAATACGGTCATGTGAGGATACAGAGCATAGTTCTGGAAAACCATTGCTATATCTCTGTCCTTAGGAGCTATATCGTTAACAAGTCTGTCTCCGATGTACAGCTCGCCTTCCGTGATCTCTTCAAGTCCTGCGATCATTCTAAGGGTCGTAGACTTACCACATCCGGAAGGGCCAACAAGGATTATAAATTCCTTGTCTTTGATCTCAATGTTACAGTCCGAAACGGCAACAACGCCGCCGGGGTACTTTTTATAGATCTCTCTTAATGATACACTTGCCATCTCTTGAGAACCTCCCAATAATTTTTTGCTAAACTATACTTTTAGCTATACTAATATAATAACAAATATTTTACAATACGGCAAGATGTTTTTTTACTAAACTTTAGAACATTCATTTATTAATATTGCCGAAAATTCGCCTATACCGAAAGGTGCATGTCAAATTAGCCGTTGATTTTTTTGATTTCTTTGTGCATAATCTCTATACACTCCCCGAGAGCCAGTTTTTCGTCGAGAACTATGCCGCCTATGCTTATCCGTTTCAGATAGTTTACTTTATTTCCCAAAGCTTCAAACATTCTTTTTATTTGGTGAAACATTCCTTCGTTCAGAGTTACAAAGCAATCATACTCGCTCTCGGCTCTTTCAAGCCTTGCGGGCATACATTTTACACCGTCAGAAAGCGTTATGCCTTGCTCAAAGAGCTGTTCATATCCCTCCTCCAGCGGCTTCTCCAGTCTTACATAATATCTTTTCGGCACATGGTTCTTCGGAGAAAGTATCCTATGTGCCAGCTCGCCGTCGTCCGTTATCAGAACGAAGCCCTCGGTATCCTTATCCAGTCTGCCTGCGGGAAAAAGTCCGCTGCGGCGAAGCTTTTCGGGTATCAGAGAAAGCACCGTAGGGGAAAGTCCGTCCCTTGTTGAGCAGACTACCCCCTGCGGTTTATTGAGCATTATGTATATGAATTTTTTATACTCTATCCTCTCCCCGTCCAGACGCACATCGTCCTCGGCGGCGTTTATTTTCATATCGCTTCTGACCTTGCAGGAGCCGTTGACCTCCACTCTTCTGGCAGAGCAAAGCTTTCTTACATCGCTGCGTGAGATATCTCCTCTCTGCGAGGAAATAAATCTGTCCAGCCTCATTATTTCAGCCATTTTACGTTCCTTTTCCTTTACGCTTTCCTTTGGTTGCCGATGTTGCCGATTTTTATGCTTTACTGCGCAGCCTGAACGGAGCTGTCGCCCATAGACGAGCTGTCTGTCAGGCTGTCGGTAAGGCTGTCGCAATTACTGTCCGTCATGCTGTCGCTTACGCTGCTGTCGGAAGTAACGGGAGCTTTATCGAGCGGCTTTTTGAGCCCGTGCATAAATCCGTCAAGCTCGGTGCAGCAAATATCTCCGCCGACCAGCATACCGTCGCATATCATGAGGTTCATCATGACGTTTTTCTCTCCCTCATAATTATACACCGGATACGAATAAATTTCAACCGTTCTGCCCTTATAATCTTCAAGATCGAAGCCCTGCTGCTTTTGCAGGTCGTTGTAATTCTTATACACATCGTCAAATTCCTCGGGTATCATGACTATACGGCAGGTATCGTATTCATCGGAGACCTGCCAGCCAAGCTCCTTTATAAATTCCTGACGCTGTGTTTCGTTGGTCATGCGGTAACGCGCTGTTTTATCGTGGGCGTGCTGAAAAGCGAACACCACCGCCGCCGCGGCTACAACTACGATAGCTATTACCGTGACCGCCGCCCAAAAGCTTTTGATCTTGACTGTTTTGATAAACATACTATTCCTCCAATGCTTGTTATGTTTGTACCTTTGTGATACTAATCTATATGACGCGCGGAAACAAATTATACTTATCAATGGACGATTTAAAGGTGAAAATCATTAACCGCGGCCGCACGGCGGTCATATAATAAAAATGAGATACCTCAAACAAACGCTTCTCCGATGACGCCCGTCAGCGGAGAATTATCGATATCAACAAACATGAAGGAGTTCATATATGGATACATCACTTACTTTTCTTATAACAGGCGGAGATCTCAGACAGAATTTCCTTGCCGAGCGGCTGGCAAAGCAGGGCATAAAGGTATATACTTTGGGCATGAGCGAGGATCGTCCCGCGGAGGGCTGCACCGTTATACACTCTCTAGGCGAGCTTCCTTTCGCTCCCGACGTTGTCGTACTGCCTTTGGTAGCCTCCAACGACGGCGAGACTGTAAACGCTCCGTTTTCGGATAAGCCTATCCTGCTGAAAGACGTATGCAAAGCGCTGAAAAGCAGCTCGCTCATAGTAGGCGGAAAGCTCAGCGACGGCATTTGCGATATTTTCAGGCAGGCGGGTCTGGATCATGCGGATTATTTTGACCGCGAGGAGCTGATAATAGAAAACTGCGTACCAACGGCTGAGGGAGCGCTTCAGATCGCTATCGAGAACACGCCCGTAACAATTAACGGTCTTAAACTTATGATACTCGGCTTCGGCAACGTTGCAAAAGCGACTGCGAGAGTTTTTGCGGCGCTCGGCGCTGAAGTACATATAGCGGCGAGAAAGCAGCGTGATCTGGCATACGCCAGAACTTTAGGATATCACGCACAAGAGATATCGTCCGCCATAAACGACCCGAGCGGCTATGACGTTGTGATAAACACCGTTCCCGCCGTTTTGCTCGACCGCGAAAAGCTTACCAAAATAGGCTGCGACACCTTAATAATAGACCTTGCCTCCAAGCCGGGCGGCGTTGACTTTGAAGCTGCCGCACAGCTCAGGCTGAAGGTCATATGGGCGCTGTCGCTCCCGGGAAAGACCGCTCCCGTGACCTCGGGGCACATCATCGCGGACACGATAATCAACATTTGCCGTGAAAGGGGGCTTTTCGATGTATGAACAGCTTAGCGGTCTGAAAGTCGGATACGCGATGTGCGGCTCGTTCTGCACGTTTGCAAAATCGTTTGACGCGGCAAAAAAGCTGTCGGAGCTTGGCTGCGAGCTTTTCCCGATAATGAGCTTCAACGCCGCGACCATATCCTCCCGTTTTGGGAGCAGCGATGAAAACACCGCAAAGCTCGAAAGCATTTGCGGCAAAAAAATCATTTCGTCCATCGAAGCCGCCGAACCCATAGGCCCTAAAAAGCTTCTGGACATACTAGTCGTTTCGCCCTGCACGGGCAACACCCTTGCAAAGCTTGCAAGCGGCATAACCGATACCCCCGTGACAATGGCGGTGAAATCTCATATCCGCAACGGCAGACCCGTCATACTTGCTATCGCTACCAACGACGCCCTCGGAGCGGCTGCAAAAAATATCGGCGCTGTGCAAAACTACCGCAGCTTTTATTTTGTCCCCTACGGTCAGGACGATTTTGAGCATAAGCCGAACAGCATGATATCCCACTTTGAGCTTATCCCCGATACCATTGTGTCTGCCCTGAACGGCATACAGCCGCAGCCGATAATCGTACCGTTTTAAAAGCACAGACTGTTTTTCTTCTGTCAGCAAAAAAGACCCTTCCGCGAGGAAGGGTCTTTTTCAATATTACTGATATATATTTTCGTCTATGAGGTCGATATTAGCGTCAAAGTCTATCTGTAAAACCTGCTGGCCGTCGTCCGTAGTAGCTCCGGTATAGAGGCCGTCGGCAGGGATACGAAGCTCCTGCATTTCAAACGTTGCTATATACGGCAGCGCGAGCGCGAGCTTATACATATCCGTCTTTGACATATTCGTCACGACGCTTTCAGCGCAGGTCGAAGCAAATTTATCCAGTCCCACGGGGTTTTGCTTTTTGGCTTGTTCAACTATCTTCTGGATAACCTTTCTCTGACGCTCCGTTCTCTCAAAGTCCGACCGTCCGACATAGCGAAGTCTGGAATACGCCAGCGCCTGATTGCCGTTCATGAGATACGTTCCGCCCGAATACAGAAAATCGGTATTGCTCGGTCTGCCGTTCATATCGTTTACCTCCGCCATAGGCGGCTGCATACCGATAGCTTCATCGTCCGATATGGTAAGCTCTATACCGCCGACGGAGTCCACGATATCGGCGAAGCTTTCAAAGTTTACGAAAACATAGTCGTCCACGGAAATGTGAAAATTGAGTGCGAGCGTATCCATGAGAAGCTCCGGCCCGCCCCACCTGTAAGAAGCATTGAGCTTGCTCCAGCCATTGTCGGGGATATTAACATACGAGTCGCGCATGAACGATGTCAGCGTTATGGTACGCGCTTTATAATTTATCGACATAAGTATTACGGTATCGGCTCTTCCGCTGTCGGAGACGCTTCTGGTATCCGTACCTATGAGCAGGATATTGCGGACGCTTTTGCTTTCCATAAGCGAAACTCCTACGTCGTATCTTTCGCCCTTATCGACGATCTCCACCATATTGATATAGTGCACCGCCAAAAAGCTATACGTCACAAACAGCACCACCGCCAACACGAGCACCAGTTTGATTATAGTTCTTATCGGGTGATGTTTTTTGCGCGGAGCTTCCCTTACCTGCGGCTCTTCATAGTCATAAAGCTGCGGCTCGTCGTACTGATCCATTCGTTTTGTTCCTTTCGTTGTGCGGCTTGCGTTTCTCTCTTTACTTTTGATATTATTTCTGTTCTTGCTATTTTTACTGTTCTTACTGCTCTTGCTGTTTTTACTGCTCTTGCTGCCCGACGAGCTTTTCTTCTTTGTATTTGAGGCGCCGGAGGAGCTTCTTTTGCGCTGATCTGTCGTCTGCCGCTGACTTGTCGGCTGCTGACCGCTCTGACGCTGCTGCGGAGGTCTTTGCTGCTGTGATCTGTATGCGGGCTGCTGCGGAGGCACCTCGCCGCTGTTGTAGGCGTTATCGACCTGCTCCTGAGAATATATCACATCGCTGCCGAGATGAAATTTACTTCGGTCGGCAGATGAATTATCCTTGCCGATCTCGGGAGTAAGACCGTTATCACGCATAGCGCGGGCGATCATATCCTCCAGCGATCCGTTATTATTGTTGTTCTCTTTCACTTTGTTTATCCTTTCGCTGCGATCCGATCTGTATTTATGATTTGCACATTGCTAAATACCATTATATCCTTTTTATACCTGCTTGTCAAGGTATTTCGCCTCCGTGAAGATATGCGCAGCCGCAAAAAAAGAAAGACCCCCGCTCTTGCGAGGGTCTTCCCGGAGAATTTTTATGAAAATAACATTTATAAAGTCATTGTCACAAATTATTCCTTTACACCACCGAGTGCAACGCCGGCGATAATGTACTTGGAAAGTATCAAGTAGAATACTACCAGAGGAGCAGCGGAGAGTGTAAGTCCGAAGTATATAGCACCGTACTCTGTTGAATACTTGTTACCGTTCAGTTTAGCAACGAGCATAGGTACGGTCTGCAACTCGGTTCTTCTGAGCAGCAAGCTCGGGAGCAGGTAGTTGTTCCAGTTTGTAACCATTGCGAATATAGCCATAGTAGCCATACCGGGTTTCAGTATAGGAAGAACGAGCCTGTTGAATATACCGAACTCACTTGCGCCGTCGATACGTCCTGCTTCGACCATTTCGATAGACAACGCTGACGACATATATTGTCGCAGGAAGAATACCGTACTTGGTGCCGCTATCGCAGGAAGGATAAACGGCAGATAGTTATCCGTCCAATGCCATTTATACATAAGCTCAACGAAGCTGATAACCGTTACCTGTGTAGGCACCATCTGTATAGCCATTATGAAAGCATACAGAGGCTTATTGAGCTTGAATCTGTAAACAGCGAAGCCATAAGCTGTAAGTGCCGAGAAGTAAACCGAAAGCAGCGTTGCGCCGCCGGCAATGAGGATAGAGTTTAAGAATCCACGTCCGAACGGGAGGTTCAGAGCCTTGCTCGTCAAAAGGTACTTACCGTTGGCAAAGAACGATTTTGACGGGAGCAGAGATACAACGAATCTGTCCGTGATCTCACGATTCCATTCAACATAAGAATTGTTTATCTCATATCTAGATTTGGAAGCGTTGAACACCATTATAACGAACGGGAGGATCGCCATGATAGTAAGAAGGATACATACTATGTATACGAAAACCTTCATGGCCAATATACGGGCGTGATATCCGCCTTTTATGCTTTGTCCTGCCTGACCGTAGTTAGCCATTAAAGATCTCCTCCTTCCAGAAGGGCAGCTTCTTTAGCGCGCTTCTTTTCTGCTCTCCTAGCCTTTGCCTCTGCTCTGTCTGACATTACATAGAACAATATCAGGCTGCATACCGCAGTTATAAGGAACAGTATTACCGAAGCGGCGCAAGCTTTACCTACGGCAAACGAGCCGGTATAAGCTATACCCTTTATATACATGATTATAGTCTGGATATCTCTCTTAAATACTGCTGCTGTTTCACCTGCACCGATCATGTTAGGTACATCGAACATCTGGAAACCGCCGATAAGCGATGTGATGAGCGAGTATGTCATGATAGGTCTGATAAGGGGAAGAGTAATTCTCCAGAAGCACTGCCATCCCGAAGCGCCGTCGATAGACGCTGCTTCAAAGAACGACGGGTTGATACCCAGTATACCTGCGATGAGAACGATCATTGTCTGACCGTACCACATCCAGAAGTTGATGAACGCGATAACGCCTCTTCCGAACCATGTGCCGGTTATAGGCATTCTTGCATTTTTAACATAACCTATTGAAATACAGATGTTATGGATAAATCCATTCGGTCTGATAAAAGTAAGGAACAGTATTCCTATGGTAGTAGCCGTCATGATATTAGGCATATAGAATATTACCTTGAAGAAGCCCTGTCCTTTTACCCTGATCTTTTCATTGGTAAACCAGCTTGCAAGAAGCAGAGCGATGAGGAGCTGGGGTATGAAGCCCATGATCCACATTACAGGAGTGTTAAAGAATGCTTCTTTAAAGCCCATTTCGCCAACAACGGTCTTGAACTGATCCATGCCGACAAAATGAGACGTCTGGCTCTGATCTACGAACCATGCTCTTACGTCAGTAAAAGCATATCTGAACGTATTGATCAAAGGCATGAGCTGAAATACGATATAGGTAATGAAAAAAGGCGCTATGAAAATGTAACCGCAATAGTTCTTTTCAAGCTTTGCTCTGGTCTTGAATGATGATGCCATGTTTCACACTCCTACTTTCAATTATGAAAACAAAGATGGAGTGGGAATTGACCCACCCCATCCAGGTTTTCGCTACAATCTACGAAATGTTCAGTTTCAAGCCGATCGGCGATTACTTCATATCAGTGATCGTCTCAGCAGCCTTATCCTTGATGTAAGCGATAGCATCGTCAAGTGACATACCGTTTACGATGTACTCGATAAGAGCATCATTAACAGCAGTGTTGAATGTATCATCATACATTGTTGTAGTCTTGGTGTTTACATTCTTAGCAGCCTCGCGGAAGATAGCATAGTGATCCTGACCGCCAAGGAAGTCGTTGTTAGACGAAAGCTGCTCAGCAACGCCCGGCTTGGACGGGAAGTCGCCTGTCTTCTCCATGTAAGCCTTCATGGAATCGTCGTTTACGCAGAAGTATTCGATAACAGCCTTAACAGCCTCAGCTGTGCCGTCCTCGAGGCACTTCTTGGAACCGAACCACCATGTGCCGCCCCAGAAGTAAGGAGCAGGACCCTGAACGATGCCCCACAGACCGTAAGAACCGTTACCTACCTTGTAGTCAGCGTCAGCAGCAGTTGCATTACCGTCAGCGTCAACGTCACCGGTCTTTGTGGTCAAGCAGTTAGGCTTGATCGTGTAGTGCAGGTACCATGTGCATCCGAAGAAGCAGAATACGCCGTCCTGCATACCGTTGTACCAGTTTGTGGTCCACTGTGTGTTCTCCATGTACTGTACGCAGCCTGCATCAGCAAGCTCCTTAGTAGTCTCGAAGAACTTAGTAACAGTAGCCTCGTCGCAGTAGTAGGTCATGTCGTCCTTCAGCCAAGCGCCGTCACGGTTGTTCATGAAGCATCTCTTGAGCTCGTCAAGACCGTTGATCATGAAGATACCGTTCTCCTGCATCTTCTTAGCTGTCTCTACGAACTTATCCCAGTCAGACATAGCAGCCTGAACATCGGCAGGATCCTTGGATCCGAGTACCTGCTCAGCATAGTCGGTTCTGTAAAGAACAACGCCCGGTGCAGCCTGGTGTGACAGACCCATACGAGTACCGTCGGACTGTCTGGATGTGAAGTCGAGAGTATACTTGTAGTAGTCGTCCTCATTGATGGTGATGCCGAGATCAGCTATAGAAGCTGTCTGCTCCTGCTCAGCGAACTGCTTAGCATAGTCAGCGTCAGCAAGGAACAGGTCAGGAGCGTTGTCACCGGCAAGGTCAGACAGAACGTTCTGGATATATGTAGATGCAGTAGACTCGAGAGATACCTCAAACTCATACTTATCTGTTATAGCCTTGTTCGCCTCGTCTGCGCAGAAGATGTCGAGCATCGTCTGTGTCTCGTCGGTAAATGTCATAACCTTTACCTTGGTCTTGTCGCCGGAAGCTCCGCCGCCGGTAGAATCGCTGCCGCCGGAAGCAGTTCCGCCGCCGTTGGAAGCAGTACTGCTAGCGTCATCGCCACAAGCTGTCATCATAGAAGCAGCCATAGCAAGCGCGAGTGTTCCGCAAAGAACTCTCTTCAGTTTGTTCATTGAAATCTTCCTCCTTAAATTTTGTGCATTAGTATAGGATTCATTAATGCCAAATTTATCTGACGGCTTCCCCCTCAAAAAGTTCACCGTCTGCTATTAAAACCTCTTGCGAGGTGTGAGGGTTCACAATTTCGTCAACGCATGCTCTGCGTTTCTCCGTATTAAAAATATACAATATTCTCGCATCAAATTCAAGTTTTTTCTTATTATTTTTTAATTCTGTAATCAATTATGTGCAATCCTACAAACCGAAGGTGCCTTTTTTGTTTAAGTTGCACACCATTCTATCACAATTGTAACGGTTTTGTAATATGTGAATTTGTTATTTTCGGTAAACATTTATTCAAAATATCCACAATTATTTGGCGATATCTGTCATTTTTCGATATATTCGGCGGCGGCTCACCCGTCTATGATACGCTTGACCTCCTCATTCGCGGCGGCATATACGTCCTCGGGCGCCTCTCCGACGAAGAATTCGCCCTGCCTGTAAAGTATCCTGCCCGCGCACACGGTCATCTTTACATTCTGCTTGCTTCCGCTGTACACTATATTCTTCACTATATCGTGCTGCGGCTGCATATTTGGCTGATGAAGATCTATCTCGATGATATCCGCCTGCTTGCCCTTTGCCAGAACGTCGCAGTCGTCAAGTCCTAGGGTCTTTGCGCCGTTGACGGTAGCCATTTTCAGCACCTCGTCAGCGGGACAGGCAGCCGCGTCGCCCGTTTTGACCTTTTGCAGAGCCGCTGCAAGATACATCTCTCTGAACATATCGAGACAGTTGTTGCTTGCCGCTCCGTCCGTACCTATTGAGATACCGACGCCGCAGTCGAGTATTTTTTGCAGCGGAGCTATACCGCTGGCAAGCTTCAGATTTGAAGCAGGGTTGGTTACAGCCCACAGACCGCGCTCTTTGAAAATACGCATATCCTCGTCGTCGAGCCAGACGCAATGGAAGCCGCCTCCGCCGTAGTCAAAAACGCCCTCTCTGTCAAAAAGCTGCGTCGGCGACAGAGAATATCTTTCGCGGCATTCCTTTACTTCCTTTTCCGTTTCCGAGTTGTGCATAAAAACGGGCGCTTTATACTTATGAGCGAGCTCGCTTACGCCGCGTATCATCTCTATCGGGCAGAGGTACTCAGAGTGCATGCCCAGCTTATAGGACACCAAAGGGCTGAAAGAATTCAGATTTACATACCGCTCTTCAAGGGTCTCTATGTCGTCACCCTGAGTCAATTCACCGCACAGCACGCCGCGAAAGCCGTATTTAGCGCACAGCCGCGCGAAATATCCGGGGTAAAAATACATATCAAAGCAAGATGTTATCCCGCTCGTCAGGTACTCCAGCAGCGCGACCCTTGCAAACAGCTCGACTCTTTCGCCCGTCAGCTTTCCCTCCTGCGGGAACACCTTTTTAAAGAGCCAGTCCTGAAGCGGCAGGTCATCGGCATAGGAGCGCAGAAAGGTCATAGCCGAGTGCGTATGACAGTCCTTAAAGGAGGGCATAAGGAGGTCTCCTTTTATGTCTATCTCCCTGTTGAAGCTCGGGATATGCTCCGGCTTTTTGCCGACATACGATATTTTATCGTCGTCTGTCCACAGCTCTCCGTCGATGATATCCATGCTTTCCATTGTAAGTATCTTAGCGTTATAAAAACGTATCCTCATATCATTTCTCCATAAAGTCGTAAAAGCCGCAGCTTAAAACATATCCGCGATCGCGGTCTTTACAAGTGTCTCAAAGGTTTTCGCTACCGCGTCGGCGGTCTGCTGTACTTCCACGTGAGTGAGCGGCTGTTTGGCTATGCCCGCCGCCATATTTGATATACACGACACCGCGCACACCTGCATACCTGCGTGATTTGCGGCTATCGCCTCGCACACCGTTGACATACCGACTGCGTCCGCGCCGAGATTGCCGAGCATTTTTATCTCCGCAGGGGTCTCATAGCTGGGGCCCGTCAGTTGAACATACACGCCCTCTTTGATATCTATGCCGTTTTTGGCGGCAGCGTTTTTTATAATGCTTTGCAGCTCCTTATTATAAACGCTGCTCATATCGGGAAATCTCACACCCAACTGCTCTATGTTCTCCCCTATCAGAGGATTTGGAGCGAACAGCGATATATGGTCGGTCAGCAGCATAAGGTCGCCCGCCCTGAAGCCTGCGTTTATGCCGCCTGCGGCGTTGGTGAGCATTATTTTCTCTGCGCCGAGCATTTTCATCAGCCGTATCGGCATGACTGCCTCCTGCGCGGTGTAGCCCTCATAGCAATGCACTCTGCCCTGCATACATACTATTTTTACGTCTCCCAGCCTGCCGAAGATGAACTGTCCCTTATGTCCTGCGACCGTAGAAACGGGAAAGCCCTCTATCTCTCCGTAAGGCACGCGGCACTCAACGTCTATCTCCTCTGCAAAGCCGCCCAGACCCGAGCCCAGAACAAGAGCCATTTGCGGCACAATATCGGTCTTTTGACGTATCTGCTCTTTACAGCGCAAAAGTCTGTCATACATATCGGACATATTATGCACCTCATTTTTATATTATATATAGTATATCAGCTCGTTCAGTCCAAGCCGAAATACTTTTTGAAGTTTCCGCTGAGTATCGCCCTTCTCTCATCCTCAGTAAGGTCGAGAGCTTCAAAGCGGTTGAGCTCGCCTGCGTGGTTCCACATAGGAAAGTCCGTACCGAACATCACCCTGTCAACGCCGAGCGAGCGTATATATTTGACAGCCTGCTGCGGTGTCATGAACGCCAGCGACGAAGAGCAGTCATACCAGATGTTATTCACTCCCGCGAGATACTCCTGCGCCTCGTCCCACGCCGTATATCCGCCGAGATGAGCTGCAAAGGCGTGCAGCTCGGGGAACATTTTCATTACACGGAGCAGTCTTTCGGGGGTCGAGTAGTCATATCTTTCATCGCCCATATGGAAAAGTATAGGCAGCTTGCCCTCGGCTGCCCGATACATAGGCAGCGCCTTTTCGTCGTCGATATTGAACATCTGGAAGTCGGGGTGAAGCTTTATGCCTTTCAGTCCGCCGTCCATACATCTTTGTATCTCTTTTTCAAAGCTGCCCTCATACTCCGGGTGCAGCGTGCCGAAGCCTATAAACTCGGGGTGCTTTTGGCACTCGTTCATTATAAAATCGTTAATGCTCTCGACCTGCGAGGGGTCGGTAGCGGCGGAGCAGACCAAATAGCTCTGCACTCCGAAAGGCTTTCCGTCGGCGATCAGCGACTCCGAAGTACCCGTTTCGCAGTCCATTGACAGATCGTAGAACTTGCCGATATTGACTACCGCCTTATCGGCTATCTTCACGGGGTATATATGGCAATGCGCGTTGCATATTTCGTACTTCCGCGCGAACGCCAGAGCCTTTTCAACATTTGTTTCCGTATGTATTTCTCTCATTGTTATGCTTCACCTGCTATTCCTATCACAGAAAGATTATCACAACTGCCGCGTGACAGCGCCAGTCTGTATATCGCGTCTATCTTATCCTCAAACGGCACGTCCAGACCCATACAGACTTCTATCTCCGTTCTGCCGACGTGGTCTGTTATCCCGTCACTGCATATGATTATCGTATCATCGGGCAGCGTGCCGAATTTTTCGCCTATGGTAAACACGTCTATGCGCGGTATCTGCTCGTCGCCCCCGACAGACGATATTATAACGTTCCTGTCAGGAGATGTTTTCATTTCCTCGGCGGTCATCTCGCCCATATCGTACAGATATCTTACAAGCGTATGGTCGGTAGAAAGCTGTGTTGCGACGCCGCCCGCATATCTGTAAAGCCTGCTGTCGCCAACGTTAACACAGCAGCAGTTGCATTTCTCGTCCAGCGCAAAGGCACACAGCGTAGTCTGCATATTCCTGTATCTCTCATCGAAAGACGCGGCCTCCAGCAGCTTATTATGTATATCTATTATCACGCTTTTAAGGTCGGTAAGCGAGTTGTATCGCACCTTTGCAAGCTCGCTCAGGCAAAACTCGGCAGCCATTTCTCCGCCTGTTTCTCCGCCGACTCCGTCGCACACCGCCGCCAATGTCGGCTCGGTGACGAGCGCGGCGGTCTCTCCCTCTCTGTACACTCTGCCGTCTATCAATATTCTGTCCTCGTTGCTTTCAAGGACAGCTCCCTTATCCGTTATACCGTATATACTTATATGCATATGTTATGATATCCCTCTGTTATCAAGCTGAATACGGCACGGGATACACCCGTCCCACTTAATTATTATACTCTTTTCCGCGCCGCTTGTCAACCGCATAAAACATCGCTGTCAATATGTCTTGTAATTTGGCGGAATATGTGATATACTATATTATATATAATGTATAGTATGAAAGGCGGCTTTGCTATGCCTACGAGATACACACTCGTACCAATGATAACAGAAGAACAGATACGTCAGCGCGTTGACAGCCTTGGCAGGCAGATATCCGAGGATTACAGCGGCAAAGAGCTGCTTCTCATATGCACGCTGAAAGGAGCGGTAACGTTTGCCGCCGACCTTGCGCGCCGTATCACGGTACCTTGCGAAATGGGCTATATAAAGGCAAAGTCGTATGACGGAAGCAGTACGACGGGAAGCGTTGACATAAGCTTTGAGGACTTCCCCGATATACGCGGTCGGAACGTTATCATAGTTGAGGATATCATAGATACGGGCATTACGCTGGAAAGGCTGTCGCGGCATTTTAAGGCTATGTCGCCCGAAAGCCTGAAGATATGCGCTTTTCTTGACAAGCCGTCGCGGAGAAAAGCCGATATCTCAGCAGACTATGTTGGCTGCGAAATAGACGACTTTTTCGCCGTAGGCTACGGGCTGGACTACAACGAGCAGTTCCGCAGTCTGCCTTATATCGCTGAATTGGTGCTCTGAGGCATAGGAACATATAAACGATAACACTACAAGCACAAGGAGAATACGTCATGGGCAAGAAAGTATATGACAACAGAGAATTATCGTGGCTGAAGTTCAACTGCCGCGTACTGGAAGAGGCGCAGGACACTAGCGTTCCGCTTCTGGAGCGTTTGTCGTTCGCTTCGATATTCGTCAGCAATCTTGACGAGTTTTACATGGTGCGCGTCGGCTCGCTCCGCGACGCGATGATGGTCAACGACAACGACCGTGACGGAAAAACGAAAATGCGCCCGTCGGAACAGCTCACCGCTATCTACAAGCGCACGGCGGCGATGTACAGCGACCTTGGCAAGGCAGTATCAAAGATAGACGAGAACCTTGCCGACTTAGGCGTAAAAAGGTGCGGCTTCAAGGATCTGAGCAAGAAAGAAGCCGATTTTGTGGAGGCATATTTCAGATACGAAATGCTCCCGTTTCTCTCTCCGCTGGTCATAGATCGCCGCCACCCGTTCCCGTTCCTCAACAACTGCGAGGTATACGCGGTAGCGAAGCTGTCATCAAAGAACAATGTAAAGCTGGGCGTGGTGAGGTCTGCCGTAAACATAGCCAAAGTGCTTTTTATACCTACATCGGAAAAGAACGGCAAGATACGCTATATGACAACCGACGAGATTCTTCTCCACTTTGTATCGCAGATATTCTCAGGCTACAAGATAGAAGAAAAATCCCTTATGCGCATAACGCGCAGTGCGGACATAAACACCGAGGAGGCAGGCTACGAATACGAGCTCGATTTCCGCTCACATATGGCTGAGCTCATTAAAAAGCGCAAGCGTCTGTGCCCTGTTCGTCTGGAGCTTTCGAGAGAGCTTTCAGACCTCACTCTCGGTGAGCTGACCGCCAGACTGGAGATATCCAAAAAGCAGGTATTTGTTCTCAGGTCGCCGCTGGATATGTCGTACACGGGAGCTATAAGCGACAAGCTGTCGCAGCGCACGGAGCTGTTTTTCCCTAAGCGTTCGCCGCAGGAGCCTTTCGGCGTTGACCCGTCCTTGCCTATGATCTCTCAGATAGAGAAAAAGGACATACTGCTCTCCTATCCGTATGAGAGCATAAAGCCGTTCATACGTCTTTTGAACGAGGCGGCAGATGATGACAGCGTCGTTTCCATAAAAATAACCCTCTACCGCGTGGCGAGGGACAGCAAGGTCATAGAGGCTCTTATAAAAGCAGCCGAAAACGGCAAGCAGGTAACTACTCTTGTAGAGCTGCGCGCACGCTTTGATGAGGAAAACAACATAGGCTGGTCAAAGAGCCTTGAAGAGGCGGGCTGCAACATACTGTACGGCCCCGAAAATCTCAAGGTACATTCAAAGCTGCTGCTCATAACCAGAAAGGTGGGCAGCGATGTAAAATACATCACGCAGGTAGGCACGGGCAACTACAACGAGAAAACCGCTGGTATATACACCGATTTCTGCCTTATGACTGCCAACACCGAGATAGCTTTGGACGCGGCTTCGGTATTCAACGCATTATCGGTCGGCGAATTTGTTGAGAACGCGACACATCTGCTGGTAGCTCCAAAGCTTATGCAGAACCGTCTGTGCGAGATGATGGACGAACAGATAGCCATAGCGCGTTCGGGCGGAGAGGGATATGTTGCGGCAAAGATAAACTCTCTTACAGACAAAGTCCTGATAGACAAGCTGATACAATGCTCTCAGGCAGGCGTTAAGGTAGAGCTTGTTGTACGCGGCATAAGCTGTCTTATAGCGGGCGTGCCAAACGTTACCGACAACATACGGATAATCTCGATAGTAGGACGTTTTCTTGAACATTCGAGGATATACATTTTCGGCAAGGACTTTGAAAAGGTATACATCTCCTCGGCAGATTTTATGACCAGAAACACCGTGCGGCGTTTTGAGGTAGCCTGCCCCGTGCTAGACCCCGACTGCAAGCGCAGGATAGTTGACTATTTCCTTATGCAGCTCAGCGACAACGTAAAAGCGCGCGAGCAGAACAGCGACGGAAAGTACGTCAAAGTACCTGTCGGCGGCAAGCCTGCTCTCAACGCGCAGGAGTTCTTTATTACCGAAAGCTACGAGCGTGCGGCAAAGTACAAAGAGGCTCTGGCAGCAGTTCCGACAAAAAAGCTCGGCTTTTTCAAGCGGCTGTTTGCAAGGTTTACAGCCAGAGGCAAGAAGTAAGAGGCAAGAGGCAAGAAGCTGTAATTTCAACTTTCAGACTAACTTTAAAACCATGTCAAGAAAGGAAAAGTTTTCGATCGACCTCTTTTTTACAGTTGCTTCGCAACTGCCAAAGGTCGCATGGGTCGTAGCGTATGCAAGCATACGCCGGGCGGAAGCCCATTGTCGCCTGCGGTCGCTTGCGAACGCTACCGCAGCACGGCGAAATTCCCATACGGCGGCGCTCTGCAAGAGAGAGCCTCTACTAATGAAAAGATATATCAAACTTTCCGCGTTCTCTCAGAGAACGCCATGCTATGTGAAAAAATCCTATAAAACAAATTTATAGAATATCCCCACCCACTATCCTCCCCAAAAAAGAGATAGCCGGAAGAATATTCTGCCAACTATTGAGACTAGTGTGGTTTGCTTTTTTGGGGGGATGTATACGGCTGTTGTATGGAGTTGAACGCGCTCCAGCGCGCCGTGCAACAGCGTAATAAACATAAATTCACCCCACAGACTTCACTGAACCGCACCAATTTGTGCGAACAGCACAAAAGACCCCTATGGAAAAATAAATTAAGAAACGAACTGACTTCGCAA
>CANRNT010000023.1 GCA_947631995.1 uncultured Clostridia bacterium | reverse complement strand
TGCTCCCCTTTCATTAGACTTCTTTCGGGTATATTTCTATTATACCATATTGTCTAACAAATGGGGAGCATTTCATTATGAACGGACTTTTATTTTGCAGTTAAGCTTTTGTACGGCGTTTAGTCGTCGCCTTCGCCTCTGATAAGAGCGCGGTTAGCTATGGTAGCCAGAAGAGCTCCTATAACAGGACCTACAATGAATACCCAAAGCTGCTTTAACGAATCCCAGTCGGTGTTGGGGATAGCAAAGAACGCCGGAGCAAGGCTTCTTGCAGGGTTTACGGAAGTGCCAGTAAGCGGTATGCCGAGAATGTGAACGAACAGCAGAGCAACACCTATGAACACGCCTGCGGACTTCATCTTTCTGTCTGTAACAGCGAAGATAACGAGGATAAACACGAATGTGAGAATGATCTCAACGAGCAGAGCGCCGAACCAGTTTATAGTAAAGCTGTCGTAGTCGCCGCCTGAATACAAGGATCTCGCTCCGAAGCCGTTTGCTCCCATGCTCATATCCTCAAGGTCCATGCCAAATGTCTTAACGATGATGGCAAGTATGCCCGAGCCTACAAATGCGCCTATGCACTGGAAGATGATGTAGTTGAGAAAATCAGCCATTGACATCTGTCCGTCAAGGAACATAGCAAGCGATACGGCAGGGTTTACATGGCAGCCGGATACCTTTCCGATAGTGTATGCCATTGTTACGATGGATAGACCGAATGCAAGAGCTACTGCTACAATATTGCCTGAGAACATAGCAGTTCCGCAGCCGAAAAGCACGAGCACACAGGTGCCTATCGCCTCGCAAATGCCTTTTTTCAAAGTTGAATTCATGGCTTGTCAGCCTCCTTTATAATTTTCATAATAAAATTATACTTCATAATTAAGGTTTTGTCTATAAAAATTTTAACAATGCGGTTTATTTTGGCTGTTTTCACAAATCGGCAAACGCAAATTTAGTTATTATGCAAACGCCTGAAAGGCTGTATAAAAAGTAGTCGTCCGCTCTTGACTTTTGAGGGAAAAAGAGGTATAATAATAAAGTATTTTATTATGTTTGTTCTTAATAAAAAATAATATTTCAAATCGGAGGAATCAATTATGGGCAGAGTGTATAATTTCAGCGCAGGTCCTGCCGTGCTTCCCGAGGAAGTTCTCAAGGAAGCGGCAGAGGAAATGCTCGACTATCAGGGAACAGGTATGTCGGTAATGGAGATGAGCCACCGTTCAAAGGCGTTTGACAAGATAATCAAGGACGCCGAAGCGGATATCAGAGAGCTTATGAACATTCCCGACAACTACAAGGTGCTTTTCTTGCAGGGCGGAGCTTCACAGCAGTTTGCCGCTATACCTATGAACCTTATGAAGAATGGCAAGGCGGCATACATAATCACAGGTCAGTGGGCTAAGAAAGCTTATCAGGAGGCCCAGAAGTACGGCGAGGCAGTCGCGGTAGCTTCTTCGGCTGACAAGACTTTCTCTTATATACCCGACTGCTCCGACCTCGATATTCCCGAGGACGCTGACTATGTTTATATCTGTGAGAACAACACTATCTACGGCACAAAGTTCTGGCAGCTTCCGAACACCAAGGGCAAAGACCTTGTAGCGGACGTATCATCATGCTTCCTGTCAGAGCCTGTTGACGTTACCAAGTACGGCGTTATATACGGCGGCGTACAGAAGAACGTAGGCCCCGCGGGCGTTGTTATCGCTATAATCAGAGAAGACCTTATCAGAGATGATATCCCTGCTACGGTTCCCACCATGCTCAAGTGGAAAACTCAGGCTGACAACGATTCTCTTTACAACACTCCTCCCTGCTATGGTATATACATCTGCGGCAAGGTGTTCAAGTGGATAAAGAAAATGGGCGGTCTGGAGGCTATGAAGGCTCACAACGAGAAGAAGGCTAAGATACTTTACGACTTCCTCGACCAGAGCAAGCTGTTCAAGGGTACTGTTGAAAAGAAGGACAGAAGCCTTATGAACGTTCCGTTCGTTACCGGCGATGAGGAGCTTGACAAGAAGTTCGTTGCAGAGGCTAAGGCGGCAGGCTTTGAGAACCTTAAAGGTCACAGAACAGTCGGCGGCATGAGAGCTTCCATATACAACGCTATGCCTATTGAGGGCGTAGAGAAGCTTGTTGAATTCATGAAGAAGTTTGAGGCAGAAAATTCATGAGCTTTCAGCTTAGCGAAGAAACAAAAGAACGAATAAAAAGGCGAAACAGTATCAGAGGGAAGATAGCCGTCGTGTGCGGTATCCTCGCTGTACTGGGCATTATTATAGTTCGTGTTATTGCAGTATAGCATAAGATATGAAAGAGGTCATATAAATGTACAATATTCTTACTCTTAACAAAATAGCCGCTTGCGGCACAGATATTTTCGACAGGGCTGCTTACGCAGTAGGAGATTCTATCGAGAACCCTACCGCTATAATGGTACGCTCCGCAAAAATGCATGAAATGGAGTTTGGCAGCGAGCTGCTCGCTATTGCAAGAGCAGGCGCAGGCGTTAACAACATTCCCGTTGACAGATGTGCGCAGGAGGGCATAGTTGTATTCAACACCCCCGGCGCTAACTCAAACGCAGTTAAAGAGCTCGCTATATGCGCTCTGCTGCTTTCTTCCAGAAAGATAACAGAGGCTGCCGCGTGGGCTGCTTCGCTCAAAGGCACTCCCGACGCTCCCAAGACAGTTGAGGGCGGCAAGGCTAAGTATGCAGGCCCCGAGATAATGGGCAAAACGCTCGGCGTTATAGGTCTGGGTGCAATAGGCGGAAAGATAGCCAACGCCGCTATCTCTCTCGGTATGGACGTTATAGGCTACGACCCGTATCTGTCCGTAAATGCGGCTCTTAACCTGAAGCCGCAGGTAAAAGTCGTTGCGGATATAAACGACATCTACAAAAACAGCGATTATATCACGCTGCACGTTCCTTATACCCCCGAGGGCAAGAATATGATAGATGAGGCACAGATAGCGACCATGAAAGACGGCGTGCGCATAATAAACCTTGCAAGAGGCGAGCTGGTAAACAGCGAAGCGGTAGTAAAGGCTATCGCAGACGGCAAGGTAGCTAAGTATGTTACAGACTTTGCAGACGATGTTGTTCTCGGCGTTGACGGCGTTATAGTTCTGCCGCACCTCGGAGCTTCAACCCCCGAGTCGGAGGACAACTGTGCTGTTATGGCGGCTCACGAGCTTATTGACTACATCGAGAAGGGCACTATAAAGAATTCCGTAAACTTCCCGAACGCAGAGCTTGCAAAAACGGGCGACCACCTCATTTGCGTGCTGCACAAGAACATTCCCGCTCTGCTCACACAGATAACGGGCATGGTAGCTGAAAAGGGCGCAAACATAGAGAACATGGTCAACAAGTCCAAGAAAGACTGGTCGTACACCATGCTCGACGTTGCAGGCAGCGTTGACATTGAAGCTATCAAGGCTATCGACGGCGTTGTCGGCGTAAGAGTTTTATAATGGTATAATGGAAACAATGCTTTTATATGCAGGACTGCCGTTTGTATTTACAGCGGTAGTCTGCGCTTTTTTAGGCACGTTTTTAAAGCGGCGCGCAAAGAAAAAGCCCTCCGTAAAAGAGGACGGAAAGCTGCGGCAATGGGCAAGGCGCAACAGGCTGTCGCTTTGCTTTGGGGGACTGTTTTTGTTCTCCATGCTCGCGGCGGCGGTCATCATGGTGATATGCGTGAAGCTGGCGGTGTCGGTCAAGGTGTACTATGCTGTGTGCGGTACGATAATAGGCGCGGCGGCAGGTACAGCGTTGGTGTTCATAAGCTCAAAAGAGGAAAACCGCCCATAACAAAAGCCCCCGAAAAGGAGGCTTTTATTTTTTGTATTGTATCGTGTTGAGTATTGAATAGTGAAATTCATTTTGCACGGTTTTTGTTGTAAAGTATCATAAGACCCTCCAGCAAGAGGTCATCGTTTATTATGATATCCCTGCGGCAGAACGGCACTATTGTTGAAGCAAGTCCGCCCGTTGCTATAACGGTAACAGGCTGACCCATTTCCCCCTCTATCCTGTCGGCTATGCCGTCAAGGCTTGCGGCTGTTGAATAGAAAATACCGCTCGTCATACACTCAACGGTGTTGCCGCCTATCAGCTTTTTGGGGGCTTCAAGGCTTATCTTCGGAAGCTGAGAGGTACTGCTCGTAAGCGAGTTCAGCGAAACATTTACGCCCGGCATTATCATTCCGCCTATGTAGGTGTTGTTTTCGTTGATGACAGCCGCAGTCGTGGCAGTACCGAGGTCAAATATCACCATGGGCGCTTTGTACTTTGCAATAGCCGCCACCGCGCCGACAACAAGGTCGCTGCCCAGCTGTTTAGGGTTTTCCATTTGTATTACAAGACCCGTTTTTATCCCGGGGCCTACCACGAGCATATTTTTGCCCGTAAGCTTTGCGACCGCCTGTTTTATAGCCAGCGTGGCAGAGGGCACTACCGATGATATCATGCCGCCCTCGATATCTTTGGGGTCAATGCCGTAAAGCTCCAGAACGTTTTTGAAAGAGATAGCATATTCAAGCACCGTTGCGCTGTGGCTGGTGGAAAGCCGCTCGGTGAAAAGCACCTTGTTTTCTTTGCTGTCGCAGCAGCCTATAACGATGTTGGTGTTGCCTACGTCTATTGCAAGTATCACGGCAATTACGCCCCCTTACTTTTTTATCTTTACAAAACCTGCTTTAATAAGCGCGAAACCTACCGCGCCCGAGATTATCGTTGCTGCCGCCATTTCAACAATGGCGTTCACGCCAACGAACGACGCCACGAACGGCAGGAAGCTTTTGCCGTCCATTGTTCTTTTCATGTATTCGGTGTTGCCGAAAAGCAGAACAAGCGCGCTCATGAAAAACGCCGTGTTCAGAAACGCCGTAAGAAAGCCCGTTATGCAGCAGGCAGCGTATTTGTTGCCTATCTTTGACAGCAGCATGAACAGCAGTCCTACTAGAAAGCCGTCAAGCAGGCGAGGTATAAACCTCTGAACGAACGCTAAAAACGGATTGATGTTGAAAAGTATCTCTCCCATAGCGCTTGGCACGCCTATGCCCACGCATTGCAGAAAGCTCATCAGACCGAAAACGCCGCCTATTACAGCGCCGCCAAAGGGGCCTAGGGCTATCGCGGCAATGGCGATAGGTATAACGTTGAGCGTAATTACGAGCGGACCTATGGGGATAGAGCCGATCGGCGTGAATGAGAAAAGCATAACGATCGCCGTCAGCAGACCCAGCAAGGTCAGCGACTTGATGCTGAGCACCGAAGTCTTTTGGTTTGTGTTTGACATATCAAGTTCCTCCTTGTTATCATTCTTCTCGCGACTGATAATACCGACGTCAGGAGGCGTTAGCAGTCGCTGCTGAAGATACAATACGATTGTATGATAACACATAACAGCTCAAATGTCAAGGGCAGGCAAAAATTTTTCAAAAGGCTTTTATTTTGGGAAATAATATGTTATAATAGTTATAAATCATGTCAAGAAATCAAAAGTTTTCGATCGACCCTTTTTCAAAAGGGTCGTCAAGGTCGCAGCGTATGCAAGCATACGCCGGTGAAACCCTCGTCGCCTGCGTTCGCTTGCGCACGCTACCGCAGCACGGCGAAATCCCCATACGGCAGGCGCTCCGCAAATGGGTGCAGCGACTGCAAGCAGTCGCCTACAAAATAGTCCGGTGGACTATTTTGAAAGAGGGAACGCCCTGCAAGAGAGGGCGTTCCCTTTGAGAAGATATATCAAACATTTCGCGTTCTCTCAGAGAACGCCGCGCCGTGTGTAAAATTTATTTGCGCTCCGCAGGCTGCCGCGGAAGCGGCGAAACGAAATCAGCAGGAGATAATTATGTGCCTGATATGCGAACGAATTGAAATGATCAAAAAAGGCGAGAACCCTTATTTTGTAAAAGAACTTAAAACGGGATATGTGGTGATAGGCGATTATCAGCATTTTTACGGCTACACGCTGTTTCTTTACAAGCGCCACGGTGAAAAGACCGAGCTGTTTCATCTTGACCCTTTAGAAAGGGCTGAGTTTCTTGAAGAAATGACGATAGTTGCCGATGCTGTGTCAAGGGCTTTTGGCGCGGAGAAGATAAACTATGAGCTGCTCGGCATGGGTGATGCTCATCTTCACTGGCATTTGTTCCCGAGGGTAAGCGGCGACCTCGAAAACTACGGGAATAACGGCAGAGGTCCTGTCTGGTGGTATCCTATGGAGAAAATGTATTCCGATGACAGCAGACCAAGCGAGCAGCAGCTTGCGGATATGAAACGAAAACTGCTTGATGAATTGGAGAAATTACTGTGAATTCTGATCGCTGAAAAGGTGTGTCAGGCAAGAGGTCAATTACAGCGGTTAATACATATTTGAGGTGTAAACATGGCATCAAGCAAGGAATACTTAGAGTTTATTTTGGAACAGCTGTCTGACCTTGAAGACATTGCTTATCGGGCTATGATGGGAGAATTTATTATTTATTATCGCGGCAAAGTAGCAGGCGGCATTTATGATGACAGATTGCTTGTTAAACCGGTCAGTTCGGCGATCGCTTATATGCCCGCGGTTCGGTATGAACTGCCCTACGAGGGAGCAAAAGAGATGTTGTTGGTAGATGAAGTTGACAACAAGGAATTTCTGGCAGGCTTGTTTAATGCTATGTATGATGAGCTGCCGGCTCAAAAGCCTAAGCGGAAGAAATAAATTCCAATCTGTTGAAAAGGAGAATTTTATGTCAGACGAAGAATTAAATTGCAGCGGCTGGGACGCTATAACAGCGGAGTTTGAGAGGATATACCCCGGGCAGACAGAGCCGAAGCACTATGGAACATTGGTAAAATGGTCGTTGGGCGGAAACGATCCTCTTGACGGCATAAGCGTTTACGACGGCGGCGACTACTGGCATTTTGTAAGTTACGGGCTTTCGGAGCTTTACGAAAAGGAGACCGACGATCCCGAATACAGCGGTTACGGCTATGAAATGACTTTCAAGCTGAAAAAAAGCTGCTGCGCCGATGAGGAAAATGAGATACGGTGCGTTTGCGGCATATTGCAGGCGCTTGCACGCATTACATTCAAAAGCGGCGATATATTTCAGCCCAGCGAGTACATATACACGGGTCAGCAAACCGGCATAGATGTTCAAAGAAAATCGGCGATAACGGGTTTTATCTGCATAAGCGACCCGTCGGTAAACACGCTTGACACGCCAAACGGCAGAGTGGAGTTTATAGAGCTTGTGGGTATGACGGACGCAGAACTTAAAAAGCTTTGCGAGCTTAAAACGCACGGCGCGGTGGCGCAGATGTATGCAGAGCTGGGCAGCGATATAACGGATTACAACAGGAAGTCGCTGGTGTGACATTGGTTATTATGAAATTGCACAGCTCCGCAGGGTGCTGCGTAAGCAGCAAAATTATTATAAGCAGGTGATAAAATGACAAACATTCTAAAAGGTAAAACCGTGCTGCTTGGCGTTACGGGCAGCATAGCGGCGTACAAAAGCGCAAATCTGGCGCGTATGCTGGTAAAGCAGGGGTGTGCGGTGCACGTTCTGATGACCAGAAATGCCGCGAACTTCATTAACCCCATAACCTTTGAAACGCTGACGGGCAACAAGTGCCTAATTGACACCTTTGACCGCAATTTTCAGTACAGCGTGGAGCACGTTGCGCTCGCAAAACAGGCGGACGCAGTGATGATAGCCCCTGCCTCTGCGAACGTTATAGGCAAGATAGCAAGCGGTATTGCGGACGATATGCTGACGACCACCGTAATGGCTTGCACCTGCGTGAGAATGATATCCCCTGCGATGAACCACAATATGTATCACGACCCGATAGTGCAGGATAACATCGAAAAGCTGAAAAAGTTCGGTTACAAGATAGTTGAGCCCGACCGCGGTATGCTGGCAAACGGCGACATCGGCGACGGCAGAATGCCCGATGAGGGCGAACTTCTGGAGCACATACTTTACGAGATAGCCTTTGAAAAGGACTTGGAAGGCAAGAAAGTACTTGTAACGGCAGGCGCGACGAGAGAGGCAATTGACCCCGTGCGGTTCATTTCTAACCATTCTTCGGGGAAAATGGGCTTTGCCCTCGCTAAGGCTGCGGCTATGAGGGGCGCACAGGTGACTGTAATTGCGGCGCACACCGATGTTCTGCCGCCGATGTTTACAAATGTTGTTAACGTCACTTCGGCGGAGGATATGTTTAATGCGGTGAAAGAGCGTTATGCAGACTTTGACATTATCATAAAGGCGGCGGCGGTGGCAGACTACACCCCCAAAGCGGTCGCGGACAGCAAAATAAAGAAGTCGGACAGCGATATGAAGATAGATCTCAAACGCACGACCGACATACTGAAATATCTCGGTGAACACAAGGACGGCAAGCTGTTTTTGTGCGGATTTTCAATGGAGACCGACGATCTTATCGAAAACTCAAAGAAAAAACTGGAGAGCAAAAACTGCGACATGATTTGCTGTAACAGCCTGAAAATAGATGGCGCGGGCTTCGGGGCGGACACAAACGTTTTGACGGTCATAACGAAAGACGGCACGGCGCAGCTTGAGAAGATGTCAAAAGAGCAGGCGGCGCACAGGATACTTGACATGATAAGAGATAAAATATCATAAAGAATAAAGGAGACATATTTATGGCGGACAATGTTGTTATACTGGCAGGCGGTCAGGGAAAGAGAATGAAGACCACCAAGCCCAAGGCTCTTCTGGAAGTGCTGGGCGACGCAATGCTGGAATGGGTCATATCGGCGTGCGAGGAGGCACACCTTTCGCGCATTTGCATTGTAAAGGGCTATGAGGCACAGCAGATAGACGACTACCTCGGCGGCAGATACACGACGGTCATGCAGAGCGAGAGGCTCGGAACGGGTCACGCGGTAATGCAGGCTAAACAGTTTCTTGAAGAAAATATAGACGGCTACACGCTTATCCTCAACGGTGACGCGCCGTTCATTGACTGCGGTACTATAAAAGGTGCGCTGGAGCTTCACAAGAGCAGTAAGGCTTCTGTTACGGTGGTGACTTCGGTGCTGGAGGACGCCACAGGCTACGGCAGGATTATTCGCGGTGAAAACGGCGTTTCTGCGATAGTTGAGCATAAGGACTGCACCGAGGAACAGCGCAAAATTCGCGAGATAAACTCGGGCTGCTACTGGTTTGACACCAAGGAGCTTTTGTCTGTTTTAGATGAGATAAAGCCTGATAACGCGCAGGGCGAATATTATCTGACTGACTGCCTTTCGCTGCTTCTGGCAAAGGGCAGGACGGCGCAGGCGTATATATCCGAAAACCCGTATGTATCGCTCGGGGCGAACGACCGCGCACAGCTTCTGGAGCTCAACACCCTTGCGCGAAACAGCATTATAAAAAAGCACCTTGAAAACGGCGTTGAGTTTTCCTGCACGGACGGCGTTATAATAGGCAGAAATGTCAAGATAGGCTGTGGCACGCACATAAAGAGCGGCACGCAGCTTTTCGGCAATACCGTTATAGGCAGCGGCTGTGTTATAGGCTGCAATACTGTGCTTAAAAACGTAACGGTGGGCGACTGTGTAACGCTGAACAACGTTCAGGCGGTCGACTCGCAGGTGGAGGACTATTCTACCGTTGGGCCGTGGGTGCAGCTGAGACCGGGCACGCACATCAAAAAGCACGTCAAGATAGGCGATTTTGTAGAGATAAAAAATTCCGTGATAGGCGACAGAGCTTCAATGGCGCACCTTTCGTATGTCGGCGACAGCGACGTAGGCGAGAACGTGAATATGGGCGGTGGCTGTATTACCTGCAACTTTGACGGCGAGAACAAGTACCGAACTGTAATAGGCAGCAACGCTTTCATAGGCTGCAATACCAATCTCGTAGCCCCCGTAAAGGTCGGCGACGGCGCATATACGGCGGCAGGTTCGACTATTACTAAGGACGTTCCCGACGGAGCGCTGGCTATCGAGCGTTCGCAGACCGCCGTAAAAGAGGGCTATGCCGATAAAAAGCTTGCCAAGAGAAACGAGAAGTTTGCAAAAATGGCGGAGGACGAGCAGGGCGAAAACGGTAATAAACAGTCATAAAAAGGGCGGATTGTGCAAGTTGCACATAATTGAACAGAAAAAAATATGCAAAAATTTTTCAAATAGTTTGGCTGTAACTATGGAAATTTGAGGCGTTATCTGTTATAATAGATGTAAGTCCGTATGCCGATCGCTTCGCACGGTCGGACGGAATTTAAAAATATTTGGAGGTAGATACCAATGGCGAAAAAATATTGTTACCTTTTCTCTGAAGGTAATGCCAACATGAGAGAATTGCTCGGCGGTAAAGGTGCAAACCTTGCTGAAATGACCGGCATGGGTCTCCCCGTTCCTCAGGGCTTTACGATCTCAACAGAGGCTTGTACTCAGTATTATGAGGACGGCAGAGAGATCAATCCCGAGATAATGGCTGAGATCAACGAGTACATCGTAAAGATGGAAGAGATCACGGGAAAGAAATTCGGTGACAAGGAAAATCCGCTGCTCGTTTCGGTACGTTCGGGTGCAAGAGCTTCCATGCCCGGAATGATGGATACCATTCTCAACCTCGGCCTTAACGAGGACGTTGTTAATGTTATTGCAGAAAAATCCAACAACCCCAGATGGGCTTGGGACTGCTACAGAAGATTTATCCAGATGTATTCCGACGTTGTTATGGAAGTCGGCAAGAAGTATTTTGAAGAGCTTATCGACGAAATGAAGGCTAAAAAGGGCGTAACTCAGGACGTTGAGCTTACCGCTGACGACCTCAAGGAGCTTGCAAGCCAGTTCAAGGCTGAATACAAGGAGAAGATCGGCAAGGACTTCCCGACCGATCCTAAGGAGCAGCTCATGGGAGCTATCAAGGCGGTATTCCGTTCTTGGGATAACCCCAGAGCCAACGTTTACAGACGTGATAACGATATACCTTATTCTTGGGGTACTGCCGTTAACGTTCAGTCTATGGCGTTCGGCAACATGGGCGACGACTGCGGCACAGGCGTTGCGTTTACCCGTGACCCTGCTACCGGTGAAAAGAAGCTGATGGGCGAGTTCCTTACCAATGCACAGGGCGAGGACGTTGTTGCAGGCGTTCGTACTCCTATGCCTATCGCTCAGATGGCTGAAAAGTTCCCGCAGGCTTTCGCTGATTTCCAGAAAGTATGCGCTACTCTCGAGAGCCATTACAGAGATATGCAGGATATGGAGTTCACCGTTGAGCACGGCAAGCTCTATATGCTTCAGACAAGAAACGGTAAGAGAACAGCTAAGGCTGCCCTGAAGATCGCTTGCGACCTCGTTGACGAGGGCATGAGGACCGAGGAAGAAGCCGTTGCTATGATCGACCCGAGAAACCTCGATACTCTGCTCCACCCGCAGTTCGACGCTGCCGCTCTTAAAGCTGCAACACCTATCGGCAAGGGCCTTGGCGCTTCACCGGGAGCTGCCTGCGGTAAGATAGTATTCACCGCTGACGACGCAGAGGCTTGGGCTGCTAAGGGCGAAAAGGTTGTCCTTGTTCGTCTTGAAACTTCTCCCGAGGATATCACGGGTATGAAGTCCTCACAGGGCATACTTACCGTAAGAGGCGGTATGACATCTCACGCTGCCGTTGTTGCGCGTGGTATGGGTACTTGCTGCGTATCGGGCTGCTCCGAGATAAAGATGGATGAAGCCAACAAGAAGTTCGAGCTCGCAGGAAAGACATTCCACGAGGGCGACTACATTTCAATAGACGGCTCTACAGGTAACATCTACGACGGCGTTATACCTACCGTTGACGCTACCATAGCAGGCGAGTTCGGAAGAATAATGGCTTGGGCTGACAAGTACAGAAAGCTCAAGGTAAGAACAAACGCCGATACTCCTGCCGACGCTAAGAAGGCCAGAGAGCTGGGGGCTGAGGGTATAGGTCTTTGCCGTACAGAGCATATGTTCTTTGATCCCGAGAGGATCGCAGCATTCAGAGAGATGATCTGCTCCGATACCGTTGAGGAGAGAGAAGCTGCTCTGGCTAAGATAGAGCCTATGCAGCAGAGCGACTTTGAGGCTCTTTATGAGGCTCTCGAAGGCTGCCCCGTTACTATCAGATTCCTCGATCCGCCTCTCCACGAATTCGTTCCTACCGAAGAGGCTGACATCGAAGCCCTCGCAAAGGCTCAGGGCAAGAGCGTTGAGACTATCAAGAACATCATCGCTTCTCTGCACGAGTTCAACCCGATGATGGGTCACAGAGGCTGCCGTCTGGCTGTAACATACCCCGAGATAGCCAAGATGCAGACAAAGGCTGTTATCAAGGCTGCTATCAACGTTAAGAAAGCTCACCCCGATTGGGCAGTTGAGCCTGAGATAATGATCCCGCTGGTAGGCGACGTTAAGGAGTTCAAGTACGTTAAGAAGATCGTTGTTGATACCGCTGATGCAGTTATCGCTGAGGCAGGTTCCGATCTCAAATATGAGGTAGGTACGATGATCGAGATCCCGAGAGCTGCTCTTACTGCTGACGAGATCGCTGCCAATGCAGACTTCTTCTGCTTCGGTACCAACGACCTCACTCAGATGACATTCGGCTTCTCAAGAGACGACGCAGGCAAGTTCCTCGGAGCTTACTATGACGCTAAGATCTATGAGAACGATCCGTTCGCTAAGCTCGACCAGACGGGCGTTGGCAAGCTTATGAAGATGGCTATCGACCTCGGCAAGCCCGTTAATCCGAAGCTTCACTGCGGTATCTGCGGCGAGCACGGCGGCGACCCGACTTCCGTTGAGTTCTGCCACAAGATCGGTCTTGACTATGTATCATGCTCACCTTTCCGTGTGCCGATAGCAAGACTTGCTGCCGCTCAGGCTGCAATAGCTGACAAGAAGTAATTATAGTTCATGTCATAATGAAAAGTCCTCGCAGTTTCGGCTGTGGGGACTTTTTGTGTGCCGTATAAAAAATGATCTCTCAGCAGTAGTGCCTGCAAAGAGACCTTGTATCCGTGTGTTTATGAGTATGAACTGATTATCTCCTCTGCGATGACTTTCTTGGTCACACATCTGTCCATAGCCTGCTTTTCAATGTATCGGTGAGCGTCCGGCTCTTCCATTTTAAGCTCCGTTATGAGCAGCCATTTTGCTCGGTTGACCAGCCTTATCTCGCTCATTTTTTCTTCTATGGTCAGAGTTTTCTTTTCAAACTGACGCAGCCGCTCTCTGAATGCGCACATCCAGCCCAGAGAGGTCGTGAAGAGCGAGCGTGATATAGGCTTTGAAAGGGTGAATACCCCGTGTTCCGTGACTCTGCCGTAAATATCGGGGAGGTGTTCAGCCTTTACGATGAGCAGCGATACCGTTCCCGACGGACCGCCTACATCTATGGCAAAGCGTATGCCGACATCATCGGGCAGGGGAGAGTTGACTATTACCAAGTCGTAGCTTCTGTCCGCTATTTCGCGCCGTGCCGCGCTTATGCTTCCCACTATTTTGACAGGCGTGAACCTGTTTTCCGGGAGCAGTTGAGGCAAGGCTTCGTTAAACGAGCTGACAGCCGATACGACCAGAACGCTGTAAACACGTTCTTTAAGGCTCATAAATGCTCCCTCCTTTTTGGTCGAATAAATGCTTGGTGTTTATCGGTTGCAGAAAATATCCAGAATGTTCGCAGGAATATGCGCTCTGATAAACTCGCTATTGGAAGCTGTCCTGCAGGCAGCTGACAGACTTTCAGGCAGACGTTTAAATCTTGCCAGAGTCTCCTTATCGGCCTTGTACAGATTGAAGTCTGCTACCATTGGAAGCTCCAGCTTGTTTTCAATGCCGTAAAGACCCGCATAGATGAGCAGCGTGTATGCAAGATACGGGTTAGCAGTAGAGTCCGGAGAACGCAGCTCTGCGCGGCGATATTCGCCCATAGCCGCAGGTATGCGCACCAGCTGCGAGCGGTTCTCGCTCGACCATGAAACGTATTCGGGAGCCTTGTTGTTGCCAAAGCGCCTGTATGAGTTTTCTGTAGGATTGAGAAACAGCGTCATATCGCATATTTTGTCAAGTACGCCTGCTATCATGTAGCAAAGGTCGTCGCTGCCGTCGTCGGAGCGCACAGACATATTTATATGGAAGCCGTTGCCTGATTGGTTTTCGAGCGGCTTTGCGCTGAAATCGGCATACAGACCGTATCTGCGAGCCACCGTGCTTACAACGGTCCTGAATGTTATGGCGTTGTCCGCGGCTGTAAGAGCGTCGGAATAACGGAAAGCTATCTCGTTCTGACCGGGACCCTCCTCGTGATGAGAGCTTTCGGGACGTATCCCCATTTGCTCCAGAGTAAGGCATATCTCGCGTCTCACGTTTTCGCCCTTGTCCTCGGGGGCGATGTCCATATATCCCGCATTGTCGTAAGGTATCTTTGTAGGCTCGCCTTTTTCGTCGAGCTGGAACAGATAGAACTTCTGCTCCGCGCCGAAAGCAAAGCTGTGACCTGCCTTCTTAGCCTCTTCGATAGCCTGTATCAGCAGGGTGCGGGTATCACATTCAAACGGCTTGCCGTTCGGATACGATATAGTCGCGTGCATACGGACCACCTTGCCGTGTTCGGGACGCCAAGGAAGCTGCATTATCGAGCTTTGGTCGGGGTGCAGAAGAAGATCGGAGTGCACGTCGCTGCCAAAGCCCGCGACCGACGAACCGTCGATAGCTATGCCGTACTCAAAGGCGCGCGGCAGCTCGTCGGGCATAATGGAGATGTTTTTGCGTTTGCCGAAAACATCGCAAAATGCCAGACGTATAAATTTGACGTCCTCTTCTCTGACATACTGCAATATCTCATCTTTTGAATAATTCATTGAAGTTCCCCCTTCGGATAAGAAAAGTGGTTTATAGTAATTTGGAAATGATTTTCCATATGTAATGAACGACAGTTAGATGTAATAAGTTAGAAATGCTCTTGCCGCGTTTGCAGGAAGAATATTCTGCCAGTAGTCTCTATGCCGGGGCGGTTTGTGGGTACTAGAAGCAAGATATTCAGAGGCAAGAAGCAAGAACGAGACAAACAAGCACAGCTCATTTTGCACTATTACGCTCCACTCCTAAAACATTTCTAACAGAAAGCCATGCCGCCCCACGCCGCTGGAAGAATATTCTGCCAGTCTCCTCGCTTTGGGGTGGTAAGAGGGTCGGGTGTAATATAATTTCTCAAAAATCATATGATCCGCAGTACGGACAAGTCAAGCTTCTTGCTTCCGGCAGTTGTGATAAGAAAAATGTGTTTAGAACTTTCGTGCGCTTGACGAAGTGCAGCGGTCTCCGAGCGCTCGCGCAGCGAGCGCTGAAGGAATTGCTTTGCAATTCCAAACCAAATGCGGCAAGCCGCATTTGCGGAGACCGCCAAAACACCTCGGTATTTTGATTTTCCCTCTTTATATATTCGTAATACCCTAAAATTGTCCGGAAGAATATTCTGCCGCTAGAGGCTAGATATAAGATGTTAGAGGTTAGAAATGCTTTTGTCGCATTCGCGGGAGCTTCTCTTGCCAGCGCTGTAGGAGGTAAGAGAACCAGAGGCAAGAAGCAAGAACGAGCCAAGCAAGCACAGCTCATTTTGCACTATTACGCTCCACTCCTAAAACATTTCTATCAGAAAACCACGCCACCCCATACCGCCGGAAGAATATTCTGCCAGCCGCTTTTCCTGTGGCAGTTGATAGCGGGTGTGTATCAATATCAAAGGAAAGAACGTACCGTCCGCCCTTGCACATTTCATTATCTCACAACTCACTACCTAAAGCCATTTTTTCCTCCCCCACACCGCAGGAAGAATATTCTGCCAGCCATCTCCCTTTGGGGAGGTAAGAGGGTCGGGTATAATATAATTTCTCTAAAATTGAATGATCCGCAGTACGAATAAATCCTATCTTCTTGCCTCAGCTACTAGAAGCAAGATATTCAGAGGCAAGAAGCAAGAAGTTGCTTTTTATAATTTTGCACATACTTTTCAAAACGCACCTCTTGCCTCTTGCCTCTAACTCTAAACCGCAGAAATTACGTATTTGCACAACGGTCAGAAAAACATCTCTAACCTCTTACTTCTAACATCTAACTTCTAGTTGGCAACGTACATCTGCTTATACGGGTTCTTGCTGTCGGGGGTCACGACCGTGAACGGGCTGTCCATTATGCTGTCAACATCGCCGCCGAATACCTCGCAGTACTGCGAAACATACTTTTTAAGCTCGGCGAGCTCTTTCGCGGTAGCTCTCTTAGCCGTCACCTGCGACGGGAACTTAACGTCCTTGCAGTCGCTTCGCAGAAACATCTTTCCGCCGTGCATACCCGTGCAGGGGAAGTTTCCGACTATCTTTCGGTTGCCTATGTCCAGCCCCAGCACGACTATCACTCCGCCTGCCTGATATTCGCCGAGAAAGCTTCCCGTGCAGCCGCCTATCACCATGAGCGGCACTTTTTCTTTGTACGCTTTCATGTGTATGCCTGCGCGGTAGCCTGCATTGCCTTTTATCAGTATCTTTCCTCCGCGCATTGCGTAGCCTGCCGCATCGCCTATATTTCCGTGAATGATTATCTTTCCCTCGTTCATCGTGTCGCCAACAGCGTCCTGAGCGTTGGCATTTACGATTATCTCTCCGCCGTTGAGGTACGCGCCCAGAGCGTTCCCCGGCACGCCGTCAATGGTTATCGACTTGCCCGACATTCCTGCCGCTATGAACCTCTGACCGCAGCAGCCCGTCAGACGGCAGTCGTCCTTTGCCTCGCGAAGATTTTCGTTCACCGCCCTGTGGTCGAGACCGTTTACATCTATAAGTACCATAGTATCAGTCCTTTACAGTATTATAACATACTTTTTCCGCCTATGCAACATCTTAATGCGGCATAGCGAATTTTTCTTTTCTTGCCTCTTTGCCAAACGCCGCCGACGTCGCCGCCTTGCGCAGCATTTCAAAGTTCACGCTGTCAAGAGGCGTTTTTTCGCGTATCATGGCGGTGTATATGCCTGCCCTCTCGCTGCCGCCTATGATCATAAATCCCGTCAGCAAGCCGCCCTTTGTGAACAGCCTTTTTATTCCGCCGTCAAACTTTTCTTCATATGTACAGCCGCCCTGCTCCGAGGTGTAAGCAGTACCCGCCGTCATGCAATGCAGACCGAAAAATCCGATAGAGTTCATAGGTATGCCCTTGTCGAAGAGCTCCTCGCCGCCTGCCATGTTCACGCCTGCCGCGTGACCCTGCATATATGCGTTGGGCATAAGCGCTAAAACTCTCTTCGCTCCGAGTGAGATGTCCTCGCCCTCGGTGCAGTCGCCTGCCGCGTATATATCCTCAATACTTGTGCGAAGTTTTTCGTCAACTATAATGCCCCTGTTTACCTCGCCGCCTGCATCTTTTACAAGAGCTGTGTTCGCCCTAACGCCTACCGCAAGCACAAGCACGTCAAAATCAACTTCCTTGCCGCTTTGCATATGAGCCTTGTTTTTATCAAATTTCTTTACGCTGTCCGAAAGCAGAAATTCTATCCCGTTTTCTTCAAGACACTCCTGCATATACGCAGCGCAGTCCTTGTCAAGGATACTGGAAAGCACCCTGTCGGCAAGGTCGGCAACAACAATTGAAGCCGCTCTGCCGTGCAAGCCCTCGGCACATTTAAGACCTATAAGTCCTGCGCCGACTATGAGAACCCTTGACTTCTTTGTTACCGCCTTTTCAAGAGCCAGCGTGTCGTCCAAAGTCATAAAGCCAAACTTCTTCTCAACGCTTTCCAGCCCCTCCATCGGCGGCACAAACGGCGATGAACCCGTCGCAACACAAACGCTTGTGTACGGCAGCTTGCTCTTGTCGTCAAGCTCTATCTTCTTGGCGGCTTTGTCTATCTTCACCGCCTTTTTGCCGTATATGACCTCGCAGCCGTTTGCGGTGTAAAAATCCTCGCCGCGGTATGACATCTTCTTGGTGTCCGTCTTTCCCTCAAGATAATAAGATATGAGCGGTCTGCAATATACGGGGTGTTTCTCTTCCGATATTACGGTGATCTTGCCATCCTTGTCAACAGAGCGTATGCCCTCAATGCAGCCTGCCGCGGCAACGCCGTTTCCTATAATAACATACTGCTTCATCAGCCTCATACCTCCTCATCTCTGCTTTCAAAGACTATCGCATTGTTGGGGCAGCCCTTTACGCACGCAGGCTCGCCGCAGGAGTTTGCAAGGCAAAGCTCGCACTTTTGCATAATGCCGCTCTCGCCCGGCGCTAATGCTCCATACGGGCAAACAAGCACGCAGGTGTGACAGCCGACGCATTTTTCGCTGTCTATGTGTACAACGCCGTCTTTTTTGGAGATAGCTCCCGCGATACAGCTTTTGACGCATATCGGGTCGTCGCAATGGCGGCATGATACGGCGTAGCTTATCTTGTCGTTTTCTTCAATGTGTATCCTCGGGTATATGGGCTTGCCTTTCAGCGCGTATGCCATATCTTTAAGACCAGAATTTGCAAACGCGCAGTTGTATTCGCAAAGGTGACAGCCCAAGCACCATTCTTCATTTACATATACTCTTTTCATAACGTTCACCTATCCTATCAGCTCTGTCCTGCGTGCGCGATACCCAGTATCTCCAGCTCCGCGTTCGTAAGACCTACTCCGCGAAGCATAAGCCTGTTGCCCTTGAGAGCTTCAATGGAGTTTATGCCCATGCCGCCCATAAGCTCTTTTATCTCGTGCCGCCATGCGTTCATGAGATTTACGAGCCTCTGACTGCCGATGTCGGGGTTGAGCCTCTTTACAAGCTCGGGACGCTGAGTAGCTATTCCCCAGTTGCACTTGCCGCTCTGACAGGTGCGGCAAAGGTGACAGCCAAGCGCCAGTAAAGCGGCCGTTGCTATGTAGCAGGCGTCCGCGCCCAGAGCGATAGCCTTTACAACATCGGCGGCGCTGCGTATGCTTCCGCCTACCACCAGAGAGATGTTGTTTCTTATGCCCTCGTCGCGCAAACGTTGGTCAACAGAAGCAAGAGCAAGCTCGATAGGTATGCCGACGTTATCTCTTATCCTTGTCGGCGCAGCGCCCGTTCCTCCGCGGAAGCCGTCAATAGCTATGATGTCCGCGCCGCTCCTTGCGATACCGCTTGCTATCGCGGCAATGTTGTGTACCGCCGCTACCTTTACTATAACGGGCTTTTTGTATTCCGTAGCCTCTTTGAGAGAGAATACGAGCTGCCGCAGGTCTTCGATAGAATAAATATCGTGATGAGGGGCAGGGGATATAGCGTCCGAGCCCTCGGGTATCATACGGGTGCGCGATACATCGCCGACTATCTTAGCTCCGGGCAGATGTCCGCCTATGCCGGGCTTTGCGCCCTGACCCATTTTTATCTCGATAGCCGCGCCTGCTTTAAGGTAGTCTTCGTGAACGCCGAAACGTCCCGAAGCTACCTGTACTATGGTGTTTTCACCATAGCAGTAAAAGTCCTCGTGCAGACCGCCCTCACCCGTGTTGTAAAGTATTCCGAGCTCCGTTGCGGCGCGGGCAAGAGAAGCGTGCGCGTTGTAGCTGATAGAGCCGTAACTCATCGCCGAGAACATAACGGGCATTGAAAGCTCTATCTGCGGCGGAAGCTCGCATTTGAGCTTGCCGTTCTCATCACGCTTTATCTTGTCGGGCTTCTTGCCGAGGAACACCTTCGTCTCCATAGGCTCTCTCAAAGGGTCTATCGGAGGGTTGGTCACCTGCGAAGCGTTTATAAGTATCTTGTCCCAGTAAACGGGGAACGGCTTAGGGTTTCCCATAGACGAGAGAAGAACGCCGCCGCTGTTCGCCTGCTTGTATATCTCTTTTATGGTGTCGTTGCTCCAGTTGGCGTTCTCGCGCAGCAGACAGTCGCTCTTTACTATTTTGAGAGCCTTTGTCGGGCAGAGAGAAACACATCTCTGGCAGTTGACGCACTTTGCTTCGTCGCTCATCATCTTGCCGTGCTCATCGCTGAAAAAGTGTACCTCGTTGGCGCACTGTCTTTCGCACACGCGGCAGGCTATACAGCGGTCGCTGTTTCTTATAACTTCATATTCGGGATGTATATATATGTCGTTCATCAGTACGCGCCCTCCTTTACCTCAACTATTACAGGCTCTCCGCCTGCCGGCGACCAGATGTTCTCCGCGTCGGGCTGCATTACCCTTATTGCGGCTTCTTCACTTGCTATGAACACCTTGTCGTCCTTTTCTCCGACCACCATAGAACGCAGCTTCAGCCTGTCGTTAAGAGCCATAAGACCGCCGTTGTAGCCGAAAACTATCGAGAACGGACCCGTTATGAGCAAGCTAGGGAACAGCGTTCTCAGGTAGATGTGCTTGTTCTTGTCCTCAATGTCGGACTTGTCGTTTATCGTGCTCCAGAAAGGCGCGGCGATAACGCTTGCCGCTTCTTTGAGCGTAAGCCCCTGAACGCGCAGCAGATAGTCCATTATATATGTAATGACCTCCGTGTCGGTCTGTAAGGTGCATTTGTATCCGAACATTTCTATAAAGCGCCTGTTCGCGTCGTAAGAGGATATCTCACCGTTGTGCACTACCGAGTAATCGAGCAGCGTGAACGGGTGCGCTCCGCCCCACCAGCCGGGGGTGTTCGTCGGGTAGCGTCCGTGAGCAGTCCACGAGTAGCCTGCATACTCTTCCAGACGGTAAAATCTTCCTACGTCCTCCGGGAAGCCTACCGCCTTGAACGCGCCCATATTTTTTCCGCTGGAGAAAACATACGCGCCCTTGTGAGCGGTGTTTATCTGTACCGCGGTACGCGATACCAGAGCTTTCTCGTCCAGCTGCATTGAAGCCATTACCGAGCGCAGCGGCGATACAAAGTATCTCCATATCATAGGCTCGTCCGTTATAGCGGGTATCTTGCGGGTGGGTATCACTTCGGATTTGACTATCTCGAAGCGCTCCTTTAAAAATGTCTCGCAGTCTATCCTTGACGGCCTGTCGTCAAAGAAAATGTGCAGGGCGTAAAAGTCCTTGTATTCGGGATAAATGCCGTATCCCGCAAAGCCTCCTCCAAGACCGTTTGAGCGGTCGTGCATGGGCTTCATAGCCTCGGTTATCAGCTCGCCCGATATCTTGTTTCCCTCTTTGGATATCACAGCCGCTATCGCGCAGCCGGACGGTATCCTTACCTGACCTTCCTTTTTCATAATATAGGCTCAATCCTTTCGTATCGGAAGTACAATTGAATAATTCTGCGTATATACGGCAAAAGGCGCTCATCTCAAAGCGGCAACGCAGGCAAGCCGTGCCAAAACTGCACGACAGACCGCCGCTGTGAAATGAACGCCTTTGCTCATATGGTGTATTATACAACTAAAATCGCATTTTGTCAAGTGGGTAAAATAAAACTTTTTTAAAATTTTGCAGGATTTTTTTAAAAAGTTGCAAAAAAGGTCTTGACAAATCCTTTTGGAGGGTGTATAATTCGTAACGTAAAGGCATAGTGATGTTATGCCAAAGCGGAATATATGATAGCTATGAACGCAGCGGATAAAGGCAAAGGTGTCTTTGAAGAGGATAATATCATCTTAAAGGGACTTTTTCTTTTTTGGTGCGTCGTGCAAACACATTAAGGAGGAAACAGTATGTCATATGTTGACGAGGTCATCGAAAGAGTAGTAAGAGAAAACCCCAACGAGCCTGAGTTCCATCAGGCGGTAAAGGAAGTTCTTGAATCGCTGAGAGTAGTGGTCGACGCTAACGAGGAGAAGTTCAGAAAGGACGCTCTTCTTGAAAGGCTCGTAAACCCTGAAAGACAGTTCAAGTTCAGAGTTCCGTGGGTAGACGATAAGGGTCAGGTACAGGTAAATACCGGCTACCGCGTTCAGTTCAACAGCGCGATAGGACCTTACAAGGGCGGCCTGAGACTTCACCCGTCAGTAAACCTCGGCATTATCAAGTTCCTCGGATTTGAGCAGATATTCAAGAACTCGCTCACCGGTCTGCCTATAGGCGGCGGCAAGGGCGGTTCGGATTTCGACCCCAAGGGCAAGTCCGACAGAGAGGTAATGGCTTTCTGCCAGAGCTTCATGACAGAGCTGTGCAAGTATATAGGCGCTGATACCGACGTTCCCGCAGGCGATATCGGTACGGGCGCAAGAGAGATAGGATATATGTTCGGTCAGTATAAGAGAATAAGAGGCGTGTTCGAGGGCGTGCTCACAGGTAAGGGCCTTACCTACGGCGGTTCGCTCGCAAGAACGGAGGCTACCGGCTACGGACTTCTCTATATAACAGAGGAAATGCTCAAGAGCAAGGGCATGAGCATGGAGGGCAAGACAGTCGTTGTATCCGGCGCAGGAAACGTTGCTACATATGCTATACAGAAGGCTCAGCAGCTCGGCGCTAAGGTAGTTACCTGCTCCGATTCCACAGGTTGGGTGTACGACCCCGACGGAATAGACGTTGCCGCTCTTAAAGAGATAAAGGAAGTAAAGAGAGCAAGACTTACAGAGTATAAGAATTACAGACCCAATTCCGAGTATCACGAGGGCAAGGGTGTTTGGACAGTAAAGGCTGACATAGCTCTGCCGTGCGCTACTCAGAACGAGCTGGGTATCGAAGATGCTAAGGCACTCGTTGCCAACGGCGTTATAGCCGTAGCGGAGGGCGCAAATATGCCTACCACTATGGAAGCTACCGAGTACCTCCAGAAGAACGGCGTGTTCTTCTTGCCGGGCAAGGCTGCCAATGCAGGCGGTGTTGCTACTTCGGCTCTCGAAATGAGCCAGAACAGCGAGAGACTGAGCTGGACTTTCGAGGAGGTTGACAGCAAGCTCAAGGGCATTATGGTAAATATCTTCCATAACCTTGATGACGCTGCCAAGAAGTACGGCTTTGAGGGCAACTACGTTGTAGGCGCTAACATCGCAGGCTTCGAGAAGGTCGTTGACGCTATGAACGCTCAGGGCATTGTCTGATGAGCGGCTGAAAAGCGAAAGCGGCAATATAACTTAATAACGTAAAGGCAAGGGCGTCTTTGATGTATGGGTATTTACCCGTACATCGGAGATGTCCTTTTCTTATTTTTACGAAAACGGAAAAACGAAGATCATATTGTAAAGGAGTTTTAATTATGGGAGCAAAGTCAACAGAATCAGTACCCGAGTATTTTGGCTGTCTGGTATTCGATGACAGAGTAATGAAGGCTAACCTGTCGGCAAAGGTGTATCAGTCGCTGAAAAAGACTATCGACGAGGGAGCAAAGCTCGATATCGGCGTTGCCAATGCAGTAGCGAGCGCAATGAGAGATTGGGCGGTAGCTCACGGCGCAACACACTATACCCACTGGTTCCAGCCGCTTACGGGCATTACGGCAGAAAAGCACGACAGCTTTATCTCACCGTCACCCGACGGCGGAGTTATAATGGAGTTCTCGGGCAAGGAGCTTATCAAGGGCGAGCCTGACGCTTCATCGTTCCCCTCGGGCGGACTGAGAGCAACATTTGAAGCGAGAGGCTATACCGCGTGGGATCCGACCTCGTATGCGTTCATAAAGGGCAAGACCCTCTGCATACCTACCGCGTTCTGTTCTTACGGCGGAGAGGCTCTCGATAAGAAAACACCGCTTCTGCGTTCTATGCAGGCTCTCAACAAGCAGGCTCTGAGAATACTCAAGCTCTTCGGCAATGAGAACGTAAAGTGCGTCCGTACATCGGTAGGACCCGAGCAGGAGTATTTCCTCATCACCAAAGAGATGTACGATCAGCGTCCCGACCTGAGATTTACGGGCAGAACGCTTTTCGGCACAAAGCCGCCTAAGGGTCAGGAAATGGACGACCACTACTTCGGCGTTATAAAGCCGAGAGTTGCCGCATATATGGAAGAGCTGAACGAGGAGCTGTGGAAGCTCGGCATACTTGCCAAGACGGAGCATAACGAAGTTGCTCCCGCACAGCACGAGCTTGCTCCTATATATGCTACTACAAACATCGCTACCGACCATAACCAGCTTACAATGGAGATAATGCAGAAGGTAGCAGCCAAGCACGGTCTTGTATGCCTGCTGCACGAGAAGCCCTTTGCAGGCGTAAACGGCAGCGGTAAGCACAACAACTGGTCTATCTCTACTGATACGGGCGTAAACCTCCTTTCACCCGGCGAAACACCGTATGAGAACGCGCAGTTCCTGCTGTTTTTGTGCGCCGTTATAAAGGCAGTTGACGACTATCAGGATCTTCTGAGACTGGCTGTTGCTACCGCAGGCAACGACCACCGTCTCGGAGCTAACGAAGCTCCTCCGGCAGTTGTATCTATATTCCTCGGCGACGAGCTCAACGCTGTTCTGGAAGCTATCGAGAACGACACGCCGTATAAGGGCACGGAGGTTACGCAGATGAAGCTCGGTGTTAATGTCCTGCCTAAGTTCAACAAAGATACCACCGACCGCAACCGTACTTCGCCTTTCGCGTTTACGGGAAACAAGTTCGAGTTCCGTATGCTCGGTTCTTCAAACAGCATAGCCTGCACGAACATAATGCTCAACAGCGCGGTGGCAGAGTCGCTGAAGATATACGCCGACAGACTGGAGGGCGCGGAGGACTTCGAGACCGCCCTGCACGAGATGATAAAGAAAACTATCAAGGATCACAAGCGTATCATATTCAACGGCAACGGCTACGACGATTCGTGGATAAAGGAAGCTACCGAAAAGAGAGGTCTGCTCAACTACCGCACTACCGCAGATTGTATGCCGCACCTGCTCGACCAGAAGAATGTAGATATGCTCACATCGCATAAGGTGTTCACGCTGGCGGAGATGAAGTCAAGAGTTGACATAATGCTTGAAAACTACTGCAAGACGGTAGTTATCGAGGCTAACACGATGATAGAAATGGCTAAGACTCAGATAGCGCCCGCAATCGAGGGCTACGCCGCAGAGCTTGCCAAGACGGCGGCTGCGAAGAAGGCTGTTGACGCGTCTATCGCATGCGCGTATGAAAAGGGTCTTGTAAAGAAGCTCTCCGACCTTGCGGACAGCATTGCAGTAAAGGCAGACGAGCTTGAAAAGGCAGTTATAGCTCTTGCAGACTGCGAGGACATAATCAAGGAGTCGGAGGCTATCAGAGACACCGTGCTCACCAAGATGGCAGAGCTGAGGCTGCCGTGCGACGAGGCAGAGAAAGTCACCTCAAAGAAGTACTGGCCGTATCCTACATATGGTGATCTGCTGTTCGGCGTTAGATAATAGTTTCGTTGTAAATCCGAAATAGAAAAGTTTTCGGTCAAGCCTTTTTCAAAAGGCTTGCGGGGGTACGGGGGCGGCGCCCCCGAAAACACAGCGTGCGCTCTGCAAGAGGTGAATTAGAAAACAGTTCGGTGAACTGTTTTCTAAGAGGAGAGGCTCTGCAAGAGAGAGCCTCTCCTTTGAGAAGTTATCGCTCTTTTTCCGCGTTCCATTCTGGAACGCCGAACAATGCGAAAAACTCATAACAAGCAAAATACGCAAACGTATCAGCACACTCAAAATGAGAATAAAACCAAATTACTGTGGAGCGTTGAACAGCTCCAGCAGGTAGCGCGTAAGCGCAAAAAAACAACAACACTTGACCGACACTTGTGGCGGTCAATGTGTGTTAAAAGCGTTTGAGAAAAGAGAAGTAGCGCAGCAAAACTTCTATCAGCGAGCATGGGACGGTGTGAGCCGTGCGGAAGAACTGCGTGAATAACACTTTTCGAGCTGCGAGCTGAACAAGGCGCATACCGCGCTTTCAGTAGGCGAGCCGTTACCGCGCGTCAGTCGGCGTTCTTTTGTATATCTGCACACGATATTTGTGCGGTATGTACTTGACAAGAACGGTCAAAATGAGATAAAATATAGGTGGCACAGCGAGTACAGCACTTGCCCTATAGAATGCTGAAATATACGGAGGTAATCATTATGTGTTCTATAATGGGCTATTGCGGCAGCTGCGTCGCCTATAATTCTTTTGTTTCGGGTTTTGAACAGACCAGATCCCGAGGCCCCGACGACAGCAGGATAATAAAGCTTGAAAGCGGAAAGGGTATTCTTGCTTTCCATAGGCTCGCTATAATGGGTCTTACAGAGGAGGGTATGCAGCCGTTTGAGCTTGACGGCAGCTATGTCGTCTGCAACGGCGAGATTTACGGCTTCAAAAAGCTGAAAAAACAGCTTGAAGAAACGGGCAAATATACCTTCAAAAGTGACTCCGACTGCGAGATACTTCTGCCGCTATACCGCGAGTACGGCACGGATATGTTCCCCATGCTCGACGCCGAGTTTGCCTGCATTATCTACGACAAACCCTCTGACAGCTTTATCGCCGCGCGTGACCCCATCGGCATACGTCCGCTTTATTACGGTCTTGACGAGGACGGCGAGCCGATATTTGCAAGCGAGGCTAAAAATTTGGTCGGTCTTACAAAGAAGATAATGCCTTTCCCTCCCGGTCACTACTGGAAGGACGGCAAGTTCGTCTGCTACATGGACATTGCGAAAGTTGACGAGGTCTGCTATGACGATCTTGAAACGGTCTGCCAGAAGATACACGACAAGCTCGTTGCAGGTGTTGAAAAACGCCTAGTGGCAGACGCAAAGGTCGGTTTTCTGCTTTCGGGAGGACTGGACAGCTCTCTGGTGTGCGCTATTGCAGCTAAAAAGAGCGACAAGCCGATAAAGACCTTTGCCATAGGCATGAGCGAGGACGCTATCGACCTGAAATATGCAAAACAGGTAGCAGACTACATAGGCAGCGACCACAAGGAGATAATCATCACAAAAGATGACGTTCTGAACGCTCTTGAAGATGTCATACACCTGCTCGGCACGTTCGATATTACCACTATCAGAGCCAGCATGGGTATGTATCTTATATGCAAGGCTATCCACGAGCAGACCGATATCCGCGTACTGCTGACGGGCGAAATTTCCGACGAGCTTTTCGGCTATAAGTATACCGACTTTGCGCCCGATGCGCAGGCTTTTCAGGAGGAATCCCAAAAGCGCGTGAGAGAGCTTCATATGTACGACGTGCTGAGAGCCGACAGGTGTATTTCGGTAAACTCTCTCGAAGCGCGCGTACCGTTCGGCGATATTGATTTTGTAAAGTACGTTATGTCCGTAGACCCCGAAAAGAAGCTTAACAAATACGGCAAGGGAAAATATCTGCTTCGCCACGCTTTTGAAAAGGGCGACTATCTGCCCGAAAGCATTTTGTGGAGAGAAAAAGCCGCTTTTTCGGACGCCGTAGGTCACTCTATGGTGGACTATCTTAAAGAGTATGCAGAAGAATTTTACAGCGATGAGCAGTTTGAAGAGAAGATAAAGCAGTACAAGCACGCTGCGCCGTTTACCAAAGAATCTTTGCTGTACCGTGAGATATTTGAAAGGTACTACCCCGATCAGGGCGAGATGATAGTTGACTTCTGGATGCCTAACAAGGCGTGGGAGGGCTGCAACGTCAACGACCCCTCTGCGAGAGTGCTTTCAAACTACGGTGACAGCGGGAAATAAATATATCGGAGTGAGCGCATAATGCCAAATTCGCAGGGTATTACAAACACACAGAACATTGACAATTTGGAAAAGATACTTGTCCTTGACTTCGGCGGTCAGTATAACCAGCTTATAGCAAGGCGAGTGAGGGAGCAGCACGTCTATGCGGAGATAAAGCCGTATGACAAAGTAACTTTAGAGCAGGTAAAGGAATATAAGGGCGTTATTTTCACGGGCGGCCCTAACAGCGTTTATGACGAAAGTTCGCCGCATTACGACCCTGCTATACTGAATGTCGGCGTGCCGATACTTGGTATCTGCTACGGCGATCAGCTTATGGCGTATATGGCTCAGGGCGAAATTTCAAGCGCCGAAAACAGCAGCGAGTACGGCAAGACTAACGTATATTTTGAAAGTAATACACTCTTTGAGGGTGTGCCGAGCGAGAGCGTTTGCTGGATGAGCCACAACGACTTTATATCCGCGCCGCCCAAAGGCTTTGTTACAATAGCGCATACCGATAAATGCCCCTGCGCCGCTATGGCAGACGAGAGCAGGCGGCTTTACGGCGTGCAGTTCCACCCCGAGGTTACACACACCGTGTACGGAAAGCAGATACTAGAAAATTTCGTGTTCAAGGTGTGCAAGTGCAAAGGCGACTGGAAAATAGAAAATTTTGTCGAAAATTCGATAGAAAAGTATAAAGAATATCTCGCAGGGAAGAAAGTCCTGCTCGCGCTTTCGGGCGGAGTGGATTCCTCCGTCGCGGCTGTTATGCTGCACAAGGCTATCGGCAATGACCTTACCTGCGTGTTTGTAGACCACGGACTGCTTAGAAAAAACGAGGGCGACTTTGTCGAGCAGACGTTCAGGCGGCAGTTTGGCATGAATATGATACGCGTAAACGCCGAGGATAGGTTTTTAAGCAAGCTCAAAGGCGTTACCGAGCCCGAGCAGAAGCGCAAGATAATCGGCGAGGAGTTTATACGCGTTTTTGAGGACGAGGCTAAAAAGCTGGGCAAGATAAACGTGCTTGTGCAGGGCACTATCTACCCCGATGTTATAGAGAGCGGCAAGGGCGATTCCGCGGTGATAAAGAGCCACCACAACGTCGGCGGCCTGCCAGATGTCATATCGTTTGACGAGATAGTCGAGCCGCTCAGAGAGCTTTTCAAAGACGAGGTGCGCCGTGCAGGCGAGCAGCTTGGCATACCGCACGAGCTCGTGTGGCGGCAGCCGTTCCCGGGCCCCGGACTGGCGGTGAGAGTTATCGGCGAGATAACGAAAGAAAAGCTGGAGCTTCTGCGCGATGCAGATGCTATTTTCCGCGAGGAAGTGGCAAACGCAGGGCTTGAAAAGATGACTAATCAGTATTTTGCGGTGCTTACGGGTCTGCGCAGCGTGGGCGTTATGGGCGATGCGAGAACGTATGGGTACACTATCGCGCTGAGAGCGGTCACCACGGACGATTTTATGACTGCCGAGTGGACAAGACTGCCGTATGAGGTTCTCGAGCGCGCCAGCAGCCGCATAACCAACGAAGTCGCAGGCGTTTCAAGGGTGGTGTATGATATAACATCAAAGCCGCCTGCAACGGTGGAATGGGAATAATCGCCGAAGCGCTGCCTGTGGCAGAAGAAGCGAGGCGATTATTGCGCAGCGGTCGAAAGATGTGAGCGAAGCGAAACAGATTTCGGGCACCGCAAGAGGGCATAAATGAAAAGCCCTCGCTAAGTTGGCAGATTTATTTTGTTGCGCGTAAGCGCAAGCCTGCGGAGCTGTTCGCTGCCCTTTGTACCTAGGTTATCCCTCGTTTTGAGTGTGCTAATACTTTTGCGCATCTCTGTTCGAGGGGGAAACCATAGGGGTATAGGGGGTAAATATAACTGGAAGGGCGCGCGCTTTACCCCCTACCCTAAGGTTTCCCCCTCGCGCTCCCCTTTCCTTATCCACACCCTCAGCCACGCGCTATTCCTTGGTGGAATTTCGCGACCTCTTCGCTCGGAACTTTGTGCCTTTGTGTGGCAGGCAAGATAGCGAAATACGCATAGGTTTTGTTTTGGCAACAACAGAGGTCAGTAGTGCAGGAATTTGATTTGAAACGTATTGCATATGAATTTCATAAATGCGGATTTACAACTGTGTTGTGGGGACAGCACAAACTTTAGTCAATTACTATGTTAAAAGACCGTTTCTTACCTCTAACCTCTAACATCTAAAAAGGAGTGTCTAACAATGACAAAATACATTTTCGTAACGGGCGGTGTTGTTTCGGGGCTCGGAAAGGGCATTACCGCTGCATCGCTGGGAAGACTTCTCAAAGCCCGTGGCCTGAAGGTCGCGGCGCAAAAGCTCGACCCCTACATAAACGTTGACCCCGGCACTATGAGCCCCTACCAGCACGGCGAGGTATACGTCACCGAGGACGGCGCCGAAACCGACCTTGATCTCGGTCACTACGAGCGCTTTATCGACGAGGATCTCAACAAATACTCAAACCTCACAACGGGCAAGGTGTACTGGAATGTCCTCAACAAAGAGCGCCGCGGCGAATACCTCGGCTCAACGGTGCAGGTAATTCCGCACATCACCAACGAGATAAAAGAGTTCGTTTACAGCGTTGGCAAAAAAACAGGCGCGGACGTAGTCATCACCGAGATAGGCGGCACGATAGGCGATATCGAATCGCAGCCGTTTATCGAGGCGGTAAGGCAGATATATCTCGAAGTCGGCAGGGAAAACAGTATGTTTATACACGTTACCCTCGTGCCGTTTCTGCGCGGCTCGGACGAGCATAAATCAAAGCCCACGCAGCACTCGGTAAAAGAGTTACAGGGCATGGGCATAAACCCGAACATTGTGGTACTGCGCTGTGATGAGCCGCTCGAAGAATCCATATTCAAGAAAATATCGCTGTTTTGCAACGTAAAGCCCGACTGCGTTATTGAAAACCTGACTTTGCCTATTCTGTATGAAGCTCCGCTTATGCTCGAAAAAGCGAACTTTTCACAGGTCGTGTGCCGAGAGCTCGGTATAGACGCCCCTGCGCCCGACCTTGCAGAGTGGACGCAGATGGTAGAGCGCGTAAAGAACAGCGAAAAGACCGTTACCATAGGTCTTGTGGGTAAGTATGTCGGTCTGCACGACGCGTATTTGTCGGTCGCCGAGGCTCTTCGCCACGCAGGATATTTCCATAACTATCATGTTGATATCGAGTGGATAGACTCCGAGGAGCTCACCCCCGATAACATCGCCGACAGGCTGGGCAGTATCGATGGCATACTTGTGCCGGGCGGCTTTGGCAGCAGAGGTATCGAAGGCATGATACTTGCCGCTAAATACGCCAGAGAAAACAGCGTTCCGTACTTTGGCATATGCCTCGGTATGCAGATAGCCGTTATAGAGTATGCCAGAAATGTTGCAGGCTACAAAGACGCAAATTCGGGAGAGTTTGACGAGCTTTGCAAAAACAAGGTGATAGACTTTATGCCCGGTCAGAGTGATGATATCGACAAGGGCGGCACGCTAAGGCTCGGTGCATACCCGTGCAAGATAAAGAGCGGCAGTACTATGGAAAAATGCTACGGCAGCGACCTTATCAGCGAGCGCCACCGCCACAGATACGAGTTCAACAACGACTACCGCGACAAATTGCAGGAGTGCGGTTTAACTCTCAGCGGTACTTCCCCCGACGGCAGACTTGTAGAGACGGTGGAGCTTTCGGACAGAGATTTTCACGTCGGCGTGCAGTATCACCCCGAATTCAAGAGCAGACCAAACAGGCCGCACCCGCTGTTCAAAGGCTTTGTAGGAGCGGCGATAAAGCGCAGGGAAAGTAAGTAATATAGCATATAAAAGCGGTGATGTAAAATGAGTATCCATGAAGAATGCGGTGTGTTCGGTGTTATTGCGCCTCAGCCGATAAACGTTGCAGGAATAACCTATTACGGGCTGTATGCGCTTCAGCACCGCGGTCAGGAAAGCTGCGGCATTGTTGTCAACGACGACGGCGTGTTCGTATCGCATAAGGACTTGGGGCTGGTCAGCGAAGTTTTTTCGGGAGACGTTTTGTCCCGTATGCCGCAGGGAACTATGGCGGTAGGTCATTGCAGATACGGCACAACGGGCGGCAACAACCGCAACAACTGCCAGCCGATAGAGGTCAACCACCAAAAGGGCAGAATGGCTCTTGCACACAACGGCAACCTCAGCAACGCCGCTCAGCTCAGGAATTCTCTCGAAATGGAGGGCGCTATCTTCCACACGACCAGCGACACCGAGACCATAGCTTACATAGTTACCAAAGAGCGGCTGAATGCCCCGTCCATAGAGGACGCTTTGAGCAGGGCTATGGACAAGCTTGACGGCGCATATTCTTTGGTGCTTATGTCTCCGCAGAAGCTTATCTGCGCTCGCGACCCTTACGGCTTCAGACCCCTTTGTTACGGCGTTACCGCTGACGGAGTGTACGTTGTGGCTTCCGAAAGCTGCGCTTTAAAAGCTGTCGGGGCAAAGCTCGTGAGAGAGCTGCTGCCCGGCGAGATACTCGTTTTCGGCAAAAACGGCGTTGTTTCACGTACCGAGCATTGCAATAAAAAGCCGCAGAAGCTGTGTGTTTTTGAGTACATATATTTTGCACGTCCCGACTCCGTGATCGACGGTGTTTCAGTGCATTCTGCGCGGCTTGAAGCGGGCAGGATACTTGCAAAATCTCACCCAGCCGAGGCCGATATAGTCGTCGGCGTACCCGATTCGGGACTTGACGCGGCTCTGGGATTCAGTCTGGAGTCAGGCATACCATACGGCATAGGTCTTATAAAGAATAAGTACATCGGCAGAACGTTCATCTCCCCCCAGCAGGGCGACAGGCTGGACAAGGTGCGTATAAAGCTTTCTGCTATTGAAGAAACAGTCAAGGACAAGCGTATAGTGCTGATAGATGACAGCATAGTCCGCGGCACTACGAGCGGCAGGATCGTAAAGCTTCTGCGCGAGGCAGGTGCAAAGGAGATACATATGAGAATTTCCTCTCCGCCGTTTCTGCACCCGTGCTATTACGGAACGGACATCGACTCGGAGGAGCATTTGATAGCCTGTCACCACACAATAGATGAAATAGCGCAGCTCATAGGCGCTGACAGTCTGGGTTATCTGCCCTTTGAGCAGCTTGGCGCTCTGGCGAGGACGGAGGGTTACTGTCACGCCTGCTTCAGCGGCGATTATCCTACTGCCGTACCGACGGATACCAGAAAAGACCGCTTTGAACAAAAGCTTTCAGACAGGGATCAGATAACGCTTTGAGCGATCGCTGTGCTCTTGACAAACGGGCGGATATGTGCTATAATGTTCTTTGTGAGGAAATAAATTACAAAGTATGTGCAAAGAGGCTCGCCGAACATGGTCAGTCTCTTTTTTGCAGACGGGCAAGACAACAAAATATACAAAGGTGGTATGGATATGTGCGGGATAGTTGGTTTTACAAATACGGTTTTGTCGGCGGATAAAACGCTCGGCGAAATGATGGACAGGATAAAGCACCGCGGCCCTGACGCGGAGGGAAAGTATATAGACGACGCAATTGCACTTGGTCACCGCAGACTGAGTATCATTGACGTCAGCACTTCGGGCGACCAGCCTATCTTCAACGAGGATAAATCGCTCGTAATAGTGTTCAACGGCGAGATATACAACTACAAGGAGATACGCGAAAAGCTGTTGGCGGCAGGGCATATTTTTTCGACAAACACCGACACGGAGGTGCTTATTCACGGCTATGAGGAGTACGGCGAAAAGCTGCTTGACATGGTGCGCGGAATGTTCGCCTTTGTGATATGGGATAAAAATAAGCAGGAGCTTTTCGGGGCGCGCGATTTCTTCGGCATAAAGCCGCTTTACTACGCGCAGATGAACGGCTGCTTTATGTTCGGCTCGGAGATAAAGTGTTTTCTGCCACACCCGTGCTTCAAAAAAGAGCTCAACACCGCGGCGCTGGAGAACTACCTCACGTTTCAGTATTCGGCGGCGGACGAGACGTTTTTCAAGGGTGTATTCAAGCTGCCGCCTGCGCATTGGTTCAGGTACAGCGGCGGAAAGCTTACCATACAAAAATACTGGGACGTACACTTTGAGGCTGACACGGAGCCTACGCTCAAAGACTGGGTGTACAGCATATCCGACACGTTCCATAATTCTGTTGAGGCGCACAAGATAGCAGATGTTGAGGTCGGCTCGTTTTTGTCAAGCGGCGTGGACTCCAGCTATGTTGCAGCGATAGCGAACGTTGACAAGACGTTTACCGTGGGCTTTGGCAGCGATGAGAAATACAACGAGATAGGCTGGGCGAAGAATTTCTCAAAGGCTATCGGGAAAGAGAACACGAGCAAGGTCATAACGCCCGAGGAATACTGGGGAAGCCTTTCTATGATACAGTACCATATGGACGAACCGCTTGCAGACCCCTCGGCGGTGGCGCTTTACTTTGTGTGCAATATCGCTTCGCAAAGGCTGAAGGTAGTGCTTTCGGGCGAGGGCGCTGACGAGATATTCGGCGGTTACAACGTATACAGCGACCCGAACGGCACGGTTTACGACAGACTGCCGCGCTTTGTAAAGAGGGGTATAGGCAAGGTGGCGGAAAAGCTGCCTGCTAAAAGAGGCGTGAACTTCTTTGTGCGCAAAGGCAAGGACGTTGAGGAAAGATTTATAGGAAACGCGTATATGTTCACGCCGCAGCAGAGAAAGCAGATACTTAAAATAAGCACTGACGCGCCCGACCCCACCGTGCTGACAAAGCCGTTTTACGACAACGTAAAGGGCAAGGACGACGTTACAAAAATGCAGTACCTTGACCTGCATATGTGGATGGCAGGCGACATACTTCTCAAAGCCGACAAGATGAGCATGGCAAATTCTCTGGAGCTGCGCGTGCCGTTTTTAGACAAAGAGGTAATGGCTCTCGCGGAGAAGATACCGACAAAATTCAGGGTAACGCGGCACAAAAAGACCGACGACGCGAAGTACATCACCAAGTACGCTATGCGCCTTGCGGCAAAGAAAGACACCCCCAAGCAAAGCGCGAAAACCGCGGAGAAGAAAAAGCTCGGCTTTCCCGTGCCTATAAGGGTGTGGCTGAAAGAGGATAAGTATTACGATATTGTGAAGAAAGAGTTTGAGAGCGAAGTTGCAAAGCAGTTTTTCAACACGCAGCCGCTTGTGCAGCTTTTAGACGACCACCGCAGCGGCAAGGCTGACAACAGCCGCAAGATATGGACGGTGTTTACATTCCTTGTGTGGTATAAGGTGTATTTTGTGAACGACGGCAGATATTAAGGAGCGGATATGAGTATACAGAAGATAGACAGTTTCAGAGATGAGTATTTCTTTCTGAGCAATTTTTACGAGGCGGACGTAGAGTATGACGGCATTTTGTATCACAGCAGCGAGGCGGCTTTTCAGGCGCAGAAGTGTGCTGACAGGGCGCGCAGGGAGCAGTTTGCCGACCTTTCGCCGTCGCAGTCTAAGCACAGGGGCAGGGAAGTTTCATTGCGCCCTGACTGGGAGCAGGTAAAAGTGCGCGTTATGAAAGAGATAGTTTACGCGAAGTTTTCCCAGAATGAGGAGCTTAAAGAAAAGCTGCTGGCAACGGGCGATGTATATCTTGAAGAGGGCAACGACTGGGGCGACAGGATATGGGGCACGGTAGACGGCAAAGGGCAGAACCTTCTGGGTGGAATACTTATGCAGGTGCGAGAAGAGTTAAAGAAATAAAGCCAGCCTCTCCGAATGAACCGAACCAGTAAAAAAGAACAATGACAAAAAAGACCTCCTATGGTATAATAGAAACATAGGAGGTTTTGTT
>CANRNT010000022.1 GCA_947631995.1 uncultured Clostridia bacterium | reverse complement strand
AAAAGGTGAATTTCAAAATAGTCCGGTGGACTATTTTGAAAGAGGAAAATCCCTGCAAGAGAGGGATTTTCCTTTGAGAAGATCTTATTTCTCTTTCCGCGTTCCATTCTGGAACGCTAAACAAAGTGAAAAAATCATATAAAGAAAAGTAATATTTATTCTGCGTATTTCCCTGCGAGGGGCAGCGACTGCAAGCAGTCGCGTAAAGAATTGGGCTTTTGCCCAATTCTTCTGCACTTCACGAAGTGAAGTGTGCCATAGAGGACTTAGGGGGTAAATATGACTGGAAGGGCGCGCGCTTTACCCCCTACCCTAAGGTTTCCCCCTCGCACACCCTCTTCCTTATCCGACCCTCAGCCACGCGCAGAGCCTTGTCCGAAATTCGCGACCTCTTCGCTCGGAACTTTGTGCTTGCGTGCAGGTTGGCAAGAGAGCGCAATACGCATAGGTTTTGTTTTGGCAACAACAGAGGTCAGTAGTGCAGGAATTTAATTTGAAACGAACTGCGGAAATTCGCAGTACGGACAAATCCACCCCCCTTGCCTCTATCTAAACCGCAGAAATGGTAAGCACGCGCAAAAGCTGCAAAACCGTTTCTAACCTCTAACATCTCACATCTTACTTCTAGTAAACTGCGGCGTTTTTTATGCGCCGCAGTAATTGTATCAATAGGTATTATCGCTTATTTTACACGAACTCCACACGCGATTTTCAGAGAGTTATCACGAGGTCATCAAAATTCAGGGATATAATGGTATCAGTCGGTCGGTGTGCTTTGTATACCAAAAAGACGTTTAGCGTTCTCGGCTGTGATGTCCAGTACCGACTGCGGGTCAAGCCCTTTTACCTCGGCGACCTTTTCTGCAACACGGTATATCATGGCGCTTTCGCTGCGCTGACCGCGATATCCCTCGGGCGCCATGTACGGGCAGTCGGTCTCCAGAAGCAGCCTGTCCATAGGTACTGCTTCCAAAGCGCGCGAAGCCTTTTTGTTGTTTTTAAACGTGAGCGCGCCCGTAAAGCCGATGTACATACCCAGCCTTATGACCTCGCACGCCGTTTCATACGAGCCCGAAAAGCAATGCAAGACCCCGTTCGGGCGGTACTTGCGAAGAAGCTCCATAGTGTCCTCGGTGGCATTGCGGCTGTGAATGATGACAGGGAGTGAATGTCTGGCGGCAAATTCAAGCTGCGATGTAAAAAGCGAAAGCTGTTTTTCTCTGTCAAACCCCTCATAGTGGTAGTCAAGACCTATCTCACCGACTGCAACTATTTTTTTACTGCGGGGGAGCAGCTCTTCAAGCCTTTGAATGTAGTCTTGCGGCAGGTCGTAAATATGCTCGGGGTGTATGCCTATGGCTGTGTAATAGCGCGGATATTTTGCGCTATACTTTATGCCGTACTCGCAGGAGGGCAGATCGGTGGCGCAATGTATTATGCCGCTCACGCAGGAGGAGAACATCTCTGTCAGAAGCGTGTCGCGGTCGCAGTCAAAAGAATAACCATCGTAATGGCTGTGGGAATCGAATATATTACGGTAAACAACATCAGGTATCATGGCAATACTTCCTTTCAATAAAAGGATAACATATAAACGGCAGTTTTGTCAACAAAAAAGAGGTGAGCCGATGACAAAGACACAGGGCGTTTTCAAACGCTGTGAGAAAAAATATATGCTTACAAAAGAGCAGTTTGACACGGTGAAGAAGGCTCTGGAGGGTCATATGCTCCTTGACAGCTACGGTCTCAGTACGATATGCAGTATTTACTTCGATACCGAAAACAACGACCTTGCAAGGCGTTCGGCAGATAAGCCTGTGTATAAGGAAAAGCTGCGTCTGAGGTGCTACGGAAAAAGCGTGAGCGACGAGGACGATGTTTTTATAGAGATGAAGCGAAAGTATGACGGAGTGGTATATAAGAGACGTATCTCGGTGCCGTACCGTATGGCAAGAGAATATCTTCTGGAGGGCGGCGAGTGTCCCTCCGACAGCCAGATAGGCGATGAGATAAAGTGGTTCGTCAATATGTATAAGCCCGAGCCTGCCGCGCTGGTGTGCTACGACAGACTGGCATATTACGGCATAGAGGACAGCGAGCTGCGCGTGACCTTTGATATGAACGTCCGCTGCCGAAGCGACAGGCTAACGCTTCAGGACGGTGACGACGGCATATGTATAACGCCTCAGGGCAGCGTCATAATGGAGATAAAGACCGCTTTTGCCATGCCGATGTGGCTGTGCGGCTTTCTCAGCGAAAACAGGATATATCCTACGTCGTTCTCAAAGTACGGAACGTTTTATAAAATGCAGGCGGAAAAACAGACCGCTGACATAAAGTAAACCATAGGGGGCAATAATATGTTTCAGAGTATTTTCAACGATACAACAACTGTGCTGACTTCTATCAGCGACAAACAAATGCTCATATGCACGGCTGTATCGCTCGTTTTGGGAGCGGTAATAGCATTGGTGACCAAGGCGACGAACGGCCACTCATCAAAGAGCATACTTACAACGCTTATCCTCATACCCGTAATAGTACAGCTCATAATTATGATGGTGAACGGCAATCTCGGCGTCGGAGTATCGGTAATGGGCGCGTTCAGCCTTGTGAGATTTCGTTCCGTGCCGGGCAGCGGCAAGGAGATAGTGTCCATATTCAGCGCAATGGCGGTAGGTCTTGCAACGGGTACGGGCTATATAGGCATAGCAGTCGCAGCGACGGCGGTGATAAGCATAGTCCTGCTGATACTCAGCTTTATACGCTTTGGCGAGGACGACAAGGCCGCAAGACAGCTCAAAATAATCATCGCCGAGGATATCGATTTTACCGAGATTTTCGACGATATTTTCGATAAGTATGTAAAACAGCCCGAGCTCGAAAAGGTAAAGACCACGAATATGGGAAGTATGTTTGAGCTTACATATAACATAATACTAAAGGACGTAAAAAACGAAAAGAAGCTCATAGACGAGATACGCTGCCGCAACGGCAATCTGACGGTCACTTTGAGCCACAGAGAGCATACGGGAATGGAGCTTTGACGGACAAGTATACCCGAAAGGCAGGTAAAGCACAATGAAACGCAGTATAATAAAACATATCGCGCTGGCAGCCGCCCTGATAATGACTGTAACATCGGCAGGCTGCGCGGGCAAAAACGGAAGTTCTTTGAGAGACGAAAATTCCCCGAACGAAAATACTTCTTCGCAAAACGGCGATGTCAACGAGGTAACGGGCGAGGTCCAGCCTGTGGTGTCCGATAAGGTAAAGGACAAAGACCTCGATGAGAGCTTTGACGACCCTACGGCGCAGATAGCTCTCGGCGAAAGCATTGAGATATTGGGCAGCGGAGCGGCGGAAAGCGGCGGCGTTATAACGATATCGCAGGAGGGCGTGTATGTTTTCAGCGGGGCGGTAGATGACGGTGAAATAATCGTTGCCGCAGACGAAAAAGCAGACGTAAAGATAGTTCTGAGCGGCGCGGATATAACCAATACAAAGGGCGCCGCCATATATGCTCAGTCGGCGGACAAGGTCATAATAACGCTTGCTCCCGATACCGAAAACAGCCTTGCTGACGGCGGCAGCGATACCGCGGACGCGTGTATATATGCCGAGTGCGACCTGACAGTAAACGGCAGCGGCAAGCTCTCGGTGAACGGTAATGTGAACGACGGTATCGTAATTAAGGACGATATTATCCTCGTCAACGGAGATGTTGATGTAAACGCCGTGTCAACGGGCATAAAGGGCAAGGACAGCGTCACTATGTACGGCGGAAAATACAGCGTCACCTCGGGCGGCGACAGCGTTAAGTCAACGACAGCCGACGACAGCGCAAAAGGCTGGATAGTCGTCAGCGGCGGCGAGCTGGAGCTTGTCGGCGGCAGAGACGGCATACAGGCTGAAACTTCTCTTGACATTTCGGGCGGCTCGATACGGGTAAAGACCGACAGCAGTCTTTCGCAGGACGGCGAAGAGGCAGGCAAGGGTCTTAAAGCAGGCGCGCAAATGCTTATAAGCGGCGGAGATATAGATATATCGTCCGCAGACCACGGCATACATTGCGACGGCGCGCTGACCGTTGACGGCGGAGCGATAAATATAAGCTCTTCTGACGGCGACGGTATTTCGGTAGGCGGCGAGCTGACAGTCAGCGGCGGCAGCATTACCGTTGAAAACTGCGACGAGGGTATGGAGAGCAAAGCCAATATTTCGATAAGCGGCGGCGAGATAAATATAACAGCCAATGACGACGGCTTTAATACCGCCGTAAGCGATACAGCTCCGCAGGCGGCGCACGACGTGTCGATAAGCGGCGGAAATATCCGTATTGACTCAGGCGGCGACGGTATAGACGCATACGGCAATATATCCGTCACGGGCGGCGTGGTAACGGTGTTCGGACCTGTCAGCAGCGGCGACAGCCCTCTTGACTGCGGCGATATGGGCAGCAGTATAGCAGTAAACGGCGGTACAGTCATAGCGGCAGGCTCTGTTGCTATGCTTCAGCTTCCCGATGAGGCGGCGTCGCAGTACAGCATATATACCACCATGCTCAACGCTTCGGCAGGCGATACCGTTACTCTTGCCGACGGCAGCGGAAATGTTATAGCTTCATTTACCGCTCCCAAACAGCTTGAGGGTGTTACAATATCGTCGCCCGACATAAAGAGCGGTGAAACGTATCATCTTTATATGGGCGGCAAGCTGGAGGCTGACGAAAACGGCGAGGCTTTCAGGATAGATACCGACGGCGCAGAGGAGATAGCTTCGGGCGAGGTATCGCAGGTCAATACCTCGTTCGGCGGAAGCGTTCAGGGCGGCTTCGGCGGTTTTGGCGGCAGACCCGATGACGGACAAAGACCCGACGGCGGCTTCGGCGGAATGGGAGAACGCAGAGACCCTCCGCAAATGCCGCAGGGAGTAGCGCCGCCCGAAATATAGCTGTTGACAAAGCGTTCGGAAGGTGTTATAATATAGTTGTGATACAATAAATGCAGGGGAGCTTGCTTTACAGGCTGAGAGGGAAGTGTTCGCTTTCGACCCTTTATTATCTGATTTGGGTAATGCCAACGCAGAAAGCAACGTGAGCAATATGCGGAGGAGCGCCTGTTTCGGTTCTCCTCCTTTTTAGTACTTAAATACTATACTTATGTTGCTTGCGCAAGGCAAATGAAAACAAGAAAGAAGGACAGTCATGAAAGACGACAAGCTTATTATAGGCGGTCACGAATTTAGTTCAAGGTTCATTTTGGGCTCGGGAAAGTATTCTCTGAAGCTCATTGAAGCGGCGGTGCAGCACGCAGGGGCGCAGATAATCACCCTCGCGGTAAGGCGCGCCAACACAAAAGAGCAGGAGAGCATTCTCGACCACATACCGCAGGGGGTTACGCTTTTGCCGAATACCTCGGGTGCGAGGACGGCTGAAGAAGCGGTGCGCATAGCGCGTTTGGCGAGAGAGCTGGGCTGCGGCGATTTTGTAAAGATAGAGATAATGAAGGACTCAAAATATCTCCTGCCCGATAATGCCGAAACGGTCAAAGCTACCGAAATTCTGGCAAAAGAAGGCTTTGTGGTAATGCCGTATATGTACCCCGATCTGTACACAGCGAGAGACCTTGTAAACGCGGGCGCGGCTGCGGTAATGCCGCTTGCCTCGCCGATAGGCTCAAACAAAGGGCTGGCAACAAAAGACTTCATACAGATACTTATAGATGAGATAGACCTGCCGATAATCGTAGACGCAGGCATAGGCAGACCCTCGCAGGCGTGCGAAGCTATGGAAATGGGCGCGGCGGCAGTTATGGCAAACACCGCGCTTGCAACGGCAGGCGATCTGCCCGTTATGGCAAAGGCTTTCAGGCAGGCGATAGAGGCAGGCAGGAGCGCTTACCTCGCAGGGCTTGGCAGAGTTATAACGCGCGGCGCGAGCGCGTCTGACCCGCTGACGGGATTTTTGCGCGATTAGGGGGCGGCATACATGGACAACAGTTTTTTTGTAGACTCCGCGCACCTTTCAAAAGAGGCGCTGGAGAAAAAGCACAGGCTTGAAAACGACCCGTCCTTCAGGAAAAACCACATGGAGTATCTGGAGGGAATGGAGGTGCTCAGGTCTGACATCTGCGAAAAGGTAATGGCGCAGATGAAGTCATACGACTATGCAAAATACACGGCAAAGGACGTCAAGGCGGCTCTAGAGCATGAGAACTGCTCTATTGAGGACTTCAAGGCGCTGCTCTCTCCTGCGGCAGAACCTTTTTTGGAGCAGATGGCAGAGAGGGCGCGGCTTGAAACGAGCAAGCATTTCGGCAATACGGTGTATATCTTCACGCCGCTGTATATAGCCAATTATTGCGAGAATTACTGTGTTTACTGCGGCTTTAACTGCTATAATGATATCAATAGAATGAAGCTTAATGAACAGCAGATAGAGCATGAGATGAAAGTCATCGCCGACAGCGGCATGGAAGAAATTCTGATACTTACGGGCGAGAGCCGCACGAAAAGCGATGTCAAGTACATTGGCGAGGCGTGCAAGCTGGCGCGCAAGTATTTCAGAATGGTGGGGCTGGAAATTTACCCCGTGAACACCGATGAATACAAGTATCTGCACGAGTGCGGCGCGGACTATGTTACAGTCTTTCAGGAAACCTACGACAGCGACAGGTACGAGCAGCTTCATCTTTTCGGACACAAGAGGGTGTGGCCGTACCGCTTTGACGCGCAGGAAAGGGCGATACTCGGCGGCATGAGAGGGGTAGCGTTCTCGGCTCTGCTCGGTCTTGCGGACTTTCGCAAGGACGCGCTTGCAACCGCTATGCACGTATACTACCTGCAAAGAAAATATCCTCACGTTGAGATGTCGCTTTCATGTCCGCGGCTGAGACCTATAAAAAACAACGACACCATAAACCCTCTTGAAGTGCATGAAAAGCAGCTATGCCAGATAATCTGCGCTTACAGGATATTCCTGCCATATGTAGGGATAACCGTTTCATCGCGTGAGAGCGCGAGGTTCAGAAACGGCATTGTGAAGATAGCCGCAACGAAGATATCCGCAGGGGTATCGACGGGCATTGGCGACCACGAGAGCAAGTATACAGGCAAAGAGGCTGACGCGCCTGAGGGCGACGAACAGTTTGAGATAGACGACGGCAGGAGCCTCGGTACTATGTACAAGGATATAGAGGGCGAGGGGCTTCAGCCTGTGCTGAATGATTATTTGTATGTCTGAGATAATTTGCGTAACTGACAGAAAACTGTGCAGAGACGACTTTTTGAGCCGTCTGGAAGAGATAGCGAAAAGCCGCGTTAAAGGCGTTATTCTTCGTGAAAAAGACCTGACGGAAGAAGAGTATACAGCCCTCGCGAAAGAGGTACAAAAGGCGTGCGGCGAAAAGCTGATAATTCACACGCACGAAAATGTCGCAAAACTGCTGGGTATAAAAAAGATACATATGCCTATGGCGGCGCTTGAAAATATGCGTATTGACAGGGCGTATTTTGACGAGATAGGGGCTTCGTGCCACAGCGTAAAAGAAGCTTTAAAGGCGCAGGAGCTTGGCTGTACATACATAACGGCAGGGCATATTTTTGCTACCGACTGCAAAAAAGGTCTGCCGCCGAGGGGAACAGGCTTTCTGAAAGAAGTGTGCGGGGCGGTTCACATTCCCGTTTACGCGATAGGCGGCATAGATAAAGAGAATATACAGCTTGTAAAAGAGGCAGGCGCGGTGGGCGCGTGCGTTATGAGCGGCGGCATGGTTTGCGAAAACATATTGAAGTATTTTGAAGACTTGGGGCGATAGTATGGAGATAAAAACAAGGCGTGCGACAGAGCGCGATCTGGAGCGAATAAACGCGCTTTTGTATCAGGTGGCAATGGTACACCACATAGGCAGACCCGACCTTTTCAAGGCAGGCGAAAAGAAGTACACCGACGAGCAGCTTATTGAGATACTGCACGATGAGGACAGACCCATATTCGCGGCGGTCGACGAAAACGACGTTATGCAGGGGTATGCGTTTTGCGTTATGCAAAAAAGCGGCGGCGGTGTGCTGACGGATATAAAAACGCTGTACATTGACGACATTTGCGTTGACGAGGCGCAGAGGGGCAAGCACATAGGCACGAAAGTTTACGAAGCCGCGTTAGAGTACGCAAAAGAACAGGGTTGCCACAACGTTACGCTGAACGTGTGGGAGTGCAACCCGACGGCTATGGCGTTTTATAAGTCGCTGGGCATGAAGCCTTATAAAACGGGCATGGAGGTAGTACTTTGAGCGGCATGGACGTTACTTTGTATGTGTGCACCGACAGCGGACTGATGTCATGCGAGACGGTTGAGCAGTCGGTGGAGGAGAGCATAAAAGGCGGCGCGACTGTTATTCAGCTGCGCGAAAAAAACGCGACGGGCAGGCAGTTTTTCGAGCTTGCAAAAAGCGTAAAGAAAATAACCGATAGCTATGGCGTGCCGCTTATTATTAACGACAGAGCTGACATTGCACTTGCGGCTGACTGCTCGGGCGTGCATGTCGGGCAAAAGGATATGCCGTGCGCTGCTCTTAGAAAAATAATGGGTGATAAGCTCATCGGCGTTTCTGCCGCAACGGTTGAAGAAGCCGTAAAAGCGCAGGCTGACGGCGCGGACTACATAGGCGTGGGGGCTGTTTGCCAGACCGGCACGAAGACTGACACGCGAGCGGTGAGCATTGAAACGCTGAAAGAAATCAGGGCGGCGGTGCGCATACCCATGGTGATAATAGGCGGCGTTAACGAAAACACGCTCAGCCGCTTCAAAGGGCTCGGCATTGACGGTATAGCGGTGATATCGGCGGTTATTGCAAAGAAAGATATTGCGCAGGCCGCCGCTGATATAAAGAAAATGTGGCTGGAGTAGTTGGGGTAAATTATGTCGGATATGATAAAAACGGCGCTGACCGTAGCAGGCTCTGACCCGAGCGGCGGCGCAGGCATACAGGCGGATATAAAAACAATGACTGCGCTCGGGGTGTATGGCATGAGCGTTATAACCTCGCTGACTGCGCAGAACACTATGGGCGTTATGGGTATAAATGATGTGCCGCAAGATTTTCTGGAAGCGCAGATAAACGCGGTTTTTGAGGATATTTTTCCAAACGCCGTGAAAGTGGGTATGGTGTCATCGGCAGAGCTGGCACAGGTCATAGCTGACAGGCTGAGATACTACGGCGCGAAAAATATAGTCGTTGACCCCGTTATGGTATCCACCAGCGGAAGCGCGCTTTCAAAAGATGGCTGTGTAAAGCTCATGGAAGAAAAGCTTTTCCCGTTGGCAACGCTTTTGACCCCCAACATACCCGAGGCAGAAAGGCTGTGGGGAAAACATATTTCAAACCGTGAGGATATGCAAAACTGCGCTGAAGAGCTTTCGCAAAAGTACGGTTGCGCGGTTCTGCTGAAAGGTGGTCACTTTGAGGGCGGCGCTGACGACGTTCTGGTACATCAAAAAGTGATATGGCTTACGGGCGAGAGGATAGACAACCCCAACACGCACGGAACGGGGTGCACGCTTTCAAGCGCGATAGCGTCATACTTGGCGAGGGGAGAAAGCCTTGAAGAAGCCGTAAAAAAAGCGAAAGATTATCTTACGGGCGCGATAAGAGCAGGTCTTGACTTGGGACACGGGCGCGGGCCGCTCGACCATGCGTACAGATCAAGATAGTGTAAAATAGTGTCGGGAGGGTGAGTTATATGGTGAAAATAAACGGCGAGCAGATAAACGCCGACGGCAGGACCGTCGAAGAATATCTGTCCGAAGCAGGCTATGACAAAAAGCGTGTGGCAGTTGAGCTGAACGGAGATATCCTGCCTAAGTGCGCATATGCAGATACCGTTCTGAAGGACGGCGACAGCGCGGAGGTGGTAAGCTTTGTCGGCGGAGGTTGATAAAAACGCCCTGCGTCAAGCGCTGGTTCAGCGTTACGGAGAAGATATAACAGACAGGCTGGAGCGGTCAACGGTCGCTGTGTGCGGACTGGGCGGACTGGGTTCAAACATCGCCGTCAGTCTGGCAAGGGGCGGAGTAGGCAGGCTTATACTTATCGACTGCGACAGGGTGGATATATCAAATCTTCACCGACAGCAGTACAAGGTGTGCCAGATAGGTATGCTGAAGACCGAAGCGCTCTCGGAGAACCTCAGGGAAATAATGCCGTATACAGATATCGTCACCCATAACGTAAGGCTTACGCAGGAGAATATATGCGGCTATATAAATGAAGCCGACGTCGTGTGCGAAGCGTTTGACAGCGCGGAGTGCAAGGCTATGCTTATAAACACCGTGTCTGAAAAAATGCCGGGGAAGTATATAGTATCCGCTTCGGGAATGGCAGGCTTCGGAAAGCCTGACGATATAAAAACGCGCAGGGTCACGGAAAGGTTCTATCTTTGCGGCGACGGCGTAAGCGACGTTGAGAGCGAAAAAACTCTGGTTTCGGCTCGGGTAGCGCTGTGCGCCGCTCATCAGGCACAAACCGTTCTGCGTATACTGGCAGGATTTGAGGATCGCGCGTGACTAACATTATCGGCATACAGAATATAAAAGGAGAGTTGTACATGTCAGACTATACTACACAAATGGACGCAGCGAAAAAGGGTATCATAACTAAAGAGATGAAAGCGGTCGCAAAGAAAGAGTACCGCAGCGAGGAGGAAATTCGCGAGCTCGTGGCGAAAGGACAGGTGGCTATCTGCGCTAACAAGAACCACAAGTGCTTAGACCCAAACGGCGTCGGCTCTATGCTTTCAACGAAGATAAACGTCAACCTCGGGGTATCGCGCGACTGCAAGGACTACGACATTGAGATGAAAAAGGTCATGCAGGCGGTAGACCTCGGCGCGCACGCGATAATGGATCTTTCATCGCACGGCAACACTCAGCCGTTCAGGCAAAAGCTGACGAGCGAGTGTCCCGCCATGATAGGCACCGTGCCCGTATACGACAGCGTTATACACTATCAGAGAGACCTCTCTGAGCTTACCGCTAAAGACCTTATCGACGTTGTAAGACTGCACGCGCAGGACGGCGTTGACTTCGTTACCCTGCATTGCGGAATAACCCGCAAGACCATCGAGCAGATAAAAAAGCATAAGCGCAAGATGAACATAGTATCGCGCGGCGGCTCGCTTATTTTCGCTTGGATGTGCATGACTGGTCAGGAGAACCCGTTCTATGAGTATTTTGATGAGATACTTGACATATGCCGCGAGTATGATGTTACCATTTCTCTCGGCGACGCCTGCCGTCCCGGCTGCCTTGCCGACGCGAGCGACGTTTGTCAGATAGAAGAGCTTGTGCGGCTCGGCGAGCTTACCAAGCGCGCATGGGAGAAAGATGTTCAAGTCATGATAGAGGGGCCGGGTCATATGCCGCTTGACCAGATAGCCGCGAACATGAAAATTCAGCAGACTATCTGTATGGGCGCGCCGTTTTACGTTCTCGGGCCGCTCGTTACCGATATCGCCCCCGGCTACGACCACATAACCTCTGCGATAGGCGGCGCTATTGCAGCAAGCGCAGGAGCGGCTTTTCTGTGCTATGTAACGCCTGCGGAGCACCTTGCTCTTCCGAATGTCGACGACGTAAAGCAGGGTATAATAGCTTCAAAAATAGCCGCACACGCGGCTGACATAGCAAAGGGTATTCCCCATGCGAGAGATATTGACGACGCTATGGCGGACGCGCGCAGAACGTTTGACTGGGAAAAGCAATGGGAGTGTTCCATTGACCCCGAGACCGCCAAAAAGATACGCGCCGACAGAAGTCCCGAGATAGAGGAAAGCTGTTCGATGTGCGGAAAATTCTGCGCCGTGCGGAGCATGAACAAGGCTCTGAACGGAGAGTATATAGATATACTGTAACATGTATTCAGGCAATATTTCGGCAATAAAAAACCACCGCGAGAAATCACGGTGGTTTTTGCGTTGTGTTTTGTCAGCGGCTGTATCATGCCTCTTCAAAAGCGTCCTTACCCAGACCGCAGGTAGGACATGTCCAATCGTCGGGAACGTCCTCCCACTTTGTGCCGGGGGCTATACCGTTGTCGGGGTCGCCTACAGCCTCGTCATATACATAGCCGCAGGGGCATACATATTTCTTCATAGCTCATACTCCTTTCATTGTGTATGTATTACTTGAAGTATCTCTCCAGAAGTCCCTTGAGAGCCTTGCCGTGACGTGCCTCGTCTCTTGCCATTTCGTGAACGGTGTCGTGTATAGCGTCGAGATTATTTTTCTTAGCGCACTTAGCAAGATCAGTCTTGCCCTGAGTTGCGCCGAACTCGCAGTCAACTCTCCATGCGAGGTTGTCCTTGGTGGAAGCCTTCATATTCGGCTCAAGCTCTTCGCCGAGCATTTCAGCAAACTTAGCTGCGTGCTCTGCTTCCTCGTAAGCTGCCTTTTCCCAGTAAAGACCTACTTCGGGGTAACCCTCGCGGTGAGCTATTCTCGCCATGCAAAGATACATACCTACCTCGCTGCATTCGCCGTTGAAGTTAGCTTTCAGCTGCTCGAGTATGTAAGCCTTGTCCTCGTCGCTTACGTCGGGGTTGTTCTTAACGGTCTTGGCGTAGATACCGTACTCATGCTCGGCGGCAAGAGTTATCTCGCCCTCTACCTTCTTAAACATCTTGGAAGCGGCATGGCATACGGGACACTCTGCGGGAGCAGCGTCGCCCTCATAAATGTAGCCGCAAACAGTACATACAAATTTTGACATATAAATTACCTCCGTCATACAAATTTACGCTGCCGCAATGCGGTACCGCATACTAAGATTATAGCACAGACAAACTCGTTTGTCAATCACAGTACAAAGCTTTTACATGGTTTTTCCTATGTCATACAGCCTGTCTATGACCTCCGCAGGCGTTTCATCTGTATCCTTCAATGGAAATGGTATACCCAGCTTTTCGTACTTTGCCATGCACATTTTTTTAAACGGCAAAAGCTCTGTCTTTTTTATGCACTCATGCGCCGCGGATATCTCAAACAAACGCCGTGCGTTTTCTTCGCTGTCTGTGAAGTCCTTTATTATCACCTGCCGAAGATATGTGTCTATCTGCATTTTATCAAGCAGTAAAAGAAAATCATCGGCGGAGCGCATATCCATACCGCAAAAATCTTTGTAGGCGTTTTTGTCGGTGGATTTGTAGTCCAGCAGCACCGTGTCTGTATATGAAAGCAACTGCTTCACATCATCGTTTATAATACAGCCGCTTGTATCGAGACAGGTGGAAATCCCGCTTTGTTTGCAAAGCTGAAAAAGCTGCGTTACGAATTTTGCCTGCAGCAGCGGTTCGCCGCCCGAAACGGTAACGCCGCCGTCACTTCCGAAATAGCTTTTGCACCGCTCTATACGCTTCATTACCTCCTGCACGGTGTACTCTCTGCCGCCGTGAATATCCCATGTTTCGGGGTTGTGACAGCATTTGCAGCGCAAACTGCACCCCTGCATGAATACAACATACCGCACGCCGGGGCCGTCAACAGTGCCAAGCGACTGAAAACTGCTTATTCTGCCAACGATCTCGCACATCACATTGCCTCGTGGAATGTGCGCATAATAACTTCTCTCTGCTGTTCGCGCGAGAGCTTGCAGAAGTTTACAGCATAGCCAGAAACGCGTATCGTAAGATTGGGGTAGTCCTCGGGACATTCATACGCCTTGAGAAGCGTTTCGCGGTTCATGACGTTCACGTTTATATGGTGCGCGGCGTTGAGGAAATATCCCGTCAGAATTGCAACAAGGTTGTCGGTGCGCTCTGTTTCGCTCTTGCCCAGAGCCTCGGGGATTATAGAAAACGTGTTTGAAATGCCGTCCATACAAGCCGAATACGAAAGCTTAGAAACAGAGTTGAGAGACGCCAGCGCGCCGTTTTCTTCTCTGCCGTGCATGGGGTTTGCGCCGGGCGCGAAAGGCTCGCCTTTCTTTCTGCCGTCGGGCGTTGAGCCTGTTTTCTTGCCGTACATAACGTTTGAAGTTATCGTCAGCACCGAAAGTGTGTGACGAGCGTTTCTGTAGGTGGGAGTTTTCTTCAGCTCGTCTATAAACTCGTGGAGCATATCCTGCGCTATGGTGTCCGCGCGGTCATCGTCGTTGCCGTACTTGGGGAAATCACCCGTAGTTTCAAAATCAACTATAATGCCGTTCTCGTCGCGAATTGGCTTTACCTTTGCATACTTTATCGCCGACAGCGAATCCGTAAGCACCGAAAGCCCTGCCACGCCAAACGCCATAAGCCGCTCAACATCGGTGTCGTGAAGAGCCATTTGTATCTTTTCATACGCGTACTTGTCATGCATATAGTGTATCACGTTCATCGTGTTTACATACAGCCTGCACAGCCATTCGCGGTAAAGGCGGAAGCGCTCCATTACCTTGTCGTAGTCGAGATACTCGTCCTGCATTGGCTGCATTTGCGGCCCTACCCGCGTGCCGAATACGTTGTCAATACCGCCGTTTATAGCAAGCAACAGAAGCTTTGCCAAATTCGCCCTCGCGCCGAAAAACTGCATCTGCTTGCCTACCTTCATAGCCGAAACACAGCAGGCTATCGCGTAATCATCGCCGAAGTGCGGCCGCATAAGGTCGTCGTTTTCGTACTGAATGGAATCCGTATCCTGCGATACCTTTGCGCAGAAGCGTTTGAAGCCCTCGGGCAGGCGTGCGCTCCAAAGAACCGTAAGGTTCGGCTCGGGCGCGCTGCCAAGCGTGTACAGCGTGTTGAGTATGCGGAAGCTCGACTTTGTTACCAGCGTCGTGTTGTTCTCGCCCATGCCGCCAACGCTTTCGGTTATCCACATCGGGTCGCCGCCGAAAAGCTCGTTGTAGTCGGGCGTGCGCAGGTGGCGAGCCATTCTCAGCTTCATAACAAACTGGTCGAAAAGCTCCTGCGCGCCTTTTTCGTCGAGTATACCGTTTTGTATGTCGCGCTCGATGTATATGTCAAAAAATGTGCTTACTCTGCCAAGCGACATCGCCGCGCCGTTTTGCTCCTTGTTAGCGGCAAGGTAGCCGAAGTACGTCCATTGCATAGCTTCCTGCGCTGTTGAAGCAGGCTCACTTATATCAAAGCCGTAGATGGCAGCCATTTCTTTCAGCTTGCCGAGGAAGTTTATCTGCTGGAAAAGCTCCTCGGTGAGCTTTATAGTGTCGGCGTTCATTACGCCCTCGCCGATCTTCAGCTTGTCAAGGCGCTTTTGCTCTATGAGCGCGTCAACACCGTAAAGAGCCACCCTGCGGTAGTCGCCGATGATCCTGCCTCTGCCGTATGCGTCGGGCAGACCCGTAAGCAGTGCACAATGACGAGCGGCTTTCATCTCTGGGGTGTAGCAGCGGAAAACGCCGTCGTTGTGGGTGGTGCGGTAGGTGAAGTATTCCTCTATCTTGTCGGAGAGCTTGTAGCCGTAAGCCTCGCACGCCTCGCGCGCCATTCTTATGCCGCCAAACGGGTTTACGCCTCTTTTGAGGGGCGCGTCCGTCTGCAAGCCGACAATAAGCTCGTTTTCCTTGTCAAGGTAGCCTGCCTTGTAGTTGCACAGCGAAGAAACGGTCGTTGTGTCAATGTCCAAAACGCCGCCTTTTTCGCGCTCCTGTTTTTGTAGACCGCGCAGCTTGTCCATCAGGGCGTTAGTGCGCTCGGTAGCCGTTTCAAGGAAGCTGTCGTCGCCCGTATAGGGGGTGTAGTTAGTCTGTATAAAATTGCGCACGTTTATACCTGTGCACCAGTCGCCATGCGTAAAGCCCTGCCATTGTTTGAATTTCATAGTGAACCTCCTATTAGATAAAGGGTTAAATCTTGTCAAGAATATAAAAGTTTTCGATCGACCTCTTTTTTACAGTTGCTTCGCAACTGCCAAGGCTTGCATGGGTCGTAGCGTATGCAAGCAGCCGCCGGGCAGCGCCCCACAAGAAACACACACCGTGCGCGCCGCTATTAGAGGTTAGAGGTGAGATGTTAGAAGTTAGAAAAGTCTTTTTCTGTCTTTGTGCAAACTTGTCACTCCTGCGGTTTACAAGAGTCAAGAAGCAAGAAACGTACCCGACAAATACAGCTCACCGCCCACTAATTACTCTCCACTCCCAAAACATCACTACAAAAGCCACGTCTGCCACCACGTGTTGGAAGAATATTCTGCCAGTCGTCTTTCTTTTTGGGGCGGTTAGTGGGAGGGGTATTTATTAAATATATTATATAAAATCTTTCCACTTAGTTTGGCGTTCCATTCCGGAAGGCCGTACAATGTGAAAAATTCATATAAAACAAATCTATAAATTATAAATATTCCCACCCACTATCCGACCAACAAGAGAGCACCGGAAGAATATTCTGCCAGACATCTTTCGTCTTGGGTGGTATGTGGACAGGGTATATTACAATTTCTCCAAAATAGTATAATCCGCAGTACGTTATAAATCAAATTCCTGCACTACTGACCTCTGTTGTTGCCAAAACAAAACCTATGCGTATTTCGCTCTCTCGCCTCCTCCACAAAGGTACAAAGTTCCGAGCGAAGAGGTCGCGAAATTCCACCAAGGAATAGCGCGTGGCTGAGGGTGTGGATAAGGAAGAGGGAGCGCGAGGGGGAAACCTTAGGGTAGGGGGTAAAGCGCGCGCCCTACCAGTCATATTTACCCCCTATAATCCCTATGGTGTCCCCCTCGCAGGAAATGCGCAAAAGTGTTAGCACACTCAAAATGAGGGAATAACCGAAGTGCAGAGGGCGTTGAACGCGCCGCTGCGTAAGCAGCAAAATAATTTTCTTCTATAAAAATAATATCACGTCTCGGCTGATATGTCAAGACGTGATAAGCACAATATATTGTATCCGGTACTGATAATTTTGCACAAAATGCACAATATCAGAGTTTTGAGTAACCGTAGCTGTTTATCAGCGCGTCAACCTTTACGCCGCTTTTGCACATAGGACAGCTGTCGGCGGAGTAGTTCTCATACTTCGGCAGGTCGCCGGGCGTGAAAATAGAATGTACCTCAACATCGTGCGAACGGTCGATCGCCGAGAAGATAGCCGCTATACCTGCAAGCTGACCGTTGTAGTATTTCAGGCAGTCTACCGTCCTCGATATGGTTTTGCCCGTCGAAGCCGAGGATATCAGCACTATTACCTGCTTGCCCCAGATGAGCTTCTGGGTGTTGTCGCGGAAGATGAGCTGATTGTTCGCGTTCAGCTCGGGCGTAACGACCTTTATGTCAGAGCCGCTGTTTATGCCCGCGTTTGAAAGCTCGCGCGCCAGAAATGCGCCGATGACCTCCGTGCCCTCGAGACAGATTATCGTTTCGATGTGCGTGGAATTGTAGCCCGCGGCAAGCTCCTCCGCAGCAGCTTTAGCCATCTGCGAGCTTGTTTTTATCGAGGTCATATCAACATAGTAGTTGACGTGCGAGTGGTTGGTCGCAAAATGACCGGGTATAACACCTATCTTTATACCTCTGTTCTTGCGTGAAGTTATCTCCTGAAGTCTGTTTTCCATACGGTTTACCTCCTATACGGCTTGTCAATATTATTAGTAATAGTATAACACTTTTTCAACTTCTATTCAATATGCAATAGTCATAAATTTTGCGGCGCTTTTTTGGAAGCATATCCCTTTTTTTGCTTTTTGCTTTGCCCCCCTGTTGACGTTTTCCGCAAAATGTATTATACTATTATAAGCGATGTATCATAGTATAATGGGGTGTATATATGGGCTTACTCGATATGTTGAAGAAAGATAAACAAAACGGCGGTAAATGCAACAAGGTCAAAGTACCCGCCTTTGTAAAGCAAAGCGGCGTTAAGTGCAAAGAATTCAGCTTTGAGGCTATAAAAACAGAAGTTTTAGACGCAATGGTTGAGGGCAGACCCGACCTTATACCTACTCTTACGCCGTCAAATTACTATGCCTCAAAGGCGAGCTACCTGCTTGCCAAGGTCTACTATCTGCCCGATTATTCTAAGATAATGATAAACATAACCTATTATGTTGCAGACCGGCCGCGGCACACTACCATATACCGCGAAATATCTTACGATATTATGAAAAGGATATGCGAGAGGTTCGGACAGTACATTTAAGCCTTGCGGCGTTTTGATACAGCGTTGTATACTATGCTCGTTATAACGGCGCACAGTATGCCTGTCAGCGAGCCTGCAAGAACGTCCGTTAACCAGTGCACCGTGAAGTATACCCGCGAAAAAGCGACCATGAGCGCAAACAGCAAAGCCGCAGTCCCAAGCCCCTTGCGCTTTATGAATATAGCCGTCGCGCAGGCAAATGACGAGCAGGAGTGGCTTGACGGGAACGAGTACCCCGAGGGCGGCTTTATAAGAAGCCTGATATCGTCGCGCACAATGAACGGGCGTTCGCGGCATACGATAAATTTGAGAACATATTCCGAGAGCATGAACGCGCTGAAAAGCGATATGGCGTAAACTATTCCGAAGCGGCGCGTAGGCTTGTAAGCAAGCAGGAATATACCGAGGGCTATCCACAGTATGCCTTTTTCGGTGGCGTAGGTGACTGCTTTCAGCAAAGCGGTGAGAAAATTGTTCTGTATGCCCAGCATAAAGTCGGCGGCGGCGTTGTCTGCTTTTATTATAAAGTCGTACATAAAACTTTGCCTTTCGTGAATTTGTAGTATATATATTTTAACACATTCAAGGCTTGATTTCAACAGAATTTTTTGTAAAGGGTGAAACTTTTGCTTAGCCTTATAAGATACTTGAAAAACAACAAGGCTCAGTCCGTCATAGCTCCGCTTTTCAAGCTCACGGAAGCCATATTCGAGCTTCTCGTGCCGCTGATAATGGCGGATATAATCGACGTTGGCGTTGCAAATGCCGACAGCGGCTATATACTCAAGCGCGGCGCGGTGCTGGTGCTGCTGGGGATATTGGGTCTTGCCTGTTCGCTGACGGCTCAGTACTTTGCGGCGGTGGCGGCTTTCGGCTTCGGAACTGCTCTGCGTACAGATGTGTATAAGCATATAGGAAGCCTTTCTTATGCCGAGATAGACCGTATCGGCGGCTCAACACTTATAAACAGGATAACGAGCGATATCAATCTCGCTCAGGACGGCGTGAACCGCTTTTTAAGACTGTTCATGCGCTCGCCGTTCATAGTGGCAGGCGCGGTGATAATGGCGTTTACGGTAAGCGTCAGACTGTCGCTCATATTCGTTGTTGCCGTTCCCGCGCTGGGACTGGTCATATATCTTATAATGCGCGCAAATCTGCCGAGATATAAGCTAATACAGCAAAAGCTGGACGGCGTTACGCAGTCGGTCAGGGAGAACCTGTCGGGCGCGAGAGTGATAAGAGCATTTTCGGCGCAGGAAAGAGAAAAAAGAGAGTTTTACGGCAAAACAAAGTCGCTTGAACAGTCGCAGGTGTCTGTTGGACGGATATCGGCATTGCTCAACCCTCTTACATGTATCATAGTTTACGCCGCCATAATAACGCTGATATGGTGCGGCGGCATAAGCGTGAACATAGGCGGGATAGAGCAGGGAGAGCTTATAGCCTTGGTCAGCTATATGACAATGATACTCACTGCCCTGATAGCGTTCGCAGACCTGATAATCTTTGTGACTAAGGGAAACGCCTCCGCTGCAAGGATATCCGACCTGCTCAGCGTTCAGCCGTCGGTGACAGAAACAGCTTCGCAGGAGGTAACTCCCGAGCCAGACGCCCCTGCGGTGCGCTTTGAAAACGTCAGCTTTGCCTATTCGCAGACGGAGGAATGCTCGCTGAAGAATATCAGCTTTTCACTCGGCAAAGGCAAAACTCTCGGCATAATAGGCGGAACAGGTTCGGGCAAATCAACGCTCGTAAACCTCATACCGCGCTTTTATGACGTTACCGAGGGCAGGGTCGCGGTAAACGGAGCGGACGTTAAAAGCTATCCGACAAAGCAGCTGAGAAAAATGATAGGCATAGTGCCGCAGAAAGCGACGCTTTTCAGCGGTACGATACGCAGTAATATGCTGTGGGGAAACGAAAATGCTTCCGACGATGAGATATGGCAGGCGTTGGAAACGGCGCAGGCAAGGGAATTTGTTGAGCAAAAGCCCGATAAGCTGAATGAGGGAGTCGCGCAGGGCGGCAAAAACTTTTCGGGCGGTCAGAAGCAAAGGCTTACAATTGCAAGAGCGCTCGTCGGCTCGCCCGAGATACTGATACTTGACGACTCCGCTTCGGCGCTGGATATGGCAACGGACGCAAAGCTCCGCCGCGCGCTGGCACACAGGAACGAAAAGTGTACCACGATAATAGTATCGCAGAGAGCGAGCGCGGTGAAAAATGCGGATATGATAATAGTCCTTGACGACGGAGAGTGCGTAGGCATGGGAACGCATGACGAGCTGCTGAAGTCCTGCGAGGTCTATGAGGAGATATGCCGCTCGCAGCTTTCGGATAACTCGAAAGGAGGCGGTCAAAGATGATACAGCATACGGACAACATCGACAAAAAACATATCGGCGGACAGAAAAACGGTACTCTTGCGCGCCTGCTAAGATATGTAAGACCGTATATAGGAGTGCTTGTGCTGTCTATGATATGCGCCGCCGCTACCGTTATGTGTACCCTCTATTCGCCGCTGTTGATAGGCGACGCGGTAGACTGTATAGTATCCAAAGGCAGAGTTGACTTTGAAGCGATAAAAAACATAATGATAAAGCTCGGCGCAGTAGTAGCGCTGGGAGCGGTGTTCCAATGGATTATGTCCACCTGCTCCAATTATATCTCCTATTCGGTAATAAGAAATCTGCGTAACGAGTGCTTCGCAAAGCTCGAAAAGCTCCCGCTGAAAACCATTGACGGCACATCTCACGGCGATATCGTCAGCAGGATAATATCCGACGCCGAAATGGTCTGCGACGGACTGCTGCTCGGCTTTTCACAGCTTTTTACTGGGATAGTGACCATATTCGCTACCATTGGCTTTATGCTGTCGCTTGATATAAAGATAACCGTGGTCGTCGTTATACTGACGCCGCTGTCGCTGTTCGTGGCTAAGTTTATTGCCGACAGCACGTTCAGACTTTTCAAGGAGCAGTCGCAGGTGCGCGGCGAGATGACGGGATATGTCAACGAGAGCCTGAGCGGATTAAAAGTAGTCAAGGCGTTCTCAAGAGAGGATATATCTCTCGGCGAGTTTGACGAGATAAATAAAAAGTACAGAAAGATCGGTGTAAAAGCGTTGTTCTTTTCTTCTCTTGTAAATCCGTCAACACGTTTTATAAACGGTCTTGTGTATACGGGAGTGGGCATATTTGGCGCGTTCTCGGCGATATCGGGCGGAATAACGATAGGTCAGCTCTCATGCTTTCTGAGCTATGCGAACCAGTATACAAAGCCGTTCAACGAGATATCGGGCGTTGTTACCGAGCTTCAGAGCGCAATGGCGAGCGCGCAGAGACTGTTCTCTGTCATAGACGCGCAGGAGCAGCCGCCCGACAGGGAAAACGCCGTAACGCTGGACGCCGACGGAAGAGTTGATATAAAGAACGTCAGCTTTTCATATACGCCGCAGCAAAGGCTGATAGAGGATTTCAATTTGTCGGTAAAGAGCGGTCAGAGGATAGCAATAGTAGGCCCTACGGGCTGCGGCAAAACTACGCTCATAAACCTGCTGATGAGGTTTTATGACTGCGACAGCGGAGAGATACTCGTTTCGGGTATTCCCGTAAAGGATATAAAGCTTGACAGCCTTCGCGGCGAGTACGGTATGGTGCTTCAGGAAACATGGCTCAAGACCGCAACGGTCAAAGAAAATATCGCCTACGGCTGTCCCGACGCCACCGACGAGGAAATAACGGCAGCGGCAAAGGCCGCGCATTGCCATAGCATAATAAAGCGTCTGCCGCAGGGCTATGATACCGTGCTCACGGACGAGGGAGCGCTGTCGCAGGGCGAGAAACAGCTTTTGTGCATTGCAAGGGTAATGCTTCGACTGCCGCCTATGCTGATACTGGACGAAGCCACTTCTTCGATAGATACGCGTACCGAAATACGCATACAGCGCAACTTTGAGAAAATGATGAAAGGCAGAACGTCGTTCATCGTTGCGCACAGGCTTTCTACCATACGCGAGGCGGACGTTATACTCGTAATGCGTGACGGAAATATAGTCGAGCAGGGAACGCATGAACAGCTTCTCGCCAAAAACGGCTTTTATTCCGAGCTTTACAACAGCCAGTTCGCCGCCGAGGGCTGAAAAATATCATTCTGTGAAAGGAGAAAATCCCCATATGGGGATACGATGTGAAGATGTTCAAGTTCTATCTGTCATTGGGACATATCGGGCGGGTACTGCTTATGCTCGGCGCGCTGTCGCTCTCTACCGCCGCCGTAACGCTCGTCACCGAAATGCTTGACCGTGCCGACAGGGGAGTAGGCAAGCGTTCGGGCGGAAATCTCACCATATTGATATCCATGAGTGGGATATCTCTTTTCTCATTTCTTACGCTGTATCTTATATACAAAGGGGTCGCATGGTATATGGCGTATCCCGCGTCAGTGCTGGCGGCGCTGGTGTTCGTGCTTGCGCTTTTGTTCTTTTTCGGCTCTGTTGACAAGCTGAAAGCTCCCAAGCGGGATAAGCGTGTAACTATCGGACATATCGGTCTGGTGTACAAGACCGTATATCCCGATGACCGAAGCGGCTGTGTCAGCGTGGACGTTTTCGGCAGTACGATAGGGTCTTACGCTATATCGGCTACGGACGATGTTATACAAACGGGCAGCAAAGTAAAGATAATAGATGTCGATGACGATGTGCTTGTGTGCAGCCCGATAACTGACGGACAAAATAAAAAAGCGGACTAAACGTCCGCCTTTTTTATGCCGAATTGTTTGCCGCTTAAACTATGTTGTGATCGAATATCATAATGTGATATTCTCTGCCGTTCGCGCTGACCCTGAGATATCTTTCACATTCATTCATCAGCTTCGGATCCTTCAGACTGCTGTACTCGCCGTCTGTGAGCAGCAGGAAATATTTCTCCTGCCCCTGCTGATCCTCGTACCATTTTTCGGACGACTGGTATATGCGCTTTGTCACAAAGCCGTCGTCTACGTTCACATCTCGTACCTTTACTTCGGAGTCTGATATGACGGTTATAGCGTTTGCGTTCCAGAAGGTCGCATAGCCGTAAGAAAGTCCTTCGCTCTCCAACCGCTGAGCAAGTACATACAGATCGTTGTCATTGAAGCCGTCTCTCGGCATATTTGTGATGTTGGCGCAGCTAAAGTAAGATACCATGATCATAGGTACAATAAGTATCATAACTATCCTCGTAATGCTGAGAGCTTGCTCTGCCGCCCACATAATGAACAGTATGGAAAGCACGAGCGCAGTGCATATCGACGGCAGTACCCTCCAGTTGGCGGAGGACAGTATGCCGCATATGTTTCCCAGAAGAATAAAAGCCGTCACCGCCCAATGTATCCATATCCACAGCCTTATCATTCTGCCCTTTATGCCGCTGCCGTATTTTTTGTAGAATGATGTGGCTATCAACGGTATAACGGCTATGATCACCGCGTTAAAGATATAAATGAGGTTGATAATGCTGTCGTATATCGCAAGCGACTTGCCTGACATATCTGTAACGCCCAGCATATTCAGCCACGCTATAGGTATCCTGCCTGCGTTGGCGACCCATTTGTTCATTGAAGAATATACCGAATAAGCGTCCTGATAACCTGCGGTCTGCCCGTTGAGCCACAGACCGTTCAAAAGCAGTCCGAGCAGTACCATTAAAAGGAACAGCGCCGCGCGCAGTCCCGCATATAACATTCGTTTGCTCATTACGGGTATATCGCTGTTGACGAAAACCTCCATAAAGCCTGCCGCAATGAAAGGCAGAGCGAATATCGTCAGAGCGGATATGCCGTCGGTCGCCGTAAAAAGAATAAATATGCACAGCAATACCAGCGTGACGCAGTATCTTATCGTGCACGAGCGAGCGCTGTCACCGTTTTCGAGAAGCTTTTTGCGTTTTGCTCCTAAGTTGAACAGGTGGCAGAACAGATACATACCTATAAACAAAAACAGCAGACCGAGCGTGTAGTATATCGTGTGTCCCCAGAACATCTCTCTCATCTTTTTTGATATCAGCGTCATAGAAAGAAATGCCGAGCCTGCCGCGCAGATGTATCTTATATCCCAATTCATCTGTATCATCATCAGAAAGAAAAACAGCATAAGCAGTATAAAAAATCCTGTCATACCTATGATGTGCGTCGTCATGGAAACGCCGAAAAGCGGAATGAAAGGCTGCATTATCAGGTTCACTCCGAACGGCAGAAAGCAGGCGTAGCCGAAATTTTCGTCATAAATGTGACCGCTCTCATACGAGGCGTTAGCCCACATTATAGTGTCGGTGCAGTCGGAATGGAACTCAGCCTTTGCCGCAGTCGTTATATAATATATCGTTATTCCCATTACCGTAAAAAACACGGCAAACATTATTACATATGAAAGAAAGTCCGCTACCGCGCCAAGGTCGGGTCTTTTCTTTTCGGAGTTTTTTACTTCCGTATCGGTCAGAACGGTGTTGCTGTCCTGCGAAGTTTTCTCGCTCATGGTAATTACTTTTTCTCCTCGTGGTATTCCTTTTCCGTGTTAACGTTCCATACGTTGCTCTTGTCTTTTCTGCCTGTTCTGATGTTGTCAACAGCTTCAAACGCCGTGACCATTGAGTGATCCATATTGTTGTAGCGGTGCTGACCGTTCCTGCCTATGCAGTAAAGGCCGTCAAATCCGTCCAGATAAGCTATTACCTTTCCTATGTCGTCATAGGTATCAAAATATGCGGGATAGGCTTTTTTTATCTTTTCCCTGTGCGAGTCGAGAACGTCCTTTTCGGAGCTTATCACTCCCATTTTTATCAGCTCCCGTATCGCGCCCTTGACGCATTTTTCCTCAGGCAGCTCCCAGAACTTATCACCCTCGCTGCAAAAGTATTCAAGACCTATCCATACCGTATGCTCGGGGTCTTTTACCATGTACGGCGACCAGTTGTTGAATATCTGTATCCTGCCAAGCTTGACCGCCGTATCCTGAACGTATATCCAGCAGTCGGGAACGATATTTCCCAATGTTCTGATATTTGTTTCGTTTCTGAGGTTAAGTTTTTTCACCAGCAGTCCTACCGTGACGAAATCGCGGTAAGGCAGACCCTTTGCTATAGCGGCTATATCCTCGGGAACGCCGCTCATTCCCGCAATAAGGTCTTTTATGGGCATGGAAGAAATGAAGATATCTCCGTCCGCTCTTTCCCCCGCTCCGCCGCATTCATAGGTCAGACCCAGTATCCTGCTGTTGCCGTCGGTCTCTATCTTAGTTACCTTGCAGCCTGTCTTTATGCTGCCGCCCAGCCTGCGCACCTCGTCTGCAACAGCTTCCCAAAGCTGTCCGGGGCCGAACTTAGGATAGTAAAATTCCTCAATGAGAGAGGTCTCGCCCTTGCCGTTGTTTTTCTTGCTTTTCGGCGTCAGCATATCTTTTATTACAGCCGTTACCGACAGTCCCTTTACGCGCTGCGCACCCCAGTCCGCGGATATCTCGCTAGGGTGTCTGCCCCACAGCTTTTCCGTGTACCCCTCGAAGAACATCGAGTAAAGCTTTCTGCCGAAGCGGTTGATGTAGAAGTTTTCCAGCGATGTCTCGGGAAGTTTGAATATCGCCGACTTCAGATAACTGAAGCCCGCTTCAACGGTCGTAACGAACCCCATATTGACGAGAGTTTCTTTTTTCAGGCTGACGGGATAATCGAAGAATTTCTTTTTGTAGTATATCCTTGAAACTCTCCTGCGCACCAGCATTACCCTGTCCTCTTTTTCGGGGTCGGGGCCTCCCTTTGTAAGCTTCTTTTTTCTTTTGAGCTTTATGTCGTCAAACGACGGCTTGCCCTGACGCGGCATTATTTCCTGCCACCATTTCATAACGCGCTCGTCTTTTGAGAAGAACCTGTGTCCGCCTATGTCCATGCGGTTGCCGTTGTGACGTACCGTCTGTGATATACCGCCGATAGCGTCGGTCTCCTCCAGTATCGTTACGTCGTATTCGCGCGAGCCGTCCTTTAGCAGCTCGTAAGCGGCAGTAAGTCCCGCAGGACCCGCGCCGATGATAACTATTTTTTTCATCATTTTCCTCTTTAAAATTAGCTCATTTATTCTCTGTAACAACTCCGTCGGGGCTTACAGTTGCGTTTATGTTGTAGCTGTTGAGAGCGTCTATTATGCGCTGACCCTCTTCCTCACCGCCGACGTATGTAGTCTTGCAGTCGCGCTGTGTGGCAGGGTAGAAGGTGCAGTCAAGCGAGTTGTCATCGTTTATCGTAACGCCGACAAGTCCCGTGTCAATGTCATAGTGGCTGAACCAGAAGTTGCCCAGATTATAGAATATCGGTACGCCCTTGTAGTATTCTATACCCTGTAAGCAATGCGCGTGCGAGCCTATGATAAGGTCTGCTCCCGCGTCAACATACATATAACCTGTTTCAGGCTGAACGTCCTCCAGCTCGTGGCTGTCCTCCGTGCCCCAATGAACATTAGCGATAACGAGGTCGGCGTTTTGCTTTGCTTCCTTTATCACCTCTATGAACGCGTCAGGCTCATAGCAGCGCAGAGTGCCCGAGGTCGTTTCCGTAGCTTCGGGAGTAAGAGCTGTCCATTTTTCGGCTCTTGTCGCCGCAACATACGCTATCTTTCTGCCCTCGATTATGTAATAAACAGGCTTCTTCGCGTCGTTTATGTTCTCTCCCGCGCCAACGTGCTTTATGCCTGCACCGTCAAGAGTTGCAAGCGTGTCGGTGAATGAGTCGGGGCCGTAATCGTAGCAATGATTGTTCGCCAGATCGACTATATCTATGCCCATTTCGCCGTATATGGAAACGTGCGACGGGTCTGCTATAAAGCAGAAAGCCTTTTCGGGTATGCGTTCGCCGCGCGTAGTGAAGCAGAACTCATTGTTGAGCATTGCGATATCAGCAGTATTCATCTTGTCTATAAGGAACGGAGAAATACAGTCCGAAATGCCGCTCGTGGTCTTGTAGTAGTCCATTACCGTCCAGTTGTCAGCAAGACTTATGTCTCCCCCGAAGGTCAGCTGTATACCGTCCTCGCCGTTCGAGGGCATAACTACAATGTTGTCCTGCTCGTAAGCCGCGCCAGAATATAAGTCGTTCGTCACCTTGACGGTCATTCCCGTAAGCTCGAACCACTTCTGATCGGAGAACTCGCCGTTTCCGAAAGCCTCGTATATCTTGTCAAGCAGAAGCGGATCTTGCGTGCTTTCAACGCACCATTCAAAGAAGTCTCCACTTGCGTCCAAACCCGACTCAAAGCCCTTGAACAGCTCCTCCAGCTTAGCGGGAGTTATCTCGGGCTTGCTGTCCTCGCCGCTGACCTGTTCAGCCGTACCCGCCGCAGAAGAACCGTTCGCGGAAGTGTTTACGTCCTTGTGCTCTATCCTGCTGCACGCCGAAGCCGAAACAGCCATTGTCACAGCGGCAGCAAACGCAGCAAATTTTTTTATACTCATACTATCAACTCCGATCAAGATATCCCCTTATTTTATCAAAGCAATCGTTAAGAAGTCCGGTGTCCACCGTGCCGTTCTGACCAAAAGCGGTCGCCTCGGCGGTAAGATACCCGTCGTAACCGACGCTCTTGACCTTATTGAAAAATTTGTCAAAATCAATGTGTCCCTTGCCGACGGGCAAGGTTTTCAGAGCCTGCCACTCCATGTATTTTCCGCCGTAATCGTTCACGTGCAGATGTCGTACATTCTGCCAGAGCCTTTGGTATCCGCCGCAGAAAAGCTCGTCCTGCTCGTGAAAAGCAGCCATTTTTGTGTCATAAATAAGACCCGCGTCGGGGTATGTATCAACAAGCTGCTGCCAGCGAGTAATAGGGTCTTTTTCGTGGCAGACTACATTTTCCACCAGCAGCTCTATACCGTGCTTTTCGGCTATGCTTCGCAGTATCCCGTACCCTTTCAGACTGTTTTCAAAATTGCTGTCGGAAAGCGTGCCGTTCCACAAATGCAAAACAGCCCTGCCTGCTCCTATCTCGTTTGCAATACGGCAGTTTAATTCAAACCTGCGCTGCGCCTCGTCAAATTCGCCTTTTGTTACAAACTCGCCTATGTGCTTTTCAAAGTGCATAACAGGGAAGAGTACACCCAAGCCTTTCAGCACGCGCAAAAGCTCGTCCGTTTTGTCGTACCAGCTATCGTACATCATAAACTCAAAGCCGTCGCACCTTATCCTCGGAGCAAGCTCAGGCAGCAGGTCAAAACGCCGACCGTTTGGTCTGCCGAGCAGAGCGCCCGTTGAGCAAAGCACCCTGTTCATTGTGTTATACCGTGCATAGCTTTGTGTTCTTTTTCAAGCTCGGTTATCAGCGCGCCCAAAGCCCATGTCTTGTTGGTGTCCGTAACAACGCATTTGAGGTCGACGGTCAGCTTTTCGGCGCGCAGCTTGTCCAGAACGGAGTTCATGACCGTCCTGTCAACATCGGAAAATATCATAGCCTCCTCCTGCGGTATCTCGCAGTCCATGATATCCCCCTTGAAGCCCTCCAGACCGCACAGAAATCCCACCGAATACGGAGCGTTCATCGTGCTCAGGTGAACAGCGCTTATGCCCTCGCTGCCGCATATCTCGGATATCCTGTAATCTTTCATGCTTTCTATATTGTACAGCAAAACTGTCGGCACCGACCTTTTGTATATCCTTGCTTTCATATCATACCTCAGTTTTTCATAAGATCGTTCATATCGTATATCCCTGCCTGTTTTTTCGCAAGGAATACCGAAGCGTTCACCGCTCCAACAGCGAATACTTCCTTTGACGCAGCCTGATGAGACAGCGTTATTACCTCATCGCGCCCCGCGAAGATTATCTCGTGTTCGCCAACGATAGTTCCGCCCCTTATGGAATGTATGCCTATCTCGTTCTTAGGTCTTTTGCGGCGTACCGAATGACGGTCGTATATGTAATTGTAAGGCTCCTCCAATTCCTCGTTTATGGCGTTTGCGAGCATGAGAGCCGTACCGCTCGGAGCGTCGAGCTTTTGGTTGTGGTGCTTTTCAACTATCTCTATATCGAACTGTCCTCCCAGCACCTTTACGGCTTTTTTTGCAAGAGCCGCAAGAAGATTTATGCCGAGCGACATATTCCATGTAAAGAAAACGGGTATCTGCTCCGCCGCTGACTTTATCTTTGCTATCTCATCGTCGGAATAACCCGTAGTAGCCGCGACCAGAGCCACGTTGTTGGTAAGACAGTATTCAAGCAGATCGCCAAGCACCGACGGGTGCGAAAAATCAATGATAACATCGGGCTTTTCCGTAAGCTCACGCGGCGTTTTAACGATAGGGAAGTCCGCCTGTCCCTCGCCGATGTCTATCCCTGCGCAAACGCGGCAGTCATCGCGCGCGGAGATGATGTTTGCCAGCACTCTGCCCATTTTGCCCAGCGCGCCGCATAAAACTATATTGGTCATTTTGAGATCCTCCTGTTAGATGTCAGAGGTCAGATATTCTCCGACCTCTGATCTTTCATGTTTGTTTTACTTCTTGATAAGTCCCAGTCTGCTCATGGAAGCGGCAAGCAGCTCCTTGTTGGCTTCGCTCATCTCAACGAGCGGCATTCTGCACGGGCCCGCATTAAATCCCATAAGGTTGAGAGCCTCTTTTACGGGGATAGGGTTCACGTCGCAGAAAAGAGCGTTTGCAAAATCCAGAACGTTTAAAAACTTCTTGTTCGCCTCGGCAAAATTGCCGTCCAGGCAAAGCTGACAGATCTCGTGTGTCTCAAACGGCATACAGTTTGACAGCACCGAGATAACGCCCTTTCCGCCAAGAGCCATAATAGGCACAATCTGATCGTCGTTGCCGCTGTATATCGTCAGATCGTCGCCGCACAGCGCAGCTATCTTAGCAACCTGACTTATGTTTCCGCTTGCCTCTTTTACAGCAACTATGTTCTCAACCTTTGAGAGCTTCAGACAGGTCTCGGGGGTTATGTTAACGCCCGTCCTTGACGGAACATTGTACAGTATCATAGGTATGCTTACAGCGTTTGCTATGGCAGTAAAATGCGCAACAAGTCCCGTCTGAGAGGTCTTGTTGTAATACGGCGTTACCGTAAGTATCGCGTCCGCGCCGAGAGCCTCCGCCTTCTTTGAAAGATTTACGGCGTACTCTGTGTGGTTAGAGCCCGTTCCCGCAATAACGGGCACTCTCTTAGCCGTCTTTTCAACGGCAAAGCGTATGCACTCAACGTGCTCCTCGTCGGTCATGGTCGCGCTTTCGCCCGTTGTTCCGCATATGACGATAGCGTCCGTGCCATTGTCGATGTTGAAATCAATAAGAGCGCCCAAGCGGTCGAAGTTTATCGAACCGTCGGCATTCATAGGTGTGGCGATAGCCACCGCCGCGCCTGTAAAAATAATAGGCTTCATAAAGTTTGTTCCTTTCTGTGTAGTTTAGTCTGATCAGTCTAAATATCCCTTAGCCGCCAAAAGCTCTGCAAGCAGTACAGCGCCGCCTGCCGCACCTCTCAGCGTGTTGTGGCTCAGGCATACGAATTTGTAGTCATACTGCGTATCCTCGCGCAGCCTGCCGATAGATATCGCCATGCCGCCCTCCATATCTCTGTCAAGTCTGGTCTGCGGACGGTCGTCCTCCTCAAAATAATTGAGGAACTGCTTCGGAGCGGACGGAAGCTCCAGCTCCTGCGGCACGCCCGAAAACTCTTTCCAAGCTTTAAGTATCTCTTCTTTCGACGGCTTGTTTTCAAAAGATACGAACGCCGCCGCTATGTGACCGTTGGAAACTGGTACTCTGAGGCATTGCGTCGTGATAGACGGCACAGTCGCGTCAACTATCCTGTCGCCCTCTATCTTGCCCCATACCTTCAGCGGCTCGAGGTTTGATTTTTCTTCCTCTCCGCCGATGTACGGGATAACGTTGTCTATCATCTCAGGCCAGGTCTCAAAGGTCTTTCCTGCGCCCGAAATAGCCTGATATGTGCAGGCGAGGACTTTAGTAATGCCGTACTGTCTCAGAGGGTGAAGCGCAGGAACATAGCTCTGTATCGAGCAGTTTGACTTAACTGCGATAAAGCCCCTCTTTGTGCCGAGACGCTTTCTCTGAGCGTTTATTATCTCGATGTGCTCGGGGTTCAGCTCGGGTATCACCATAGGTACATCGTCGGTGTGCCTGTGAGCGGAGTTGTTGGAGATAACGGGGCACTCAGCCTTTGCGTACATCTCCTCCAGAGCCTTTATCTCGTCTTTTTTCATGTTGACCGCGCAGAACACAAAGTCAACCATTGAGGCTATCTTTTCAACGTCCGCCTGAGCGTCCATTATCACCATATCCTCCATAGCTTTCGGCATAGGAGTATCCATTGCCCATCTCGAGCCAACAGCCTCCTTGTAAGTCTTGCCTGCCGTTCTTGAGGAAGCCGCAAGCACCTTTACCTCAAACCAAGGGTGGTTCTCCAAAAGAGAAGCAAATCTCTGACCTACCATTCCCGTTGCGCCGATTATACCTACCTTGTAATTCATGACCTCTACTCCTTATCATCTGTCAGCGCATTTTGCCGAAAGCCACAAAAGCTTTGAAGAAAACGGCGTAAAAATGCACAAAACATAAAAAATTTCCGACTATTAAAAAAATCGGTTGAAAAACAGCCGACCATACAATATAATATTAAGTAGTATGTTTATCATTTTCTTGGTAAACAATAGCACTCCATCATACCGTATGATGACAATCACAGCCCTGTTGAGACTGGGATCAGCGGCAGATCCTCCCGTTTACCTGTCACTTCGGCGGCATTGCCTTTCGCTTGCCGTTAACATCGGGAACTGCCGCGCGTGTTACCGCGCCATGGCAAGCTACTGATCGTTGCCGCGCCTCTATCTGTTGATAATATCATAGCAGACTTTTTCACTTATGTCAACACATTTTGATGATTTTCGGATATTTTGACCTTACTGTGCCGAATAAACCGCTCAATACTGTATATTATTCCAATGAAAGGAGAGTTTATCCCATGCCGGATATGAACGATCTTATGCGTTCTGACTTTTTTTACGAGCTGCCGCAGGAGCTTATCGCGCAGACCCCGACAGAGCCGCGCAACTTTTCGCGTATGATGTGTCTTGACCGCATTACGGGCGAAGTAACGCACGACCGTTTCTATAATCTATGCGATCATCTCAGAAAAGGTGATCTTCTCGTGCTTAATGACAGCCGCGTCATACCTGCGCGCATATACGGCGAAAGAGAGGATACGCACAGCTTTATAGAGTTTCTCCTGCTCGAGCAGAAAGAGAATATGGTGTGGGAGCTTATCTGCCGACCGGGTAAGAAAGCGAAAGTCGGCACACGGTTCGTATTCGGCGAGGGACTTCTGAAAGCCGAGATAATCGAGGTAAAAGACGACGGCAACAGGATAGCAAGGTTTGAGTGTGAAAAGGGGAATATCTATTCCGCGCTTGACGAGATAGGTCAAATGCCCCTGCCGCCGTATATTACGGAAAAGCTGAGCGACAAGGAGCGTTATCAGACAGTATACAGCCGTGAACTCGGCTCGGCAGCAGCGCCAACGGCAGGTCTGCACTTTACCAAACAGCAGCTTGAGGATATAAAGCAAATGGGCGTCGGTATAGCGTATGTTACCCTGCATATAGGACTGGGTACTTTCCGCCCCGTCAAAGAGGAGCGCGTCGCAGACCACAAAATGCACTATGAGCATTACGAGCTTCCGCAGACCACCGCGGATATGATAAACCACACCAAAGCAAGCGGCGGCAGGGTCATAGCGGTGGGTACAACATCATGCCGCACGCTCGAAAGCGTCGCGCAAAAGGTCGGCAAAGGGGAGGATATCCCCGCCGATGAGGGCAGTACGGGAATATTTATATACCCCGGGTATGAGTTTAAACTGATAGACGGGCTGATAACTAATTTCCATCTGCCCGAAAGCACGCTCATCATGCTCGTGTCAGCCTTTGCAGGGTATGAGAATACCATGCGCGCCTATGAGATAGCCGTCAAAGAGCGATACCGCTTCTTCTCATTTGGAGATAGTATGATTATTCTATGATTTTTATAGAAATATATTGACAAACGATAGAAAATCGCATATAATATTATTAAAGAATAATAAGGAGGCGCTTAAAATGGCACAGACAAATGTAAACATCAGAATGGACGAAGAAACCAAAGTCGCGTTTGACAAATTTTGCAAAGAGATAGGCTTGTCGGTGAGTACCGCGTTCAACATTTTTGCCAAAACCGTGGTGAGGGAGCAGCGGATACCTTTTGAGCTCACAACTGAAACGCCAAACTCTGTCACACTTGCCGCAATGAGCGCAGCTGAAAAGGGCGATGTCTATGGACCGTTTGACAGCGTCGAGGCGGCTATGGAGGCTCTGAATGCTTAAAATTGAATTTACCGGACAGTTTAAGAAAGACTACAAGCTTGCGCTGAAAAGAGGCTGCGACCCAAAGGAACTGGCGGAGGTCATCTCGCTGCTTGCCTCACAGCAGCAGCTTCCGCCAAAGTATAAAGACCACGCGTTGGAAAACTCGCGCAGCTACAAGGGAATGAGGGAGTGCCACATAAAGCCTGACTGGCTGCTGATCTACAAAATTTATGCTGACAGACTTGTCTTGGGGCTTATCCGCACGGGCTCACACAGCGACCTGTTCTAAGTGTTCGATGTTCGTTCAGTATTGCTGGCAGAATATTCTTCCAGCTATCTCTCTTCGGGGCGGTATGTGGGTCGGATACCAGAGGCAAGATAACGAGAAGCAAGAAGCAAGAAGTATGGTATATTCAATAGCACGGCGTTCCAGAATGGAACGCTGAAAGAGAGCGTTGCGCTACAACTAGGAGAGGCTCAGCTATTAGAAGCAAGATAACGAGAAGCAAGAGGCAAGAAATTGCTTTTTACAGTTTAGCGCAATTTTTTCAAAACGCTCGTTTTGTCTCTTGCCTCTATCTAAACCGCAGAAAAAACGGCTTCGCGCAAAAGTGGTAAAGCCATTTCTAACTTCTAACATCTCACTTCTAACCTATAACATGGCAAAAAGCGAGCCTAACAACTGTGGCTCGTTTCCGCACTATTACTCTTCATTCCTAAAACATCTCTACCAAAACCACGTCACCCCCCTTCACGTTGCCGGCAGAATATTCTTCCAGCAACATTGAGGTTACATTTAGTTTCCTTATGAGGAATATATACGGCTGTTGCACATCTCCGCAGGTGTATGACTGTGCAAACTTTTCATATTGAAATTGCGCACGCAAGCGCGCGCAGTAAAAATAGTCGGGTCTTATCATAGGGAAATCCCTCTCTTGCATGGGATTAGCGTTCCCAAAGGGAACGCCCGAAGAATTATTTCGCTCCAAAAACTAAAAGCGAAATAATTCTTCCCGCGGTCGCTAGCGACCGCTGTCCTCATTGAAAAACAATCCACAGGATTGTTTTTAGGCGACTGCTTACAGTCGCTGCACCCATTTGCGGAGCGCCCCTGCCGTAAGTGGATTTCGCCGTGCTGCGGTAGCGTTCGCAAGCGAACGCAGGCGACGAGGGTTTCACCGGCGTATGCACGCATACGCTACGACCTTGACGACCCTTTTAAAAAAGGGTCGATCGAAAACTTTTAATTTCTTGACAAAATTAAAAAATCACCGATTAATTTTATTTAAAGGAGCTATACCCTATGAACCTCTCCCCATTCTTCAAAGGCATTATCGACGCCGATGAAAAAGCCGTAGTCATCTGCGATACGGCGCATACCATAATTTATATGAACCCCGCAGCGGTGAAGCAGTACGCCAAACGCGGCGGTGCGGCTCTGGTCGGAAAGAGCGTGCTTGACTGCCACAGCGAGCGCTCCCGCGATATCATCAAAGCCAACGTCGCGAAGATGAAAGCCGATAAAAGTATCAATAAAATATTCGAGTTCCACAAATCCCGCGACGGCTGCAACGACGACGTCTACTGCGCCGCAATACGCGATGAGAACGGCGAGCTTATCGGCTACTATGAAAAATTCGAGGATAAAAACCTCTACAAGAACGGAGAAATTTAATTGTCTGGAAAATTCAAACTTTTATTGACCGAGGGGAGCGCTCGGCGAGGGGAGTTTCACACTCCGCACGGCGTTATACAAACGCCCGTATTTATGAACGTCGGTACGGCGGCTGCCATAAAAGGCGGCGTGTCGTCCGTTGACCTTGCAAACGAGCTGAAAACACAGGTAGAGCTGTGCAACACCTACCACCTGCACGTCCGACCCGGCGAGGACATCATCTACAAAATGGGCGGCCTGCACAAGTTTATGAACTGGCAAAAGCCTATACTTACCGACAGCGGCGGTTTTCAGGTGTTCAGCCTTGCAAAGCTGCGCCGCATAAAAGAGGAGGGCGTGTACTTCAACTCGCACGTCGACGGCAGAAAGATATTCATGGGCCCCGAGGAAAGTATGCAGATACAGTCAAAGCTCGCTTCTACCATAGCCATGGCGTTCGATGAATGTGTTGAAAATCCCGCGGAGCACGATTATTCCAAAGCCTCCTGCGAGAGAACAACAAGGTGGCTCGTCCGCTGCAAAAACGAAATGGCTCGGCTCAATTCCCTTGACGAAACAATAAACCGCGAGCAAATGCTCTTTGGGATAAATCAGGGCTGTACCTATACCGACCTGCGCGTTGAGCATATGAAGCAGATAACCGAGCTTGACCTTGACGGCTATGCCATAGGCGGTCTGGCGGTGGGTGAGCCTACCGAGGTCATGTACAATATCATTGAAACGGTAGAGCCTTTCATGCCCGTGGATAAGCCACGCTACCTTATGGGCGTGGGTACTCCGTCAAATATTATAGAAGCTGTCCACCGCGGCGTTGACTTTTTTGACTGCGTTATGCCCTCGCGGAATGCGCGCCACGGCACGGTGTTTACATGGGAGGGGATACTTCACGCGCCCAACAAGCGTTTTGAGACAGATCCCCGACCGCTCGACCCCCATTGCGACTGCCCCGTGTGCCGCAATTTTTCACGCGCCTATATCAGACATCTTTTCAAGGCAGGCGAGCAGCTTGCAGGCAGGCTGACGGTCATGCACAATCTGTATTTTTACAACACTCTCACCCAGCGCATACGCGACGCCATAGAGAGCAAAACGTTTGAGCAGTTCAGAAAATATTATTCGCCCCTGCTCGAAAGCAAGTGCGAAGATTAAAAAAATTCCCGATGAAAAATGAAATGCTCCCCATTTGTTAGACAATATGGTATAATAGAAATATACCCGAAAGAAGTCTAATGAAAGGGGAGCA